>JBBSCO010000055.1:0-19612 GCA_038250235.1 Methylacidiphilales bacterium | reverse complement strand
CTTATTTTAGCTCTGTTTTTACTCAAGCAGGAACCACTTAAGTTTTTTTCCCCGCGAAGCACGCTAAAATGTGCGAAATAAAGAGAGGATTCTTAAGAAGCGATGAAAGAAGAATGGCCCTGAACACGCCCATTGAAAAGTTACTTTGATATCCAGTGATTTTTTGAACTTCTCGCCCCGCATTTTTTAGCGTTTTTTTGCCTTTTCAGTTGATCTATTTAACATATCTTTATAGCTAATTCAGATCAAATAAACTGGGCGAAAAGCTGAGGCTTTCGCGACACGAATTCGCTCCTACATGGTATTTTTTGAAGGAGCGCCCGTCATGGTTGGGCGGATCTCATGGGGGGTGACACAGGGGAAGTAAAGCACGTCCGGAACACATCAAATTCCTGCCCGCAGCGTTGCACCATACTATCGATGTGGATGAGGATCTTTACGCCATGGCCGGTTCTCAGGCCGTAGCCACGAAAACCTACCTTGGCAGAGCCGTTGGCAATCTTATCCGCCGGAAAACTTTTCCTACACGCAAATCAACCCCGCCCGCCTGACAGGCCATTATCAGATGACCGATGCCTGGCTGGCAGAAGTGGCCAGGAGAAAAGACGGCAAACCGGCCACCTCGGATAGCGCCTTGTTCGTGCTTTGGCCCGAAAGCACCGTGCTGATTCCTGCTTGGAGCAGGATGTAGCTTGGGCATCTTGCCCAAATCGTTTAACCCTTGGGCAAGATGATCAAGCCACGGAGAGCCTGCCGCACTATCAAAGCAATCTTCATTCCAAAAGGCTCTGCAACTCTTCCCAGCTCAGGTTCTGAATGAAGGCTTCTTCACTAACCAAGGTATTAGCAACAAGGTCGATTTTCTTCTTCTGCAAATTGACAATCTTTTCCTCAACCGTGCCACGCGCAATCAACTTATATGAGTTCACCATGCGGGTCTGACCGATACGATGAGCACGGGCTGTGGCCTGGTCTTCCACCGCCGGATTCCACCAGGGGTCAAAGTGGATGACCATGTCGGCCCCGGTCAGATTGATGCCCGTTCCACCGGCCTTCAGACTGATGAGGAAAAGAGGAATGCCCGCATCGCCTTGGAATCGTTTGATCACGCCTTTGCGATCCACCGTGCTGCCATCCAGGTAGCAATAGGTCAGTGATTTCTTTTTCAGCTCGGCCTCGACCAGTTTCAACATGGAAACAAACTGGCTGAAGACCAGAATGCGGTGCCCACCATCGATGGCCTGTTCCACCAGTTGCAGGAAGTAATCCATCTTGGCGGAAGGTTCTTTCCACTCCACCGGCTGGTCGGTGGGCAGAAGGTTCAGGTGACAGCAGACCTGACGCAGACGCATCAGCGCCGTCAAAACAGCCAGGCGGCTCTTGTCCTTATCCTGACCCTTGGCGGAGGCGTTTTCGAAGACATTACGGCGACCCTGCTCGAGGATCTTCTGATACATGGTCTTCTGCTCTTCGGTCAATTCGCAGAAAGCCACCTGTTCCAACTTGGCCGGCAGTTCCTTGGCCACTTCGCTCTTGGTGCGGCGCAGGATGAAAGGTCTAACGCGCTGCTTGAGCCGTTTCTGGGCCGCTTCGTCATTCTGCTTGGAAATGGGAAGCTCGTAGCGGCGCTTGAAATCAGCCGCCGTGCCCAGGTAGGTCGGCATCAGGAAATCGTAGATCGACCAGAGATCCAGCAGCGAGTTCTCAATCGGTGTTCCAGTCAATACGATGCGGTAATCCGCCCTCAACATCTTGGCGCAGGCTGCGTTCTGGCTGGATTTGTTTTTGATCTGCTGGGCTTCGTCCAAAACCGCCACATCGAAATCGATACTCTTGTAGATTTCAATGTCACGCCGCAACAGGGCATACGAAGTAACCACCAGGTCGGCATCCTTGATTTCGGCAAAATGTGACTGTCTCTTGGCACCGTGGAGAATCAGGCAACGCAGGTTCGGCGTGAACTTCTTCGCCTCATCCTCCCAGTTCAAGACCAGGCTGGTCGGACAAACAATCAACAGGGGTCCCCGGGCCGGATTATTCAGGCGGCGGTATTGCAGATAGGCCAGGGTCTGCAACGTTTTCCCCAGCCCCATTTCGTCGGCCAGAATACCACACATGGAATTACGGGCCAGGTGGTTCAGCCAATTAACACCACTCTTCTGGTAGGGGCGCAACATGTCCCGGAGTTCTGCCTGAAGCTCAACCTGTTCCCATTCGGTCAGGTTTTCCGGCGGAATCCAGGTCGATTTGGAAGTAAGAGACCAGCCATTGCTGTTCAGGGCCGATCCGATGTAGGAGGCATACCGCCGGTCAACGCGGATGACCCCATCCTCCTGATCCACCTGGCAATCGCGGATGACTTCCTGGAATTCATTGACCGCGTGCGTCGGCAACAGGGCAATACGACCCGAGGACATGCGTTGGTGACTGACACCAGTCTGAAGAAGTTTCTGTACTTCGGCATTGCTCAGGGCCACCTTGCCGGAGCTTTCCTTGAACCGGATATCCATCGACAGCCAGTCCTCTCCGGAACTTTGCACCGTTACTTCCGGTTCAATGCGGTCACATTTGCCGAGAAGATCCTCCAACCGGCCCGTAAAATCAATCTTCCAGCGCTTGGACCATTTGGGCAAAACATTGGCGAGAAAGAAGCCGACACGGGATTCGTTGGAAAGGGTGTAAAGTTCCTTCTGCCGTTGTCCGGGAACAAAACCGGATGCCAGGATTTCCGTGCGTATTTTCTGCTCACTTCCCTGATCCCGGATAAAATAGCGCTTGGGGTTTTTCTCATCCGGTTGCCAGCTTTCGCGGTCATTCGAAACCAGGGGAACTGAGCCCTGCACCAGATAACGGCGATCCCCGTAAACAGCCTCCACTTTGCAGCTCAGTCCGGAAAGCATGCCGTCCAGCGTGATGTGAACCTCCGGCTTTTGTTTGGCAAACTGAAGCTCCCCGCATCCGGCCCCGAGTTCCAGATCCACCTGCCTTTCCAGGTAAGAAATTTCATACTGAAAAAAATGGGCGAGGTGTTCCCGGGGAACGATCAGGTCTTTTTGTCGCAGGGCCAGATAACTGGCCGGAAGCCCGTTCAGCCATTCCAGCTTTCCTTCATGCAGATTCCACTGGCCGGAAGTTGACTGTAAAATGTTGTCCGAGGCTCCAACCAGGTCTTCAATGTGCAGCAGAAGTTGTCCGTCCTCCTTCAGACTCATATGCAGCCTGCTCCGCTGCACGGCACGAAGCACCTGAAGAGGAATGTTTTTCCCGAGCGAAACTTTGGGGTGCCCGACCAGGCTGGCAAAAAAATCACCGAACTGCTTGGCGCCCAGAGACCACATCCCCGGAGTTCCGTTGTTGTTCAGACGGCGGATGACATCCAGAATCTGCGAGTCAAGATCGGAGACTGCATAAGTTCCTTTTTCTTCCCCAATGTAATTTTCCAACGGAGTGGAGTGCCCCCCATTAACCGAGCCTTCGCAGATGATCCGCATTTCACCGCTGTTCCAGGCCTCCTTCAACTTGACGGGCAGGAGAATGTGCAGTTGCAAAAGCTGGGCCGTATCGGCCGCATCGGACAGAGAAAGGTATCGTATCCTCCTCAGGCCGGAAACCTGGGCCACAGGCATGGCATGATGGCCGTTGCCGTTCTGGGGGATGGGAGTCATCAGTCCGTTGCCTTTGACCGTTCCCTGGGCATTCATATGTTCCAGACCAAGGGCGATGACATGGGCGCAGACGGTCCCATACTCGCGGGCCTGACGGCAGGAGCAGAGGTTTTCCACGTCGGAAAGACGGTAGCCCACATTAAGACGGGCGTTCACGGTGGTGGTTCCGGTCTGGACGATGCCATGCAGCAGCGGCGGCTCGTAAGCCACCTGCTGAACCTTCCCGCTTTCCCAGAGCGCCAAGCCCTCCTTCATCGCGCGCCAACCGCCAATCTCGAGAAGAAGTTCCTTGGTGATCTTCAAAGGAGCACCAGAACCGGATGTAGGCATCGTTGTAATAGTCCTGATTTTTGCGAGAAGATCAAGCAAGCATTCCTGTATTTCTCACCCTTCCGCGACCCTACGCCCTCGAAGGTCGAATCTGGAGAACCCTTTTGGTAAACAAGGAGGGACTCATTATCTGGGAAGGACGCCCGGCCACTCTCTCCAGCAGGGTCTTAGCTCAATTTTCGGAGGAGTCGTATTCTCTATAGAATGGTGGCTGGGGCATCTACTTTCGTTGCCAGCGATCCTGCGCCTCCAGAATCGAGGCGGATCCAGGTCCGTCCAGCCAGGCTTTGGCTTCCTTATCCCCACGCAGATAGGCATCCCAGAACGCCGTGCTCAAGGCTAGGATGATGCGATGATGATTGGGATTCCGTCCCCCCTTCTCTCCCGGCAAGGCGCGATCCCCGAAAGCGGAGTGTTCGGCCCCGAACAAAACGAGTTCATATTTGTTTCCGGGCGGCAAGGCAGGATACACCTCCTGTCTTGATTTGGGTGTGGCATTTCCAAGGGTCGAAGAATCCTCCGTGCCTGTCATAAGTAGCCAGGGAATGGAAACCGAGCCGAAAGCCCGTTTCGGATCGCCTGCGGCCGGAACGTTCGGGCTGAAAGCAATGGCGGCTTTGATCCGTGGATCGGTAAAATCTTTGAGCCCCTTTTGTCCGCTGACTGCCTGGGTGGTAACCGCTCCGAAGGAATGTCCTGACATCCCAACCTGCGACAAATTCAATCGTCCAGCCAGGAAGTGATCTTCCGTTTTGTTCCAAAGTTCGAGTTGATTGAGCACTGCAGGGACATCCTCCGTGCGTAAGAGGTAGTTCTGGGTATTGGCCGCAGCTTTTAAATCCTTCATGCCCTGTAGCCGTCCCCTTTCTTTCCATACCGATTCATCACTTCCGACATGTTGAAGAAAGACAGCCACATACCCCCGGCCCGACCAATGCTGTCCCAAATAGGCATTGTTTTCCCGCGAACCTCCCAGACCATGACTGAAAAGAACCACCGGTGCGGGCTTTGAGTTGACTGGCAGATAAATCCGCAGGGGAATGTCCCGGTTCCGGGTTTTGTCGTATACAGTGACGTCCTGCGTGCTGATTTTTTGACTTGGGGCAAGGGTCAAAGGGTCGTATGCACTAGCCTGTGACTGTAGTGCCCCCAGAACAAAAAGGGAAACAATTCGAATGATCATGGTTACTAAAGTTAAGACGCCAGGCACCCACTAAAAGTTAAATACAACAAAAATATTTGTCCGCTCTGTTTCAGAATTTCAATTTTTCAAGTGTCAGCTTTTTACCCTCAATCTTTCCCTATCTCCTTCAGCGTCCCGTCCGTTCCACGCGCCAGACTTCTCATCTCTTTCTTGTCTTCCGGCTTCATCTCAAAACCGATGAAATTGATTTTGGTCGCAACCCCGGCCTTTTCATGTTTTTTGACCACGGCCTCAACATCCTTCCATGGAACCTGGCTGGGATTCAACTCCGATTGGAAACTGGCATCGGAAATCAAAAAGATTACATCCGGCTGCATGGCCAACACGCCGTCCAACACAAAACAGATCCCGTTGTCCTCCCCGGCCTGCGGAGCTTTGATTCCGCGCACGGAGCGCGGCAAGGTGCCATCAGTCCTGAATTCCTTCTCCAGCCAGTTCTTGGCCGCCTTCTTGCTGGCTTCGTTCGGCGATTGCATCTCCACCGCCAATGGCTGATAAAAACGGCTGAACTGCACCAGATTGAATTTGGTGTTGATGGACAAACCATCAATCATCTTCATCGTTTCCTCCTGGATCTTCGTGATCGGAATTCCGGATTTCTGGGCTTTGTTCAGCACACTCAAGGAAACATCAAACACGATTACGACACTCTTGGCCTGGGTCTGGATCCCGAAAAAATTCAGGCCTGTTCCTTCACCCCCGCCTCCGGAGCCTCCGCCCCCGCCACCTCCCTGACCCGTTCCCAGACCCACAGCCGAATCGGAAATGACCGCAGACGGGTCAAAATCCATCACCTGATCCACCGGCATCTGGGGAATATCCGGCAGGGCAAAATCCGTTTCACGCAGACTGGCAATCTTCTCATCCAAAGCCGGCTTCGGTGCCGCAGCTTCCAACTCCGCCGAAGCCATTTTCGGATCAATAATCTGGGGCGGGATCGCCACCATCTTCTTGGCCACAAAGGTCGCCTCCGGTGGCGTCAGCCATTTGGCCACGATATAAACCCCGGCCACGATACCGGCCACCACATGCAATCCGATACTGATCAATAACACGGAAACAAGAACCGAATGGTTTTTCTTTTTCTTATGAGGCGGCTCAGGGAGAACAGCGTTTGATTTGCTCATAACTCCTCTCCCTCATCTTCCGTCGCAAAGGTAATCCCCTTGATCCCGGCCAGCGCACAGGTATGCATCACATCGACAATGCGCTGGTGGGGAACCTCATCTTCCGCATCCAGTGTGATCATCGCTTCGGCCTGGTTCGCCTCCACAGCTTCCTTGAAACGCTTCAACGTCGCCAGTAACTGGGGAAGCTCTTTGCTCAGCGGCGCATCCATCAGCATTTCATTCAAGATCACCTGTCCGTCCGCCCGGATCAGGATACGTTGCTCATCCGGCAGCTCCAACACCTCTTCCTGGGCCACTGTTCCCGGCAGGCTAAGGCCTACATCCGCCTCCGGCTTGATCGGTTTGGAGCTGACAAGGAAAAAGACCAGCAACAGGAACACCATGTCAATCATGGGGCTCATGGAGATTTCCGCTGTTTCTGGTTCCCGTCTACGAATGATCATAAAATTTTATCGCAACGAGTTAGAAGCTATGACACGCCGATACACCTGGTCCATTGGTATTGGGGGCAAGACGCAACGGGTTCAAGACGCGGGTTTTTAAGATCGCAGGACTCAAACTTAAAGAATTTCCTAACCCCTTGTTTTCACCATTTTCTTGCGCCTTCCATACTTTGCGCCGTTGCGTTAATAGCTCCATTTTCATTTTGTATAGGCAGAAAAGACTACTTCGATCGCACCCGCTTCCGCCGCCGCTTTCATTACTTCCTTGATCTGTTTGGCCGGAGTTTTTGCATCCGCACGCACGGAGATCTTGAGAGGAGGATAATCAATCAGGCGCTGTTTCAGGTAGCGTTTAAGTTGGGGCAGGTCCACCTGGTTGTCTCCGGTGAAGTATTGTCCCTTCGCATCTATATTGATGATTTCCCTTCCGCTCAGGTCGTCCGGCTGCTTCGCCGTCTTGGCCGTCGGCAGTTTGATTTCCAGCTTCTTCTGCTCCTTGGTGATCTTGCTCGTCACCATAAAGAACACGAGAAGCAGAAACGTCATGTCAATCATGGGCGTCATCTGGATCTTGGCATCCTCGGCGGGACGGCGGCGTAATATCATGTCGTTTTTTTCCTACACTGAGTTTACAGACCGGCACGCAATCTGGCCTCGTCCACCACCCCACCCGAAATCTGCCCTGTATAACCCGTCGGTGGACGGCTTCCATCGTGGTTGATCTCACCGGTAAAGAGGTCGAGCATGCGTGAAGCGGATTTCTGCATGTCGGTCATGATGGTGGTGAGCTGTCCCTTGAAGAAAAAGTAGGCCGCCATGGCAGGAATCGCCACCATCAAGCCTCCCGCCGTGGTGATCATGGCCACCCCGATCCCGCCGGCCAAATCCGAGGGTTCAGCCTTGCCCGCAGCAAGCTGGTTGAAGGCCTCGATCATTCCAACCACGGTTCCAAACAAGCCCAGCATCGGAGCAATCTGCGCACACACGTTCAGATAATTGACCCAGATCCCCAGTTTCGTTTCTTCAGCATATAAAGCCTCCGCCGCCGCCGCTTCCATGGAGGATTTGTTGTACATGGGCAGTTGAAAATTCGCCTTGGCCAGCGCCGCTTCCATCACGGACGCCAGCGGGTTGTTTTGGCTTTGGCACAACTGATAGGCCTGCGAAACCTCGCGCCCCACCATGAGTTGCCTTAAATCAGAGAGAAGTCCGGGGGGCATCATCCGCGATTTTCGCAGCATAACGAGACAAAACACGCCCACGGCCACTGCCACAAAGGAGGTCAGCAGAATGGGGTGCATCCACATTCCTCCATCGCCGTAGACATCCAACAGTGATTTGTCTTTTTGTTGCGCGGCCACCTTTTCGTTGACCGTTTCCTGTGTGGTGGGCGCAGGGCTCTGGGCTGGAACCGGCGTGAGGCCTGCCAACCAGGTCAAGCAGAGAATCCCTGCCATTTTAAGTGCTTTTCTTTTCATGATTTCGTTTCCTTTTCTTTTTCGTTCAAGCTTTTCGTTTCTTTTTCAAGTTTCTTTTTCAATTCCAGCGCCCTGCCCTTGAATTCAGGTTCGGGAAACCAGGTGATGATCTCATCCGCCAGCAGCAGGGCATCCCCGGGCAGTCCCAGCTGCACATACAGCTCCGAGGCCTTCCAGAGCCCTTCCGCACTGAAACGCCGTAATTCCGGATGAAAAACCGCAGGGAAAACAAAGCCGTCCAGAGAGGTGTTCAGCAAGAGCCTCCGCTCCCTGCTTTTGTCCGGCATCTGTTCCCATTTGGGCCAGTCTTTTTCCAACGCTACCAGCTTCCGCAAAGCCAGATCCGCCTGCACCAGCCTTGCCTGCACACGGGCTGAGGCCAGCGCCGTCTCATCCATTCCACTAATGTTCTGGATTTTTTCCGCTTCCGCCATGGCCTCCTCCACCTTGCCCGTGGCCGCCAGAGCCGAGAGCCGGAGACGTGTGGCTTCACCCCGTCTTGCCTCCGACCAATCGCCTTCCTCCACCACCTTGGCGATGACCAGCGCTTCACCAGCCGCTTTTTTGGTCTGTTTGGATAACAACAATCGAATGAATCTTAACCCGATATCCCCGCTGTCGCTGTCCGGAAGTTTCAGATAAGGCAGACGTTTTTCCCAAAGCTGCTGCAATTCGGGCAGCTTCTCCGTATCCCCGGTATTGAGCAGGGCTTCCACCTCCGCACTGTTTACAAAACGCAGTGTTGCAATATTGCTCAGCGGATAGGGAATTTCCGCCTGTCCTGCGCCGACCACAAGCTGCATCGTCACTGTCTTACCGTCGGTTTTCAGGATGGTGCCCGAAACTTTCTGCCCGTCTTTCAACACCAGCATATCCGCTGCCACAGCGCCTGCCAATGTCCCCAATAGCAACAATCCCATCCCTGAAATAAATAAAGTCTTCATGCCCCCTCCCCGCGTTTCAAACGTTGCTGCGCTTTCTGATACTCGGGGGTATTTTCAAGGTGCTGCTGACCAACAAACTCACGATAGGTATTCATGGCCTCGGTCTGCATATTCAATTGTTCAAAGGCCTGTCCACTCTGCCAATAGGCCTTGGCCACCATGTCCGACCATCGCGCATACATCACGTAGATACGCTGAAAATACGGAATGGCCTTCTTGGGATCATTCTGCTTCAAACGGATTTCCCCAATCTGATAAAGCGCCTCCACCCAGGGCCTTCCCTTGGCGGATTTGACCTCCAGAATTCGCTCCAACTCTTTCACCGCCTCGTCCTCGCGTCCGCGCTGAAGATACAAGCCCGCCCGGGCCTTGAGCACATCGGCGAGAAGGGGTGATTGGACGCTTTCTTTTTCAAATTTGGAAAAATACTCCAATGCCCTGACTTCATTCCCCTGCTGCATCGCCAACAAACCCAGTCCGGCGTAGGCACGATCTTTCATCAGCGAACGTGGATACCAACTGAGAATGGTCTGATACAATTCCTGCGCCTCTGCGGCACGCTGATCCAATCTCAATTGATCCGCCGCATCCCCCAGCATCTGTGGACTCAATTCCCGCGCCGGTGCCGCCCCGGCCATTTCCAGCCGCCATGCCGCTGCTTTTTCCGGTTCGTTTTTTTCGGCCAGTGCCGCCCGGATCCAGAGTGTTCTGGCATGCTGGGTTTTCTTCTGTCCGGACCTTGCTTGTTCCCCCAGTTCAGACCATTTGTTCATGAGATCCGCTTTTTCTTCGGGAGTCCGGTACATTTTTGAAAGTGTCCGCATCATATCCTCAACCGCAAAGGCCTCCGGATCATTGCCATAACGCCGGATCGCATCCCAATAAATGTCACGGGCCTTTTCCGGTTTTTCCCGGCGTCTCTCCACCCAGGCCAATTGTGCCAGGGCCTCGCTCACACGGGTGCTTTCCTTGCGCTCCTGGAGGAAAGTTTCAAAATGTTTGGCCATCACGTCATATTGCTCCAACGCCTTGTAAGCCAATCCCGAGCGGAAGACCCCGTAATCGTACAGTTTTCCATCTCTCTTTGAAACTTTCCGGTAGGAGGCCAGCCCTCGATCCACTTCGCCCAGGGCCAGGTAGGCATCGCCCAACAAATTCAAGGCCTCGTCCTCCGGCGCACTTCCCGGATTTTTTTTAAGGAAGTCTTCCAGCTCCTTATAGGCTTCCGTAAAAAGCTTCTGGTTGAAGAGTGCCTGCGCCCTCCTGTATGTCGCATCGGCCGCATGCGTTCCTTTGGGGTAGGCTTTCAGATACGCCGCAAAGGCCTCCCTGCTTTGTGGATACTCCTTGTTGAAGTGCAGGGCCATGCTTTGCCAGTAGAGGCTCTGTTCCACAAAAGGGCTCTTCTGATGATTTTTCAGCAGGTCTTCAAAGTGTTGCCATGCTTCCTTGTTCTTGTCCTGCATCAGCAGTGCATACCCTGCCAGAAAACGGCAGCGCGCGCTCTGGCTGTGATCAGGAAAACGTTTCGCAACTTCCATGAATGCCACGTGGGCATTCGCGTAGTCATAAAGCCGTTGATAGGCTTCCGCTTTCAGGTAAAGAACGTTCGGCAACTCCTTGGCCTTGGCAAACCTCTTCTCGAAATCCGTCGCTGCCGCAATAGCCTCGTTCCAACGCTCCATCCGGGTCAGGCAGATCAGCATGGTGTAATTCGCAGAGGCCAGCAGTTCTGTGTCCGGAAGTCTGCCCAGCATTTCCTTCATGCTCAAATAGGCCTCGCGGGGGCGCTCCAGCTGAAAAAAACATTGCCCGATCCGGAACTGCAATGCCGTGTCGTAATCACCTATTTTCTCCAACTGGGCGACCTCTTTCTCCACTTGGGCGGCCATATCCTTCAGGACAACCAGTTCATAGGACTCGTCGGGTGAGCGGGCCGAACCCAACCTGGCAATGTCCGCCTTCATTTTTTCCAGGCGTGCCTTTTGCCGGGTCAGGATTCTTGTCTTGGACCAGACCCGCTGCAACACTCCAAGGGATTTGCGGTAGTCTTCTTTTTCTAGCAGCTTGTTACCCAGATCCAAGGCCAGGAGGTGGTATGCCGCAATCTTCCCCGCCGCTTCCGATTGCGGATCAATTTCGCCCAAGGCAAGAAAAGCCTCGTCCAGTTTGGCCGTCTCAATCAGGGCATACAGGCTCATCACCCGCGCCTGATAGGCCTGCTCCGGTTTCAGTTGCGCATACAGGGGAGGATAGTATTCGGCGACTTCCTTGAATTTGTCCTGCTGGAGTAGACAAAGGCCCCGGCTGAACTGCGCGTCCTTCAGACGGGGGGATTGTGGATACTTTTGGATAAAGTTGGCAAATGAGGCATCCGCCTTGGCAGGGTCATCACTTCTCAACTGGGACACCCCCATCCAGAACGAAAAATCCTCTGCCTTGCTGCCCTGGGGATACTCCTTCAGATAACGTTCCATGGTTTCCAGCGCAGGGCCAAACTTGTCCTGCTTTAAACGGGCCACCGCCAACAGACGCATCGCCTGTTCCATCCACTCGGCAGCCTCCGGCGATTTTCCGTAGTCCTGCACGAAACGCGAAAGCTGGGCCTCCGCTTTGACATAATCCTGGCTGCTGAAAGCAAAAAAACCATTATCGAGAAATTCTTTGGCTGTCTGGGCCTGTAGCGGGAGAGGTGCTCCAAGGACAAAGAGTAAGGCCCCAAGAATGCCGAAAAAGCTTGGGCCACGTTCAGGAAACATGGCACTACGTTCAGCCAGAACCATGCCATTTTGACGTCAAAAAGGTCACAAACGGATGAAGCAGAAACTGCCATGGTTAAGAGCTTGTTCCTTGCCGTATACTTTTTTGTTAAGCCTACTTAATTATGAAGCCCGTTCCTCTCTTCTTATCGCCTCACCAGCTCCAGATCCGGATCAATCACGCTCCGTGGTTGCCAACCCAATAAAACTCGTGCTCAATCGGAAATGGATCAAAAAGTAGAAAGCGAAAAGCCTCCACGACCCAATAGTATTCGCCGCCTCTATGATTGGACCTTGTCCTGGGCTGATCGCCCGGGCGGTAAACGTGCTATGGTAGGCCTTTCTTTCATCGAATCCTCCTTTTTCCCCATCCCTCCCGACCCCCTTTTGATGGCCCTTTGCTTTGGCAAACCAAAGGACTGGTGGAAGTATGCCCTCTGGTGCAGCATTGCTTCCGTGGCCGGGGGCGTTTTCGGCTGGTGGATCGGCATGACCTTTTGGCAGGCAACGGAGACGTTTTTCTTCAAGATGGTGCCCGGCTTCACACCGGAACTTTTCGCCATGGTCCAGGAGAAATACAACGAAAACGCCTTCCTCGCGATTCTCACTGCCGCCTTCACCCCCATCCCCTACAAGGTTTTCACCATAGCTTCCGGCGTCTTTAAAGTGGGTTTGACCACGCTCATCTCCGCCTCCATTATCGGACGCAGCGCCCGCTTTTTCATGGTGGCGGGCACGATCCGGCTTTTTGGCCCGGCCATCAAACCCCACCTGGAAAAATACCTGGAAGTGGCCGCCATCACGATGTTTCTGCTTGGCTTGGCTGGATTCCTCGCCCTCAAATGGCTTCACTAAAAGGTCAGCGATCAACCCAGCCAGGATCTGCACGACCCCGCCCCTTTCCAGGAGCCCCACCAAGCGGGGCTAACTTTCTTGGAACTGGCTGCAGCGGCGCTCTCTGAGCATCGTTAGGTAAAGGGAACGACTACAAATACGGCATGAACGCCGTCAGCATCTGCTGGGGAATATCGATTGGGCGGTAATCTTTAGAGGCTACAAAAAACAGGTTCTGCTTGCCTTTGCCCAGCATCTGACCGGCAGAATCCAAAACCTGATGCTCCATCGTGACAAACTTACGGTTGTATTCCGCCACACGAATTTTCACGGTGAGACGCTCGAACTCGCGCGATTCCCGCATGAATTTATGTTCGAAGGAACGCGTCAAAATGAAGAAGTCTGTCGTCTTCAGGTCAAAGCCCGGCATGGCTACGTTAAAGAACATTTCCCGGGCCTTGCCGACAAACATGGCATACATGGCGAAGTAAACATTGCCGACCGAGTTCGTGTCGGAATAACTGGTCATGAAACTATGGACAAACCATTTGCCTTCGAAGTGGCTGCCCAATGTCACTTCGGTGGACTTGCCTCCGATGTGCAGGAGTTCCGACCTGGCAATGGCCCGCAAGCCGGGGATTTCCGCTGCAGCATCCATGACTTCCTCGGCTTTTTCCGTAACCACACGGAGCAGGTCGGTATTAAAAACCAACCAGAGCACGTAGAGCGGTGGCAGGACCGAGGAAAAGATCATCAGGGCCGGCTGGGCCAGGAAATAGCCATAGGCGAAAATAACCACCGCCAGGCTGCCCATGGCAAACATGCGGATCTGCGGAAGAGGATTTTGCGAATTCGGAACAAAGCAGCGGGCAATACCCAACACCTCATAACCGACAAAGAAAGAAGCATAGAATACCATGAAATACTCCAGTTCCAAACGCAGGACGCAGGCAATAACCGTAAATAAACCGGCGAAAATATAGCTGGGAATGGGAGACGCGATCAGTTCTTTGGGCACCAGTGAGAGCAACATGTTCTTGCTGGTGTTGACATGTTCCCCCAGGAACCATTTCAGCGACACATAGCCGCTGTCCAGAGTGGTGAGAATACAGACCCCGATAAAAACGATGTAAGCCAACGACAGCCACTCGGGGGTGCCTCCCACCTGCAGCTTGAGAAATTCCACAATGACGTGATGCGCATAATCCAGGCCGTCGATATTGGTCGGCTGGAACCAGAGATAATTTTCGAGGACAAACAGAGCCAGGATGCCGTGAAAAAGCAGCATGAGGAAAAACTGTATACTACCAAAGACATAGCTGCCTGTGATCGTGGTATTTTCTTTGTGGATCTGGATCGCACGCTGCCACTGCTGAAGATCCAGCCAGGGACCGACCGAAAAGCCCACCAGCACCGGAACCCAATAGCCCCAGAAACGGAAATCACCGAAAACTTTAACGTCAATCAGGGGCTTTGACTCGAAATGGAAGGGCTTGATAACATAGAGAAGGACTCCGACAGCCAACGCTAGAATCCCGAATTGAACCAGATGCCCATATTTCAGGGTCTTGATGTTAAACTCTTCGCCAAACAGACAGGCGGCCGAAAGCACTATCAGCACGGTCAGGCAGATAAACAGAATGTAGGCGACAAAACCGTTTTCCCGGATCGGCAGCACCAAAGGCTCAAACAGATAATGGACAATGGCAAAAATGGTCAGGGTGATGGCCAGAATCTGGTAGAGATACAGGCTGAGACGGAACGGACGCGACCATTTGCTGAAAAAACGCTGTAGTGATTCCGGGCCGCTGTCGCGACGGGCAATTTTCTGGGTCAGGTAACCGAAAAGAAACAGACCAAGCGCATTGGGAATCGCAAAGGCCAGAAGCCCGCTGAGTCCGAACATGAATGTCATCTGGACAGAGAAAAAGAGGCCAAGCCCCCACATCCAGGACAGAGCGATGGAATTTCCCCAGCAAATGGCATTGATCCAGCGATTTTGTTTCATGTAAGAAACCCAACATCATCAGGATTTTACGAGTCGAAGCAAGCTGCTTTTCCCGACAACAAAAAAGCTGCTAAAGGAAGCCAGCCAAGAAACACCAATAAGGGGAAATTGAAAACAACAGCTTTTAAAAAACATTGCGCCTCCTGCGACCTTCCTGTTGAAACTCCCCTCTTCGGATCAATAGGTGGGCATTGTCGGATCCACCTCTTCCGCCCAGCCTTCGATACCGTTCTCCAGCGCTTTGAGTTTGCGGAATCCCGCCTGTTGCAACAAACGGAAGGCCTGACCTGTGCGGATCTCTCCTTTGCAATAAATAACAATCTCCTTGGCCGAATCCAGTTCATGGATCCGTTTGGGCAGTTCGCCCACCGGAATCAGGGTTGAACCTGGAATGGAACAAATTGCATATTCATGCGCTTCTCTAACATCTAGAAGGACGAAGTCTTCTTTCTTGTCCAGCCTGGCTTTGAGATCCAGCGGGGCGATTTCCGGCAGCGAAAGCATTTTGCGCGCAGGTGCGTCCACCCGGGTCGTTCCGCAGAATTGATCGTAATCCATCAGGCCCTTGATCGTGGCATTGGGTCCGCAGATCGGGCAGGTCGGATCCTTGCGGATCTTCATTTCACGAAACTTCATTTTGAGGGCATCGAACAATAAGAGACGTCCCACCAACAGGTCACCCTTGCCGATGATGATCTTGATGGCTTCCACCGCCTGCAGTGTTCCGATAATGCCAGGCAGAACACCCAGCACACCACCTTCGGCACAACTTGGCACCATGCCAGGCTCGGGAGGTTCAGGATAAAGACAACGATAACAAGGACCTTTTTCCGCCCAAAAAACGGTCACCTGACCATCAAATCGGAAAATACTGCCATAGACATTCGGCTTGCCGGCCAGCACACAGGCGTCGTTGACCAGGTAACGCGTGGCAAAGTTGTCCGTGCCGTCCACCACAATGTCATACTGCTTCACCAGTTCGAGGGCGTTATCGGAAAGCAAAGGGTAATCATAACGCGCCACCTCAATGAAAGGATTGATGTCCCTCATGAACTCGGCCGCCGATTCCGTCTTCATTTTTCCAAGGCTGGAGGTGCGGTGAATGATCTGGCGCTGAAGGTTGGAATGATCCACACGATCAAAATCCATGACCCCGATATGTCCCACCCCGGCCGCCGCCATGTAAGCCAGTAAAGGAGAGCCCAGCCCCCCGGTGCCGACACACAGGACGCGGGCCGCTTTGAGATATTTTTGACCCTGCAGGGTCACTTCCGGCATGATCAAATGACGGCTGTAACGCTTGATTTCGTCATTGGAGAAATCCACCCCGGCTGCGCGGGCGGCGATGTCTGGTATATAGCTCATGATCGGTCTTCTGTAAGTGAGCTTCTCAAGGTAGCCATAGGAAGAGCGGGGTCAAGTCCGCCGCAGGAACGAAAAACCGAAAGCAGAAAGCTGGGATCATGAATGAAAAACAAAGCTTAAGCTCCGAAAGGTTTCTTCAGATTGCCAGATTTTCACCTTTTCTGCATTTCCAAACCATCTTCTACCACATTTGCGGAATATATAGGGACATGTCTCAACATTCAACATTTTTGCGGGAACATCCCATTTTCTTTTCATGCTCCAAATGATCTCAAGTCTTGTTCCCAAGCGTTTCAATGCCTAGCTATCCTTATATAATTATCCCGCGACTCAAGGTTCTGGGATAGAGCCCGGCATAACGTTCGAATCCGATCAGTCCCAAAAGGCCACGCAATTTTTTTAAATTAGACACTCTCATCCGCTTTATAAATGTTGAATGTTGAGATGTGACAATGGTGGTCTCACGGGGTCACCCCGTTCGTAGCTGCTCTACTCGTCTTGACATCCAGCTCCCTCTAATTACACACCTCTATCTTTTAAGAATCTATGTCGTCACAAGATTTATGGATTTTTGCGGCAATCAAGTCCTTCTTCTTGAACTCCACGGCCTGCATGATCCCTTTGTAAAAAACGTTGCGCCTTAGCCCCTTTGCGTCTTTGCGTTAAAAATGTTTTTTTATTTTTGTATCAAATAATAAACACAGTTCAACTTCAGTTTGATGTCAGCCCCCGTCCCCGCTTCTCCTACCGCAACCCCATTCATGTCCAGGGCTGTCACTTTCAATCGAGCCGCATCGGGCCGGTTGATTGAGATGGTGGCCGTAATCTCGCGATAAAGCCACGGATCCACTCCGATACTCTTGATCCGGAACAAACCAGGCCCTGCCGGTTCGGTTTCGAAGCCGGTCGCTTTTTCTTCGCTCATGAGCTGCAACAGCATTTTCTCGGACGACTGCAAAGGCTTCCCATCCAGCGGCACCAGGGCCACGGCCAAAAGATCCATGTTCGAATTCACCTTCAACGTTTTTAATTCGAGCGGCCCCGCTTCTTTAAAATTTCCAACCACCACCTGGGCCTTTTCCCCATCCACCGTCAGAACCCCTTCCCCGTAATCCAACAACACTTCCCCAGTCGAACTCTTCACAGTCCTGGCTTGGCGATCCACAAGGCCCTCCAACTTTTTCAATTCGGTCTGACCAACTTTTTCTGCAATCGTGATCCGCGTCCTCCCCACCAAATGAATCAACGGGTCGATACTCCCCGTAATTGGCCCGGACCCGCCCTGCGGCTGATCAGCTTTTCTCAATTCATCCAGATTTTCACTAACAGCGAGAGGATTTCCTTGCAACGCGTAAGCATCCTCCAGTGGGATTTGAACCTCCGCCATAAGATCCCCTTCCTTCACAAGACCCTGCCGGTAAATCAAGGCGGCAGCCGGGAACTGGCCCATCATCGTGGGCGTGGTCAGGGTCCAGGGCTGCATAAAGAAGCGCGGCTTGACCTGCCAATCGATTCCATCCAGAGCAAAATGGACAATGGCATCACTGCCCTGTAAGGCCCCGTAGGTGGCGTAAAAAAGCGGGCCTTCCGTGCGATACCGGTTCGGCCTGGTAAAGGTTGTCTCCGAAATCATCGAGGGCTTGCCGTTGATCTTGGAGTCAAAGACAGGATTTGTGATAACCGAAGCTTTCCCGGGTTCTGCCGGATCAAATCGCAGGGCACTACGGTTCGAATAAACATGCCCGTCCCGCATGGACCATGCCGAATTGAGGCCCTGCAAAACTCCGCCGAAATAGCCATGCCTGTCGATGAAGTCGCCCCCGCTGTAACTGTACTTTTCCAAAGGACCAAGAACAGCATCGTTGGCGGTTATCCAGTTGGAAGCCGTGATCAGTCCCTTAAATCCCAAACCCCTGATAAAAGCCTGTGTCTCATCGTAGAAAGTTTTCTGGGTTTCCGTCAGAAACTGCGCGGTGTCCTGATCCCTCAAGGTTTTGTCATTAAAAATATTCCATAAATTCCTGAATCCCATGCGGCCTTCCTCCGTCCTGTCCTGGGGGACAGTCAGATTGTTCCAGGCTCTCAAGGCCTTCTCCAGCGAACCGTATTTTTTGACCAACCAATCTCCGAATTGTTTTTCCAGAATTGCCATCTGCCCCGCCGGAACATTCTCGTATTTGAAGGTCCAGAACAGCAGCGAATCCTCGTTAATCATCTCCACGCCCAGCACGGCCGTTTCATCGCAGAGCGTTTTGCCATTGAAACCCTTCGTGGTCAGGATCTGTTTCCACCAATCCTGGTAAACCTTCTGAAAATCCCTGTTGAAATAGAGCGAGGCAAAGGGATGTTTTTCACCGTCATAGCCCGGCAGAAATGAAAGACCGGGCTCGGGCTTGAACCAGAGCGGAAAATAAATGGAGAGATGAACGTAGATGCCTTCGGCCTTCATCACCTCCACTACTTCCTGAAACCGCGTCATGGCGCCCGGATTGAATCGCCCGGTCTTTTCATCGAAGACCGTTCCGTGCAGCCGGACAAGATTGACCCCGTGTTTGGAAAGTTCCCTCGCGCAACGTTTCAGGTCGTCTCCCCGCAGTTCCACCGGCGGCCCATTGACCGCCCAAAAACGAACGGGTTCGCCCGACCCAAGAACAAAACGTCCGTCCTTCACTTTGACGAAGCCACTCTGTCCTGCCATTTTCTCATTTAGAAAACGAAGGCTCATTTCACTGGGTCTGCTTTCGTCCCGCGCCGGATTCCACACTGACCAGCCGACATTTTCCTTCGCCACATCTGCCAGCTTTTGCGCAATCTCATCCGGCTTGGTCTTGCCCATGGGGGTAAAGCTACCTTTGATAAAAACAAAACAGTCCAACATCCCGTGATGGTGATTGGCGCTCTCGAAAAAGAAGCTCAGGGTATTTTTACCCGGCTGTAGCGGAAATTTTCCCACCCGGATCCAGGCCACAAAACGGAGATCGGGTTTGTTGTCGGAAGCAATATTCACCCCGCCGCTCTGAGCACCCGCCGTGTTTACCGCCTGCTTGGCGGAACCGTTCAAGGAATAGGAAAGGACGCTCTGCACCGGGTTGGTCCTTATCCAGAAATCGTAGTCGCCCGCTGAAGGGGCTTGAAAGGAATAGGAGGCTTCTCCCGCCGCCTGCTCGCTCCAATGCGAAACAAAATCACCACCGGACAGCTCTTCCTTTTTCACCTGCCCCGAATACCAGATATGGCTAACCGCATTGCTCTTCGTGGCGGCCTCCCCCTCCACCCAGACAAAATCCTGGGCCAAAGCTCCTGAAATGAGGAACAGAAAGATCAACAACGCGAAGTAGTAAGTCCCTTTGATAGCCGGATTGTAGGAATTGAAGACAAAGACGCCAAGCCGCAAAGAGGCAGGAATAGCTATGGGTTACTTCTGAAGAACAGGAACTGGCTTTAGGCGTCTT
>JBBSCO010000054.1:0-19816 GCA_038250235.1 Methylacidiphilales bacterium | reverse complement strand
CCTCGGGGACGAATACACCGCAGCACTCGGCGATGGTTTCCGCAGCCGCTGGGTGGACCGCTATGAGACAAAGGGCAAGCGCAGCGGAGCCTTTTCCAGCAGCAGCTACGGGAATCCCCCCTACATCCTGATGAACTACAAAGAGGACGTGTTCTCCGATGTTTACACTTTGGCCCATGAGGCAGGACACTCCATGCACACGTGGTATAGCCAGCGGGAACAGCGCTTTCAGGATTACCACTACCCCATTTTCCTGGCGGAAGTGGCTTCCACTTTCAACGAAGAGTTGCTGACCCACGATCTCCTTCAAAAAACCGACGACCCCAAAACCCGCGCCTATATCATCAACCGCCAGGTCGATGACATCCGCGCCACGCTCATCCGCCAGACCATGTTTGCCGAGTTTGAAAAAATCATCCATGCCATGGACGAGGCCGGAGAGCCGCTTACTCTCGACAGTTTGAAGGCCGCCTACCGGGGACTGCTGGAGACTTACCATGGCCCGGGCCTCGTCATTGACGAAGTGCTGGAACTGGAATGGCTGCGCATTCCGCACTTTTATTCGGCGTTCTATGTTTACAAATATGCCACCGGCATCTCGGCCGCCCTCTCCCTCTCCCAACAGGTCCTGGAAGGCGGAGATTCTGTGCGTGAACGCTACCTGAGTTTCCTTAAGTCTGGAGGTTCCCGCTTCCCACTGGAAACCTTACAGCTCGCCGGTGTGGACATGGCCTCATCACAACCGGTGGAAGATGCTTTGAAACTTTTCGGTCAACGCGTGAAAGAACTGAAGGAACTCCTTTGAATAAAATTCAGAAATCCGAACATTGGATTTCGAAACACTTTAAAGTCTCTAACAATTAAACTTCATCTTATATGATCCTAATTATCGCAGGCACCAATCGACCCGACAGCAACACCCTGAAAGTGGCCAACCAGATCCTCACTCTATACCGGGAGCTTGGCGTGGAAGCCCGTATTCTCGATCTGGCACAATTACCCAGGGAAATCTTTGATCCCGCTTCTTACGCCGAAAAGCCCGCGTCATTCATCCCACTCTCCGATGCCGTCCTCCAGGCAGAAGGCCTGGTCATCGTCACCCCCGAATACAACGGGTCCATGCCAGGGGTGCTGAAATACTTCATCGACATGTTAAAGTTTCCAGAAAGTTTCGAAGGCAAGCCGGTCGCCTTCGTCGGTCTGGCCGCCGGTATGTGGGGCGCCCTGCGTTCCGTCGAACAACTACAGGCCATTTTTGGATACCGCAACGCCCACCTCTTCCCCGAGCGTGTCTTTATCCCAGGCGTCTTCAACCAGCTCGACGAAACCGGCAGGCTCAAAGACACCGCCCTTGTCGAACGCCTGAAAAATCAGGCCCTTGGTTTTGCGGATTTTATTAAGAAGTTGAAAGGATCCATATGATAGTGAATTCTCCTGGTGTCCGCAGCCCTCACGAAAAAGTCGGTGGCATTGTTTATTTCGGACGTTTGTTCGACAAAATCCGCCGCCTGGCCGATGGAAAGCTCCACCCGGACCTGCATGCCAACCTCGGTAAAGGGTTCGACGAACGGGCCGCTCATTTTCTCCACATCGAATACAGTGTTCTGCAGGTAAAAGTCCAGGAAGGTCTCTCCGATGAGGAGGTTTTGGCCTGGTCATTCCAAAATGGACGTCAACCCGGGGACGAGGAAATCGGAATCTGGAACGATTATATGCGCAAGCGTGGCTGGAATGACGAAGTCACCCCCACTCTCCTTCGCAGGCTGAAAGAAGGAGGCTTTGAAAACCGAACGGATATCCATACCATGTTTGACTTTATCGACTTGGATGAGGGCCGTGACCCGGCGTTAAAGACGAAAAGCACCTAAGCACCAATCCGCATCCCGATCATCAATTGTAGGCTGTTTCTGTGAAACGGCTTTTAACCCAGCGTTTTATAGAAACACCCTGCAACCCTGCAACCCTGCAACAGATGGCTAAACTTCATCTCATCACGATCGGGAAACCGAAGCTCTCCTTCGCCAAGGCCGGGATTGAGGAATATCTGGGGCGCCTCAAGCATTACGGACAGGTGACCACGACGGTTCTTCCGGAGGCATCCGTCGAGGAAGAAGGCAGAAAGCTGCTGCAGGCTTCGGAGGGAATGTTCCGGGTCATTTTGGATGAGCGCGGGAAGACCTGCCGCAGCCGGGAGCTGGCGGAGAAGCTTGAACAATGGGATCTGAGGGCGGTGAAAGATGTAGCCTTCCTGATTGGTGGGGCCAACGGTCATGGTTCGATCCTCAAGGAGAAAGCGGACTGGTTGTTTTCTCTCAGCACTTTGACCTTGCAGCATGAAATGGCCCTGCTCCTTTTGGTGGAGCAGCTTTACCGGGCGCAAAGTATACGACGCGGGGAGCCTTATCATCGCGAGTAAAAAGGGGCAGACCCGTTTTTTAGCATTTTCTTGAGGGACGAGCTCTGTCTCGTCCTGTTTGGAAGGGCAGCCTGGAGCCCGGGTGGAGCCGGGCCCTCCAATGGCTGATCGTGCTGGCGTCATGAAGACATGTTTTTTAGTGACTCCCGGCCCGGCCTCCTGATACTTCGCTCAATGGCAGGATCCAGCAGTACAGTTGGTTCAGCGACGCGGGTAATGGCTGCGATCATGGGATCGCGCGTGCTGGGACTGGTGCGTGATGCGGTGCTTAACATGGTGTTCGGCGCCAGCCATATCCTGGACGCTTTCTGGACGGCTTTCCGCATTCCCAATCTATTGCGCGACCTGCTGGCAGAAGGAGCACTCTCCGTTTCCTTCACCACGACTTTTTCCAAAAAAATGGAAAAAGAGGGAAAAGCGGAAGCATTTCTCCTGGCGAACCGGATGCTGACCAGCATGAGTGTTTTATTGGTTCTGGTTTGTGCATTAGGGATTGCGTTCAGTGAGGGGATTGTTGTGCATACCATCGGGCGCGGCTTTGATCCCGATAAGCAGCGACTGACAATTGAGCTGACCCGGATATTGTTTCCTTTCATTATCTTTGTTTCTTTGGCGGCGGTTTACATGGGGCTGCTGAACAGTCTGGGCAGCTTTGGACTGCCGGCGTCGGCCTCCACCGTTTTTAATTTTACCAGCATCCTGTCTGGTCTGGGTTTCGGTTATCTTTACGATCCGCACCTGGGTCCCATGGCCATTTACGGCTTCGCCTGGGGAACGGTTTTGGGAGGAGCCGCGCAACTCATCATCCAGATGCCCAAGGCGGCCGGGTTCGGACTACGCCTGCGGCCGCGCTTCGACTGGAAACATCCCGATCTGATCAAAGTCTATCAACTGGCCCTGCCTGCGGTGGCCGGGGTCGCCGCCGTGCAGATCAATGTCGTGGTCAACGCCACCTGGGCCTCCTACATGGGTGAGGGAGCAGTTACTTATTTCAGTAATGCCTTCCGCCTGATGCAGCTTCCCATCGGACTCTTCGGCGTGGCAATTGGAACGGTGGTGCTCCCTTCCGTCTCACGCTCAGCTGCGCAGGAAAACATGCACCACTTCCGTCTGCGCGTGGTGGAAGGTTTGAAGCTGGCGTTGTTCATGACCGTTCCCGCTTCGCTGGGTTTGTTTTTCATGGCAGAGCCGCTGGTCGGTGTGATTTATGAGCACGGGAGATTCTCGCATGAGGACACCGTGGCGACGGCCGGCCTTCTGCAGGCCTTCACCCTTGGTCTGGCGGGTTATGCCTGCATCAAAGTGTTGGCGCCCACGTTCTACGCTCTCGATATGCCGAAGGTGCCGGTCATGATCAGCATTCGTGCCATTTTCCTGAACCTGCTTTTCACCTTTGTCTTCATCCGGGGATTCGGAATGGGCCTGGTGGCGCTGCCGCTTTCGATTTCATTGGTGGCGGTGATCAACATTTTCCAACTAACGTTTGCCCTGAGCAAGAAGTTGGGCTCCATCACGACCGGAACAGATTTTGTCGGATTCCTGTTCAAGATGATCCTGCTGACCATCTGCTTCGCAGGATTCATGGCTGCGCTGCACTTTGGCATCGGGAATCGCTTGTCAGGCCTGGGTTCTTTGTTGGTCTACATTGCAGCGGCGGTTCCGCTGGCCTGCGTGTTTTACTTTTATCTGGCCTACAGGCTGGGGTTTGACGAGGTGGATCACCTCGTGGCAGCGGTTCGGAGACGAGTTGGGAAAAAACCGGATAAGCAGGATTAAGCATTTTCAACGCAAAGACGCCAGGATTCCAGGATTCCAGCGCGCCAGGTAATGATCCGGTAAAAAGACCTCCCTTTTTGCGTCTTTGCGTTAAATTTCCTTATCTAACCCCCGATAGAACAGGGACGTTTTGGTTAGGCCGGTTCTTCATTTTTGCCTGAAAATTCTTCATCGATTTCTTTGGTGTTCCGGTGCCGTTCGAAACGTGAGAAGAGGCTGTAGGCGCAGGGCACCACAAAGAGAGTGAAGAAGGTCGAAACGGCCACACCACCGATGATGACCAGGGCCATCGGGACGCGGGCTTCCGAGCCCGGAGCGGTGGAGAGAGCCGTGGGAATGGCAGCACCGATGGTGGCCATGGATGTCATAAGAATGGGGCGGAGGCGGATCGGGCAGGCTTTTTCCAGGGCGGAACGGACACCCACGTTTTCCGTTTCCCTCACCTTGTTGGTAAATTCGACCAGGAGGATGGAATTTTTCTTAACGATACCCGCGAGCAGGATGAGGCCGATCATGCTGAAGAGGTTGATGGACTGATTGAAGATTAGAAGAATCAGGAAAGCCCCGGTTACGCTGAAAGGAAGGGCCAGTAAAACGGTCACGGGGTGAATGAAGCTGTTGAACTGGGAAGCCAAGACCATGTAGGCGGCAATGAGTCCGATGATGAAAACAAACCACAGACTTCTAAAGGATTCTTTGAAGGTCTGGGAGGTTCCCTCCAGATTGAAGGTGTAGCCTTCGGGCAGAAGTTCTTTGCTGATGCGCTCAGCTTCCGCGATGGCGGTGGACTGGGAAACGCCCGGAGTCAGATTGGCTTTGATGGTGATGGCGCGCTGGCGGTCGACGCGGGCGATGCTCTGAACCGTTTTGACCATGTCGAGTTTCACCACATCGGTCAACGGAATGAGTTCGCCGTAGGAAGTGCGGATCTGCAGTTTGTTGATGTCTTCCGGAATCAGCCTTTCTTCCGGAAGCAGGCGGATGCGGACATCGTAACGGCGTGAATTGTTGGTGAATTTTCCCTGCCGGATGCCACCCATGGCGGAATTGACGGTCAGGCCCAGGTCGTCCATGGAAACGCCGCGCAGGGCAGCCGCATCGCGGTCGGGGACAATGCGGAGTTCCGGTTGGCCTTCCCGGTAGTTAGTGTCGACATCAAGCATGATGCCGGTGGCTTCCATCGCTGCGGTGATGGCATCGGAGGCTTTCTTCAATTCTTTGTAGTCGTTGCCCCGGATGTTGAATTCGACCGGGGGACTTTGATTTCGTGCGACGAGGCCCCTGGTGGAGAGGTCGGTGAGCTGGGTGATGCGCACATCCGGAATCATGTTCAGGTCCTTGCGGAACTCCTGCATGATCTGGCCCTGTGTTTTGTCCCGCTCGTCTTTAGGAATCAAAACGACAGGGATGAAGGCGGTGTTGGACTGGCCTCCGAAACCTCCGACAGAAATGAGGTAACGTGTCACGTCCTTGCGCGAATTGAGGTATTTTTCAATCTCGAGACATTTCTTGAATGTGTATTCCAAGGACGAGCCCACGGGAGTCTGGATGCCCACCCTGAAAAAGCTCTGGTCCTGTTGGGGGACGAATTCCTGGCGCAGGAAGAAAATGGAACCCATGGAGAGGGCGAAGAGCATGATCGAGCTGACGACCACTTTCCAACGGTGATTCAGGCAGACATGGAGGGTCTTTTGGTAGATACGTGTCAGCCAGCCCAGGGTGGTGTTGGCCTTGCGGGTGACAAAGTTGTCTTTTTCCCGGGCCATGAGCTGCGAGCAGCGCATGGGAGTGAGGGTGAGGGCCTCGAGCAGCGAAAGAGCAACTGCGGCTGTAATAGTGACACCGAATTGGAAGAAAAATTTTCCGATAATACCATCCATGAAGACAACCGGAAGGAAAATGGCCATAACGGCGACAGATGCGGCAATGGCGGCGAAGGTAATCTCGCGCGCACCTTCGCGCGCGGCCTTGACCTTGTTCTTCCCCATCTGGAAATGACGGACAATATTTTCCATCACCATGATGGCGTCATCGACGACAATCCCAATCACCAGGGTCAGGGCCAGCATGGTGAAGAGGTTCAGGGTAAAGCCCATGAAATAAATGACCATGAAGGTTCCGACAATCGAAGTCGGGATGGACAGGAGAACGTTGACGGACGATGACCAGGTGCCGAGGAAAAGGAAGCAGATGAAGGCGGTCAGGATGCAGGCGATCAGAAGTTCTTTTTGGGTGTAATAAATGGATTGGACGACAAAGCGGGTGAAATCCACATTGACCCGGATTTTGATGTCGTCCGGCAGGGTTTTTTGCAGTTCGGCAACTTTGGCGATGACGTTGTTGGCCACCTGCACTTCATTGGAGCCTCGCTGCTTTTTGATGCCGAGGCCTACAGCCTTTTTCCCGTCTATCAAAAGGATTCTCCGGACGTCAGCCAGGCTGTCCTCGACGCTGGCCACGTCTTTCAAACGGATGTTGGTGTCGTAGATGGGCTGGCCGCCACGCTGCGTAATAAGAATGTTCCCAACCTGTTCCGCCGTCAGGCCCTCTCCCATCGTGCGCAGGTTGATTTCATTTTTGTCGTTTTCGATGATGCCGGCGGCGACTTCCGAGTGCTCGCGCTCGACGGCACGCACGACGTCGAGAATACTGAGAGAGGCTTTTTTTAAGGCATCATTGTTGACGCTGACCCGGAGGTTGCGCTCGGTGAATCCCCCCCGTTGGACTTCCCCGACACCATCCAGGGTTTCAAACTGGTCGGCCAGATAAAGATCCACATATTCGATAACATCCCGGAAGCTACGGGTGCTGCTGATCCCGATCCACATGATGGGGTCGTCCTCCGGGTTTTGTTTGCGGATGGTGGGAGGATCGACATTGAGCGGAAGCCGGACCTGGCTGATGGCGGTCTGGACTTCCTGGACAGCCGCGTCGATGTCGCGGTTGATGTCAAATTCCATGGTGATGTTGGCCTGACCCTGGCGGATGCTGGAGCGGAGATTGGTGAGGCCTTCGACAGCAATGACGCGCTGTTCGATCTGATCCACCAACTCCGCCTCCATGATTTCCGGTGCGGCACCTTCCCAGGTCACGCCAATATCAAGCTGCGGGAAATCGATGTCAGGCATGTAACTGACACCGAGACGGCCCAGAGAAACGGCTCCGAAAACGATCAGTCCGAACATGAGCATCCAGGCCATGACGGGGCGTTTGATGGAAAGATCGGAAAGGGTCATGGCTGGGAAGTTTCGCGTTTTACGCTTCGCGTTTCGGAATTTTGCTCTGGCTCACCGGCGGCGACTTGCAATGCGACGAGGTTACTGCGTAGTTGTAATTCCAGGCTTTTTTCCCGACGCTGAAAGTTGTTGTAATTGAACAGGGCATTGAGCACATCCAGATTACTTGTCCGGCCCAGGCCGTAGTCGCTTTTCTGCACCTCGTAATTTTCCCTGGCGGTCCTAAGGGCCTTTTGCAGGGCCACATACTGGCTGGCGGAGTAGATGAAGGTGTTGTAGGTCTGCCGGACTTCGGACTCGGCCAGACGTCTTGCACGGGAGAAACTCAGGCGGGTGCTGCGGAGCGCAGCTTCCTTTTCTTTCACTTGGGCGATACGCAACCCACCGTCGAAAACGGGAATCGTTGCGCTGATCAGGATGTCCCATTCCTGTTGCCGCTCGGGTTCTTCCAGGGCCAGGAAGTTCCCGGATGCCGTTACTGTGGGGAGGAGGGCACCCTTGCTGGCCGACAACTCACGTTCCGCTGCTGTGGAAGACTCAGCCGCTGCGGTGATGTCGGGCCGTGCGCCGCTGCGCCATAAATAGGCATCCAGCTTCTCTGTTTCAGGCAAAGTCATGGTGTCTTTCAACTGGTAACGATCCGAAGGGACTCCAATGAGAAAAGAAAGCAATTCGCGGCTGGCGCCTGACATTCCTTTCACCTGTTCACGGACGGTTTGGTAATCCGCCAGTTGGGTCTCTGCGGCCAGGATATCCCCGCGCCGTGAACGGCCAAGATTCACACGTTCCTGCAATTCCTGGCGCAAGGCTTCCAGGTTTGCCACGATCTCGTCCAATATCCGCAGATCGTTTTCCTGGCTAAGAACCTGGTAAAAGAGCGTAGCACCATCCAGATAAAGGAGTTGGCGGTCACGTTTAAGTTGTTCCGTCTGACTGCGTTTTAGGGCCTGTAGGGAGGCAGCGGTGTTGAATTCGCGGAAACCACTGAAAAGGGTTTGCGTGAAACTGAGACGGCCCTCGATACGGTCGCGGCGCCCGCCGGAATCACCCCCGCCGGAAATGGAGCTCCCGGCACTGTTTTGGATTCTTTCCGAAAGGGAAAAACTGATCTGGGGGAATAGCGCACTGACAGCCTGCCAATACTGGGCCTCGGCGATTTTGATTTCCTCGCGGCTGATGGCCAGGGTTTCGCTTCGGGTCAGTGCCAGAGTGTAGCAATCCTGCAACGTGAGGACACGGACGGCGGGTGGATTTGGAGAAGTCTGCGCCTGTGCTGGCGCTTGCACAGCAGAGAGGGATGCCAAAAGCACCAGTCCAAGCCAGCCTGTACGAAAATCCATCATGAAGTAGGCAGTACTAAGAAGAGGGCCTCTGGATCAAAGAGGGCCAAAACGCAGACGCTCTTGGATGGTAAACCATGTTAAGTTTTGAGTCCATAGACCTAATGTGACAATAGTGAGTTTTTTATTCCCCAATTATTTTGACCAAAACCCTTTTTTCCCGTTTCCCATCGAATTCCCCATAAAAAAGCTGTTCCCATGGTCCGAAATCGAGTTTCCCCTTTGTGACGGCTACGACGACTTCGCGTCCCATGATGGTTCTCTTCAAGTGGGCATCGGCATTGTCCTCGTAGCCGTTATGCTTGTACTGGGAGTGGGGCTTTTCCGGGGCGAGCTTCTCCAGCCAGACTTCGAAGTCTTGGTGGAGTCCGGACTCATTGTCATTAATGAAGACACTGGCACTGATGTGCATGGCGTTGACCAGACAGAGGCCTTCCTGAATGGAGCTTTCGCTCAGACATTCCTCGACCTGGGAAGTAATATTCACGAAAGCCCGGCGTTGTGGAAGTTGGAACCAGAGTTCTTTTCTGAAAGATTTCATGAATGGAGTCCAGCAATTCACAAGATGATCGCCAAGCTTTCAATAGATAGGCCGGTATTTTTATTTAAATGCCTGTCAGTTGTTTGGCCTATTTGATGCATAAAGTGATGATGCCAATATACCCTCTTCTTCTGGAAAAGTGATTTATGGTATACCGTTCGGGCAGGCCCTACAGACTTTTGTCGCTGGGTGATCTGGTCGATGGCTGGTATCGCCACGAGTTGGCGGGCCCTGACACGGTGGTTGATGAATAAACGGGCCGACAGTTTCCGGTCTGTGCGGCGGGAATGGTGCTGGAATTTTTAACGGAAAATGAGGAGGTTCCGGAAGAGACTGCCATTCTGCTTACCTCTTATTACCGGAAAATGGCCACCATGCGTCAGGCGATGGAGTCGGAAGTCGAGGCGGCCTGGCGTCTGATAATGAATTTGCGGGCCATTTTTTGCGCAATTCCATATCCCCATACCCCAACTGGAACACAGTTGACCAAACTCCCCGGACTCAAACCCTGTTTGCCGGATTATTTGCGCGGGTAAGGCTAAGTATAACGTGCTGGAAGAGCTTTCCCCAGCTTGGCACTCTGCACAGCCAGATCCAGAATATGGATCGGACGCCGTGACCACTCCGGCGTGATGATCAGAGGCGTGCCCTTGGTCAGATGGTTGGCGATGTTTTTGTAAAACAGAACGCTTTGGCTTTCGTAGTGTTTGCCTGTTTCACGGATTTTGACCCCATCGACGTGGCGGATAAGCGTGTACTCGCTCCAGTCGATCAGATAGGATCCTTTGGTTCCAGTGATCTCCAGCATGCTGGGCTTGGGGTTTGAGTCGAGGTGGGTGATAGTCAGGTTGGCCCAGGCCCCGTTTTTAAAGCGCACCGTGGCAAAGCCTTCGTCCTCAATGCTGTCTTTTTTCCATTTGGTTTGCGGAGCCCAGAATCCCGCCTTGGCATGGCCACTGACTTCGGTGATTTCTGAATCGATCAACTGCAGGGTGTATTCCAGAAGATGAACCCCCCAGTCATAGAGGATGCCGCCGGAGATGCTGCGGCTACCCCGCCACCAGTCGCCGGGCCTGCTGTAACCGCCCATGTGAGCCTCGACGCGGAAGACATCGCCGATGACCTTTTTCTTTTTGATCTGTTCCACGGCGCGTAGAATCCAGCCGTCCCAATGGCGGTTGTGATAAGTGCTGAGAACACGTTTATTCTTTTTCGCCTCGGCAATCATGAGATCACATTCCTTCGTCGTGATGGCGAGGGGTTTCTCGCAGACCACATGGCGGTCGGCTTTGAGGCATTGCAGGGCCAGGGTGGCGTGGGTGTTGTGGGGTGTGATGATGGTCACCAGATTGACATCGGACTTTTTTAACATCGCCGCAACGGAGCCATAGGTCTGGATGCCGGGATAATCCTGGGTGGCCACGGCCAGACGGGAAGGATCGACTTCGGCCACGGCCACGGGGGTCATGCCGGCGGCCTGCATTTCTTTCAGGTGGGCCCGGCCCATGTTGAAGGCACCGCCGTAGCCGATGACGCCGACTTTGATTTCTTTGGGTGAGGTATAGGTGGTCATAAAAAAGGGAAGGAAGGTTGTTGGGGGTCAGGCAGAACGGGAGGCCCAGAGCAGGCCCTGAATCGTTAGGGTGTGGGCGTGGGGGAAGTCGCTGAACTCTTCGGGTTGATGGCCCAGGGCGGAATAAAAGATCTTTCCTTGTCCCCAGTGTTTGGTCCAAGCCACCGGCATCCGGCAGGAACGTCCTTCATAGACGTATTCGGTATCGGCCAGGACATAGATTCCGGGATCGATCATCATGTAATATTGTTCTGAGCGGTAGGCGAACCGGGAAGGCAGCCCCTGCGTGATGGAATGCCCGGTATCCAGAATGTCCACGTCGTAATCGCCAACATACGGGTGGCCGACAAAATGGCCGCCGGTCATCCATTCGTAATCCAGATTGCCGCGAAAGGCATCGCCCATGCCCCCATGGATGCCTCCGAGTCCGACTCCGGAACGCACGGCTTCCTGGAGTCCTTTGCCTTGCGCGTCGCTGAGCTGGCCCATGGTCCAGCAGGGGAAAATCAGGTCGTAGGTTTTGAGGGTTTCGGTGTCAGCAAGACAGTCGAGGGAGGATTCGATGTGGGTTTCAACTCCATGAGCCCCGAGGGCATTGGCAAAAAGCTGGACAATCTTTTCAGGATGATGCCCAGACCATCCCCCATGAATGAGCAGGGCTTGAGGTGATTTTTTCATTGATCAATATTTAAAATAGTGGGAAGTCTGGAGAAAGGAATGGAAGCGATTTTCAAAAACATGGACTTTTTGATCAAGCACTGGGCTCCCTATTCGAGAAAGTTTCCTGCCCCCTTCCACCTGGTTTCCATGGATTTTGTTCGGAAAAAGAATCATTGGACCCGGCACCGTTTTAATACCTGTAATTTCTCGCTCGTCCTCCGTGGACGTGGCGAATTCAGGCGCTTGGGAAAAACCTGGAAAGTAGAGTCTCCCTGTGTCATCACCCAATGGCCTGGGGAATATGTCGAATACGGGCCTTTATCCTTGGAAGAAGGATGGGACGAACTCTATCTTATTTACCAAAAATCTGATTTCGGCCGACTCAGGAAAAACGGGCTTATTGATGTTGATCTGCCTGTCTGGCCCATTACTGATCCCGAGAATCTGGCCGGGCCTTTGAGCGAGATCGGTGTTCTGGCGCGCTCGCGCGATCCGGAATCGGTGGTGGATCGTATGGATCGTGTCGCGGAGCGGCTGATCCTCGAAACCCGACTGCATCAGCGGTCCTTAGAACCTTCCGGAACCCGTATGCAGGCGGTGCTGGTCGAAGTGGAGCGACGACTTTCTGAATCCGTGGATTGGCGTGAACTGGCCATGCGCCATGGCATGTCAGAACCGACTTTTCGCAGGCGTTGGCTGGACATTTTTGATCTTCCTCCTGCCCGGTATCTTCAGGAACTTCGTATGCACAAGGCCTGCCGTCTTCTGGTGGAAAGCCGGATGCCGATCCGGGAACTGGCCGCGCAGGTGGGATTCCGGGATGAGTTATACTTTTCCCGCCGCTTTCATCTGGAGCACGGAGTGTCCCCGAGGGACTACCGGAAAACCTACCGCTTGAACAGAGGGGCAATCCCATAGCAGTCTTGTTGCATCGGGGGCGAAGACTGGTTTAGGATCAGGTATGGTCATGTGTCTGAGGGCCTGGAAAGGCGTGGTGTCGGCGAGCCTGTTTTTATTTCTGGCTTCCTGCTCCTATCAGAACAAGCCCGTCATCCTCATCGTCAGTAATCCCATTGATCTGCAGCGCATCAACGAAGGGGTGGTCGTTTCCATGGCCAGGCTCCCGGTCTGGGTCAGGGAGCATGCCGTCACTCTCAGCGATGAGGCGGGACAGCCTGTCCCTTCCCAGAGGGATGATCTTGACGGCGACGGCAAACCTGATGAGCTCTATTTTCAGGTTAGTCTTGCTCCCTGGGAAACGTCTGTTGTCCGCATAGAGTCGGGAAAGGGGACCCCGCCCCCTGAAAGTGGTTTCAAGGTTTTTCTTGATAACGATCTGGTCTCCATCGAGACCCCCTCGCGCGTGCTGGTTTCCAAAGGCCCGGAAGAAATCCAAGTCTTCCTTCCTGGTCTTAAATCCTCCGTTATGTCGGCAGGTTATACTCTCCCCGGGTTGAAGGCGAAGGAATCCCAGAACCGTATTCTCAGCGGAGGCCCCCTGCGTGTGATCGTCGAGCAGAAGGCCTTGTGGCGCGCATCGTCGGAGGCCTACATCTTCAATCACAGGCTTAGTGTGGCTTTGAATGATCCCATGATACGTTCAGACATAGAAAAAATCCGCTGGCCCAGGGGAACACAAGTTCCTCCCCTTGGTTTTGAGCTGGAGGAGGGCGGCTACAGTCTTAAACCCTTCTCCACCCGCTGGCTGCTGGCCGGGGCAGGATCCAAAACGCCTCCTTGGAATGCCGCCTTTCTGTTTCGGGCCGGAACCTTGCTTCAACCCAAACCTGTCACGGCCGAGAAAAACCGGTGGCGTCAGGTTTTCAACGAAGAAAGCCCTGCCTTGTCCCTCGCATTTATGGCTGCAAGCGGAACCCGATCAACCCAGGAATGGTATCGGCTCTGTGAACGAAGCCAGCAGCGTTGGCTGAATCCGATCGAAGTGTTCGTTAGTGATTAACTCAGGAAGCCGCAGCCTGACGGGCTTTGCGTGCTTCGATGAAGGATTTGACACAGAGAGCGACAAAGACCCCGCAAAGCAGGGCCATCAGAACCTGCGAGACAGTGGCCAGTTTCCAGGTGAATTCGCCTTTGGCCACCGTTCCTGCCAGCTTCCCGGCGGAAGCCAGAAAGCCCAGCAGGCCGAACATGGCCGCACCGTGCATGGCATGTTTCAACAACTCGGCTTTCTGGGCAATAAGACCCGCGATCAGGATAGGCACCCCGGCAATGGAGGGAATCCATACGGTGAAGCTTGGGTTGCCGCTCATCACAAACGTGACGATGGACACGGAATTTAAGAGAAGTCCGAAGACAATGCTGATCAGGGGCATACGGTTCATGACGGTCATAGTGGGGTAAAGCTAAATTAAAAAGCAGGGAACGCAATCCGCGAATCGGCGATTACATCAGCGCCTTTTCTTTTTTTTCCTCGAGGCCCTTTTCGCAGCAGCCACTGCGGATTCGGCCCAAGGCCGGATCTTTGATGCTGAATCCAGGCTTCCCGCCGGCGGCGTCCAAAAGGACATCACCACATCTTTGCCGTTTTTCCCGTAAACAAAAGGTTCTCCTCCAGCTTTTTGAAAATCGACCCGGTTGAGATCATCAGTTTTCAGGTAGGCCATGCCGTCGGCAACAAGAACAAACGCGGCCTCGCCACAGTAGATCAGATGGCCGCCGAACATGGCACGGGCATAGACAGGTTCGGAGGGGGAATCGAGAAAGGACAGCAGCTCAAGAAGCACCGGAATGGAGGCATCGCGAACCATGGGGGTGACTCAGCCGGCTTTCTGGAGTTTTTCAATCTGTTGCCAAATTTTCTTTAAAAGCCCGTCGAGCTTTTGCTGGTAGGCCAGGGCTTTCTCTTTGTTAGCGGAAGAAGGATCCTGTTCGGCAATATGGCTCAGCAAGGCGGAGCTGTAGGTCAGGGCTTCCACCTGGGTGCTGAGAAGGGTCAGATCAAAAAACGGGCCGGAGCGGGAGAGAAGCTGCTCAGTCTTGATCCGTTGGATGCGGTCCCGGCTGGAGGTTTCGGCCAGGGGGAGGCCGTTACTGGATTTGGCCACAAGCTGCCCGTTGATCGCTAAAGGTTTCAGGTAGCCATGCAATTCTCCGTAGGTTCGGCTGATTTCCTTGATCAAAGCGGCGGTCGGCGTGCTGGCGTTTTTGACAATAAGCAGCATATCCACGCTCTTTTGTTTTTCCGCGATCCCGTAGAGCAGGGCATAGCCCTGGTGCAGGTCGGTTTTTTTCCATTCCACTTTCTTTTCCGCCCGCGATCCGGAGGCCAATGTGTGGGAGCTGAATATTCCTGACAAAAGGAGCAGGGTAAAAAGGAGAAGGCGATGAGACATAACTCAGACTAACGGGGCCAACTCATAGGAGCAAATCTAATTGGCGGGTTCTCTGGACAGGGGGGCAGGTTGCCCATTGGGAAAAGTGATGTTAAACTGAATTACTGATTTTTGAGGCGGCCCGCCGAAACGGTCGGTCAGGGTCGGCTTTGGATCAGCAGCCTGAACCCGGAAGATCATCTATGACTGCAAACACCCCCTCCGTTCCCGTTGCCCATGGCCGCAAGGCCCAAAAAATGGAAGCTGAAGTGGTGATTCATTGTCCGCCGGATGAAGTTTACGCCTTTTGGCGTGATTTCCGGAATCTTTCCCGTTTCATGGACAGCGTCGAGTCGGTTGAGTGGACCCAAGATCAACGCGTCTCGCGATGGCATGTCCGGGGGCCGCTGGGCATTGATATGAAATGGGATGCCGTCATCATCAATGACCATCCCGGCTCTCTCATTGCCTGGGAGACCCTGCATAATTCCGACATGCCCAGTGCGGGATCCGTTCGTTTTGATCCCATGGATGAACCGGGATGGACCCGTGTCCGTCTGACAGTGGATTACTATCCTCCCGGTGGAGCGTTAGCGGTGGCGCTGGCGGCACTGCTTTATGCTGACCCCGAGCGGGTTGTGGAGCAGGATCTTAAAAGATTGAAGGTTGTGTTGGAAGGATAAGCTTCAGGCTTCCAAAAGCGCGTGTTCCTGGAGCAGGGACAAGGGAACCATCTTCAGAGCCGACTGGTGGGTGGCCCCCAGAATCACCTGGGGCGCGACACCGGCTTCGTGTGCCTGCTTCCAGCGGGCCAGGCACAGGCACCAGCGGTCGCCGGGGTTGAGTCCGGGGAATTCGTATTCGGGGTGCGGAGTGCTAAGATCGTTCCCTGCCGCTATGCTGAATTCCAAAAACGCCTCCGTCACCACCACACACACCACATGCCGTCCCGTGTCATCCTCGCGGGTGTTGCAGCAACCGTCGCGAAAATAGCCGGTGAGCGGATTCATCGAACAGGCTTGCAGATCCTGACCCAGGACATTGAGGGCGGGTTTGACGGAGAAGGACATAAAGAACTTTAAAGGCCATGGCAGGTCTTGGCAAGAGGGCATCGGGACTATTCTGATTTCAATCACCAACGAAACCCCCGGCTGGCCATTCGACAAAGACCACCGCTCAAAAACCAGAACCATCACTCGCCGCGCCCTTTTCCCCTTCTTTCGGAGGGCCCAGCTCCGTCTGGGCCGTTGCCCGTCCCTCAACAGGAAACCGAAAACAGCAAACAGTAAACCAAAATCCCCAGAACCATCCCCTGAATTCTCCCTTCTCCAAAAGGAGCGCGGGTCGGAGAATCGCCGTGGAGACCTGCCCGCCGCCTTGAACGTCCCGCCCAAGGCTCCTCGTCTTCCTCTCCTGCCGATGTAGCCGCGACCTCCGAGTCGCGGAATCCCCCCCATCGGAGAGCCCAGCTCCGTCTGGGCCGTTTCCCGTCACCAAACAGCAAACAGCAAACAGTCCCCTGAATTCTCCCTTCTCCAAAAGGAGCGCGGGTCGGAGAATCGCCGTGGAGACCTGCCCGCTGCCTTGGACGTCCCGCCCAAGGCTCCTCGTCTTCTTCTCCTGCGGATGTAGCCGCGACCTCCGAGTCGCGGACTCCCCCCCATCGGAGGGCCCAGCTCCGTCTGGGCCGTTTCCCGTCACCAAACAGCAAACAGTAAACCCAGAACCCTTATCCAGCGGAAACAAACCACTCGACATCTGTTAGTTCCGCCTGATAGAACCGTCGAGGTGCAATGAACTTCCCAAACTTCATTACCCAGCCCGACCAAAAAACTCTATCCGAGTCTTTTACCCCCTGCCTTTTCCAAAGCGAATTAAGCCGCTTTCAGAAAGAGCCTTTAAGATTTTTCTCTGAAACAACCATAACCCCCAAAGCACACAGTTTATTGCATTAGACAAAAAAGTTCCTATCGCAATATCAACAACACTGTGTCCAATATACGTTAGCCAAAGAGTATGAAAGCCTTTTCCACCCTCCTCGCCGTTGTTCTGGTGGTTGCCACTTCAGCCGCATCGCCAGAGTTGGCATTCATGGCCGATGGCAACAAGGTAGCGATTTCGCCCAAAGACGAAAAGCGTGTTATCGGGATGATCGAAGAGATCGTTTCGTCTGCGAACTTCAACTCGCGTGATCACGCCACAATGTTTCGTGAGGCCGACACAAATTATTGGAGGCCACTCGAGCAGATCCGAAGTGGGCCACACATTCTATTGCGCTACGCTGCACCACATGTCTTCAAGACAGTTGGTGGAGAGATTATTGCCTCGGAAGTGTGGCTCGATTTGCGAAACGAGCCCAGAGTCGCTGCTGGAGCAGTCTATCCCGGACCGATTACGCTTCTTAATGAGGATGGCCCTATCCGACTGACGAAAGAAGGCGGATACCTACTTCTGGGTCTTGGTCTTGACATCGCAGTTTATCCTCACCTTCCTAAAATTATTCAGAACAATATGGACAGAAGCCGCAAAGGCTATGAAGAATACCAAAAACAACAATAAGGCTAACGAGCCAGTCAACCTAATCCCTGTCCCTCCGGGACTTTCGGCATGCCTCCTGCTGATTCCGCTACGCGGGCAGGAGGAATGCCGAAAGCAAGCAGGGATAGGTCACTGGGGACGTTCGCCAAAAAAATCATAAACATGATCTATCCAAAATCTGCATTCCCCGTATTTATCGTTCCCTCGCCAGTCAAAGCCGCTGGGTTTTACCAGAATCTAGGCTTTGCAGAGGTTTTCAATAGCGGCTGGTATGTTCATCTAGCAACTGAATCAGGTGTTCAGATTGGATTTCTCGAACCCGATCACCCATCGCAACCAGCATTCCTCCATGCGTCGTTCACTGGATCGGGAAGTCTTTTCAGTCTGGAAGTTGATGATGCTCCCATTGCTTACGAAGAGGCGAAGAAGATCGGGTTGGAGATTGCATCAGAACTCAAGTCAGAGGAATGGGGGCAACTGCATTTTATGCTGCGTGATCCTCATGGTCTGATTGTTGATATTGTTCAGGCGACAGAGCCGAGTGAGGAATTTGCCAAAGATTTTAAGCAGGCATGAACGGATCAAGAAGAGTGGACGAACTGCGGAACATTGGTGTTACAATCGCAAAGCGTTTTAATGAGGTTGGCATTTTTTCAGAGCAAGACTTGTGCTCTTTAGGTACTGTCGAGGCGCATCGCCGCATCCGCAATAAACATTCAGAGAAATCCCTTCCCGTATGCTACTATCTCTACTCTTTCGAAGCGGCTCTCAGGGATGTCCATTGGGACGATCTTCCAGAGTCTAGAAAACGAGCACTACGCAACCAACTAGGCGAACAAAGCGGTGCACCCAACGCTCACCCGCGCCACGTTTCCTGCGGAGCAAGAAAACGTGACGCGGCTGATTGTGAGTCACCTTGAACGTTCGATCAAACAAAGAAGAAACAGAATTGGAACTCAAGAGATGGAGGCCAAAGAGATGAAAAAACAAGAAAGCGTCGGAGGCGTGGTTTTTATACACTTGATCCAAGCACTCTCACTTGATAAACATAATACCGAACCAAGTGGTTCACCCAAGCCCCGACAAGTCAGGGCTGGTTGACCGGGGACGTTAGGCCTCATGAAATTTCGCGACAGCCCTGAAGAAGCAAACAAGCGTCTTATGGCGCTCGTCGAGGAGATGAACGGCGAGTCAGATCGCGCCGTCGCGATCGTAGGCGCGGCATGGGTTGAGGAGGCATTGACTGATTCAATTTCATCATTTCTGCAACCGCACGATGACTCGTTCAAGCGTCTTTTCGAGGGTAATGGCCCGCTTACTGCATTCTCAACGAAGATCGATCTCTCGAGGTTGCTCGGCATCCTCTCGGACATCATCTGGGCAGACCTGCCTCGCATACGTAAAATCCGCAATGAGTTTGCTCACGACATAGCGCACAAGACAGACAACACTAGGTTGACCTTTGCGACCGGGCACATTGCCGACAAGTGCTTAGCCTTGCGTTGCGTAGTGCATGAGAACCACGCAAATCCAAGAACTGCCTACACTCGAGCCTGTGCCACCCTCAACAATTACTTCGACCTTATCACGATGATTGGTGACAAAGTGTCAGATAGCCATCGAGTCGTGGCGAGGAGTAAGACCTAACCAATCATTCAAGCCGACGCCTTCGGTGCGGCTTAACTCAAGGCGCTGGGCAAAAAAAGAATATGGCCATAATTCACATCGAGACCGTAATTGATGCTCCAAAAGAACGCACTTTTGACTTAGCACGAAGCATTGATGCGCACCAAGACACGGCGCATGGAACATCAGAGCGTGCTGTGGCTGGCGTGACATCTGGATTACTCGGCGCAGATGAAGAAGTGACATGGGAGGCACGCCACTTTGGCGTAAAGCAGAGATTGCGGGTGAAGATGACGAAGTTTGATCGCCCGAATCACTTCCAAGACACAATGCTACAAGGAGCATTTGCGCATATGACGCATGATCACACTTTCGAAAATCGGAATGGAAAGACGGTGATGATTGATCGCTTCGTTTTCGCTTCCCCTTTAGGATTTCTTGGACGAATCGTTGACCGTCTTATTCTTGAGCGATACATGCGTAATTTTATAATAAAAAGAAATGCTATGCTGAAACATACAGCAGAATCAGATGAGTGGGAAAAATACATCAAACCAGCCTAACTAGGCAGTCAAGCCGACGATCATAGCTGTCACGGAGTGCTCCGAGCAGCAGACTCCGCGCCAGCCACGCCCGTCTCTGAGCTTTAACGTCAGGCAAAATATGAAAATCGGAAATCAATACTCACGAGCACAGATCGCAGCAACGCTTGGTGGTTCGACACGTGTTTTTGCGCCGTTTGCTAACAAGCATATCACTTGTATTTGCCTCGACTTGG
>JBBSCO010000053.1:0-20196 GCA_038250235.1 Methylacidiphilales bacterium | reverse complement strand
GCCCGCAAGTCATGGGAAATGGAATAGGAGAACGATTGCAGTTCCTGATTGGCCTCCTTCAGTTCGGTTGTCCGCAGGGAGACGCGCCGCTCGAGATCATTATTTAATTTTTCGATTTCGTCCTGCGCCTTTTTGCGTTCAGTAATATCACGGATATTGCATTGAATGACGTCTGTTCCGCCCTCATCATAAATGTTGCTGACAAACTCGACCTCGTGGCACTGCCCCGACTTACTTTTTAAAGGGAGGTTCTCGTAGCGGACGTAGTGGTTTTCCTTTAGTTCCCGAAAGGTGGCCTGGTTTGCTTTCTCATCCCTGAGCAACCCGATCTCCCACAATTCTTTGCCCAAGAGCTCATTGTGTGAATAACCCAGCAATTCAATCATGAACGGATTGGCGTCGGTAATTTTCCGGGTGTCAGGATTCAGGATTAAAATGCCGTCCCTGGCGGCCTCAAAAAGGCGGCGATATCGGATTTCGGAAGCCCGCATGTTGGCAGGGGCATTCTCATGTAAGAGGGTGGTGTTCATGGATTGAAGTACCAAATTAAACGCCATCGCTCCAATAGCGTCCATAGGGTAAAACCCTACTTGATGCTGTTGGTGTTGATAAATCCCATCCTGACCGGAACGCAGGGTAAAAGCATCAGCGCGGCCTTCACGCAGCACTCAAATGGGTCAGCAAGTGTCTTAGGCCTGGCAACCCCGTTGACAAAGGTGGTTTTTACACTTCTGTTACCACGGACTGATCCCCATCGCTGAAGCGTATTTTGAGGTGCCTGGCTTTTTGGGCGACTTGTTTACTCCGGATAATTTTCCCCTCGCCATCCAAAGTTATGGTGTAGCCCCTTTTCAGCGTCTGTTCCGGCGACAAGAGCCTCAACTGATTCTCCCTGGCTCTGAGCTCTTGCCTGAAATCTTTGAGCTTTTTCCTGGGATCCACGTTTTGCCAACGCTGCTTCATGTACGCAATCCGGTCCCGTGACTGGTCGCGTCTAACATTTAATCCGCGCTGAAGACGTTCGCGCAGGTCGTCCGTGCGCTGGAACCACTGTTCCACAATTCTCACCGGCTCTTTAAAGACATAGTGATCATGGAAACTGTTCAACTTCCATCGGTGATTCTCCAACTGGGTCAGGGTCTCTTTAAAAAGCGTCCGTCGTGTAGCTTCAAGACGATCGCTCCACTCGTCGTCTGAAAGACTGAGCATTTCCGCCGCCGCCGAGGGCGTAGGCGCCCTCAAATCAGCAACAAAATCACTGATGGTGTAATCAATTTCATGACCCACACCTGAAATGATCGGGATTTTTGAATCCGCTATTGCCCGGGCAAGCACTTCCTCGTTGAAAGCCCAGAGATCCTCGATACTCCCCCCACCTCTGGCCACAATGATGACATCCACTTCTGCCATCCGGTTCAGTGTTTGCACCGCACCCGCAACTTCTTCCGCAGCGCCCGAACCTTGTACCTTGGCGCCGAACACCTGCACGTGGATTCTTGGGCAACGACGGCCCAGTATCTGAAGGAAATCCTGCAATGCCGCTCCGGTAGGCGATGTCACGATGGCTATTTTTTCCGGAAACGAGGGCAGGGGCTTTTTCCTGGCTTCCTCGAAAAGACCCTCGACAAAAAGTTTGCGCTTAAGGGCCTCGAATTGTTCCTGTAGGTTCCCCTTACCTTCCGGCAGAATCCGGGTCACGCGGATCTGGTATTCGCCTCTTACGTTGTAAACCGTGAGTTCCCCATAGACCACCACGCTCATACCATCTTTGGGATCAAACTTCAGATTCCTCACATCGCCACGGAAGAAGACGGCCTTGATTTGGGCGTCGGCATCTTTCAGCGTGAAATAGATATGGCCGGAGCTTTGGCGGCGAAAATTCGAGATTTCACCCCTTACCTGCACTGAATCAAAACTGCCTTCGAGCAGACTACGAATCTGCTGGGTCAGGATGCCTACACTGATAATTTCATCGGACATGAGATGTAAATTCAAAAGACGAAGTTCGAATATCGAAACAATAATTTTAAAAAATGATTAATGAAATTCGTCAAATATCCGTCGCTGTTTTCTTGGGGATGGCGCCAAAGATATTCATAAGTTCCTGTGCTTCCTGACCAATGCGGCCCGTGTTGGATTGAGATCAGGCTGATCATCCAAATCAAGCAATAAAAGCCAATAGAGGCTCTCTTTAGATTCCTTGCGGCAGGCCTTTATTTTAAGAACGAGTTCCTTTTTTCTGATCAATTCGTTGGCTTCAATGTAATTCGCCCCTACAGAACCCGATGAGCGGACTACTTGTTTTCCATCCTCGATATTTCCAATTATCTTTTTCAGTTTTTTTGTCAATTGCCTGACATCAAAAGCAAACTGAAAGGTTCTCTCTTCAAGATCGTAGGGTTTGACTGCTTTTATTTTGTCACTTTTCTGTTTTATTGAATCCATTGTCTTATTGTTTCGATATTCGAACTTCGGATTTCGAATTTATTATTTAATCCTCCGTGGCTCCAACTTGTGAAAGATCAACCGGCATCTGGATTCGTTCAATCGATGTCGCCTTGCCTGTTTCCTCGTCGATATCAATACAGACGCCGTCAACTTGGGCCTGGGCACCGGTGATGGACATCCGGATGGGCATCTGGCTGCGATAACGCTGCATGATGGCGTATTTATCACGTCCGATCACCGAATCATGACCCCCGCAGAAACCCACGTCGGTAATATAGGCTGTGCCGCCGTTAAGAATTTTTTCATCGGCGGTCTGGACATGGGTGTGGGTTCCAACCATGGCCGAGATGGAGCCGTCAAGAATATGCCCGACACAGATTTTTTCCGAGGTGGCTTCACAGTGAAAGTCCAGCAGGATGCATTTGGTTTCCTCCCTCATTTTTTTGATTTCGGCTTCCAGGGCGGGAACCGGGTGGTCCGCCTGGATGGGCATGAAGGTCCGGCCTATGGCATTAAGAACACCCAGCTTTTTCCCGTTACCGGAAACCACGACCGAGCCCTGTCCCGGACAGCCTGCGGGAAGGTTGATGGGCCGGATCAGTCTGGGTTCTTCTTCAAAAAACGAAAAAATCTCCCGCTGATCCCAACAATGATCGCCGAGCGTGACAACATCCACTTTGGCCCGGAGCAGGTCATAGGTCAGTCTTGGAGTAATGCCGTTGCCTCCGGCGGAGTTTTCGCCGTTGACCACGATAAAATCGGGAGCCCGATCTGCGATCAACTCGGGTAAAGCCGCTTTGACCGCATCCCTGCCGGGTTCCCCGACCACATCACCCAAAAAAATCACGCGCATTAGAGAAAACTAAAGGAAGCTGCCGGATGTGGGAAGGTCGAAGTTGAAGAGACCCGCCATCAGCGCACAAGTTCCTTAATTGAAGCTTCATTCATCTGCAACTCATTCAGGTTGTCATGGAAGCTCGTCCTGGCTTCAAGAAAATTTCTACGGTTGGAGGCAGAGGAAGTTTTGGACTGGGTCGCCTGTAGTTCCTCCCATGCTGAAATCAGCTGCGTAATGGAGAAATAAAGATTCTGTGCTCTTGGATCAATTTTTCCGGAAATTTTATCGAGTTCACTTCTTGTGGCCTCAAAAAGTTGTTGAGGCATATCCTGAATAGTGAACTTGTCTGTCCGGTCAATATTCATGTTTCTATTCTTTTCCAACAGCAAAATGGAAACAAAGGGGGCGGCACTCCCGATAAGACGATTGATGGAGGTCTTGAATGAAAGTTTCCGGGGAATACTGCCATCAGCCATTTGTGTGAAAACGCGGGCTGAAAGGTGATTGGGAGCCAGTTGAAGAATTTCCTCCAGCTTGTCCTTGGGAAAACTGCCCTTATCCTGTAGTTGCTGAAAAAGCTCCATCGCCTTTTTGATGTTTTCAGGTTTGTCCACACGCACAAGATCCTGTGCTTCCTGGATATTGCTGATCGAAAAAACCTGTACTTTACCCAGGAGCTTTTCTTGGTTCATGACCACCATCTCCTCGAGGTTCGTCTTGTTTTCGCTGGGAATCATTACAGCCTTGGCCGAGCCGGCAAAGGCCCCTTCAATCTTGGCGTCAATCCCGCCCACCGCTTTAATTTTGCCATCCGCATTGATGTCGCCTGTCACCGCAAAAACAGGGTCTATCTCATAATTATCAACGATGGAAAGAAGCAGAAGCGTGCAGGCTGCCCCGATGGATCCGCCATCTTTAGGCGTGTATTTGTCTTCGAATCCCAAGGTAACGGCAGGAGCACTTTTGAGTCCCAAATGCCTGGAATTGACTAGACGCAGTGCTTCATCAAGGGTGATCCTCATTTCGCTGCCGAAATTTCCGACTCTATCCTGTTCATTCTGAGGGGAGGAATTGGATCTTGAAAGAGGTGCTGGCGGTTGCCGGGGGGGGGCATTATTTGACCTTGGGGAGTCGTAACCCACGGAAGTGGGAGAGCTTTCGGGGAAAATGGTTCTGTCAAATGTGGCTGAAACTCCGCCTTCAGGGCGGGTGGAAGACACAGTTCCGATAAGATTGTTTGTCTTTCCCACCCAGATGCCCGCACCGGTCTGCACCACCAAAAGGACTTTAATTGAACGCAATGGCGGACCCGACCATGTTTTTCCTTCAACGCCGGGAATGGGAGTGGACGGAGAAGAAGATGATGCAGTGCTTGCCGCAGCGATCGTGGCGGAAGTTGTACCCGGCACCAGAATATCCCAGTTGATGGGTTCCTTTTCTTTCTGCAGCGAAAATTCCACGATGGCGTCTTCATTGGCCGGATTCAGAGAGGCAACCATTTCGATCAAATATCCATAAAGAATCTGATCATCCTTTTTTTCAGACTTTTTTAATTCCGTCCCGTTGACGGCCTTGAACAAAAGATCCGAGGCTTCAATATCACTAAGAACACGCTCAGGTTTGGTTGGGGTTGCGCGGCTGGAAAGCTGGAAGTTCGCGATAACATAACCCCTGTTTGAACTTTTCAATAATTTGGAAAGCGCCATGGCCCTGGATATTTTTTCCCAGTCGGACTCCGCGAGCGGCTTACCCTCGGATATGCGGGATCTGGACCAGTCCACCAGCACATCCACCGTCTGCACCCGGGATGACTCTTCCAGTGTCAGTGTTCCGGTAAAAACCTTGGGATTCGGTAAGGGCGGCGTGTATTAAGCCCGGGCAGAGCCGAAAGAACCCATAATAACTCCAACCACAACTATCAGAAGATTTCTCATAAAAAGTTACCCCTTTGCATATATCAAGTTGATAAGATTCTGACAAGAAGGGTCTCAAAAAAACTATTGGCTAAAAAGCCCAGAACCAGCCCCCCTTTTTTTGGGAGCCTCTTCTGGCTCTTCTGTGGGTTATCCCAAAAGAAAACACCCGATTTCTAAGAAACCGGGTGTTTGGTAACGGAAAGATCCCCGCAGTGCCGTCCAAGCATTATCCTTCGACCCTTAGAGTCAGGATGGGCGGTGTGGAAGCGTGCTGCCTTCCAATGAAGGCACGGCATTTATTGCTTCCGGCACTTATGCCCTCTGTAAATAACATTGGTAGAAAGCATACACTTGTTACTCGAACACCGTAGGGAAAGTGTTTTTTCGGACAAAATCAACCAAAGGCTGTCAAAGAACTCTTCAGCGCAATACTGCGCCGGTTTTTTGCTGGACGGTGGCAATGATCGACTCCTGCCAACCGTTCACTTCCTTCTCTGTTAATGTTCGCCCACCGGAGCGATAAGTCAAGGCATAGGCCAGCGATTTTTTATCGGCCGCCAGCTTCTCCCCTTTGTCATCCTGAAAAACATCGAAGCAGACCGCCTCCTGAAGTTCAGAAATGTTAACGGCGTGAATGGCCTGCAGGATCTGCTCGTTGTGCAGGCCACGATCCATGACAAAAGCCAGGTCTCGCCGGACTGGCGGGAAATTGGAAAGCGGTGAGTATCTGGGGGATGTTTTTTTACCGGAAAATTTCAGAGTCAACTCGACCGCAAAAAGCGGAACTTTGATCCCGTAAGCCTTAAGCAGTGCTTCCGGCACCTGGCCGGGTTCCTGCCCGGGTTTGATTTCCGGGAATTCCAAGAGCAGGGCTTCCAGCAGCCCCTTGAGACTGAAATAATCGAAAGCCCTGGATTCCTCCGCCCAGTGTTCCCCTTTTTCCGTGCCAGTTCCGAGAATCAATACTTTCTTTTCTTCGATCGCACGGCCTTTGACCTGACGGTAAACAGTCCCTATCTCAAACGCTTTGATGCCGTCGGCCCCGTGACTCAGATTGTGTTGGACACAAGGCAGGAGGGTATTCAGCAAACTGCTCCGGAGATGTGCATAGTCTTCCGTCAGGGGATTCATCAGTCCGACCACTTCCTCATTCGAGACTTCAGGCAGACGCGGATGCAGGCTGTTGGTCACCCATTCCGCATAGCCCAGGCCGTTCAGGAACCTGCGCAATTCCCACTCGCGATCATACTGCAGATCAGCGACGGAGCGTGGAGCCACCCCGCGCGGAAGAGTTGAGTGAACACGATCCATGCCCTCGATGCGGCTGATTTCTTCAATCAGATCAATTTCACGGGTCAGATCAGGACGGTAGGTCGGGATGCGAAATCCGGTTCCCCCGCTGACACAGCCCAGAGCACCCAGGATTTCGTCCACACGCGGTGCAGGTACGGCATAACCCAGAATGCGCTGTATGGAGGCAGGCCGGAGTTCAACGAATTCCATGTTAGTCGCCAATGAGTTCGATTCAACGGGCGGGCCAGCAACGGATGCCGAGGCGATTTCCCTGAGGAACTCCGTGGCCCGTTGGAGTGCCAGATCCACCGCCAGAGGGTCTATACCCCGTTCAAATCGATAAGCCGAGTCACTGATCAAAGCCAGCCTCCTGGATGTTTGCCGGATCTGGCCGGGCTTAAAGCGGGCACTTTCCAGTAGGACGCGTGTGGTCGTTAAGGTCACTCCAGTGGCGGCCCCTCCCATGACGCCGGCAATGGCCACGGGACCAGAAGCATCGGCAATCACCAGATCAGTGGAATTTATGGAATAGGTTTTGCCGTCCAGCGCCACAATGGATTCCCCTTCGCGGGCCTGACGTGTCCGGATGGTCCTTCCTTCAAGCTTGTCCGCATCAAAGGCGTGCAGAGGTTGTCCGGTTTCAAATAAAACGTAGTTGGTGATATCCACCACATTGTTGACCGGACGCAATCCGATGGCCTGAAGTTTCTCCTTGAGCCAAGAAGGGCTTTCCGCCACACGCACGGCTTCAAGAAGCCGGGCCGTGTAACGGGGGCAACGCTCCTTGTCTTCCACCTCAACTGACCAGGGGCTGTCCGCACCAGGCTTGTCAGGAACAGGAAAAACAAACTTTTTGTCCTTCGCCCCCAAGGCAATCAGTTCACGGGCAATCCCCCGATACGAAAGCAGGTCTGCCCGGTTCGGCGTCACCTCTACCTCGACGACGGTTTCACCTTTGAAGAGGCTGTTCAGGGGTGTTCCTGGTTTGATTTCTGACGATAATATCAACAGACCGTCCTGGTCATGTGAGAGGCCCAGTTCCGTTCCGGAACAAAGCATGCCACTGGAACGTTCTCCGCGCAGTTTGGAATCCTTGATCTCGAAGCCGGCGGGCATGACCGCTCCGGGCAATGCACAGGGTACCACATCTCCAACCTTGAAATTCTTGGCTCCACAGACGATTTGCCGCAATGCCCCGCTGCCGTCGTCCACCTGGCAGACACTGAGCCGGTCTGCGTTGGGGTGTTGGATAAAACTGTCAATCCGGACGGTCATGAACGTTTTGCTGTCCCCACTAAATCCGCTGCGATAGACGGCCTCTACCTCCGTGCCGCTCATGGTCAGTTTTTCGATCAACTCCTCTTCGGACCAGGACCAATCACAGTATTGACGCAGCCAGCTCAAAACAATTTTCATAAGGGACGAAGGCTAGAGGGAGTCCGGAAATGAATCAAGTCGTGGATATGCGGACAGCAGGACAAGCACTCACTTCTTGAAACGCTTGAGCTGATCCCTCAAGTCGGCGGCCTCTTCGTAATTCTCCTGCTCAATGGCGAGATTCAAAGCCTTTTCGATTTCCCCATGATCGGGCGAATCGTGGCGGAAATATCTCCCGGGAATTTTACCGGTGTGCTGGGAAGATCTCTGCATGTCTTTGAGTGCCTCACCCAGAACATCCCGGAACACCTCATAGCATTTTCCACATCCTACCCGTCCTGTTTTGCTGAGATCTTCCTGGGTAAAACCGCAGGAAGGGCACGCCATGTTTTCGCGGCTCGATTTGGTCTGACGCTCGGCTTCGGTCTTGATGAGCAGATCGGCCAGGGAAAAAGTGGAGGCATTCGTCACACCCATTTCTTTGGCACATTTTTCACACAAGTCGATCTTGTGCATCTTGCCGTTGATGATCTGGGTCAGAAAGACCGTGGCTTTTTCACACTGACATTTTTCACATTGCATGGAGAAAGTCAGAGGCCGGGGTATCGACCTCTAGTTGAATATAGGAGTGCCTGTGCTGTTGGTCAATTGGTGATACGCTTCGGTAAATCTGAGCGTGACCGGGCCGGGCCTGCCATCACCAATGACGCGGGCGTCCAATTCCCGGACCGGGACCACTTCCGCAGCAGTTCCGGTCAGGAAAATTTCGTCCGCCACCCATAGATCATAGCGGGTCAGATTGGCTTCCAGGATCGGGGTTCCGAAAGTCTCGGCTATATCCATCACGGCGCGGCGCGTGATTCCTCCCAGAGCTCCGGCGGAAACAGGCGGGGTGAGTATCCTGCCTTTTTTAATCACAAACACGTTGTCCGCCGTGCATTCGGCCACAAAACCTTCCGCATTGAGAACAATCAGCTCGTCGGCTCCGGCGAGGTTTCCCTCGATGCGGGCCATGATCTGGTTCAGATAATTCAAGGATTTGATGGCAGGACTCAGGGAGGCCGGGCCGATGCGCTGGGTGGAAGCCGTGACCAGCTTCAATCCGTTTTGATAAACTTCCGGCGGGTAAATCGCAATTCCCGTGGCGATACAGAAGATCGTGGCTTTGGGGCACTTGTTCGGATTCAAGCCCAGATCCCCTATCCCACGGGTGACAACAAGTCGGACATAACCGTTCTTAATGTCATTCAGGCGGCAGCTTTCCACCACGACCTTTTTCATTTCCTCTGCGGTAATGGGAATCTGTAAGAGAATGGCCTTGGCCGAGTCATGAAGCCGCTCAATATGTTCATCCAGACGGAAGATACGACCGTTGTAGGCACGAATGCCTTCAAAAATTCCATCGCCGTAAAGCAGTCCATGGTCAAAGACCGAGATTTTGGCGTCTTCTTTCGCGTAAAACTGACCGTCGATATAAATTTTCATGATCCTGATAACTTCAATTCCCCGTGACTTAGACGATAGCGCAAGGGAAGCTGCTTCGCGATGGCGTCATCATGGGTCACAAGGATGAAAACCTTCTTCGTTTGGGCGGTTAAATCAAGCAGTAAATGCAGGATTTCCTCGCCATTGTGCGCATCCAGATTCCCGGTTGGCTCATCCGCCAGGATGATTTCAGGGTCATTGATCAGCGATCTGGCAATGGCCACACGCTGCTGTTCACCGCCGGAAAGTTCACGTGGCAGGTGATCCAGACGCTCTGAAAGTCCCACCCGCTCCAAAAGCTCCAGGGCTTTGGCCTGGGGATCTTTCCTTCCCAACCATCCGGGCAAGAGGACATTCTCCAAAGCGTTCAGTTCCGGCATGAGATGATACGATTGAAAAATGAAACCCACATGCCGGTTCCTCCAGACCGCAGCCTCCGCCCGGCTCATACGGCTGAGTGACTGTTCTTTCCAGAAAATTTCTCCCTCACTGGGATGATCAAGCCCTCCCAGGAGATTCAACAAAGTTGTTTTGCCTGAACCTGAAGCACCCTGGATAACCAACGGGGATCCAGCCGGCAATTCCAGGGAAACGTCCGCCAATACCGGGAGCTGTTTCCTGCCGGAGTTGAACCGTTTCCCTACTTTTTCCAGTCGATAGCTCATGTGATTTTCAGTCTAGTCGTTGTGCAGTACCTTGACCGGATCAATGCGCATGGCTGAAATAGCCGGAAGCAAAGCCGCCAAAGTACTCAGCGTCACCCCTGACAATGCTATCAGCACAACAGTCACCGGGTCGATCACGGCAGGGATGGAGGAAAAGCTGTAAATTTCGGCAGGAAAGACTTCGACACGAAAAGCATAGGCCAGAAAGGCACTGAACTCGTTCCTGTAGTAAAGCATCCCCAGACCTCCCAGTGTCCCCAACACCGCCCCCGCCACACCGATAATGAAACCATAAAGCGTAAAAATGCTCAGGATCTGAATATCCTGGGCTCCAAGTGCTTTCAGGAGACCTATCTCACGTGATTTCTGCACAGTGACCGTAATCAGCGTGCTGGTCAACCCGAAGGCCGCCACAATCATCACAAAAAAAAGAATAAACGACATCACGCGGCGTTCCGTGGCTATGGCCGCAAAGCGATACCTGTTCTGATCAATCCAGCTCTTCGCATTGTATGGGGCTTTCAGATTCTGATTCAACCTCACTTTGACATCATCAACCTTCAACGGATTTTTAACCCGGACCGAAAATCCCTGGATCCCTCCCTCCATGCCGTAAAGTCGCTGGGCCTCAGCCAGGGGTAGCAGCATAAAGTTGTAGTCGTATTCATAATAACCCGACGAAAAAATTCCAACTATCTTGTATTCGGTTGCCAGATAATAGCTCCGCTCCGCCTCTCCTCCGGGCTTTGGGGGAATCATGTTCCGGATGTTTTTGGGGGACTGGATAAAAAGGGCATCACCGAGCCATGCATCATGTTGTTGTGCCCACTCCTGTCCGACGACTATGCCTTCAGGTCCGCTCAACCATTCTCCGGCCACCAAAAAGCTTTTCATGGCTTGAACCTTCTCGCTGCTTTCCGCATCAATCCCTTTGATATAGGGCGTGGTGATTTTGTCAGTATATTGGGCTAGCACCGGCCCGATCAACAAAGGAGTCACCGCCACCACCTCAGGATCCGCCTCAATCTTCGCCTTAACTTCCGGCCAATCATAAATGATCCCGCCTGTGGTGACGGTCACATGAGCGTTAAACCCGATAATTTTCTCGTGCAGTTCCTTCTCAAATCCTTCCATGACAGCCAGCACGACGATCAGAACCAGAACTCCAAATATCACACCCAACAGGGATAAAACCGTGATCACAGAGACAAAACTCCTCTTAGGACGGAGATAACGCAGAGCTAGAAAAACTTCAACCAGACGGGACATAATCTTTCAAGCTGCGGCAGTTTACCAGAAGAGGCAAGCGAATCGAAACCGTAACACTGGAAGAGACATCTTTTGCCCCTCCCCGGGCATCTCCCTACGCCGGTGCCAATACTTACCGCTTGCCAATTACCCGAAGAAAACCGAACCTTTCCAGCTGTGAATTATTTGAGCCAGGCCCACAAAGTATTCGATATCGAGATCGACAGCCTGCGCGCTCTCAAATCACGGCTCGACGGTGATTTCAGCCTGGCCGTGGACACCATCCTTCAAACCCTGCAGCGCAAAGGCAAGATCATCGTGGTCGGCGTGGGCAAGTCCGGCCAAGTCGGCGAAAAAATTGCCGCCACTTTCACCAGCACAGGTGCCACAGCCGTCGTACTCAATGCCCTGAACGCGTTCCACGGCGATCTCGGCGTTGTTTCCAAGGGCGATATCGTCCTGGCACTCAGCTACAGCGGCGAAACCGAGGAACTGCTGAGGATTCTTCCCAACCTGAAACGTAGTGCCACCAAACTCATCGCCCTGACAGGTCAAAGCAAATCAACCCTGGCCTCGAATGCCGATGTACATCTGGATGTTTCCGTCAAACGGGAGGCCTGTCCCCTTAATCTGGCGCCGACCTCCAGCACGACCAGCATGCTGGTTCTGGGTGATGCTCTCGCCATGGTGGTTCTCAGTGCCCGTGGCTTCAAGAAAGAGGATTTCGCCCAATTTCATCCCGGTGGCTCCCTCGGCCGCAATCTTCTTCTTAAGGTCCAGGATGTCATGCGTTCGGCGGATTCGGTGGTTATCTCCCGAACCACGGATACCGTAGGAAAGGCCCTGGCCGACATGACCGCCAAACGCTGCGGCGCCGCCATGGTTGTGAATGCCAAAGGCCAACTGGCCGGAATTTATACACACGGCGACTTTGCCCGCAGTTTCCAGAGCAACAAAGACATCGGCGATGCCAGGCTGCGTGATGTCATGATCAAGAACCCGATCTCGGTCCAGATTGATAAACTGGCAGTGGAAGTGCTTAACATCTTTGAAAAGCACCGGATCGAAGATCTGGTCGTTCTGAACCGACAAAAGAAACCGGTCGGACTGATTGATGTCCAGGATTTAACCAAACTCAAACTCTTATAAACAACCACTTATGGCTTATACCAACGCAAACGAGCTGAAAAAAGGCCAGGCAATCCGCTTCAAAGGCGACATCTGCATTGTCCTGGAAACCCAACACCGCACCCCCGGAAACCTGAGGGCCTTTGTGCAGGCCTCCCTCCGTTCCATTAACACCGGCCGCTCCTCGGATGAGCGTCTGGGTTCCAGCGATAAAGTCGAACTGGTGGAAATCCATCGCGCCAAATGGGACTTCAGTTACAAGGATCAGACGGGCTGGACCTTCATGAATCCCGACAACTACGAGAATATCACCCTTAATGATGAAATCATTGGCGCAGCCAAGGATTACCTCACGGAAAATCTCCAGGTTCAGATTGTTTTTGTCGAAGGCAAGGTGGCGGAAATCGAACTCCCCCCCACGGTGACGCTGCAGATCACGGAATCGGCCGACGGCGTCCGCGGTGATTCGGCCAACAACGTGCAGAAGCCGGCCAAGCTGGAAACAGGTTTGGACGTTCAGGTTCCCCTCTTCATCAAGGAAGGTGAAAAAATCAAGGTCGACACCCGCACCGGAAAATATATCAGCAGAGCCTGATTTCAAAAACTACCCAAAACATCAAAGCGATGCCTCATCCTAGGCATCGCCTTTTTTGTGCGTCCGGGTCTTCTTGGCTTACGTAAAGACAGTGTATGGACGGCGCGTTTTTGACTGCCCAGACAATTATTCTACCAATTCCACCAGACTCGAAAAACCCAAGGTCCTTATTACCATCTACTTACATGGATTGATGAAAAAAAAATTCTTTTTGAAATAAAAAACGAATAAAGGAGATACTTAAGCGTCTAAACTAATAGCTCAATAAGATAAATCTCATTCAAAAGGAGTATTATGATAGCACAAAAGTCCTACTACGAATCCAGTGATGCCCTTCAGTCCTACCTCGATAATATCGGGAAAGTCGCCCTGCTTACGGCGGAAGAAGAACGTAAGCTGGCCAAACAGGTACGGAAAGGTTCCGCTGCCGCCCGCGAACACATGATTTCGGCTAATCTTCGCCTGGTTGTTAAAATCGCCAAAGATTACATGAACTGCGGACTTGCCATGGAGGATCTCGTTGCTGAAGGCAATCTGGGACTGATACGTGCCGTGGAAAAATTTAACCCCAAATTCAACACGCGCTTCAGCACCTATGCCGCATGGTGGATCAAACAGTCCGTGCGCAGAGCCCTGGCCAACCATAGCAAGACCATCCGCCTGCCGGTGCATGTGGTGGACAAACTGCAAAAAATACGCCGGGCCAGCCATCAGTTGACGGAAATTCTTGGACGGGCGCCTGACGACAGTGAGGTCGCAGAGGAACTGAACATCCCGGTCGGCAAAGTCACCCGCATCCGTTCCGCCAGCCACCAAATGTTATCCCTGGATGCCTCCAGCGGCAATAGTTCGGATTCAGACCTGCCCACGTTTTCCGAAATTCTTGCCGACGAACAGGCAGTGGATCCCGCCTTTGAAACCAGCGATAAAAACATCAAGGAAAACATCCTGATCGCTTTGAACACTCTGGATGAACGTGAACAAAAAATCCTCGCCCTGCGTTTCGGGCTGAACGGTGAGAAAGAGCTGACGCTGTCTCTCATTGGTAAAAAATTCAAGCTTACGCGGGAACGCATCCGGCAGTTGCAGAATTCAGCCCTGAACAAACTGCACCGCAGGATCAAACAACAGGAAGGCAATGCCAAAGCCCATCTGCTGAAATCCCGCCGCGAGCAGGAAGCCTGACCATGTCGAAAGCAAAAGATCCGGCCAACAAGGGCCGGGTCTTTTTTGTGCGCCTGCAAAGATTAATCCAGCAATTCCGGATAGTTGGCCTGCGCCACCTTCTCCAGAAGCTCAAGGATTTCCTTGCCTGTAGAGAGCTTCAACGCCTCCTGGACAAGATTCTGCATTTCTTCGTAACTCAGGGACTGGATGACACGTTTGATGCGGGGAATAAAAATGGAGCCCATGCTCAATTCATCCACCCCCAAGCCCAATAAGAGCGGGGTCAGCATGATTTCCCCAGCCATTTCCCCGCAGACCCCCACCCAGATATTGCCTTCATGGGCCTTGGTCACAATAAGACGGATGAGCTGGATGATGGCCGGATGGGTCGGCTGGTAGAGATACGCGACCTTCTCATTGGTGCGATCCACCGCCAGGGTATATTGGATCAAGTCGTTCGTGCCGATGCTCAGGAAATCAACTTCCGGTACAATCAAATCCACGATCAGGGCGGCCGATGGAACTTCAATCATGGCCCCTACTTCAATGTCCGAGCAATGTTTGGTATTCTCTTTTTCGAGATCCAGAATCACACCCTGTAAAATAGTCTTGGCCTGGATCAATTCCTCGTAGGTCGAAATCATCGGAAACATGATCCGCACTTTATGTCCCGCCCCGGCACGGCAGATCGCACGCAGCTGGGTTTCAAAAACATCCGTGCGTCCGAGGCAATAACGGATTCCTCTCCAGCCCAGAAAAGGATTCTGCTCTTCTTCAAGTCCGAGATGATCAAACATTTTATCGCCACCTACATCCAACGATCTAAAAATGACAGGATGCGGGGACGAAGCCTCGATTACCTTGCGATAAACGTTGATCTGTTCATCTTCGGTCGGCAACTCCAGGCGGTTGACAAAAAGAAATTCAGTGCGGTAAAGACCGATCCCCTCCGCTCCAGAAGGCTGGAGCATGGGAAGATCGTCGGGAAGCTCCACATTGGCAGATACTATCACCTTTCGGCCATCGCGCGATACGGCATCCGTCAGACGCAACTTTGTTAGTTTTTCCTCAACTGCATGACGCTTCTGCTCGATCTGGCCGTACTCAAACTTGGTTTTTTCCGAGGGGTTAAGAATGAGAAGACCCTCGTAGCCGTCCAAAATGGCCGGGATGTCGGAATCGAGACTGAGGGATGCATCCTTCATGCCTACTACGGCCGGAATATTGAGGGAACGCGCCATGATGGCTGTGTGGGAAACACGGCTGCCCAGATCCGTGGCGAATCCCAGAACCATCTTGCGGTCGAAAAGAGCGGTATCGGACGGAGACAGGTCATGCGCCACAATGATGGAAGGCTTGTCCAGACGGAACCTCTCGGCCGGTCCATCGCCATTGAGATTGTTCAGAACCCGCCTGCCCACATCCATGATATCGGAGGCCCGCTCCTGCAGATACGGGTCATCAACTTCCCTCATGCTGGCCGAATAACTCAGCATCAAATGATGGAAAACATATTCGACGCAGAGCAATTTAACTTCTACCTGCTTGCGCACTGCCTCCAAAAGGCTGCTGTCCTCAACCACCAGAAGATGTGCGTCGAAAATAGCAGCATCTTTTTCCCCTATCGAAGCGGACAAGTGATCTTTGATCTCCCGAATTTGCTCCCGGGTTTTAACCAGGGCATCTTCCAAACGGGCAATTTCCGTTGCAACCTCGGCGGCCGCGATGGGAAACTTGGGGACGTTTATTTCTTCGCGGTTAAGAACGTGAATGTCCGCGTGGACAACTCCCGGGGATACCGGGATGCCGGTCAGGCGAATGTCGCTTCGTAGCTTCTTTTTGGACATTGGATCGGGGTGCCGTTCATGGGAACCGGCCGGAATGGTTATTCCTCATCAAACTTACGCTGGATGAGTTCGGCCAATTCTTTGACAGCCTGAACAGCATCATCACCGGAGGCAGCTATCTTGAGCTGTGATCCGCAGCCGGCTGCCAGCATCATGAGACCCATGATACTCTTGCCGTTGACTTCTTCCCCGTCTTTTTCGACAGAGATTTCGCAAGAAAAACGGTTGGCAATGCGCACAAACATCGCTGCAGGTCTGGCATGAAGACCCAGCTTGTTCAGAATGGTCAATTCCTTCTCAACAATGTTGTCGTCCGCGCCTGTTTTCTTGTTTATTAAACTCATTTCAGCTTTCTCCAGTCCGCATTTTTTTCAGCAGACGTTCATTAAATTCGTGTGCCGAGTGGTGTCCGATACTCTTCAATTTCTGATCCAAGGCAGCAACTTCCACCAGTCCGGCCAGATCTCTACCGGATCTGACTGGAATTGTTACATGGGGAATTTTGATTTGCAATATTTCATAGTGATCCTGGTCCAGGCCGATCCTGTCCACGTTTTCCAGCTTGGCCCATTCCTTCAAGGTGACCACCAAATTAATGTTTTTCTTGTAACGAATGCTGCTGGCACCAAAAATACTGGCCACGTTGATGATACCAATACCCCGCACCTCAATGTAATGGCGGGTCAGATCAGCGGATGTTCCAACCAAATCGCGGCCTTCCAGGCACTTGACCTTGGTGATGTCATCCGAAACCAGGGAATAACCCCTTTCAATCAGGCCCAGAACACATTCGCTTTTACCGATACCGCTCTCCCCCATGATCAGCACCCCAACACCCTGAATATCCACCATGCTGCTGTGCAGGCTGGTGCTGGGGGCAAAATCGTCCTCCAGACAGATGGTGACCGTATTGACCAGACGCATGGTGATACTCGGGGAACAGAAAATCGGAACGCTATAACGTTCGGCTTCCTCAAGAATAAAGGCCGGCGGCTTGATGTTACGGGCAAAAATCAGGCAGGGCACCTTTTTTTGGAAAATTTCCCGGAAACGTTCCCGGCAAGCATCTGTTTTCAGATCCCGCATGTAGGCCATTTCGCTTTTCCCGATCAATTGAATGCGGTTGTTGGCGAAATATTTGTAAAAGCCGGTCAAGGCCAGGCCCAGACGGTTGACGGAACCCTCGGAAATACGCCGGTTCATCCCCTCCGCGCCCGCCACCAATTTCAACTGGATCATCCCGGAATGACGGGCATAGAACTGCCCGACCGTCACCATGGGATTTTCCGTCCTTTTTTTGGTTCTCAGGGCCATAATGTTTACTTCTCGTAGCCGCTAGGATTCTTCTTATGCCAGTCCCAGGCACTTTGGACAATATCCGAAACTTTGGTGAAATGGGGCTTCCAACCCAGATCCATCTTGATCCGGTTGGCACTGGCCACAAGACGTGGAGGATCTCCGGGACGGGGTTCCATGATTTTGATGGGAATGGGGTGCCCCGTAATCTTGCGAGCCACTTCGACCACCTGCAGCACGGAAAATCCCTCACCGGTTCCCAGATTATAAAAAGCACTGATGTCGCGGGTCAAAGCTGCAAGGTGTGCACTGGCCAGGTCAATGATGTGGATGTAATCACGGATGCAGGTTCCATCCGGGGTTGTGTATTTGTCCCCGAAAACCTGGAAGTACTCAACCTTGCCCAGGGGAATTTTTAGTAAATTCGGAATCAGATGGGTTTCGATCCGGCGACATTCCCCGTAACGTTCGGAAGCCCCGGCTGCATTGAAATAACGCAGGGCAACAAATGTGATGCCATGGATTTTTTCATACCACTTGAGGATTTCCTCAAAGACAAGTTTGGAATGACCGTAAGGATTGATGGGCTTCTGGGGGCAGCGCTCATCAATGGGAATTTTTTCCGGCATGCCATAAGTGGCACAAGTGGAGGAGAAAACAATTTTTTTACAGTCGGCCTTGACCATGGCCTGTAAGAGATTGGTTCCCCCCATCACATTGGTTTGATAGTACAAGTGCGGATGGGTCATGGACTCCCCTACCAGGGCCTTGCCTGCAAAATGGATGACCGCTTCAGGTTTGAAATCCTCCACGGCTTTTTCAATTTCAGGATACTTCAGCAAGTCACCCAGAACAAAAGTTGCCGCGGGGTGGACTGCCGCCTTGTTTCCCTCGGACAAGTCATCGAAGATACAAATGTCATGCCCTGCCTTGATGGCTTCTTCCACAAATACACTGCCGATATAACCGGCACCGCCCGTCACAAAAATACGCATAAGAAGATAAAAATAAAATAACGCCGAAAGAAGTCACTACAAAAGCATAAAGCCAGCCAAAGGGGCAAGAATGGATATAAGGGCTTAGATCCACCCCCATTTCACTGGGCAGGGAGCAGAACCAGCTCCCCAAAGACTATGGTGAACCCCGTTGAGGTCCCACTCACAGCTATCAACCAGCTCCGCCGAGTAACGTTCCTGGCAGACGTGTCTGCTTCGTTTGTGGTTGCGGCTGTAAAGCACCGTAACGGTTGTTTGCAGCCAGGCCATAAAACGGGACAGGCTGCCCTGAGGAGTATAAATGGCTAGACGCACATGGTTGGGCATCAAGCAGTGTTCATAAATGTCCACTCCGAAGCACTCCCGGCCCTGATGTGGCGCTTGCATGAACAAGCCTTAGCCATAGGTTTCATAGAAAATGCGCGCACGCTCATTACCACGCATCCTTATATGGTGTATCGCTCCAGGAAAGTCAAACCGCACCGTTCTTGCCTTTCATGCAAAATAACCAACCCCAAAATCATGTTACGGGTCCACGAGTGACCCTGTGAGATTGTGTTATTTGTTAACGAGTGACCCCATAGACCCCGTAGACATTAAATGGAAGCCGAAGACAAGTCGGCCTGATTCGTGGATGACTACGATGCCCACGTTTATTCCTTCGGCGTCGGTGGGGCTGCGGGAGGAGTTGTGACGCTGGGTGAACTCACAGGAGCCGGAGGAATGAGGAGGCTGGGCTGGTTGGCTTGACCCGGTTGATTGAGGTTATCACGCATGTTTCGATTCAAAAAGCGGGGATCCCCTGGGTTGAATGCCGGGGCGGGAGGATTCAAGAAACGCTCCATCCCGGTTTCAAACTCCTTGGGATAAGCAGATCGAAGGGCAGCCAACCTTTCACCTATGACCTTTGAGGGCACGAGATCACTTCCGCTTTTTAGCGAGGTCTGATAAGAGATCACCGCCAACATCCATTGGCCGGCAACTTCCTGATTTTGGCCGGCAACGAAGGTTCTCAATCCCTCCATGTCCGTATTGCTGAAACTGCTCCCACGTTGGAGGATTCGCAGGGCTTCGTGGGTGCGACTGGCCACAATGATGTCGCCCCGCTCTTTGGCTTCCTTGCCGATGCGCTCCATAAAACGGGGGACGTTTTCGTCAGGTCGTGCCTTGGTGCCTTGCGGTGCACCTACGTAGCGCGGCAGCAGGAGGAGATAAAGTTCCGATTGCAGACTCGAAACAAGCGCATTGCCCTGCCCGGTTACATTGGAGTGTCTTGAGTAAATCTCGATATTGACGGCCAATCCGGCTTTGAAGTCCTGATAAGTTTTATCAATCAACAGGAGACTTTGCATCAAATTGTTGAGTGGTTCCCACGAACTATTGTTGCTGCGATTGCCTTCCTGCAACTTGCGAAGTTTCCTTATCCCGTCATCCACATCGGCCAAAGACTTGATCCCGGCGATGATCTGGTCGATAGCCTCCTGCGGCGACGATTGATCGGGAGCTCTCTCGATTTTACTTACATCCCTGACAAGCGCGAGAATCTCGGAACGGGGAATGAGGTAAGGCCCGTTATTATTCATTAAGTTCCGCAAGGCGTCGTTGGCTGACTGGAGGTTGCCCCCGATTTTTGCCGAGAGATAGTTCTGCCAGTTGGTCACGAATTGAAGCGTGGGCTCGACTTGGTTATAGGCGGCATTCAATTCCTCGGATCTTTGGCCGCTCCCGTAACGGCGACGAAATTTTCCCAAGGTGGAGATCGTTTCATCCAAATCCGCTGTCACTTTGGCTTCGCGAACGGCTTTTTCTGCGCCAGCCAATGCGTCTTTGATCGTGGCCATGGTCGCCTTTTCGTTGGCTTCGCGTTCGTCACGTAGCTCTTTCTGGAGCACGCCCAG
>JBBSCO010000052.1:0-20453 GCA_038250235.1 Methylacidiphilales bacterium | reverse complement strand
TTGAACCATTGTTGCGTGTGATATAAACCGTGCCGCGGGCAGCAGCAACCCCATGGGGGGTTTTAACTTTGTAATCCAGCTCCTCAGGCTTGATACCTTTGATGGCGGAAATCACACTGCCTTGTTTGACGAAAGCAGTCATTTTACGTTCAACTTTTCCGTTGGATTTTTTCCATTCAAGTTCTTCGAACTCAACCGTTGTATTGGGTTCGAGCATGAGAATCGCACCGGGGAATGGAGCGATATAAGCTTTTCCGTCGGGGCCGGTCTGAATGGTGCTGCCGGGTGTAATGGGTTGACTGAGATCAAGGCGGGGTGTAGTGGGAGAGTTCTTGATGGCATCCACAACCGTTTGGCCCTTGGGGGCGATCATGACATCACCCTCGATCTTGCGGGTGTGGGCTCCGTTGTAATTCTCGGGAGCGTAATCCCCAGCATCTTCTGCTGTTGCAGGTGCTTGTTGAGGGGCTTCGGCGATGGTTACGGCTGCTGGTTTGGATTTTTGAGTTTGTGCGGTTTGGGTTATTTTAGAAGCGGGCTGCGGTGCGGGGGGGGTGTTGGCGACCACTGCCCCGTTTTGAATATTGACTGAATTACCGGCGCCCAAATCCGTGCCAGCCACGCTGATCTTTCCAAGCACCCCTGATTGCAGTCTGGCTGTGTTGAGATCCTTTTCAGCAACCACTGTCAGGACGGCATCTGAGCTGATGATTACATCCTGCTTGAAGACATTGAGGGAGATTGTTTGTGGTTTTTCAGGATCGGGATAAACAATCGTGGTAAAACGGCCTTTGAGATCTTTACCGTAGGATACCTTGAAAGCTTGATTGTCAGACTTGACGGACTGGGAGATGGAGCCGTTGCTGAGTGACTTGACCAAGAGGCCTTTGCTATCCAGAATTTCAAGATCACCGGCAGCATTAATACGAAGCTGGGTGGCCGCCTGAAGTGTATTCAGAGTGAAAACGAGAACAATTACGCCGAGGATGCTGAGAAAGGTTTTCGTTTGAAGCATAGGGGTCTTTCTTAAAGAGGTTGTAAACTATGATAAATCTGACCCAATTCTTCAGGAATGTCAAGCGGCTAAAATCCCGATTCCTGTTTATAAGTATCTGTCAAGAAAGGATTTGTATAATACTTTTCTTTCAATGATCAGTATCGATAGTTTGGAAACTTAAGAGAACTTTTTTTCACGGGCTTTTTGCGTTCTTGCTCTTACCGGTTCAATCAGAGAAAAGTATTCCATGCAACGTTTTGAATCCTTGAAAGTACTTTTCGCCGCATCCGAATGCGCGCCCTTGGCGAAGGCGGGAGGACTCGGGGATGTGGTGGCAGGACTGGCCAAAGAGCTGAGGACTTCCGGCCATGATGCGCGGATTGTGCTTCCGCTTTACCGTGCGATTGACCGGGAAAAATACGGGATACACTTTGTTTCGCCTGCCTGTGTACACCTGGGAGGCGTCGAGGCCTGGGTGGGAATCTACGCCTGTGAACTGGACGATGCCGTGCCTGTTTGGCTGGTGGATCATGAGTCAGCCTTTGGACGACAAGGCATCTACGATGAAGGGATGCAGGAATACGGGGATAACGCCTATCGCTTCGCCCTTTTCTCCAAGGCCTGCCTGCAAATCTGCAAGGATTTGGATTGGATTCCTGATGTGCTTCATGTGCACGACTGGGCAACGGCCCCTGCCGCAGCGTATCTGAAAACCTGGGACCGGCTTCTATCGCCCCTTACCCGGACCGCTTCTGTCCTGACCATTCATAATATCGGCTACCAGGGAGTGTATGAACCCGGAGTGATTCCTTTCATGGGTTTCGGGAAGGAGCAGTTCCAGCCTGATATTTTTGAGGATCACGGGCGGGCCAATCTTTTGAAGGCAGGGGTCTGGTATGCGGATGCCATCACTACAGTTTCCCCGGCCCATGCAAACGAAATCCTGACTCCGGAAGGGGGCAGGGGATTGTCTCCTTTTTTGAACCGCAAGCGCGGGGATCTTTTCGGGATTTTGAACGGAGCGGATTATTCGCAGTGGGATCCCCGCCATGATTCGCTGATTCCCTCCAGCTACTCCGCAAATGATCTGTCAGGGAAAGTCGTTTGCAAGGAAGGTCTCCGCCGACGCCTTGGGCTGGCGGAGTCGGACGCCCCGGTCATCGGCCTGGTCAGCCGTTTGGTGGAACAAAAAGGTATGGATCTGCTCCGGGGCATGTTGACCCAGGCACTGGAGCAGATGGATTTTCAACTGGCTGTCCTGGGCAGCGGGGACGTTCATATCCAGGATTACTTTCTTTGGCTGGCAAGGCGATTCCCTGGCAAAGTGTCAGCCACCATCGGTTTTTCCAACGAGTTAAGCCATTCAATCGTGGCCGGGAGTGATTTTTTTCTGATACCTTCGATCTACGAGCCATGCGGGTTGACCCAGCTTTATTCCATGCGTTACGGAACTCTGCCCATAGCCCGTGAAACCGGAGGTCTGAAGGACACCATACGGCCTTACAATGCCATTGACGGTTCCGGCACGGGGTTCCTTTTTGAGCAGATGGAAGCGGCGGCACTTCATGATTCGGTGGGCTGGGCTCTTGACACCTGGTTTAACAGACCTGCCCACATCCGGCTGATGCAACAAGAGGCCATGTCCTGCGATTTCTCCTGGAACCGATCCATTCCGGATTATGTCGGGGTCTATCGACATGCGATCCGGAACCGTTTGAGGCAGGTGGAACAGGACTTGCCGCCCATCAAAAAATCACTTGCCCGCAATTTTATGTTGGAAGGGCTCAAGGCCCCTTAAGTCCCGGATTTCCTGGAAACACATTTTCTTGTTGTCCCATTGGAGAGTTGCTGGCACATTTTCAAATCCAATCAGGAGCGGTGGCTGAGTGGTCTAAAGCGACGGTTTGCTAAACCGTTGTAGGGTAAAACCTACCGGAGGTTCGAATCCTCTCCGCTCCGCGTTCTTCGCGGAGTCCTCACAATAGCGGGAAGTCTACCAAAGACTCGAACGAAGTTCGGCCTCTTCGCGAAGGATCCCCATTCACCCCACAAATAAACTTCCGCAGTCTGCTGCAATATCTTTCAGACGGGTAGAGGCGGAGGCGTGGGCTTTTTAAATTTTTCAGCCACTGGCGAAAACCAGGCCAAGCCCAGAATCAGTCCAAAAAGAACGGTAGACAAGTCGAAGAAAAAGTAGGCTGGCCCCGAGTAAACATAAGGCCCCATGAAGGGTGCCAGGCCATAGCCCAGGATCCCGGAAATTAGAAACAACGTGCGTCCCCAGTTTTTCCAAAGGTAAAGGCCCACATAAGCAAGAATAACAAGGAGTAGCAGCAATAGCGCGAGGGCTATTATTGGAAAATCAGTCCAGACCAGATCCGATTCATGTTCCATTTTTAAATAGTGTTGAAGCTCTTCGGGCAGCAGGCCGGGGAACCCCAGATCGATTACGGAACCTATGAGGGCAAAGAGCAGGGAAAGGGATAAAATCCAACGGAAGAGGGTTGGTAGATTCACGTCGTTGTCTTTGGGTCGAGTTCTTGAATAACACTTTTGGCATAGTTTGCTGGGTCGGAGGCCTGCAGCAGGCCTGAGACAATGACGACCCTCTCGGCTCCCGCCACCCTGAGTTGGGCAATGTTATCCGATTTGATGCCGCCGATGCAAAAATGGGGGATGTGGATCCGCCTGTTCATTTCCGCGATGTCTTCCAATCCAATCGCTGGATAGGTCGGTTTGGTGGGGGTGGCAAACAAGGGTCCAAAACCAATGTAATCAGCGCCCTCGTTTTGGGCAGCTTCGGCCTGGGCGAGGCTGTGGGTGGATTTTCCGATGACTTTGCCTCCGGAGCGTTCCCTTGCCTCTGCCACAGAGATATCGTCCTGACCGACGTGGCAGATGTCGGCGCTGATGTTTTTGGCGATTTCCGGATGGTCGTTGATGACGAGCGGTATCCGGGCCCCGCGAAGGGTTGATTGGACGTTCAGGGCCCAGGCCTGAATTTCTTCAGGAGTGGCATTTTTGGCCCTGATCTGGATAACGCCGACTCCGCCGGTGATGAGCTTTTTCACCAGGTCTGGCCAGTGCCGTGGATCAGAGTAGCCCGTGTCCAAAATGGCGTAGAGCCTGGCGGTTCGGAGTTTTTCAATGATTTCGGACGGAGACACGAGTGAACTATAATGCAAAGGCGCAAAGATTGTAAGGCGCAAGTTCTAAAGAAGCCAAGGAGCCGCCAAGAGAGATTTCGTCCTAATCGTGGAAGGGATATAAATACAGAAGCTGTAGCAACAGAAAGTTTGAAAGGTGCTTCACTTTCAGGGCGCTAAAAGACTTTGCGTTAAATCTGCCGTTATTTCTGTTCGTAAGTGGGCAGGATCTGGGCGCGTTGATCCATGAGGTTCTGGACAAAGGCTGTGGAATATTTGCCCCGGCGGAATTCCACATCCCTCAGGATCAGTTGACCCAGCGGAATGGTGGTGCGGATGCCACGGACAAGGGTTTCATCCAATGCGCGACTCAGGCGGTCCAAGGCGGATTTGCGGTCGCGACCAGTGGCGATGATCTTGCCGATCATGGAATCATAGTAGGGAGGAATGCTATAGCCGCCGTAAACATGGGAATCAACGCGGATGCCGTGACCACCAGGGGCATAATAGAGGTCGATCTTGCCTGGGCTGGGTAGGAAATTATTGAATGGATCCTCGGCATTGACACGGAATTCAATGGCATGGCGGAGCGGTTTGAGGTCGTCGAAATCTTTATGGAGCGGCTCACCGGCGGCGATGCGGATCTGCTCTTTGACCAGATCAACGCCATAAACTTCTTCTGTTACGGGATGTTCCACCTGGATGCGGGTGTTCATTTCCATGAAGTAAAAGTTACCTTCGTCATCCATGAGGAATTCGATGGTTCCAGCATTTACGTAATTGACGGCCTTGGCCAGTTTGATGGCGGCGGCACCCATTTTTTTACGGAGAGATTCGGTCAGAAAGGGTGATGGGGATTCCTCCAGCAGTTTCTGGTTGCGGCGCTGGATGGAGCAATCGCGTTCGCCCACATGGACGATCTTGCCCTTGGTATCGGCCATGATCTGGAACTCGATGTGGTGCGGGTTGATGATCAGTTTTTCCATGTACACGGAGCCGTTGCCAAAGGCTTTTTCCGCTTCCATCCGTGCGGCGTGGAAACCTTGAACAAGGCTGATGTCGTTGTGCGCAGGGCGCATGCCTTTGCCGCCGCCGCCGGCGACAGCTTTGATCATGACGGGATAGCCAATTTTTTTGGCAACTTTGACGGCTTCCTGTTCCGTTTCGACAGGGCCGTCGCTGCCTGGTGTCACGGGCACACCGGCCTTGCGGGCGGTGTCACGGGCCACGGCTTTGTCCCCCATGCGGCGGATGGCGTCGGCGGATGGCCCAATGAATTTAATGTGACAGCTCTCGCAGACTTCCGCAAAGTGGGCTTTTTCGGAAAGAAAACCGTAGCCGGGATGGATGGCGTCAACGTCAGCGATTTCGGCCGCACTGATGATGCGGTCAATTTTGAGATAGCTTTCGCTGCTGGGGCCTTTGCCGATGCAGATGGCTTCGTCGGCAAGTTGGACGTGAAGGGAGTCCTGATCGGCCTCGGAATAAACGGCGACGGAGCGCACGCCCAGTTCTTTGCAGGCCCGGATGATGCGGAGGGCGATTTCTCCGCGGTTAGCGATTAAGACTTTTTCAAACATGAACTCGGCTTCTCTTCGGAATTGGGAAGATTACGATTAACGGGAACTCAGGAGGGACGGATACGGAACAGAGGTTGGCCGAATTCGACCGGCTTCCCGTTTTCGGCCACAATTTCGGTGATGACGCCTTTGATCTCGGCCTTGATTTCGTTCATGACTTTCATGGCTTCGATGATGCAGACGACGGTTTCTTCGTTCACTTCCGTGCCGACAGAGACGTAGCAGGCGGAGTCCGGGGAGGGGGATATGTAAAAAGTCCCGACCATGGGCGAACTGATCGAAGGCAGGTTGGCAGTAGGCGACGCTGCGGGCGCCAAAGGGCCGGGGGCGGGTGCTGCATAGGACGGTGCGGGAGCCAGAACAGGTGCCGGAGTATGAAGCGTGTAGTTCGGGGTTCCCTGACCGCTCTTGCAGATGCGGATCTTGAACTGATCCTTTTCCAACTCAAATTCGGTGAGGTCGTTTTTGGTCATCAGGTCGATGACCGTCTTGATTTCTTTAAGATCCATAAATGAAGTAGGGTTGCCGCCCAAAAGAGTGAAAGAAAAAGTTCTACTCGTCAACGGATTTAAGCTTTATCGATATTATTGGGATTTCACCTGAAAAAAATCTCTTTTGATGATTTTGCGTTAAAATTAAGAAGGAATTCCGTGTGAAAAGCGGATGCATAAATGTCTTTAATTGAGCCGAATTTTAGGGTTTTGGATGACTTTTACGCTTTTCTTGGTGATTCGCACCTAAGCTTCAATCAAACCGCTCATGCGCAGGGAGCAACGCTCCAAAGCCAGATTCTGGTCGATGTTCCTACTCAAGGCAAAGCGCAACTCTTCCAAGCCTTCGCAGCAGTGCAGAGCCGGGCCTTTGTCTGGGAGGGAGCGCGCGTTTTGCCAAACGGCACGGATCAGGGCTTCGATGGTACGATCCCGTGCAACCAGGAATTCAGCTTCAAGCATGGCATCTGCTCCTTCTTCCTCGTCCTTGATCCGGGTTTTGAAACGATTTTCAACGTCTTCCCGGCATTCCCGCCAAATCTCAGCCAGAAGAACGGCACGGCGGTAGGCCATGTCAGCTGGGGTTCCTTTAACCTGAACCCAGCGATGGATCCAGGGTTCGTCGATCGAAGGTGTGGAATGGGCACCCGATTCCAGAGAAAGGCACAAACAGCGGGAGCGGATGGTTGGCAGGAGTTGCTCGGGCCGGTCGCTAAGAAGAAAGATAATGGAGTTGGCTGGAGGTTCTTCCAGGGTTTTGAGGAAGGCATTGGCGGCTTCGGCCTGGCCCAGGCACATGCGGTCGGCGGCAACGATGCAGGCGATTTTCACTTTGGCTTCGCGGGCCTTGAGCTGTAGTTCGTGTTCCAGATTACGGACTTGTTCCACCGTGAGACGGCGGGATTTGGATTCGGGTCGAATGACGTGTTTATCCGGATGATCAGGGCGGGGCGAATCAAGAAGGCTGGCACTGAGTTCCTCGAACAGTGTTTCGAGCTCCGGGAGGGAGGCTCCGGTCAGGAGGAAGGCATGGGCCAGTCGCTTTTCCAAGGAGGACTGTTTAATCCGTTCTTTAATCCAGGAGGCAGGGAAAGGCATGGGTAAGCTCCTTGAGGATGGTTTGGAAAACGTCTTCGCGCGTGCCATGGGCGGGGATCAGCTTGATGCGTTTGGGATAGTTACGGGCTAGTTGGCGATACCCTTCGGTTACAGACTGGTAAAAGGCGAGAGGCTCATTCTCCATACGGTCGGAAGGGTCATGGGCTGCTTTGCGTCCCTGCATTCGTTCGCGGGCTTCTTCGGCATCGAGATCCAGAACCAGAGTAAGTGTCGGCAGGGTCTGACCCACGGCAAAAAGGTTGATGGCATCGACGCGTGCGGGATCGAGTTTGCGGGCCAGGCCTTGGTAGACCGTGGTGGAATCCAGGAAGCGATCACAAATCACCCAAAAACCTGCGGCCAATTTGGGTTGAATCATTTTACGGACAAGCTCGGCCCGGCTGGCGGCAAAAAGCAGAAGCTCGGATTCGGGTTCCATGCCGTTGCCTGCCGGGTTGTGTTTTAACAAGTCACGCACGTGCTCGCCCAAGGCAGTGCCACCGGGTTCGCGCAGACAGGTGACTGTTTGGTTCCGTGACTCCAGCCAATGGCTGAGTTTGGCGATCTGCGTGCTTTTGCCGCAGCCTTCGGAGCCTTCGAATGAAATGAACCTGGGTTTCACGCGGACAAAAATCAGATCGTTTCCACGCTGGCCACGGCCATGGCTGCAATGCCTTCGCGGCGTCCGACAAAGCCCATGGTTTCATTGGTGGTGGCTTTGATGCCTACCTGGTCAATGCGGATCATCAGTGCCTCTGCTATGACGGCTTTCATGGCCTTGATGTGGGGATTGATCTTGGGGGCTTCGCAGATGAGGGTGGCGTCGATGTTGTTGATGCTGGCCTTCATCCCCCGCAGTATTTCGCGGATCTGCTCAAGAAAGATTTTGCTGGGAACATTTTTCCAGCGAGGATCGGTGTTGGGGAAGTGGTGGCCGATGTCGGGCTGTCCTATGGCACCGAGCAGGGCGTCGGCAATGGCATGGATAAGGGCATCTGCATCCGAATGGCCATCCAGGCCTTTGGAATGGGGAATATCCACACCGCCCAAAACACACTTTCTGCCTTCCACCAATTGATGGACATCATAACCAATCCCGACGCGATTCATGGGAAAACCATAGAGAGAGGCAGGCGGTAGCCAACAAAATTAATGGAGGAAGATTGTTTACCACAGGACAGAAGGCGATTGATGAAACGAAGTCGATCCTTGGATAAGGATATTTCGAAGGCAAAAGTACAGCCAAGGAAAGTTTGTGGAAAGAAAGGGAACGGGTTATCGTGATATCCATGAGCACTGAAGTTATCATCATTACCGGAGCGAGCAGTGGGATCGGCGAGGGGTTTGCCCGGGCCTTCGCGGAAGAGGGGATAACGTTGCTCTTGGTGGCACGACGTGAAGAAAGGCTTCTAAAGCTGGCGGAAGAACTCAAGGGGAAAACAGCTGTTTTTGTCTTGAGCGAGGATTTGAACGATCCGGAGGCCCCGGCGGTCATCCAGGCTTTTTGCCGGGAAAAAGGCTTGAAGGTGGCCGGCTTGATCAATAATGCAGGGTTCGGATGGCAACAAAGCTTTGCCGATACCGAAGAAGGGCATTTGTCCGGAATGATACGGGTGAATATCCAGGCACTCACCATGCTGAGCCGTCTTTTTTTGCCGGGCATGGTGGAGCGTAAAAAAGGTTTTATTCTGAACGTGGCATCTACAGCGGCATTCCAGGCTATACCTTACTTTTCCGTTTACGCGGCAAGCAAAGCCTATGTTCTTTCCCTGAGCGAAGCACTTTATGAAGAGGTCCGTGGGCATGGCGTCCATGTCTGTGCGCTTTGTCCAGGGCCCGTGGCGACCGAATTCCAGCAGGTTGCCGGAATGGAACCTCGCTTTTTCGCCAAGAGTCAGTCGGTGGATGAAGTGGTCAGGGCCGGAATGACTCTGCTGCGCAGGAAATCGGCTGTAGGTTGGACTTCAATCTTTCAACGGATTTTTTCCCTTTTATCCGAGTTGTCGCCACGCGCCTTGCGCCGGATGGGTGCAGCTGCTATGATGAAAGCGTCAGGGGCGAAGTAATCCATGAGTAACAGGTTCAGGCAACTTCGATTTGAAGTGACAGCAGCCCGCAAAGGTTTTCTACTTGTCTACCCTACCACCCTTTTATGCAAATCCACATCAGTACCCAACACCTCAAACTGACCGGCGCCATTCATGCGCATGTCGCCCAGAAAGTCAGCCACCTGGAACATCTGACCGACCAAATCATCGGTGCCCATATTGTCCTGGTGCATGACGAAACCAAGTCCCCCTCGAAAGCCTACGGGGTCAAAGCCCATCTGGCAGTCCCGGGTCCTGACATTCATATAGAAGAACACCACCGCGACCTTTACGCGGCAGTGGACATTGCGGTTGAAAAGCTCGGCGGCCAGTTGCGCAAACGCAAGACAAAGATTGTCGATCAACGCCATCGTAAGGCCCAACGCACACGCGAAGCGGCCAAGAAGCTCGGCAAAGGTATCTGAGCATAAAAATACTGTCGGGTAGATTGCGAAGACAAATCATCATCCCTGACGGGACTCAAAAGGCAGCCTTTGGGCTGCCTTTTTTTTGGCTTGGAGACTTAATCGTTCAGCCGCAACAGTATTTTCCCGTTCCGTTTGTCTTTCTGGGCGCTGGCGAGAGCTGTCGCAACGTCTTTCAGGTCATAGGTGGCGGCGACAGGGATCTCCAATTGATTTTTCCGACAGAGTTGGGCCAAGGATTCGAACATCCGGTGGATCTCTTCGTGCGGAGTATTGGCATACCAGCGGCTGATCCAATAGCCATGAAAGGAAAGATCCTTAAAAATGAGCAGACCATTGCCGATGCGGAGTGGCTGTTTGGACATGGCACCGTAGGTGACGATTTTGGCCCCGGAAGCAACGGTTTTGCACAGCAGGGTGAGGCTGTCGCCCCCGACGGCATTCAGGGCCAATCGAGGCGGTTTATCCCCGGTTAATTCTTTGATGCGGGTTAGTGAATCAGGACAGTCCAACAATACGGCATCCCCGCCCAATGCCTGTAATTCAGCGATCAGTTCCGGTCTGCGGACAAGGTTGACCGTTTTGACTCCTAAACTCCTTGCGATCTGTATGGCGGAACGTCCCACAGCGGAATTTGCGGCATTTTGAATGATCCAGTCGCCGGGTTGAAGCGGAATAAAATCATGCAGCATACGCCAGGCTGTGGCGGGGTTGACATAGAGCATGGAGGCCTGATGGGGGCTCAAACTTTCGGGAAAAGCCAGGCATTCACCGGCATGACAGAGAACCCATTGTTGCCAGGTTCCGGCACCGGTGGCCGGTTTGACCAACATCCCTGGAAGGAGAGTTTTCACGGCGCTTCCGCATTTTTCCACCCGCCCGACACCTTCGTTTCCCCCGACTGCGGGTAGTACAGGTTTAAGGCCGTAGGTGCCTTCCATCATGTTGATGTCGGAAGGATTGACAGGAGCCAGCAACATGCGGATCAATACCTCGTTCGGCCCGGGATCTGGTATCACGCGGGATTCCAGCTTCAAAACTTCTGCTGGAATGCCGGTTTCGGCATAAACGGCAGCGAGATTTTTCACAAAGCCGCGTGTTTTTTGAGGAAGGGCAGGAGTTCGTCGACACCGAAATCGGCCAGGACATCGCCATCCCAGTCCAAGGTGGGAGCCTTGCTTTGACCGGAGAGATCAATCATTTCCTGCATGGCTGTGGCATTGCCGGTGACGACAATGATGTCATGGGGGATTTTTTTCTGATCGAGAAAATTCAGGGCATCTTCACACCAAGGGCAACCTGTTTTGACGTAGAGTTTGGGAAGGGAGTTAGGCATGAGTACAACATGCTCCAAGTCCTCCGGAACGGCAAGAACGGCCTGAAAAAGAGTTTTAGCTTCCATTATGAAAATTTGACAACGGGACGAGACTGAATAAATTGGTCACTTACCAAGAAAGATTGTTGAGCCGAATTACGTTTATTCCCTCTTATCCGGGCCATTGGTCCGGAACCACCCCTGCACAATGGAACGATTGGACATGGCAGTTACGCAATCGCGTCAGCAGCCTTCAGGATTTGGAGAAACATCTCAGACTGGCGCCGGAAGAACGGGCAGGGGCACTGTTAACCGGAAGCAAACTGGCCACGGCCATCACTCCCCATTTTTTCAACCTAATTGATCCGGACGATCCAGACTGCCCCATTCGCCGCCAGGTGGTCCCGCGTTTGGAGGAATCCAGTTACTCGTCTGAGGAAATGGTCGATCCTTGTGGCGAAGACGGTGACATGCCGGTTCCCGGACTTGTACATCGGTACCCGGATCGGGTTTTGTTCCTGGTGACAGACCGTTGTGCTTCCTATTGTCGTTACTGCACAAGGAGCAGGGTGGTCAGCGGAGTGGGTGAGCAGGAGTTGGAGACGGATTTTGAAGAGGCGTATCGTTATCTGGAGAAACACGAGGAAATCCGGGACGTCCTGCTCTCCGGTGGGGATCCGCTTCTTTTTTCAGACAGGAAACTGGAAGGTATTCTCTCCCGCCTGCGCTCCATCCCGCATATTGAGTTTATACGTATCGGTTCCCGGGTTCCCATTTTCCTGCCGCAACGGATCACACCGGAGCTGTGTGCGATGTTGAAAAAGTATCACCCGCTTTGGATCAGTGTCCACACCAACCATCCACGGGAACTGACCTCGGAGGTTCGCGATGCCCTGGGGCGTTTGGCCGATGCCGGCATTCCCCTGGGCAATCAGGCCGTTCTCCTCAAAGGCATCAATAACAACGCCGAAATTCTGAAGGAACTTTTTCATAAACTGCTGATGTGCCGCGTCCGTCCCTATTACCTTTATCAGTGTGATTTGATCAAAGGTTCCGGGCATCTCCGGACCTCGATCCAGGAAGGCCTTGAAATCATGGACAAACTTCGCGGCCACACGACGGGTTATGCGGTTCCCCAATACGTGGTCGATGGGCCAGGCGGAGGGGGGAAAATCCCTCTCAATCCGGACTACATCGTGGCCCGCACGGGTGATCGTCTGGTTCTGCGTAATTTTCGCGGGGATATTTACGAATATCCCGAGGCTGCCCTGGAAACCAACAAGTCCTGCGGAAACAACGGCTGACCTTCGTCTTAAGCGTTTGCTACCGCAGCAATCGTGCATTCTCCTTTTCTGTTGGTATGAATGGGCTACATTCGTCCCTTTATGGCCTCAATCAAACTCAACCCAGGCGGCCGGCAGCGTGTGCTGCAGGGTCATCCCTGGGTCTATGCCAACGAGGTGCAAAAAGTCCTGGGACCGGAACATGACGGAAAGGCCGTCGAATGCCGCGATTCAAAGGGGCAATTTCTTGCCACAGGACTTTACAACAGTTGTTCCCAGATTCTGTGGCGGAAAATCTCATCGGATAAAACAGTCTTTGACGCAGCCTTCCTCCACCCGGCTTTGGAAAAAGCGGTTAAGCGACGTGGCGATCTCCAGGCTGGACGACTCGTCTGGTCCGAATCGGACGGAATCCCCGGGCTTATCGTTGATCGTTTTGGGGACGTTCTGGTGCTTCAGATTTCAACGATGGGTGTCGAACAGCAGATGGAGAGCATTCTTGATTGGTTTGAGAAAAAAATAAAACCATCCGCCATTGTTCTGCGGAACGACGCGCCTCTCCGGGAAAAAGAAGGATTGGAACGTTATCTCCGGGTGGGACGTGGAACGGCTCCGGATCCCTTCTGGTTGAACTTGGGATCTGTAGAATTCCTTTTCGACTGGCAGTCGGGTCAGAAAACGGGTTTTTACCTGGACCAATGCGAACAACACCTTCGCGTGGCCGCCTATGCCAAGGGACGGCGGGTTTTGGACGTTTTTTGTAACCAGGGCGGTTTCGCCCTGCATTGTGCCAAAGCCGGTGCTACTTCAGTAACCGCAGTGGACTCTTCGTCCGAAGCGATTGCCATGGCCAAAAAAAATGCGCTCCAAAATGGCTGTGAGGTGAAATGGGTCTGTGAGAATGCCTTTGATTATCTGAAAAGGCAGAAGGCCGGGAGCTGGGATCTGGTGATTCTGGATCCGCCTCCATTCGCCAAATCCAGGGACAAACTGGACGAAGCCCTCCGGGGTTATAAAGAGATCAATCTCCGGGCGATGAAACAACTCACTTCCGGGGGTATATTGGCGACCTATGCCTGCTCGCATCACATCAGTTACGATCTTTTTCGCAAGATGCTTTCGGAAGCGGCTGTCGAGGCGGGGCGTGCGGCGCGTTTGTTGGAAATTTGCGGACAGAGCCATGATCATCCTGTTATACTGGGCATTCCTGAGAGCGAATACCTGCGGGGATACATACTCGAAATCGAATGAAAACTTTTTTTTACCTGCTTTTGTTTCTGCTGCCCGCGGGTCTTGAGGCTGCTCCCTTGATCCAAGCCAAGGATGCCGACGGCGTGCTGCGCAGCCTGAATCCGGTCGGCCAGGTAACGGTCATCATCTATAGCAATCCTTCCGTGCAAGACAGAACGCGGCAGACTGGAAAAGAACTGGATTTGTTCCATGGCCGCGGGGATTTTCGTTCCATTGTGGTGGTGGATTTACGTGGAACCATGTCGGACTGGGCTCCCGGCTACACGGTCAGGCGCATGATCAAGGATCTGGATCAGGAAGCATTGCGGGTGACCCCGGCTTACCGGAAAAAGGGCAATACCCGGAATCCCCGTCCTGACCTTTCCGCAGTGGCGGATTTCAAAGGAGAGATCTGTCTGCAACTGGGTTGGGACAAACCAAAAAACCAGCTTCGCATCATCGTTTTCAATCAACAGGGGATCAGGCAAAAAGAATGGGACGACCTGTTACATTTTGAGGATTTGAAAAAAACCGTTCAGGCACTTTTGAAGAATTGACCACCATGAGCACTGCTGAAGATTGTATGGATGAAGGCAATGGTGAGTTGGCCATGGGCGAACTCGAAAAGGCTGCGGAATGGTATGGCAAGGCGACAGAGCTGGAGCCGGATTCGTTTGACGCCTGGCATGCCTTGACAGTGGCCTTGATCAAGCTGAATCGTCCGGCGGAGGCCCTGGCGGCGGGAGAGAAAGCCATCAATCTCCGGCCCAACGACCAGATGGCTTATGCCACGATGTCGCTGGCTTATGGCAGGAACAACCAGATCAAAGAAGCGGAGGCCATGGGGGCCAAGGCGAGAATCATCTCCTGGGGTGGTAAAGTGGTAAAAGACAAACCGGATGATCAGGCGGGTTGATTTTGTTAGCAGTTTGGCGTAACGTCGCTTCCTATGCCACGAATCAAGGACATGGTCAACGAGGACAGACCCAGGGAAAGGCTTTGGAAACACGGATCATCCGGCCTGGCGGTTTCAGAGCTTTTGGCCATCCTCATCCGGACAGGAACCAAGGGAAAATCGGCGATTGTTATCGGCGAAGAAATGCTGATCCGTTATCAGACCCTGGATAATCTCAGCAAAACACCGGCACAGGAACTGGCCAAAATCAAAGGCTTGGGAATGACCAAAGCCGTGCAATTGAAGGCGGCTTTCGAACTGGCGGTAAGGCTTTCACGCAGCCAGGCACTGGACCAGCCGATGGAGGGCCCTCTCCACGTCCAGCGGCTCCTGGGTGAGGAAATGCGGCAGTTGCCACACGAGTCGCTAAGGGTCATAGCGGTCAACACCCGGTTAAAGATGCTGGGCGTGCAGGAAATCAGCCGGGGAACGATCAATGAAACCGTGGCCCATCCCCGTGATGTCCTGCGGGTTGGCTTGATGCAACAGGCCTATGGCATTATTCTGGTTCACAATCATCCTTCTGGAGATCCCTCACCGAGTGCCGCCGACCTTGCCTTCACGCTGCAGGTCAGGGATGCCGCCAAGCTGATTCAGATCGAGTTTCTGGATCATATCATTCTGGGTAGTACAAGTGAGAAAGAAAAAGGCTATTATAGTTTCAAAGAATCTGGATATCTTTGAAGAGTCGCCTACAAAACGTTTTAAGCCACTGACATGACTTCCAACCTTATCCACCCGCGAGCCCTTATCCATCCCAAGGCTATTGTCGGAGAGGGAACCAGCGTGGGTCCTGATGCGATCATTGACGAGCATGTGGAAATCGGAGCCAGCTGCGAGATACGGGCACGTGCGATCATTACGGGCCACGCCAAGTTGGGATCAGGGAACCAGATCGGATACGGAGCCATAGTCGGAGCCGAACCCCAGGATCTCGGTTACAAAAACTGTGAAAGTTACACGCTTCTGGGTGACAACAACATCGTCCGCGAATATGTAACCATCCATCGTGGAACGAAGGAAGGTTCCACCACCTCAATCGGAAACAACAATTACCTTATGACCGGCGTTCACATTGCACACAATTGCATCATCGGTAGTCATGTCGTCCTTGTGAACAATGTTCTTCTGGGGGGACATGTTGAGGTCAAAGATTATGCCTTTTTAGGTGGGGATTCGGTGGTCCATCAATTTACGCGGGTGGGTGAGCACGCGATGGTGAGGGGGCAGACCCGGTTGGGTTTGGATGTGCCACCCTATTTCATGGCCGTGGCAACCAATGCGGTTTGCGGGCTGAACCGGGTTGGACTCAAACGCAAAGGTTTCGATGCCGCCCGCCGCAAACATATTCTGGAAGCCTATAATCTGCTTTATTATGCGGGTAAAAACCGACTGCAGGCCCTGGAAGCGATCCGCGCCACACCCGAATTGCAGAATCCGGACGTGGAACTTCTGTGCTGCTTTGTTGAAGAAACCAAACGTGGCATCTGCCGGGCGGTCAAGAGCGGCGAGATTGAAGACCTCGGATAAATCCAGGCCTGTTTAACCCTTTGGAGTGTTTCCAGTTGATTGAAGAGAAGTCGCTCAAATGTAACAACTCCCTTCTTGCCGTAGTCCCGCAAACTGTCTGCATATTCCTTTTATGAAACGTTGCCTGATCCCTTTTATTTATTGCTTCATTCTTTACACCGCATGGGGAGAGGAGATTACCGAGGTTACGATTTGTTACTGGAATGTGCAGAATTTTGGGGTTACCGACCGCTTTGTTAACGGGAAATCGGAAAAGGATGCCATGAAACCCGATTCCGAGATCGAGGCCATGTTGGCGATCCTGGGCCGGATCAAACCGGATGTTCTGGGAGTGAGTGAAATCCTGCAGGCGCCCGACGACCTGTATCTGAAATTACTTCAGAGCAAACTCAAGAAAGCCGGCTTGGATTATCCATATCTGACCACGGTCAAGGGAGGGGACGAGCGTATCCAGAATGCTTTGCTTTCGAAATATCCCTTTGTATCCGAGCAGCATTTGAACACTGAAACCTTCGATGTATCAAAAACCGACAAAAAAACAAAGCAGGTCACGAAAGTTCAATTGCGTGTCGGACGCGGTTTCATCAATACGGAAATCCAAGTCACACCCACTTTCAAATTCCGGGCCATGGTGGCCCATCTCAAATCGAAACGGCCTAATCCGGAATATGACGAGTCGTCACCGGGTGAAACAGGGGAGACATTCGTGCGTAGGAACGAAGCCCTGATTCTAAAAAATGCCATGAATCGTTTTCTGGCGGCAAACCCGGAAGAGTGTCTCATAGCCATGGGGGATTTCAACGACACCTACCGCAGCATGGCGATCAAGACAATTCTAGGACCGAAGGATGCCACCGTGAGGGTCTTTGACCTTTGGTTGACGGATTATTTCGGGGACTGGTGGACGCATTTTTATATTCCGGACAAAAGCTACGAGCGCCTCGATTACATGTTTGTGAGCCAGCCGTTGTTCAATCGATTCAAAAAAGAGAAATCCCACGTTTTCCGTCCCGGGCAAAACGATCCGCCCTCATTTAATACCTATAATGCCAGCGATCACCGGCCCATCGTGGCTGTCTTTGATGTGAAGGAAAAAGTTCCGGATAAGATGCCGACCGCACCTTGAAGCAGACTCAGATAGTAAAGTCTGACGGGCTTGGTTCGTGCAGGCCACATTCACGCTTTAAACCGAAGAAGCGGGTTTCCTCTTCGGTCATGCCCTCTTCCCATTTACGGGTGGTATGCACGTCCCCGACGGAAACATAACCCTGTTCCCATAAAGGATGATAGGGAAGGTCGTGTGCTTTTAGATAGTCATGGATCTGTTTGTTGTTCCAATCAGAAATCGGGTGGATTTTGGCCCGGCCATCCTGTGTACTGTAGACATTCAGCTCTTTACGGCTGTCGGACTGTTGGCGACGAAGACCGGCCAACCAGGCTGTGGCCTTGAGCTCCTTTAAGGCACGCTGCATGGGCTCAACTTTGTTCAGATTGTTGTACTGCTTCAGTCCTTCAAGGCCTTGTTCCCAGAGTTTCCCGTAGCGGGTTTCCTGCCAGGCCGGACTTTGCTCGGAACGATAGACGTTCAAGTTCAACTTGAGGCGTCCGGTCAGTTCGTCGATGAACCGATAGGTTTCTGGAAAAAGATAGCCGGTATCAATAAAAATAACCGGGATACCCGGCACCACCCGTGTGGCCAGGTGCAACATCACAGCAGATTGAATCCCAAAGCTTGAGCTAAGAACCAGACCGTCACCAAAAGTTGCCTCAGCCCATTCTATCCTTTCCTGTGGATTCAGTGCGGCAAGTAGTTGGTTTTGAGAGGAAGGAAGGTTTGGTTCCGTTGGTTTTACAGAATCAGGCCCGTTTATCGCTTCTGTCGAAAAAACAGATTTTTCAGAAATCGCCACGTTCATCACTCTAATTGTCACCTATGTTTCGTAAACTATAATCTAATTCCCGACTAAGTCTATCTATTTAATTTTAATTGACGAAAATCAAAGTTTTGGGATGATCACTCTTTCATCGATCCTCTCCAAAACTATGGCAACAACGTATCAGCTCTCGCACTTGAAACAATTGGAAGCGGAGAGCATGTGTATCATTCGGGAAGTGGCCGCTGAGTTCCAAAACCCGGTCATGCTTTATTCCATAGGGAAGGATTCGGCAGTGATGCTGAAATTGGCTCAGAAAGCGTTTTTTCCCGGTAAGTTACCTTTTCCCCTCCTTCATGTTGATACCAAGTGGAAATTTCGTGAAATGTATGAGCTGCGCGAAAAAGTCAGCAAAGAAATCGGTGAAGTTCTCATCTGGTCCAATCCTGAGGGACTTCGTTTGGGGATTAATCCCATCGAACATGGTTCGGAAAAACATACCCAGATTATGAAAACCGAAGCTCTCAAGCAGGCCCTCAACCATTACAAATTTGACGCTGCGTTCGGCGGTGCCCGTCGTGATGAGGAAAAATCCCGTGCGAAAGAGCGCGTTTACAGTTTCAGGAACCCCTTTCACCAGTGGGATCCAAAGAACCAGCGTCCGGAGTTATGGAATCTCTACAACAGCCGGGTCAACAAGGGTGAGTCCATCCGTGTGTTCCCGCTTTCCAACTGGACCGAATTGGATATCTGGCTTTACATCATGCGTGAAGATATTCCTATCGTTCCCCTTTATTTCGCTAAGGAGAGGCCTGTCGTTCGACGGAATGGAACCCTCATCATGCGGGATGATGAACGTCTCCCACTCGAACCGGGAGAAAAGCCCGATTTGAAAAAAGTAAGATTCCGCACATTAGGATGTTACCCTCTTAGCGGGGCCGTGGAATCCGAAGCGGACACGATTGAAAAGATTATCCAGGAAATGCTTCTGGCCACAACTTCTGAGCGGCAGGGCCGGGTTATAGATTATGACGGGGCCGCTTCCATGGAGGAAAAAAAGAAAGACGGCTATTTCTGATAACCGCTGGGAACCATTGCCATGAATTCAAAACAACTAGCCGAACACGATATCCATGCCTACCTCAGGCAGCATGAGGAGAAGGATCTCCTCCGCTTCCTGACCTGTGGCAGTGTCGATGACGGAAAATCCACCCTGATCGGCCGCCTTCTTTATGACAGCAAGATGATTTACGAAGATCAGCTTGCCGCAGTTATGAAGGATTCCAAAGTACATGGGACCAACGGAACGGACTTCGATCCGGCCTTGCTGACGGACGGCTTGAAAGCCGAAAGGGAGCAGGGGATCACCATCGATGTTGCGTATCGATATTTTTCTACCGACAAGCGTAAGTTCATCATTGCTGACACCCCGGGACATGAGCAGTACACCCGGAATATGGCGACTGGTGCCTCAACCTGTAATCTGGCCATCATCCTGGTGGATGCGCGTCATGGGGTGGCTGTTCAGACCAAACGCCACAGCTTTATTGTCTCGCTTCTGGGCATCAAACACGTCGTTGTGGCCATCAATAAAATGGATCTTGTGGACTGGTCGGAAGAGGTCTTTCTGAAAATCAGGAAGAATTTCTGTGATTTCAGCTCGCGTCTGGGATTTACCGATGTCCAGTTTATCCCGATGTCCGCATTGAAAGGGGACAACGTTGTGGACAGGAGTGTACAAAGCCCATGGTACGAGGGGCCGACTTTGTTGAGCCATTTGGAAAACGTCAACATTGCCTCGGATCGCAATCTGATTGATTTCCGTTTCCCGGTCCAATATGTGCTGCGTCCGAACCTTGATTTCCGCGGCTTTGCCGGAACCGTGGCATCGGGGATAGTCCGCGTTGGTGACGAAGTGGCCTCTTTGCCTTCCGGGAAACGCTCCAGAATCAAATCAATTGTCACTCAGGATGGCAATCTAAACGAGGCGTTTCCGCCGATGTCGGTCGTGCTAACACTGGATAATGAAATCGATGTCTCACGTGGCAACATGCTGACACACCCGAAAAATGCCCCTCATGTAGGGACAAAATTTGATGCCATGGTCGTCTGGATGCACGAAGATGCTTTGAAGCCCGGAGGAACCTACCTCCTGAAACATACCACCCAGACAACGCCGGCGGTCGTATCTGATGTTCTTTACAAGGTGGATGTCAACACCATGAGCAGAGTAGTTGAAGTTGAAATTGCCTCGGAGCCACTAGGGCTCAACGAAATCGGGCGGCTGCAGGTCGAACTTCACCGTCCCCTGGCCTTTGACCCTTACGAGAAAAACAACCAGACAGGGGCATTCATTCTCATTGACCGCATCAACAACGCGACCGTTGCGGCAGGCATGATCCTTGACAGGATTGTTTTACCAGAGAGCCTCCCTGAAAAAGC
>JBBSCO010000051.1:0-21463 GCA_038250235.1 Methylacidiphilales bacterium | reverse complement strand
GGCGGATGCTCAACCCACTTTCATCTAAAAAGTAGATGCCTCGCCTCTGAGAGCGGGCTTTTTTTTAATCTCAGGCCACGTCTTGGTTTTCCACCGGGCAATGGTGTTTTCGTTGCGCTGGCTGACCCGGCCTACTGGGCGCTGACAACTCCAGCCCCAGCTTTGCAGCAGGCGCCATATATGGGCCTCATGATAGGACACCCCCGAAATCTTTTTAATCATCTGTGCGGTCCGGGCCAGTGTCCAAAAGTTGTCACTCCATCCCCACTTGGCCGCTCCGGCTTGCAAGTCTCCGTTCACCTCCTGTTGCTTCAGAAAGCTCAACCGGCCCGGCGCGTGGGCCGGTTGATATGAGCGCAATCCGCCAAGTCCCTGCCGCCTCCATTGGGCTGCCCACCGGCTGACCGGGGCCTCACTCACTTTTAATCGCCGGGCCACTTCAGCCTGGCTTATCCCTCTCTCCAGCATTTTCCCGCCACGCAACCGCCTTTGTTCCAACTGCTTTTGACAGCCTGTCAATCCATCGATTTGCTTCATCCTCCTTTATAAGCACGGATTGTACCACTCCCCTTACTTTCTTGTACAAAGATCAGTAAACCCAGTAGAGTCCGGCGGTCTCCGCGAAAGCGGACCCACAGAACAACTGTAAAAACTTCTGCTCTTATTGTAGCTGAGGCCTCCGGGCTTCGGTGCTTCCTACCACTCTTCCGCGACCCGAAGGTCGCGGCTACAACTTGAAACTCAGTACACAGTCCGCGATCTTTTGGCAAAACAATCGGGATCTTTCCTTTCGTGTATCAAAACTAGACACAACTCCGCTCCTGCCTTAGCATTTTACCATGCATGTCCGTGTTGTCGTCAAAAATGGAACCACCACCCTCGCCACCTGGCAACGAGATTATCCTGATAAGCAATCTTTTGAAAAAGGGGCTGAATTACCTCTTGAGACACCGGTCAAACTGCGAGTCAAACTTAAGGGGTTCAAGCCGACCGCTCTGATTAAAAAATTTCAAAAAGGTATGAACGATCACGCCTTCCTCGACCTGGATGCCGTTCCAGAATAACGTTCAGGGTCCTGCTCTAACCCCGCCTGTTCTTTTTGACAAGGAACAGGCTCCTCATTAGTTTAAGTTCCACCACCATGAAACACCACGGAACCACTTTTGGCCTGAATGCTTCCTCTGTTTTGGTTTTAAGTTTTTTCTGCCTGTTCTCCTTGCTCCCGTCCCATGGCTTCGCCCAGGCACAAAAACGGGAACGTAAAGTCTTCGTTCTCGACTCAGTCCTGGGTCCGGAAATCTTTGCCGAACAAGGAAAAAAACAACTCGTTCCACAATTGAATGAAGGACCTTTTAGTTGGGTCTCCCAGGAAGAAAAAGAACTCCGGGGTGCCAATGGCCCCATGACCTTCAACGAACTTCCGGTGCTCGAAATTATTTTCCGCTTCAACGGCGAAACCCTTTCCGAAGTTTTCCTCTCCCTATACAACCGGGGAGACGCCGGACGCATTAGCGACGATGCCTTTGTGGAATTCATCGGCAAAACAGAAAAAATGTTGGACGCCCGATCAGGTGTTGCAGGTGAGGATCTCGGGGATTCGCTGAAAAGCTCCAGCGTCCGGGGACAAAGCAAAGGCTGGCTCAGTCCCACCGCATCCTATCGTCTCGATGCCGCTTATTCCCGCGTCCGGGAGGATGGTGAAAGCCGCCGGACGGAAAGGCCGGAATTCGTCAACCTCACCCTGCTTAAAGGCGGGTTACAAAAGGAGGATCTTCTTGTCCAACGCAAGGCGGAAACCAGCCTGGTCAACTTCAACGAACGTGTCAAACGTCCGGTCGGCGGCGATGTCCTCATTGAGGGCATTCCCATGGTGGATCAAGGGCAGAAAGGATATTGCGCCGTGGCCACGATGGAGCGCATCCTGCGCTATTACGGGAGCGAAGTGAACCAGCACGAACTGGCCCAGCAGGCCAATTCCAGTGGACAGGGCGGAACCGATCCCGAATCCCTGGTCAAAGCCCTCAGGGGTATGGGAAACAAGCTCGGTCTCAAAATTGACGAACGCCAAAGTTTCGACTTTAAGGATTTTCTCGATCTGGTGGCCGACTACAACCGGGCCGCGAAAAGAAAAAAAGAGAATGAACTAGACCTGCCACGATCCGGGGTCATTCACATCGGCGAGTTTTACCAACGGATGAACGTGGAGGTTCTCCGCGATGTGAAGTTAAAAAGTGGCAGCAAGGTGGAGAAATTTTTCAGCAACACCTCAGAAACGATTGATCAGGGGCGTCCGCTGGCTTGGTCAGTCTATCTGGGGTGGGTGGAAGAAACGCCCAAGCTGCCACAGGACTCAGGCGGACACATGCGGCTGATCATCGGCTACAACCCGGAGAAAAAAGAAATCATTTATAGCGACAGTTGGGGCTACGGCCACGAACTCAAACGCATGTCCCTGGAAGATGCCTATCTTATCACAACCGGTCTATACGTGATCGAACCCCGTTCCTGAGCCGGATTTTACGGAAATCTGCTCAAGTCGAATTCAACAGGGTTCCAGGAGTGGCCGTAGAAGTGTTTTGATCGCCTTAACTAAGGGCTATACCCAATTAACACGATTCAACCGAATTCCCCTTTGCGAACTTTGCGAACTTTGCGAACTTTGCGAACTTTGCGAACTTTACGCCTCTGCGTCTTGACGTTAAATTCTTAAAGTTTCAGTTCCGCAAGCTTCTTCGTGAACTTCGTTGTCTTCTGTTCACTCAAAGTTCCGCTATAATCGCCGCTGCCATGCCCTCGGTCCCGACCTTGGTCGAATCCACCGAGGCAATGTCTGCCGTGCGGATACCTTTGGCAATGACACGTTGAACGGCATCACGCATAGCCTGGGCCGGTTCGGGTTTCTTGAAGGTGTATTCCAACATCAATCCGGCAGAAAGAATCTGCGCGATAGGATTGGCAATGCCTTTGCCCGCAATGTCCGGTGCGGTTCCGCCGCTGGGTTCGTAAAGACCAAAGGTTCCCTCAGCAAGGGAAGCACTGGGAAGAAGTCCCAGTGAACCCGTCGCTGCGGCAACTTCATCGCTGAGGATGTCGCCAAACATGTTCTCACAAAGCATGACATCAAACTGGGACGGCTTCAGCATCACTTGCATGGCGGCGTTGTCCACATACATGAAGTTCAAGTCGATGTCGGGATAGCTTTTGGAAATCTCCTTCACCGTCTTGCGCCAGAGCAGGCTGCTTTCCAGGACGTTGGCCTTGTCGATCAGGGTGACTTTCTTCCGGCGCATGGCGGCCGCCTTGAAAGCCAAGTGGGTGACACGCTCGATTTCGAAGGTTTCATACACGAGGGTATCAACAGCCCGCTCGCCTCTCTCGGTCTTTTCGGTCATCTTGGGCTGGCCGAAGTAGATGCCCCCGGTCAGCTCCCGCATGACCAGCATGTCGAAACCATCGGGAATCCGGCGGTTGTCAAGGGGAGATGCGTCAATCAACTCGCGGTAGCAGATGGCCGGACGCAGGTTGGCGTAGAGGCCGAAAATTTTTCGGAGCGTCAACAAAGCTGCACGCTCGGGTTGCTCATTGGGAGGCAGGGTTTCCCACTTTGGACCTCCCACGGATCCGAAAAGGATGGCGTCGTTGTCGCGACAGATCTGAATGGTTTCGTCAGGGAGAGCTTTGCCGGTGGCATCAATGGCGGCGCCGCCGACCACCGCTTCGGTCTTGTAGATCTTAAAACCGAACTTGTCACCGACATGATCCAAGACCTTCAAGGAAGCTGTCATCACTTCGGGACCAATACCATCTCCTGCCAAAACTGCAATTTTCATAAGGAAACAGAATCTCAAATCTCCAAGGGTCTAGGCAACCTTTTTTGTAAATCCCGAAAACCGTTGGACTGCCCGCGAAACACGCGAAAGGTCGCGGATGAAGAATCGGAAAGGGATGGCTCATAATGCGAAGAGCACTTTTTCTCCAACTTATAACGTCCTTTCGCATGTTGATCGGGCACTCATTCCCGGCTTTGATTAAAAAAACGCAACTCCAGGCACTTCACGCCGTTTAATCCCCATGCTCGAACCTCTCCCGGCCTCAGAATGGAATCGCACTACAGCAGCCCATCTCCTGAGGAGGGCCGGGTTTGGAGGAACAGGGGACGAAGTCAACGCGCTCACCCAACTGACATCGGAGCAGGCCGTTGACCAGCTGGTGGACTGGGAAAAGATTCCGGATGATACGAAAGAACCGGAGTGGGCCGTGCCGGGCCACGGTGCCCTGGTCAAAGACCGCAGCGAACTTCGGAAGATGAGCGAGGAAAAACGCAAAGAAATCCAACAGCAAATGCAGCGGATGCAGCGCCAGAACATCCAGAATCTACGCGAACGGTGGCTGGATAGGATGTTAAACACAACACGCCCCCTCCAGGAAAAAATGACGCTTTTCTGGCACGGCCATTTCGCCACCAGTGCCGAAAAAGTCAAAATGGCCTACTTCATGTGGAAACAAATCGACCTCTTTCGGCGCATGGGGAACGGCTCCTACGAAAAACTACTGGTGGAAGTGGGACGCGACCCCGCCATGCTGGTCTGGTTGGACGGGAACCAGAGCCGTCGGGAGGCCCCGAATGAAAATTATGCCCGTGAATTGATGGAACTTTTCACTCTGGGAGAAGGTCATTACACCGAAGAAGACATCAAGGAATCCGCCCGCGCGTTCACCGGATGGACTGTAGACCGCTTCCAGCAGTCGGTCCGTTATGTTCCCCAGCGTTTTGACGGAGGCCGAAAAAAATTCCTCGGCGACAGCGGCAACTTCAAGGACGAAGACATCGTCCAGGTGATTCTGAAACAGGATCAGTCCGCACGTTATCTGGCCTCCAAGCTCTGGACCTTCTTCGCCTACGAAAATCCCGAACCCGCCCTGATCGACAGCCTGGCCGCCACCTTCCGCAGTGAAAAAATGGAGCTCAAGCCCCTGCTTAAACGCATGTTTCTTTCCATGGAATTTTACTCCACCAAGGCCCTCCAGACCCAAATCAAGAGCCCGGTGCAATGGTGGGTCGGCATGTTGAAAAGCCTGGACTCGAAGCGGAGCCTTCCCCGCCTCAGCACCACCATTCTCAATCAACTGGGACAAAACCTCCTCCAACCGCCCAGTGTCAAAGGCTGGGATGGGGGACGCACCTGGATCAGCACGACCACCCTCATGCTCCGGCACAACGTCGCCCACATGATGGTTTACGGGGGAACACCCGAATCCTTGGGCATGGGTGACTTGCTCAAACGTTTTGCCGAGGCCGGCCAGGATCAAAAAAAGAAAGAAGCCGCCAGCGAAGAAATGGGTGAAGGCACAATGATCGATGAGAACAGCAGCACCATGATGGAACAAAAGATCATGAAAGCCCAAAAAGTCATGAAACGCAAAGCGCCGGGAATGGTCGATGTGGCCAAATTGGCACCGGCCGATCTCCGCCAGAATCGCAACGAACTCGTCGCCCAACTGGCCGAGCGCCTTCTGCTTTCAAGCCCATCCCCCTCCATGCTGAAAAAACTTCAGAGTTCCCTGGCCGACACTGACCGGGTGCTGAACGACGAACAGGTCAAAGCACTGATTTACCAGATCATGATCCGCCCCGAATTCCAACTGAACTGAATGCCTGAACCCCGCCTCCTATGAAAACACGCCGTCAATTCCTACATTCCAGTCTGATGGGAGCCGCCGCAAGCTGGACCCTCCCCACGTTTCTCAACAGCACCATCTTTCAGATGGATTCCTTGGCGGCCGATTCTCTGACCCAGGTGGTCAATGGCAAGGATGGCCGCATCCTGATTGTACTTCAGATGGGCGGGGGAAATGACGGACTCAATACCCTCGTCCCCTACAGTGACGACGCCTATTACAAAGCCCGCCGTAATATCGCCATTCCGAAAGAGGCGGTTTTGAAAATCAACGACCGTTTCGGGATGAACCCGCAACTGGCCGAGCTCAAAAATCTCTACGATTCAGGGGATCTCGCCATTCTCAATGGTGTGGGGTATCCCAACCCAAACCGATCCCATTTCCGTTCCATGGAAATCTGGCAGACGGCTTCCGACTCGGACAAAAACGAACACTACGGCTGGCTGGGCCGTTACTTCGACAACGCCTGTGCCGGTGCCCCTTCCACGGTCGGGGTCAACATCGGCTCCATGCCACCCCAGGCCTTTCTCGGACCGAAACCCATCGGCATCGCCATGGCCAATGCCAACCGTTACCGCTTTATCGAATCCGAGGCCCTGACTGGCTCCCCCATAATGCAGGAATCCGATTCTGGCAATGTGGCAGGAAACAACAGCGGATCTTCCATTGAAAATCTGGGGGGTGCTATGCCGCCGTTACGGGACGGAATGACAAACATGGACTTCCTTCAGCGCACCGCGCTGGACGCCGAGCTCAGTTCTCAGGATGTCCAGAAAATCACCTCTAAATACCAGTCTTCCGTACCGTATCCCAAAAACAGGCTGGCTTCCGACCTGCAATTGATCGCACAACTGATCGCCGGAGGTTTGCCCACGCGCATCTATTACGCCAACCAGGGCGGCTTCGACACCCATGCCGACCAGTTGGGTTCACATAGCCGACTAATGAAGGAGTTTTCATCGGCCCTGGGCGCTTTTGTTGCCGATCTGAAACAGCAGGGAAATTTTGAACGTGTGCTGATCATGACTTTCAGTGAATTCGGCCGCCGGGTCGAAGAAAACGCCTCCAGAGGCACCGATCACGGCGTGGCCGGTCCGATGTTCCTTCTGGGTGGAAAGGTCAAGTCAGGCGTTCACAGCGATTACCCCAGCCTGACAGACCTGGACAAAGGCGACCTCAAGCACCAGGTCGATTTCCGCAGTGTTTATGCCACGGTGCTGGAAAACTGGCTGCAGACCGGGTCGGATGTCATCCTGAAGAAATCGTTTCCAAAGCTGGGTTTTGTTTGATGTATTCATGCCCTACTCGCTTCCTACATTTTTATTATCCTGAACAAAGTGAAGGATCCACAGACAATAACGGGTGATATTTCGAAGGGCCAGGATCTGGTTGTAACCTGAAAGAACCGCCTGTGGTTCCTTTGCCTCGTTCAGGGCGACGGAATACAAAGGGTTAAAGCTTCTTTGCCAGGCGCTCAGCTTTTGTGAGGAGCTTCTTTGGAACGACTTTTTTCTTTTCCAGAAATTCCTGGTATTTTTCCAGGATCAGCTTGGGGATGAGAGCCGTGACGGAGACTCCGTCGTCCAGATACTCACAACTCAGCACACTCGCTTCGCGGTAAAGTCTGGCCACCACATCCTGGTTTTCCAGGGGAATCCGAAGCTTGTGGCGCTCGGCCCTGTCAGCGATCAGTTCATCCATCCGGTGCAACAGGTCGTCCAATCCCTCACCGGTCATGGCCGAAATAAAGAGCGCGTCGGGAAAATGATTTTTGAGCGAAAGAATGTCCGCCTTATCCGTGATCCGGTCAATTTTGTTGAAGACTGTCACCATCTGTTTGTTTTCCGCACCCAGTTCCGAAAGAACCTTGATAGTGGTGTCATAGTATTTCATGACCTCCGGATCGCTGCCGTCGAGCAGATGGATCAGAAAGTCGGAAACCATCGATTCTTCCAACGTGGCATTGAAGGATTCGATCAGGCGATGGGGAAGCTTTCTGACAAATCCTACCGTATCGGTCAATAGAACGCTCTGTTTGCTGGGAAGCATCAGCTTGCGGGTGGTGGTATCGAGTGTCGCGAAAAGTTTGTCTTCCACCAGGACATTGGCATCGGTCAATTTTTTCAATAATGACGATTTGCCCGCGTTCGTATAACCAACAATAGCCAGGCAAGGCACAGGCACCCGTTGCCGTTCTTTGCGCTGGGTGGCACGCTGACGTTTGACTTCAACCAGTTCGGCCTTGAGTTTGTCAATATCCTTGCGGGTAAGACGGCGGTCGACTTCGAGCTGGGTTTCCCCTTCCCCTTTTCCTCCGATCCCCCCACCCATTTTACCCAGGTGACCCCAGGCCCGGGTGAGCCGGGGCAGGGAATATTCGACGCGCGCCAGCTCAACCTGAAGCCGTGCTTCCCGGGTCTGGGCTCTTTTACCGAAAATATCGAGGATGACTTCCTGCCGGTCAATCACAGCCAGGCCGGAAAGGCTTTCCCAGTTGCGTTGCTGTGCGGGTGATAGTTCATTATCAAAAACAATAACATCACAACCCAGTTCTTTGGCCTTGGCCACGATTTCATCAGCCTTGCCCGTGCCGATAAGAAGCTTTGCGTGGTAAGCACGGACATGGACAAGCATGGTTCCTTTGACCGGAACGCCGAGGGTGTCGACAAGTTCGCCAAGTTCCGCCAACAGGCTCAGGGCTTCATCATGCTCCTCTTTTTTCAGATAGACACTGATGAGCAGAGCACTCACCACCATCCCGGGCTTTTCGCTTATTTCAAACATGGGGGGAAAGAGTAAACCACGAACAACGGGAAATACAAAATCAATTCAGCAGACGACCTCAAAGACCCGGACCCAAACAAAAGAGTCCTGAAGCCAGTCCGCCTTCTTTTCGTCGTCAGCTACTGTCCAACGGGTTAGGTTATTCAGCAGCAGGTTGAGCGGGCAGGTCGGAGGGGTAGGGAATGCGTCCGGTGCGGCGGGTCAGGTTTTGCCAGATTTTTTTACGGCGTTCCTCGAGACCCAATTGTTTGGCCGCATCCGAAATGAATTCCACGGAAGAAAGAAAACCGATGCGCTCTTTCAGGCTCAGAGTCTCCTGACGGTTCCACTCCGCGGACAAAAGTTGGCTCAGACGGTCGTTATAGTGCTCACTGAAACAGGAGAAAAGCACATCCGCCTCAGTCAGGATCACACACTGGGCCGCGAGCAGGCGGTCTTCATCATCCTTTGGGTGATCATAATAATGGCGGTAGGACTGACGCACCATCGGAACGCCGTTGGTAAAATCGGTCGAAACTATCATGCGCCCAATCCGCTCGATGGAGTCCTCTTCCAAACCGCACTCCACCAAAACGGGGTGGATGATGTGATATGCCATGGTTTCCAATTCGTAGGCTGTTTTATTCATCCCACCGGTGTGGCCCAGGTCATGGGCAGCGGCTGCAACCAGGAGTTCCACCACGCGATCCTGAGGCAGGTGTTCACGCATACCCAGGCAATAAGCTGCCAAAATCACTTCCGTTACATGGTGGGGGCTGTGATAGGTAGGATGGTTATCCTGATCCTCCCCGGCCATTTCACTGGCCCGGATGGCAGCACCCCAAAGCACGTGGTCCTTGGGCAGACCGACTTTACCAAGCAATACAGGCATGATTTTTTCCGGTTCGGCCCGGCTTTCCCGCAGGGATTCCGCCTGCGCGGCGAAAATATCCAACAAATTCGAGTCCTCACCGATGCCCGCAGGCAGTTGGCCCTCACCCTTGGCTTGCTTGATCGTACCCAACAATCCCTTCAAATCGATCACCGTGGTCGCACTGAACTCCGGTTTCGCTGCCTGGGGCATGTGTTCTCGTTGTAACGGGTTTTCCGCCATCCTCGTTATAATGCATAGTCTTTCAGGAAAGACAACCAGCTCTTGCCGCTTTATTGCCTTCCTATTGCATTTTCATGTCCCAGGGTCTAGTTTGTTTCTTATGGGAACGGCCAGTAAAAGCACGGAATCAGACACACCGGCCGGCAACGGCATCGTCATGAGCAGCCGTGTCCGTCTGGCCCGTAACCTAAATAACAAACCTTTCCCCGGTTGGCTCAAGAAAGCCCAACGGGAGGAACTGCTCCATATCCTCCACCCGGCCATGCGCCACCTGCCCGGGATGAAATTGGCAGCCATCGACCAGACGATGGAAACCTTCAATCCATTGGAAAAGCAGATGTTGGTGGAACAACACCTGATCAGTCGTGAACATGCCGCCAAAAACTCCGGAAGCGGCCTCGTTGTCAGTGAAAGCAGATGCCTCAGCATCATGATCAACGAGGAAGATCATTTGCGCCTGCAATCGATTTACCCCGGCTTCCAGTTGGAAACCGCATGGGAGACCATTGACAAAATCGACACCGAACTTGAAGCAGAACTTGAGTTTGCCTTCTCCCCGACACTTGGCTACCTCACGGCCTGTCCCACCAACGTCGGCACCGGCATGCGGGCATCGGCCATGCTTCATCTCCCCGGCTTGGTTCTCAGTGAGCAAATCAATCAGGTGATCAAGTCCGTCAACCAGATAGGACTAGCCGTGCGGGGGCTTTACGGCGAAGGCACGGAAGCACTTGGCAACCTTTTTCAGATCTCCAACCAAATGACGTTGGGGGAAAGCGAGCGGCAAATTCTGGATCGCCTGACCAAAGTCATCAACCACCTGATCGAACACGAAGTCAATGCCCGCCAGAAATTGCTGCAGGAAAAGGGCCGCATGGTCGCGGATCAACTCGGCCGGGCTTACGGGGTCATGCAGCATTCCTACTCCATCTCTTCCAAAGAGGCCCTGAATCTTCTGTCCCTCCTTATTTTAGGGGTGGACTTAGGCATCCTCCCGAATAGCTTGAGGGAGAAGATTGATGAACTGTTTGTACTCACCCAACCAGCGCATTTACAAAAAGCCGCTGACCGGAAACTCAATGCGGAAGAGAGGGATGCCTTCCGCTCCGATTTGCTCCGTGACAAACTCAAATCCATCCCTGCCCCCAACATCAAAAAATTAAAACTTTTCTAAGAGCCAGCTTTCAAGAAACCAACCTATGAACAATTTCACTCCACGCGCCCAGCAGGTTCTCGCCCTTGCACGAAAGGAAGCCGACCGCTTCAACCACAACTATGTCGGAACCGAGCATCTTCTCCTCGGTCTGATCAAGCTGGGCCAGGGTGTGGCGGTCAATGTGCTGCAAAAAATGGGCCTGGACCTGGAAACCGTCCGGATGGAAGTGGAAAAGCAGGTGGGTTCAGGTCCGGACACAAAAATTTCCGGCAACATTCCCTACACCCCACGTGTCAAAAAAGTCCTGGCCCTGGCGGGCAAAGAAGCCAAAGCCCTCCATCATTCCTATGTTGGAACCGAACACATTCTGTTGGGCCTTCTGCGCGAAGGTGACGGCGTGGCCGCACGTGTTCTCAAAACCCTTGATGTGGATCTGGAAAGAGCACGCAACGAAGTCCTGAAAGAACTCGACCCCAACTTCGAAGGAGGGAACGAGCAGGAAGAAGATTTTTCCGCCACCAGCCAGGAGGGATCCACCTCTGGAGGTCAGGCTTCCGCCGGAGGCTCAAAAAAGGAATCCAAAACCCCGGCCCTGAAAGCGTTCGGGCGCGACCTGACCGAGCTTGCCGCCAAAGGCGATCTGGATCCGGTTATCGGCCGTAAAAACGAAATCGAACGCGTCGTGCAGATCCTTTGCCGCCGCAGCAAAAACAATCCGGTTTTGATCGGGGAAGCCGGCGTGGGCAAAACCGCCATCGTGGAAGGTCTGGCCCAGGAAATCATAGCCGGCAATGTTCCAGAGCTGCTGCGCGACAAAAAAGTCATCACCTTGGATCTGGCCCTCATGGTGGCAGGCACCAAATACCGTGGGCAATTCGAAGAACGAATCAAGGCCGTGATGGAAGAAATCCGGAAAGCCAAGAACGTCATTCTCTTCATAGACGAAATGCACACCATCGTCGGAGCCGGTTCGGCCGAGGGCGCCATGGATGCCTCCAATATCATCAAACCCGCCCTCTCACGCGGTGAACTCCAGTGTGTGGGTGCCACAACTCTCAACGAATATCGCAAGTATATCGAAAAGGATTCCGCTCTGGAACGCCGCTTCCAAAGCGTCAAGGTGGAAGCCCCGAGTGTGGCCGAAACCATCCTCATCCTTAAAGGCATACGACCCAAATACGAGCAGCACCACAAGGCCAGAATCACCGATGAGGCGCTGATCGAAGCCACCAAACTCAGCGACCGCTATCTCACCGGACGTTTCCTGCCTGACAAAGCCATCGACATCATGGACGAAGCCGGAGCCCGCTGCCGCATCAAGGCCACCATGACCCCTCCCGAACTCAAGGAAATGGAAGGCACCATCGAAACCATCCGTCAGGACAAGGAAACCGCCATCAAGGAACAGGATTTTGAAAAAGCCGCCGCCCTCCGCGACAAGGAAAAAGCCGCCAAGCAAAAACTTGAAACCAGTCTGGCTGATTGGCGCAAACATCGTGACGAACAAGTTGTCACAGTTGGTCCTGACGACATCATGCACGTCATCTCCAAGTGGACGGGGATTCCCCTCACCCGCCTGGAAGAAAAGGAAACCTCACGCCTGATCAATATCGGGGATGAACTCACAGGAAAAGTCATCGGCCAGGAAGAAGGTGTCCAGGCTTTGGCCAAGGCACTCCGCCGCTCCCGTGCCGATCTTAAAGACCCAAAGCGCCCGATCGGTTCCTTTATTTTCCTCGGCCCCACCGGCGTAGGCAAAACCCACCTGGCCAAGGCACTTGCCCAGAATGTCTTTGGCGAGACCGATGCCCTCATCCAACTGGACATGAGCGAATACATGGAGAAGTTCAATGTCTCCCGCCTGGTCGGATCGCCTCCGGGCTATGTCGGCTACGAAGAAGGGGGTCAGCTCACGGAAAAAGTGCGCCGCCGTCCATATTGTGTCGTGCTTTTTGACGAGATCGAAAAAGCCCATCCGGACGTCTGGAACATCCTGCTCCAGATTCTGGAAGACGGACAGATCACCGACAGTCTGGGCCGCAAGGTCGACTTCCGCAATACTATCATCATCATGACCTCCAATGTTGGGGCCGAGTTGATCAAGAAGCAAAGTGTTGTCGGCTTCAGCACCAATGAGTCAGATCACAATAACTATGAGCTGGTCAAAGAAAAGCTTCTGGGTGAAGCCAAGAAGGTTTTCAAACCCGAGTTCCTTAACCGTCTGACTGACATCATTGTCTTCCATCAGCTCACCCGCGAGCATCTAAGCAAGATCGTTCATCTGGAAATCGCCAAGGTGGAAGAGCGCCTCAAAGCGCGCGAGATCAGCTTCAACATCAGCCCGGAAGCGATCGAGTATCTTATCGATAAGGGTTACGACCCTGCCTATGGAGCACGTCCGCTTCGCCGCGCCATCGAGAAATTCGTGGAAGATCCGATTGCAGAGGAACTGATCCGGGGAACGATCAAGAGCTCATCCGTGGTCAATATTAATCTGAAGGACAAGGAACTGGTTTTCACCTCAGATGCCAACACGGAATCCGTCAAGTCCGGAAGCGGCTCTTAACGGAGTGATGTCCCCGGCCTTGCCCCTTGAACATGGCCGCACGGTGCGCTCCATGTTCGGGCGTATCGCGGAGCCCTACGATTTCCTGAACCGCTTTTTCAGCCTGGGAATCGACCTCTGGTGGCGCCACCGCCTGGTCTCCGCAGTGGTCAAAAATTTCAAAACCCAAAACTCAAAATCCAGCCGGGTTCTGGATCTGGCCACAGGCAGCGGCGATGTCGCGCGGATGCTGATCCGGAAAAATCTGAAAGTGGTTGGGTGTGATTTCTGTCTCCCGATGCTTGACCAGGCCCGTAAAAAAGGCATTCCCACCCTGGTGGCTGGCGATGCCCTCCGGCTCCCTTTCACCGTCAACAGTTTCTCCGCCGCCACAGTTGCTTTCGGGTTAAGAAATTTCGGGGACAGAATTACTGCAATGAAGGAAATTCTGCGTGTTTTGGAACCAGGAGCGTCTCTGCATATTCTGGAATTCACGCGCCCCCAGGAGTGGTTCTGCGGTCTATATTTTTTCTATCTGAAATATGTTATGCCGAAGCTGGCCTCTGTCTTCTGCCCTGATCCCCAGGCCTACTGCTATCTTGCCAGTACCGTGGAACATTTCCCCCGGGTTGAAGAGATAGCCGGGGAACTGCGCGACTCAGGGTTTAAGGAGGTCCACTGGCAAAGAATGACCATGGGGATTGTGGCCATCCATTCCGGAACCAAAGAAGTTCCTCATTGATAACGTTCAATTGCCCGCGCACCTGGAAAATGGTGCTTGCGGCCCGGTAATTACATCAACCCTTGCTGCCCTTCGGAAAGTTTTGGGCGGATTTTCTTTTCCTGCATGGATGTTCCGCCTATGAAGCGGATTCCACCACTACCATTATTGACCAGGGACGGCCTTTCACCCTGGATCATGCGGTCCTCTTGGCTGGTCAAGCCCCCATCACTGTCCATCGCGCTGTAGCGATAGGTCTGCCCGGAGAGAGTATGGACGACATGTAATCCTCCTGCACTGTCAAACCTGACCACCGGATCGGTAAATGCAGTGTATCTCCCCAGACGTTGGGTCGCGTAAACGATGTTGGTGGAAGGCTCTTCCACCCGGGCGTAAAGGAAGGATTCTCTCTGGCTTAAAAATTTGATCAGCGAGTAGACACGCTTGGACCCGCTTTCTACGCGTTGCTCCGACCAGATCGTGTCTCCTTTTCCGATGTAGAAGATACGTGATCCCGTAATAAAGGGTTTTTTGCCCGGAACCGTTATCACGGTCTGAATGGTATATTGACCCGTCTCCCGTAAGGAATAGGCCGGAGTAATATCGATAATCACGGAATGGGTTTCGCCCACCGGCAGGGTAAGCGGGGGAAGTTCTGTACCTTTCTCGGAAGAAACCTTGCTTCCGTCAGCACGATAAATGGTGAACCTGACCCAGTCGGAAAAACCTTCGGCGTTGTTCTGGAAAGTAATAGACTGGTCGCCTATGTTGGTGATATCGACTTTGACAGGAATCGACTCATAAAGAAGATAGGTTTCCCGGTCAAAAGACATCGTCATCGTGATCTGAGCCCAACCTTTGACCGAAAAAAGGCTTAAAACCATTAACAGGATGGTGATACGCGACTTCATAACTGAAAAATAGTGAAAACACATCTTTAAAGCAAGAAGAGATCTCAGCCCTCGGACTAAAAAGGCAGCAAAAAGCCCGACCTTGGAAGGCCGGGCTTTCTATGCCGATCAGTGATACGACAAAAGCTTATTCCACAGCCACAGTTTCACCGACCGAAGCCTCGAGCGCTTGGGACCAGGAACCGAAGAAACGAGGTTTGCAGGCGGCGGCGAACAAGGCAGGAGCTGCTTTACGAACCTCACCGCTGTGCAGCTTGACTCCGCGCTCTTTGAGTTCACGAATGCCTTCAACAATCGTTTCCTTGGTCCAGTGACGACGACGGCGGACGCTGGAATAGTCAATGCCGGCTTTTTCGACTGCGGCACCCCAGTTGCCGAAACGACGGCGGGCAGTGGCGATCAGGGGATTCGAAGTCTCGTCCATGGTTTTCGAGCTGAGATCCGCACCAACCGATTTGAGGCGTCGGATTTCTTCCAGGATAGTGCTCTCGTCCCAGGAACGGTAACGGTAAATTTCCTCAGGAGCCAATCCGGCGGCAGACAGCGCATCCTTCCAGCGGCCGAAGTGGTTGGGACGAATGGCGGCGTAAACCATGGAATTGTACTTGCTCAGCATCATGGAGCGAAAGGAAAGATCCACGCCCTGCTGATAAAGTTCTTGGATTTTGGCCACGATCAGGTCCTTGGACCAGTTCTGATATTTGCGGACTTCCTGATAGGAAATACCGGAGTCCTCGACGGCTCCTTTCCAACTGCCGAAATAGCGTATGCCAGCGGCCAGGAGTTCCTGGAAGTTTTTGCGAACGTTGTGGGAATATAGGGCATTCCCTTCGCCGCTCCATTTACGTATTTCTTCGCCGACCATTTCTCTAGTCCATTTTCTGTTTTTTCGTGAGCGTAGCTTCATCTTGTGTCCTTTTGTTTAATTTATGATGTTAAATGAAATTTTCTAATTCTTATGTTACAACACAAAGAAGATTATGCAAGAATAGTGCCACAAACGATTGCAACTTGTTATAGCACTGTCCATCAAGGACTTATAGCTATTAATATGTTTTATTCTTAAAAATCTTAATTGATTTTTTAACTATTTTTGCTCGAAATGAGCCAGTTCCTGCCAACATTTGACCACCTCCTCCACGCCCAAGCTCACCCATTTTTTATCCGGATAGCGCTGACGATAGCCGTCGGGCGTGCCTGACAATGGGCTTTGAAGCATGCGTCCGGTTCTGGATCGGGCCCCGGTTTTTTCAACGGAAGTCGGGCCGAACAGTCCGATGACCGGTTTGCCAAAAGCCGCAGCCAGATGAAGAGGACCAGAATCTGTGCTGATCACCACGCGGGCATGACTGAGGACGGAAAGCAAGGCATCCAGATCCGTGCGGTTTCTCAAGTCGATACAGTTGTCTGCCAAAACAGGGAAAAAGGGGCCCTGCCCCACCAGGACAAAGGTTTCCTGAGGAACATTCCTGATCAACGTATCATAGTTCTGCCAGTTCCACAGTTTGCTGGCCCAGAGAGAATAGGGATGCAGCACGGTGTAGTGGCCGGGAACCAATCCCCCAGGCAAGGCAGCAGCCTCTCCTTCTTTGACCTCGAGATAGGTGTGTTCAAGGGGGATTTCCAAGTCGGCCACAACAGCCACGGCCTGTGCATAACGATCAACCGCATGTTTTTCGGTGTCAGCCACCAGATCCGTATAGGCCAAAACCGCCCCTTCCCTCGCGGAGGCCAATCCAACTCTTCGTGTTGCGCCCGTCGCCCAGGTCATGAGGGCACTGCGCGCCAGCCCCTGAAGATCCAGGACAAGATCAAATTTTTCCTGCCTCAGTCGGCGCAGCCAGGCCAGACACTCGAGATTAAACCAACGCCCCCTCCAACGTTTTCTGGGAAAGAGAATGACACGGTCAACCAGAGGGCTGCAACGAACCAGTGATTGGTAATCTTCGTCCACCAACCAGACCAGTTCCGTGCAGGCGGGAATCTTACGTAACAAAGGTGCCACCAGAAGTGCCTGGGCCACATCCCCCAGAGCTGTCGGTTTGACCACCAGAATTTTCATGAATCGTCCGCAGGACAGGGACTAAACCGCATTGGCCAAACGTTCCGCCAGACGATCGGGCAAACCGGCACTGATGATTTTTTCCTGGGCTTTGGCCAGATCATAGGGAAGACGGCGCAATTCGATGGTTCTATCCTTGGAATCGTAAATGACATAGGCCGCACGCCAGTCACCGTCACGCGGCTGGCCGACAGAACCGACATTCACGAAATAACGTTTGTCAGGCTGAAGAACCACCCTTTTGTAGAAAAATTCATGCACAGCAGTATCCCTGACAAACAGATGAGGAACATGAGTGTGCCCGAAAAAGCAGACCTGGGTGCGCTGATAAGTAAAGCTGGCCTCCGCATCTACGGCAGTGAAGACATACTGCCAACGTGCGGGCCCATCCAGAGTGGAATGGACAATGGTGAAATCTCCGACGGTTTTTTGGAAGGGAATGGAACGTAAATACTTTTTCTGCTCGTCGGAAAGGGCGTCCCGGGAATATTTCATCGAGGCAAATGCCAGGGGATTGAAATGTTCAATGTCCCGGTCTTCGGAAGCTTCTTCATCGTGGTTGCCTTTTACGATCGGGCAACCCAGGGCACGCACCATTTCCAGACACTCGGAAGGATTGGCATTATAGCCTACGATGTCCCCGAGACAGACCGCATGGGTCACCTTTTGCTTCTGCATATCCTCCAGAACGGCTTCCAAACCCTCCTGGTTGCTGTGTACGTCTCCAAATATTCCAAATTTCACAAGAAACTCTCCGCTTCAAAGATCGAAGCTACTCATGGAAAATCCGTTTATCTAGTGGAATATCCAGTTCCTTTTCAAATTTTCTGATCTTTTCCTCGATCATGGACCAACGACGGGGGCCCGGTCCATGCTCAGCGCTGCTCTTCCAAAGCTTCACCCAATAGTTGTAGGCTTCAAGCTTTTTACCCGCATTTTCCAAAGAAAAGCCGACAAAGCGCTCCAAATAAACCGGCGCACCCTTTTTTTGGGAAGCCAATTCATAATAATAGGCGGCTTTTTCATGATCTCCAAGTCTCTGTTGGTAAAGCAGAGCCAGCATTTCGTAAAGCTTGGGTTTCTCCGGAATGGCCCGGATACCCCGCTCATAGAAGTCGATGCCCTGCTTGATCCAGCGCATCGACTCGACATTCTTCGCCCCTTTGGTCTCACCCGAATATTTTTCAACGGAAACGCTGGCGTTATAGGCCACATGCCAGCCGGCATTTTCCCAGAAAAAAGAAACCCGGGGCTGCAGCAGAACCACCATATCCGCCAGGGTTCTCAGTCGCGTCCACTGCTGCTCTTCCCAGGCTGAAGTCACTTCCAGCCACAGAAAATTGGCCGCGATCCCGCGGAACCCGCCCAAAGCCGCCAGGGTCATCCCCTGCCCCAGACTGTCACGCAGCTTCATGGACATCGGTGCCACATCAGCACCATACATCAGCCGGCTGCGTTCCTCGGCCATACGCATTTCCCAGGGGACTTTCACCGCCGACCAACCCAACAGAACGAGCAGCGCCATGAACCGGTATCTCATAACTCGCGATCCTCAAAAATGAGGGAAGACACCACCAAAACCACCGCCACATACAGAAGTGAATAAGCCAGAATTTCCAAGGAATTGACCCAGGCGATGGCATTTCCGGCAATGATCTCATCAATGAGGTTGTAACTTTGAAAATCAGGGACGAGAAAGGCGATCAGCGCCAGCAACACATTCTTGGGGAGCGATGCCCCGGCCATGTCCTGCAGCCAAACCTGACGGGCCACACTTTGCAGATGACCGATGAAATAAACCAGGAGCGTCGTGCAGACAATAAAAATGGTGGAGGTCGCGATGGTGGAGAAAAAAACTGAAATGGCCGTCACCACCGCCAACTTCGCCCAGATGAGGGCCAAAGCCTGGATCAGTCGGGGATCACGGGACTGGTTGAGAACGGACTCCACGTATAGACGAAGCTCCTCACTGTCAGCTGCACCCTGCACGCCCGCCAGTTCCAGATGTTCCTTCACGGCCAGCACTCCGGCAAAGAGTAGTGACATGATAGCCAACATCAGGGTGATCAACCCCAGAAGGCCTAAGTATTTGCCCACTACAAATTCAAAACGTCTCACCGGCTTGCTCAAAAGCGTGTGCAACGTCCTCCGTTCAATTTCCGCAGGTATCAGTTGGGCCGCGCCCATCAGCGCCACCAAGGTTCCCGTAATGCTGATCGCCGCGTAGCCGAGATCCTTGAGGAACTTGAACTCCTCCTGAAAGGTCAGGTCGGTCAGGAAAAAAGAGCCTCCCACCATGACCAGCCCGAATAAAAAAATGACATTCAAGACCCGCTGACGTAAAACCTCCGTCAAGGTGTTCAGGGCAATGGTGGCGATGCGTTGCAGGCTGGCTTTCATTTGACTTTGGGTGATTGTCCATGCTTTGGCAGGGAACGAATGAAGTAATCCTCCAGTTTCATCCGGGGCCGTGATATCTCCACATCCGTCATTCCTGCCGCCTTCAATGCCTGGCGGATGGTCTCCTCATCGCAGCCACCGTCTTTGACCCGCACTTCCAACTCATCCGGAACTTCCAGCAACTCGGTCAGGCTTCCCTCCCTGAGTTTTTGTCCCAGATGAAGAATCGCCACACGGTCGGATACCTCCTGTACCTGTTCCAACAGGTGTGAGGAAAATACGATGGTTTTACCCCTCTTTTTCAAATCCAGAATGATGTCGCGGATCTGCCGCGAACCCAGGGGATCCACTCCAGCCGTTGGCTCATCCAAAAGCAGAAGATCCGGGTCATTCAACAAGGCCTGGGCCAGGCCGATACGCTGCAACATACCTTTGGAATAGGTCTTCAGCGTGCGGTGCCTGGACTCCTGCAGGTCTACCAACTCCAACAGCTCATCCATGCGGGATTCCAGCGTCTTGCCGGAAAGCCCGCTGAGTTTGCCATAATAACGGAGCACTTCCCGACCGCTGAGAAAATGGGGAAAATAGGGGTTCTCAGGAAGAAATCCCAGCTTGGACCGCGCTTCCATCGAACCGGCCGGAGCCCCAAAAACCGTTGCCGTGCCGGAACTGGGTTTGAGCAGCCCCAAAAGAAGCTTCATGGTGGTGCTTTTCCCGGACCCGTTCGGTCCCAGCAATCCGAAAACCTCACCCTTGCTTACGGTAAGATCAAGGGGCTCCAAAGCCAGCAGCCAACCACGGCGCCACTGCAGTTTAAACTTCTTACTAAGTCCGCAGGCTTGGATTGCATGTGTCGCGACTGATTCTTTCACTGTCATAGATTAATTGGCGGAATCACCTCCCGGGGTTTACCCTGAAATGATAAATCCTCTGCGCTTGGGGTCAACTGCCACTTCATAACTTTCAATCCGCTTGATGAAGCCTTTCAAATGGCTGGCCAGCACCGCTTCCAGCATCTCATTCAAATCTTTTTCCAGGCCTTGAACCACCAACTCCACCCGCCCGTCGGACAGATTTCCCACGGTTCCGCAGAGATCAAAACCTTCCACGATCTGCTTGATCGAGTATCGGAACCCGACTCCCTGGACTTTCCCCTCATAAAAAAGACGCCGTGCTTTCATCCGTAACCTTTACTTTGCTCTCTTGTTTGCGTTAACCTGATCCCGTCAGCACACCACAGCAGGAACCTTATGGCGATTACTTTCAGCGAAATCAGTCGGATGACCCTTTTCCGGGGCTTTGATGCCAGCTTCATCCAACTCCTCGACCTGTTCTTTCAGGAAAATAACTACAAGGCCGACACCCACCTGGTCGATGCCGGCAGCCTCCAGAACACCTTCTATCTCATCTTTGCCGGAGAGGTCGAGGTCTATCACATGGTCGATGGCAACCGGGTGGTTCTCAGCACCCTCTCTGCGGGTCAGTTTTTCGGCGAGATGAATCTCTTCGACCCCGGCCTGGCTACGGCGAGCGTGGTCAGTCTCACCCCGGTCCGCACCTTGGAAATTTCCAACGACAAGTTCAGCTACTTCATCCAGCACAAGCCCGAGCTGGCGGCGGACTTCACCTTTCAACTGGCCGAAACCATCGTCAAACGTTTCCGCAACACCAGCGAGACGTTCCTGGAAGAATTGACCAAACCGGAAAACATAGAAGCCGCCCAGCAGGTTGACCGCGGCATGCCGGCATGACTTCCTTCATCTGTTAGTTTCAGCAGGGTTCACCCCTTGATTATTGCTTCGTGTCAGAGCTTCGCAGTCTTTCATCCAGTTGCGCACTCACTTGATCCCATTTTAAAAACCGTTCAACAAACCAGTCATGAACTTGGCTCCAAACCTCTCTTTTTGAAAATTGCCCCGCCTCCGGGTGAATCTGAAATTGCCGACATCCTGCAACTCATTTTCGAACATTATCTCAGCGGAATTGTGGCCACCAACACACCTCTTGACCATTCCTCCATCACTCTGAAAGAAAGCGGAGGCTTTGATGGCATCCAGATCCGGAAACATAACACCGACATCATGCGGTTCATCCATCCAGAAAGCTCCGGTC
>JBBSCO010000050.1:0-21985 GCA_038250235.1 Methylacidiphilales bacterium | reverse complement strand
CATCCCCGAACCCTCAACCTACGCCCTCCTTGGCCTGGGCTTGGGAGCTCTGTGGTTTCTGCGCCGGAAAAAACCCTCGGCCAAGGCCTAAGTTAAATCCGAATATCGAAAACCGAATATCGAACTTCTGCGTTCACCAAAAGCCCCGCCTTCTGCAAAGGAGCGGGGCTTTTTCGTGCAGAGCAACCACGGATTGTTTGTTTTGAGTTTCGGGTTTCGAATTGAAGAGCCTTCCTTTTTGATAGGGTTTGAGCAAAAGAGGGGGGCCATCGCGACGCAAGGTCGCTCCTACAACAGGAAACCAAAACCTTCTTCAGCGCCTGGGCATAATACTTGGTTTCCTGACTGCATTCGGCCCTTCCTGTTGTGCTTCGGGCACCCTTTTTTCCGGCTGGGTCCCGGAGGGGGCTGGCTGTTGTTGTTTCACCACAGAAGCTACGTCGGCTTCCGTCACCGCCTTTTTCCAAAACTCGATCACCGTGGCCCAGACTTGGGCGGCCATTTCGTCCGCCTCCGCCTTCAACAAAAAACCTGGTTCTGCTGCGTAACGATGAATATCCGCCGGGATCCGTTTCATTGGTTGGGTGGCCTGGGCTTTTTCCCACTCGCCCATCCAAGGGCCGTTATTGACCAAAACCTGCAAGGGCCGCGGCAATCCAACAAAAGGATCGGCCAAGGCCGGACCATCAGGCTCCAGCCAGCTCAGGGCCACCAAAGGAGTGGATCGTCCGGGCTCCGCCAAGACAGCGCGCAGGAATTCCATGTTGCCACCCCAAACCCCAATCACCAATTTCTCCGTGCGGTATTGGGGACTTTTCGTCAACAGGTTCAACGCCGCCGCAATGGTTTTGCGGCTATCCTCGGCCGGTAGTCGCCCCTGAATACCACGGGATTTCTCCAGGTTTGTCGCTGTTTGGCCATTGTAAAAATCAACCGTCACAGCCACAAATCCCAGCCTGGCCAAAAGATCACAACGGGCTGCCACCACTTCCGGTGTCCCAAGCGCATCCGGAATCAGGAGGACAGACCCGATGGGTGTATGGGGGGGCAGGGCCAGATACGCAATCTCGTCTGCTCCGAAATCATAGAGCCGCACCGCCTCGCCCGCCGCGAGCTGGCCCGGCGAAAAAGAGGCCAGCAGCAGCAGGCAGACGTGAAGGATTTTTTTCAAAGGTTCTCTATCTTAGCCACCTTTGTTACAAAAGTATGACAAAGTCCATCTTTAGCCTCCACGGCTGCGCAACAGGATCAACGCTTAAGGCTGATGGGGGGGGCGGAGAGGCCTAGGTTGTCCTGCCCCGCCTAACGCGGGGAAGTCGGCCCGCGAAAGGACGCGAAAGGGGGAGGCAATGTTTTCGTGTCTTAAGCATCTCATAGAGTCGCCCGAGTTACATCCGTGGCGCGAAGTTAATTTGATTTGGTAACAAAGGATTCTGCTTCTTCAGCGCAATTTAGCGTGACTGCTCGCGCAGAATTACAGAGTTTCGCAGGCAACTCTAAACGCTGAACACCTAACCCTGAACCCTCTTAAAGCCTGTGACGGAAGTTTGTTGGATACAGAGGCTTGCCTCTAAGGGATTTAAGGGGTAAATTCTGAGGGTGGATTATTCGCAGATCATCACCTTGGAACCCGGCAAACGTGGCGGTAAGCCTTGTATCCGTGGAATGCGCATCACCGTGTATGATGTTCTGGATTATCTGGCTTCCGGAATGAGCCACGCAGAAATACTGGCCGATTTTCCCTATTTGACGGAACAGGATATTTTGGCCTGTCTGGCCTTTGCCGCTGATTCCGGTCGGCGCACAGCCTTTGTAAATGCAGCATGAAGCTGCTGCTGGACGAAAATATTTCTCCTCGGCTGGCCGATAGCCTGGCTGACTTGTTTCCAGCCTCCCTCCATATTCACGCACTAGGTTTGGCACAGGCCAACGATACAACCATCTGGCAGTATGCGGGGCAACATGGCTATGCAGTTCTTTCCAAAGACAGTGACTTTTATCATGCAAGCATGATAAGGGGACATCCTCCCAAACTGATCTGGGTGCGTTTGGGTAATTGCAGTACGAGCGATATTGAAAAAGCTCTCAGGAATTGTCACCAGGAACTGTTTTTGTTTGATGCAAGCGCCCAGGAATCCGCTTTTCTCCTGATTTAGCGTCCAGACCAGGGCATAGAGGTCCAAGGTCGGAAATCAGAGGTTGTGGCGCGGAGTTAAATTGATTTGGTAACAAGGGATTCTGATCTTCTTCAGCGCAATTTAGCGTGACTGCTCGCGCAGAATTACAGAGTTTCGCAGGCAACTCTAAACCCAAAATCGAAGATCCGTCGCGGCGAACCCAGAACCATCCTCACCCCCTAACTTTTTTGAACATGGCGAGGGTTTTTATCCGCTGACTGCCGTGATCCACAATGGGTGCGGGATAGGTCAGGCTGTTGATCTCGGGGATATATTTTTCGATGAAGCGGCCTTCAGGATCATATTTTTCGGCTTGGCTGGCGGGATTAAAAATCCGGAAGTAAGGCTGGGCATCTGTCCCGGTTCCCGCCGCCCATTGCCAGCCTCCATTGTTCGCCGCCAGATCCCCGTCGTAGAGTTGTTTCATGAAGTAACGCTCCCCCTTCCGCCAATCCACGAGCAGATCCTTGGTCAAAAAACTGGACACAATCATCCGGAGCCGGTTGTGCATCCACCCGGTCTGGTTCAACTGTCGCATGGCCGCATCCACCATGGGATAACCCGTCCGGCCCTCACACCAGGCCTGGAAGAGCGCTTCATCATTCTCCCACTCCAGGTCATTGTAAACCGGACGAAAGCTTCCCGTGGTCACATGTGGGAAATAAAACAGGATGGTCTTATAGAAATCACGCCAGATCAGTTCGGAAAGGAACACCTCGATCTCTTTGGAGGCCCGGGGATTTTTTTCTTTGGCCGTCATGGCCGCCGCGTGCACAGTGCGCGGCGAGATGGTGCCGAAACGTAAATGGGGGGAGAGGCGGGAAGTTGCGTCCAGGTCAGGGAAGTTTCGTTTGGATTGATAGGATTCCACCCCGCTCTGCATGTAACTCTTTAACATGTCATGAGCGGCCTTTTCCCCGACGGCTGGTAGTGGAACATCCAGGGTATGGCCCAGCTCTTTCAGGGACGGGAGAGGCACAGTCCTGATCCCGACAGGGCTTTTGATACTCCGGGGGCGCGGACAGAGTGACGGAACCGGCTGCAATCTCCAGGCCTTCGAGTAGGGTGTGAAAACGGCATAGGGTGTGCCATCCCCCTTCAGCACCTGGCCCGGCGCCTGGATACATTGATCTGCCACCTCCACCGCCTTGATCCCGAGCCCGAGACAAACCTGACGGATGCCTTCATCCCGTTTGAGCGCATACGGTTCCAGATCCCCGTTCCAGAACAGGGCCGAGGCCCGGCTTTCCCGGGCCAGGGCGGCCAGCTCCTGCTCAGGTTTTCCTTGCCTAACAATCAGATAGGAACCCACGTGCTCCAGGTTTTTCGACAAGGATTCCAGGGACGCCAAAAGAAAAGCCACGCGGCGGGCCCCGGTGTCCGGCGATTTCAAAAGTTCGGGATCAAAAATAAAACAGGGGATGACCTCGTCATACTCCCGCAAAGCACGGGCCAGGCCGGGGTTGTCGTTGAGCCGGAGATCACGGCGAAACCAGAAAAGGGCTCGGGGCTTCAAAGAGGTCAGACGTTTTGAGTTTTGGGTTTCGGGTTAAGACTCTCCAAAAGTCGCCGCGTTTGGATGCGGCGGTAGAGGAACATCGCTTCCAATACCAGATGGATGCCGGGCAGAAGAAGCCATCCGGCTTTTCCAAAGGGTGGATCAAAATCTATCGTGTCCTCGATCCGGGTGGACCCGCCCTCTGCAATGTAAACATGACGATGCCGGAAATACGGAAAAGGCCCCTCGATGGCTGAATCGATCATCAGGGCACGGGGCGGATTGCCATGGGGGGGATGCAACTCCTCGACCAGGGCCTTCCAAGTTTGACGCGGAAAGGGGCCCAGTTGCAGTTCCACAACATCGCCGGCATTTAGCAGGTCAGGACAGCGGAGGGAAAGCACTTTAGGGTAGGGCGGTTGCACCTGTGGCAGATTGCGCGCGTCGCGATGAAACTGATAAACGGCTTCGATCGGGGCGCGGACTGAAAAACGACTGTGGAAAACGGGCATACGTTATCGTTTTTAAATTAAAGCTCCGGTTTTTTTTCCGCAGGAGAAAAAGGTTGATGCAGATTTTTTTGCAGATGATCCGATACGACTTGCAGATCCCGGCCCCTGCCAAAATACCAGGCAATATACAGCGCATTCAACCCGGCCCAGGAAAGGGCCGTCGTCGCATAAATCAGAAAAAAGAGAGGGGTGCCTACCGCGCGGACATAAAAAAGGCCGGCGGCAAAAACGGCGGACCAGAGCACGACCCAGTGCAGCGTATAAATATTGAAGAAACGCAGGGGGCTGGCAGGCAGAAACCCGGCAATTTTTCCTGCCCCCTTCGGATAAAAGTAGAGATGTTCCAGTTCCGAACCAAGAAGAACCTTATACCCGAGAAGCCCGTTGATCTTTTCCTCCAGATGCTGGCTATGAGTCCGGGCAAAATCACAAAAGTGGAGGTAAAAGGCCGCCTGCACCCCGCAGGTGACCACCAGAAAGGGCAAAACATAAAACCCTACATGCCCGGGCAGAAAAACAAGAATCAGAATCAGAACAAAGGTCAGCAACATCCACTGAAAAAATTTCCGATGGTAGGCGTATTGCATGGAACGCATGCGCTCGAGTTGGCGCAGTGTCGTATCAAAGAGCAGACGATCCCGTGTTTCCGTGTCCATGGGCTCAGATTTTGGTTTTGATCCCACAGGCCCGGGCCACACACCAGCCGCGGCCCGCTTCAAAGGCAGTGAAACCCGATGCGACAGCCAGACCAATCACCAGAAACAGCGGACCCTCCCACCACCACAGGCCCAGCGCCCCAAGAAGGAAAGCAAGGGCTGCGATACCCCTTAACACCCGGCCTTTGCATCCAATGTTCGGCTGAAAAAATGACATTCCTTTTTATACACGTCTTTCAGGGAAATGCGAGGACAGGCTTCCCAGCCACGCGCATGAGCCATTCCAGTCATGATCGCCTTTTTTCGGGAAAGCTTGCCAGCACCATTCCCCTTCGATAATTCTGGACACTGCCGATGCAACTGAAACCAACGATGTCGAAATGCTGGCTCCTTCTTTTGCTGGCCATGCTGCCCTGGTCTGGTTGTAAAGAGAAGCCGCAGCCGGAAGCAAGCCCTTCCGGCGCGGAGCAAACCGGATCGGAACAATCCCCGGAACTGAAGTCTTCCACAACTAACAATCCGATCAAACCCTGGTCCGGTCCTCCGACATTCCGGATTTATTACGAGCGTGAGCCCTTGTCGCAGGAATGGCTCAAGCGCTGGACAGCCGGTTCCGCTTATCGTGTGGAGCAGATCCAGCTGAGAAGGAACGAACAGGCTGAGCTGCCACGTGATGGCGACCTCTATATTGTTCCTCCCGCCCGTGTCAGGCAGTTGCGGGGACTGCTTGAATGGAAGGCCCCTTCTGAACTGATCTCTCTTGACCAGATCAAGCCCTTATTTACCGGTCACTCCTTTGATCCCGAAAACCGCATCAGCCTTCCCTGGCGCTGGTCTCCTTATGTCTTTTACCGGAAAAAGGATCACCCGGAACAGGTTCTGCCCGCCTTTGTTTTTTCCGGGTGGAGCGCTTCCGAAAACACCCTTTGGCCCGAGGACATAAGCCTGCTCTGGGCCATGAAGCGCCATCTCGAACGGGGTTCGGCCAATGTTGCCGTCAATGACGCGGAAATCAAATCGATGCGGATCCTGAAAGAACAGCTCACTGGCTTCCTCCTTCCAGAAGCGGAGTGCTGGAAATCGTTCAGCGAAGGGAAAATCAAAACCACCTTTGCCCTGGCCTCTTGGAGAATCCTTTCGCCGCAGGCCGCCGATCCGTCCATCCAGTGGGTCATCCCGTCCCAGGGAACCCTGATCCAATTTGACCACTTAATGATCCCGTCCGGATCTCCTTATCTTCCCGCAGTGACAGAATTGGTCCGATTACTCATGTCGATTGAGGGACAAAATGATTTGGAAGCTATGACCGGTTATTTTCCCGTTCGGGCCGGAGCGCGTTTCCCGTCCGAAAAAAGTCTTATCCGGCTCCCGGAAGGCTCCTGGCTGGACAACAGTGAGTTTGCCGTGCTGGATTTGGCCGTTTTGCTCACGGAACCCGCACCCACACCTACGCCCGCACCCACGCCCACGCCCACGCCCACAGGGCCACCATCTCCGCCAGAAACCTCACCCATCCCGCATCCCACTATCAATCCCACGTTGCATCCCACACCTTCTGCTCAACCGACAAAGGCGGTTTCCAGTTCCTCCATAACCCTGAAAAGCTCCCGCGGACCGAATGGTTTCTGAATCAAAGCGTCGACTTCCGGAATGTCCTGGCTGTTCAGGGCAAAACCGCTGGTGACTATTATGCGGACTCCGGGAAGCTGCTGTCGCAATTGCTTGACCAACTCGGCTCCGTGCAGTCCGGGCATGGTCCAATCGGTGATGATCCAGGCCACATCCCCCCGGTATTGCCTGGCCAACGCCAAAAGCTCCACCCCGTTAGCCGCCATCTCGTAGCTGTATCCCTTTTCTTTCAATATCGCCTCCATCACTTCGCGGCAAAGGGGTTCGTCATCGGCCATGAGAATGCGGCCTTTCTGCCCGGATGTTGGCCTATCAACTGTCTGTAATCTGTGTGTTTTTGTCAGAACCGTCCTGATGGCGACCGTGTCAATCGGCAGATAGAACGCAAAGACCGCCCCGCCTTCTTCGGCATTGTAGGCGTCGATGAACCCTCCGTGCTGGCTCAGGATGCCTCGTGAAGTCGACAAGCCCAGGCCTGTGCCGAGACCCGGTGCCTTGGTGGTAAAAAACGGATCGAAGATGTGTTCGAGGTTCCGGGGTTCGATCCCTTTTCCATTATCCTGCACCTCACAACACACAAAGGCACGGGAAGTTCCGCCCTCCTCGTGATCACGGAGGTGGGTGATCAGCCTGATCTTACCCTGATCAGATACAGCATCGTTGGCGTTGAGCAGAAGATTGAGCATCACCTGCTGGATTTTGGAAACATCCATGAGGGCATTGGGAAGGTTGGGATCCAGGTGGAGCTCGAGTTGTGTGTCCATTTTGGCGACAGGCTGAAAAAGGGAAACGGTCTTTTGCACCAGCTCATTGAGCGGGGCACTACTGATATCGGATCTGGACTGGCGGGTGGCGTTGAGCAATTGTTCCACAATCCGGCTGCCGCGGCCACCGGCTTCCAGAATTTTCGTGATCAGCTCTTTTTCTTCGGGCTGACATTCTTCACGCCGCATCAGCTGCTCGAGATTCCCTGAAATAATGTGTAGCAGATTGTTAAACTCATGTGCCACACCTCCCGCCATTCGTCCCAGGGCCTGAACCTTGCTGCTCTCCAAAAGCCTGTCTTCCTGATCGCGTCTGGCATAGGCAGAGCCATACAGATCTGCTGCAAACTTGAGGGAATCCAGAAGTCCGGGATCCCATTTCCTCTCCGGCTCCCTGTCAATGAGCACCATTACGCCAAGAAGCCGCTTTTCAAACAGAATCGGAACCAGGGCCATTGCGGTTGCATCCAGTTCTTTCAACAAATGGGATTCCAGAGATGGGTTTTCCTCACGGGTAAACACCACGGTTCGCCCTTCCTGCAAGGCGGCCAGATGACGGCTGAAGCTTCCCGCCTGGAGATCCGCCCAGGAAACAAACGGCTCACCGTCACTGCCGGATTTTCCCGCCGCGTCCGCCTGGGTGCCTGTGGCCAGACAGACATGGCAGGAGAACAGTTTTAGCTCCTGCCTGATTTCTTCCAGCAACCCAACTATTGTCCCTTCAAAATTCTTTTCTGCCAGAACCTGATCCATCGCCACGGCCACCAGACCCAGGACCGTATCCCGTTGTTTCAACAAATTGACAGCCGCCAGTTTTTCCTCCACGGCCTGCTGCCGCTGGACACTCCGCCGCTGCACAACCCAGCTGAGGATAGTCGCCACGAGGATGGCCACGGCAATAACGCTGGCACTGTTGTCATCAATTTTAAGAAACTGCTGCTGGATCAGTCCTGCATCAAAGATCAGAATGATCACCGGTGTTTTTTCCTCATCTCCCAAAGGCCAGTTGGGAACGGCGGTGAAGGTGTATTCCGGCTCCTGTGCCCGCTCGACGAAAAGCGGCATTTCCCTGGTGGTTAAAAATGCCCATCCGCTGAAGACAGGCTGCCCGCCTATCTGAGCCTGCTTCACCAGATTCTGAAACGAGGGCTCCTTGGCTTTCTGTCTGAAGAGCTCTTCCATTCCCGGGGAGGTCTGGGTTTTGAACAGAATCCGCAACCCATCGCCCGAGGTGTCCACCACTGCCAGGCCTGCTATATCTGGATTCTGGGCCTGGATGGCTTTCAAATGCTCAGAAGGAATGTCTGAAAAGCGAAGAGTTGTTTTTCCTTGCCCTTCAATATACAGCTTGGGCGAGAGGGATGCCGCCGTCATATTTGACAAGGTCACTACACGTGTGGCCACGCTTTCACGCAGAAGGTTTTTTGTGGTGCTGGTCAACAGCCAGAGCATTAAAATCGTGGCACTGGTAAAAATAGACCAGAAAAGGAGACCGTCGAGATAGGTGGCCAGACTAAAGGGCCTTTTGACTTTTTTTTCCTTTTTCATTGGTGCGTCGCCTGGTGGGCCGCTCGTTCACGACGTAGTTTATCCCAACGCTCCAGCCGCTCGGCAACGATTTTTTCATACCCGCGCCCGGTGGGCCGGTAAAAAGTTTTCATCTCCGCAAAGATTTTTCCCGGTGCCACAGCATCGGCATAATCATGGGCATAAGCATAATCAACACCGTGCCCCATTTTTTTTGCCCCGCCGTAATGGGCGTCCTTCACCGCATCCGGAATGGCCCGGGTGCGGCTTTCTGCCAACTCTCGTCCTGCTTCTTCCAGAGCCATGTAGGAGGCATTGCTCTTCGGGGCTGTTGCCAGATACACGGTTGTTTCCGCCAGAAGGATCCGGGCCTCGGGCATTCCGATCGCCTCCACCGCCTGTTGGCAGGATGTGGCCAGAATCAAACCCTGCGGATCCGCCATGCCGATATCCTCCGCAGCGGAGATGACCAGGCGCCGGGCGATGACGCGGATGTCTTCACCTGCTGCCAACATTTTCGCCAGAAGATAAATAGCGGCGTCCGGCTCGCTGCCCCGCACGGTTTTGATAAAAGCGGATAACGTGTCATAATGCCCATCCCCGTCCCGGTCATAGACAACCGCCTTCTTCTGGATTGATTCTTCCGCCACGGCCAGATCGATGGTCAGAACCTCCTCCACCGGAAGGGTTGAACACAAGGCCACATCCAGGGCGTTGAGTGCCCGGCGCGCGTCCCCTTCGCAAATGCGGCCCCAATGCGCCAGGGCTTCCTCCTTCGCATCAATGTGGACTACCGGATGATTTTCCTGATAACGCACTAGCGCGTTACGCAGCAGCTTGAGGATGTCCTCTTCAGCAAGCGGCTTGAATTCGAAAATCTGCATACGCGACAACAGCGCTGGATTGACCGAAAAAAACGGATTCTGCGTGGTGGCTCCGATCAGCCGGATGGTTCCTTCTTCCACATGGGGAAGCAGGGCGTCCTGCTGCGATTTGTTGAAACGATGGATTTCATCGATCAGAACCAGAGTTCGTTTCTTATGGTTCCGCCAATCCTCCGCCGCCTGCCCGACCGCTTTCCGCAAATCAGTCACCGAGGCCTCCACCGCGTTCAGACGGACAAAACTGTCGGAGGATTGCCGCGCCACAATGCCGGCCAACGAGGTCTTGCCTGTGCCGGGAGGCCCATAAAAAAGCAGGGCGGAAAAGCGGTTGCTTTCGATCAGTCTTCGAAGAAGCTTACCATCGGCCAACAACTCACCCTGCCCGGCAAATTCTTCCAGGCGCAGGGGACGCATCCGTGCCGCCAGATTCCGGCGGGCGTCTTCCACCCCGACAACCGGATGCCCTGAACCAAACAAGTCGTCCATAGGTTCAACGTATCTTCCTTTTGTGGAAAATAAATAAGTTTAATGACTGAAGTTTAAGGTTTATCGAAATACAACCCTTTCCCCCGCATCGGGTTACTGAACATCCTCTTTCTGGGCATAAGCTTTCTACCGCCCGATTGCCCCCAGTCGATCAGAAGAGAAGGGTCTCCGCCTTCGTCTTTGGTCATGACAAGCTGTTCCTGATGAGGCAAAACAGTCGTGATGTGGTCCACGCCCGCCTTTACTGATCTGCAGATTGTGCACCAGCACGTGGACTGGCTGCTGGTCAACAAACCCGCCAATTTTCTGGTTCATCCCACCCGTCCCGATGGCACACGGACTCTAATCGATCAGGTGCGGGAACATTTTCCCGGCGAAACCCTTTCCATCATCAACCGTCTGGACCGCGAAACCAGCGGTCTGGTCTTGATATCGCGCCACAGCGAAGCCGCTTCCATGCTCGGCAAAATGACCATTGCCCGTCAGATCAAAAAATCCTATCTCAGCATCGTCTGCGGCAAAGCGCCGGCCGCAGCGACCATTTTATCACGCCTGGATCGACTTTCCCATCATGGCCCAAGCCGTATTTACGTCAAACAGGGTGTTATTCCTACAGGTTATTCTTCTGTCACCCGCTTCCGCCGTCTGGAACTCCGGCAGGATGCATCAGGAAAATCCTACTCCCTTCTCGACATTGAACTGGAAACAGGGCGGCTGCACCAGATCCGCGTTCATCTTCAACATATAGGCCATACCGTGGTTGGCGACAAACTCTACGGTCCGGATGATCAATGTTATCTTGATTTTATTGAACAAGGTTGGACGGAGAATCTCGCTCAGAAACTAGTCCTTCCGCGACAGGCACTGCACGCCTATCGCAGCGGTTTTAGCTGGAAGGACCATCTGGTTCGGGTAGAGACGCCATTGCCACAGGATTTGCAAGCGTTCTGGGATTCCCTTACAATGGTTCCCTCATGAAAGAATGGGCTTCCCAACTGGCCGCCTTACATCTCAAAGAATCCGACTTTGAAGAATCATTCTGCCGTGCCTCTGGGCCGGGCGGACAGAACGTTAACAAGGTTTCGACGGCCGTGGAGCTAAGCCATCTTCCAACAGGCCTGCGGGTCAAAGCCCAGGAGGCCCGCACTCAGGGCCAGAACCGCGAGCTGGCTTGGGATCGCATGCTGCAATTGATTTTAAGTCAGCGTCGTGCCGCCTCTGCCGCGAAAAAAGCGGCCCGGGAAAAAATCCGCCGACAGAACCGGCCGCGTCCTGCTTCGCTAAAAAGGAAAATGAAAGAAGGAAAACGCCACCGCGCCAAGATCAGGGAAGGGCGGGGAAGGGGAAGGGAGGAATAACCGCGAAGACACAAAGAACGCAACGTTCTTCATTGTAGCCACGATCCCCGAATCGCGGAACTTTGAGAAAGAGAAAGAACCGAGGCCCGGAGGCCCTGGCTACAACCAAACGAATCCATCACCAGAGTCTCTTTTTCTTTTTTGCGCCCTTTGCGTCCTGGCTGCTACTTTCCTAACATTACCGTGTATACTAAACAGTTTTTCGAAGAAACAGGGTGCCGCCGTATACCTGTCATCCGTGGTTGGCGGGGGCTTCTCTGTTTTGTTTTTTCTCCGGAAATCCCCCCACAATGAACCAGATCAGGATGAGGCAACCCCAGAAAAAAAACGTCCCCACTGCCTCGTGCATCAGCATGTAATGATTCCCGACTTTCGGAGCCAACAGGACAATGAAAAGAATGCGCAGTGTGTTGAAGAGCGAACCCAAAAAAATGGCCAGGGCCAGCGACAGAAGTTTGTCCGGCCAGGCCAGCCTCCGGTAGGCCACCAAGAGCAGGGCAACCAGAGCTGAGCTGCTGATCAGGCCGTAACCGTTGCATTCCGATGCCACTTCAAAGGGCCGCTGATCCACACTCAGGATCAGCTTCGTGTCCCCCGCTGTGTGGTAAAAAAGGCTGCTATCCAGCCCGAAATGATTCAGCAGCCAGGCAGAGTGGATTCCTGCCATCTGGCGCAAAGGCCAGTCAAAAAATTCAAAGGCACTGGCCGCTCCCACGAACAACATGAAGGCCAGGGCCAATGCCGTTCCGAATCGATGACTTTCCCTCCCGAAGAAAAATCCCATCCACGCCAACAGTGCCAGGGCAAAACCAAAAGCCGTCAGAAGCGGGGAAGTCAGAATGGTGGCAGCCATCATCACCAGCAGGGCCAGCACCAACAGGGCATAAAATCGAGTGTCCGCTGTAAGGCGCAAATACAGCTTTTTTCTTTCTTCAATCAAGATCGCCGCCGTGGCAAAAGCAAGGATCAACAGTGCATGGTGTAACTGCTCATGCCGGGCCGTTTCCTTTGCCAGACGGACCAAGGCTGGAGCAAAAATTCCCAAGGTCAGCAGACCCAGCAGGCTCCATAAAAGCAATTGGCTCCTGAACATGTGCACGATTATCAAATTCTAGCCACAACATGACGTGCGGCCACAATTAAAAAACCCGCACGTTTCCGGGCGGGGTTTTACTGAAATTAAAACTCCCGTTTGATTTTCACACGGATCTCCATTTCGCGATGTTCGACCTCTTCGTCTTTGAGCCCGCGCAACGATGAAACACTATCTTCCTACCCAGGATTTTGGCCCTTGACCGTAGAATCTGATCCAAGACTGGGACTCTCAGGGCCTGTTAGCGAATACGTTTCATCGGTATCGTTTCTTCTCGGTCCTACGATGAACTGCCTGGTGAAACCAAGCCCCATTTAGCCCACGACAGCAGGGCGCAGCAGCTTATAGCCATTGGCTTGATTGAGCGTTTGGGCCCACTCACTTGGACGGGAGCGTAATGGCCGGAGATGCGTGCTGGTAGAGTCAGCTTAGGCTGACTTCTTTTCGAGCTTGGCGGTGTCTTTTTTGCGCTTCAGCTGGCGCAGGCGACGACGACGTTTCGTAACAGCTTTGATTTGTTGACCCATAAGATGGGATAACATGGGGCTTCCCAGAATTCCGTCAAGTGCAGAACGGAGGAAGAGTTTTCACTTCAGCCGACAAAACAATAAACCTAGAATTTCTTATCTTCTTCGTCTTCGTCCCCGTGGCTGATGATGATCTCATGATTACCGATTTTTAGGCGGCCCTGATCGGCAGCTTCCACCACTTCGACCAGGCGGCGATTGGATTCGCGCACACGCTGCACAAAGGTTTTGATCAGGATGGATACCCAGGGGGGCAGGTCTTCCAGGTGTTTTTGAAAAGCCAGCCGGCTGATGAAAACCACTCTGGTCGGGCCCAGAGCCCGGGCGGAAGCACTGCGGGGTTGGTGATCGATGATGCCCATCTCTCCGAACATGCCCCTCGCACCGATGCGGCCAAGGGAAACTTCCGCCACGCCTTCGTCCGTCGCCAGTTGATGAAAAATTTCCACCAATCCTTCCTTTACGATGAAAAGGCCATCGGGACGCTCGTTTTCGTGGCAGATGATATCTCCGGCCTTGTAATTGCGCTCTTCGTCACTGGCTGTGGGTATCATGATCATACGCTTTGTCCATCACAGACGGGATAAAAGCGGAAGCAAGACCTTATTTACGGATAAGCGCCAAACACAAAAAAACCGGGAATTTCTTCCCGGTTTTTTCAGGTGCCGCGCTTCCCTTACTTTTTGGCGTATTTGATCGAGCAACCGTAGGGTGCGGTCGTTGCTGTGGTGACCGGTTTGCCAGCCAGAACTTCATCCAACGCTTTGCTGACATAGTTTTCTGCTTTGGCGATATCGTCGGCACTGGTTGATTTAATGGAATCAATGGCCCCGTTATAAACCAGGACACCTTCCGCGTTGATCACATACATCTGGGGAGTTGTCTTGGCTCCGTAAAGTTTTCCAACGCTTCCGTCCTCATCAATCAGGACAGCCGTGGAAGAAGCCTTTTTCTCCGCCGTCGTCTTGTTCCAGTCGGCTGCGCTCAAATGTCCCTGTGTTCCCGGGGCCGATGAACAGATGGAGAGCCAGACCACACCCTTGCCGGTGTAGGTTTTCTGCAAGCCCTGCATATTGCCGCCACTGTAATGTTTCACGACAAAAGGACATTCGTGGTTGATCCATTCCAGAACCACGGTCTTTCCTTTAAAATCAGAAAGTTGATGGCTCTTGCCGTTGCTGTCGGTTAGGGTGAAAGTTGGGGCCGGTTTTCCGACTTCCGCGGCGTGTGTTTGAATCATGCCAAAGACGGCCAAGGCGGCCAATCCTGTAACGAGTTTTTTTATTAGGTTCATCATAGTGGTTTCTCTTTTTGTGGGTTGTGGTTTAAATCTCTGTCCGGATCCAAACCTAGCACCCCAACTTATTTGTGCAACCTGCCGAGTTCTTCCAGAATAATTCCCGGTGTCAACAACTCGGGCAACTGCCGGGGTTGATCCATCCCCGGTGCATAAATCAGGTTGAAGGGAACGGCGGATTTGCCAAAAGCCGACAAGGCCTTCGTTATGCGTGGATCCTGATTCGTCCAATCCGCCTTTAATGTGACAATTTGAAGGCGTTTGAACTCGTCCAACACCTTTTGCGAAGAAAAGACGGCCTTCTTATTGGTCTGACAAGTGGCACACCAGCGGGCGGTGAAATCCACATAGATGATTCTGTTTTCGGATTGATATTTTTCCACCAGTTCCGGCGACCACGCTTCCCAGACGATCCCCTGCGCTTCTGTAGTCTTTCCCTGATTCGAGGAAGGGAATCCGAGATAGAGACCCAGGCCGACAAATACAGCAGCCCCCAGACGGCCCAAATTCCTACCCCGCGTGTCCCGGTCGAAACCGGTGAATCTTCCGTAAATCCAACAACCCAATGCCACCAACACCAGCGAGAACAAAATATTCAGCAGTTCATATTCGCCCACCTGCCCGTCCAGAACCCACAAAAGGTAGGCCGCGGCGCCATAAAGCAAAAAGGCCAGGAACTGTTTGAACGATTCCATCCAGGCACCGGGCCGGGGCAGAGCTTTGACCAGTTCCGGGCGGAGGGACAAAAGAAGATACGGAGCGGCCAAACCTGCGGCAATCGCCGTAAACAAAGCCAGAGAAGGTAACACGGGCAGGGCCAAAGCCGCACCCAGGGCCGGTGCCAGGAAGGGCGCGGCACAGGGTGTGGCGACAACGGTGGCCAGCACTCCCGAGAAAAAAGAGCCGCTGTAGGAGGATCCGGACTGGAGATTGGAGCCCACGCCGACCAGCGAGGCTCCGACTTCAAAGACCCCGCTCATGTTCAGGCCGAACGCCAGGAGTAAAAGCAGAAGGACATACACAAAGGGTGCCGATTGCAGCTGGAATCCCCAGCCCAGTTCCTGCCCTCCCGCGCGCAACACCAGCAAAACCCCGGCCAATATCCAGAATGAGATCAACACCCCGGCCGAAAACACCCAGCCATGGCGCGCGACACTTTTGCGATCCTGCCCCGCCTGTTTGGCAAAGCCCATGATTTTCAGTCCTAACACCGGAAAAACACAAGGCATCAGATTCAGGATAAGACCGCCGATGAATCCAAGGAGAATGCTGCCCCAAAAACCGGCTTTTTTGCTTTCGGCTACCGGGAAACCGACAACACCCTGCCTGACCTCAAGTTCAAACTCCAAGGATTTGCGCGGTGAATCACCCCAGCCCGGATTTCCCACCAGCACACCGGAAATTTTCTTTAAAGGATCTATGTTTTCTTCCAATCGGATAACTAATTGTTGGGAATCTGTTTCCGACACGAGAGTTTGATCGGAAGAATTGACAATCAAACCTTCCTGATCAGGGAAAAACAGCAGCTCTTTCTGTAAAGGGGGTTTGTTCCAGATCAGGTAAAGGTCACTCCCTCGTTGTTCTGCGCGGAAGGCAGGGTTTTTGTCAACAACGGCCAGCTTTTCGCGGGCCTTGGAAAAATCAGCAAGTAAGGTTTCATTCCTTTTGGCTTCAACTTCTGCTTTTAACTTCAACTGCAGATCCGCACGTCCCGGCACGCAAATTTCTTCGCATTCCAACCAATCCACCCTTGCTTTCAGCACCGCCTGGGTTCCGGGCTTCAGATTTTCCGGCGCCTTAATATCCACCAGATGCCAGACTTCCCCTTCATAGCCGAAATTTAAGATGCCGCCCGGAACCGGCAATCGTTTTGGGTAAGGCCATTGGATTTCTCCTGCGCTGAATCCTTCGGGCAACTCCCAGGTAATCGAAGTGGCCAACCCGGCATCCCCCGCATTCCGCCAATAGGTATGCCAATGATCGGCAATTTCAAATTTCAGAGCTACTGTGAAGGTTTGTCCCGGCGCAATGGTCTCCTGTTCAGAAACCAGAGTCGCTTTGGTTTTTAGTTCGCCGGCCGAAAGAGAAAACTGGCACAAGGCCAACAAACACAAGACAAGTTTCCAGCTCAGGCTTTTTGGTTTATACTTCATGAGTGTTGAATGGTAAGTATGAGACTTACGCGAAGGCCTTATTCCCTCAATCGTATTCGACTGTATGATAACTTAATATCCATTAGTGTCCACCTGTCCCACCTAAGTTGGGATTAGTGGTTTAACTGCCTCATGCCCGAACGTCCTGATTTAAGCGATAAAGTGCGCCAGCTTCCCCACAAGCCGGGAGTTTATCTGTACAAAGATCGCCTGAATAAAATCATCTATGTGGGCAAGGCCCGTGACCTGCACAAACGCGTTTCCCAATATTTTCATCCCTCCCGCCGCCAGAAGGCCGACCTCAAAACCCGCGCTTTGGTCGATAGCATCTGGGACCTCGAAACCCACACGGTCAACTCCGAGCCCGAAGCCATTCTGCTGGAAGGCAAATTAATCAAGGAATACCGGCCCCGTTACAACATCAGTTTCCGCGATGACAAGCGCTTCCTGATGGTGAAAATCAACCTGAACGATCCTTTCCCCCGATTCCAGCTCACCCGGATGAAAAAGGATGACGGACATCGTTACTTCGGCCCCTTTGCTCAATCCGGTGCACTGCGGAACACCCTAAACCTCATGAAACGTCGTTTCCAGCTGCGCTCCTGTAGCCCGGCCGTGCCCACGGAAACCGACTACAAACACTGCCTCTACGACATCATCAAGCAGTGCTCAGCCCCCTGTGTGGCACGTGTGACCCAGGATCAATACCTGGACAAGGTGCGCGAGGCCTGTGACTTTCTGGAAGGACGTTCTTCCGAAATGTTAGGAAAGATCGAAGAAGAAATGAGAAAGGCGGCTGCTGAGTTGAATTTCGAGAAAGCCACCGAACTTCGCAACATGCTGGACGACATCAAATCCACCACCCGCCAGGAACGGCGACGGAAATTTGTCCGGGATATACCCAGCACCGTCATTCCGGAACGCGATCTTGAATCCCTTCGGGATGCCTTGAACCTACAAACAGTTCCGGCAGTCATCGAGTGCTTTGATATTTCCAATATTTCCACCACGCACAAAGTGGCTTCGATGGTCCAGTTCCGCAACGGACGTCCAGACCGTTCCAACTACCGCCGCTACCGCATTCAAACAGTCGAAGGGCAGGATGACTTCGCCTGCATGGCGGAAGTAGTGGGCCGACGCTACACACGAGTCCTGCGGGAGCACGGGAACATGCCTGATCTCATTGTGGTTGACGGAGGAAAAGGTCAGCTCAGTTCTGCCCTGCGCGAGCTGGAAGCCCTGAAGCAATTTGAACAACCGATCATTGGATTGGCCAAGGAACGCGAGGAAATATTCCGCCCGCGCACTCCAGATCCCATCGTCTTGCCCCACGAGACCGGTGCCATACGCCTTCTACAGCGTATCCGCGACGAAGCCCATCGCCTTGCCAACGGGTATCATCAGCTCCTCTTGAAAAAGCGCACAAGGGAAAGCCTTTTGGATGATTGTCCGGGCGTCAGCCACAAGAAAAAGATGGCCTTATTACGGCATTTCAAGTCAATGGACAGAATCCGCAAAGCAACTGTGGAGGAACTGACCTCCGTCGAAAGCATCGGCCCAAAGTTGGCGGAAAGCATCGTCGTTTTCTTTGCGCGCATCAAATCGGACAGGGGCCGGAATCCCGATGGTCCTTTTATTTATACCCTGAAACAGTCTTCCCGTCCGGTGCCTCCATCTAAATAGGCGGCAGACTTTTCCATCTTCCTTTCCTTGCAAATTTCCTTTTATTGAAAATCAAAATCCTGCACTTTGCAGGCTGGATGCTGGAGCAAATCCGGTTTCCTCGTTCTAAACAGGTGTTGGCATGATTGGTGCGGAAGAGATTTGATGCGAACGTTTATTTCTCTGTGCTGCACTTTTTTTCTTTTCCCATTGGGCGTCTATTCCCAGGCCAACACCACGGTCAAAGCCATTCCCTCCGACCCGGCCCTCGTTTTGTCTCCGAATTCAGATCCTGCAGTTATGGATGGGATATGGAAAGTAACGTGGAAGGATGAGGCTTGGCCTTATGGAAGTATTTTCCAGCTCCAAAGCGGCAGCGTTGGCGGCGGGCCCTATAAAGTCGTCTTGGCGGGAAGCCAATCCATCCTACAAGGCCCCAATCTCGGGGATGGAATACCCCTGAAGATTGCCGGGGATGGAACCAGAACTGGAGTGGTTGAATCCAAGGTTTTCACCATATCGCCCCACGCTCCCAATATTCCCTCATCCATTACAGCGTCTTCACTGAACGGACAATGGAACTGCCGCGTTTACGGTCAAAGCAACACACCTTTCACCATCGCCAACAGCAGCGTCACCGGCTGGGGTGAAGGCAGCGGCTCTATAGTTTTGGAACCTGGCCGTGTTGTCGCCACATTCCCCAATGGGGCACAGTTCTGGCTTTATTATGTCAGCTCTGACGAATGGTTGGGTTTCGGCAAGTTTCCTACAGACGAGCTCTCTTTTCGTCCGGTAATCTGGCAACGTGCAGGCAAACCCTGAAGAAGCACCAAGCTTAGGAAGCCATTCTTAATCGCAGGATTGGAACTACTTTTCCTTAAACGGAATAAGCAGTTCTGATGGTAGGATTACTTTTATTGAAAGCTCAGCCATTGCGGGCCACAAGCAAAAAGCCCTCTGAACAGGCAATAGGCCGAATGATAGCGTCTGGAAACTTGAAGCGCTCTTTCTTCCCGATTTAGACTACCTTTGACGCAATTTCGATCGATGGGTCTATCCTTTTCCTCTTTGTCCGTTTTCGCTCCACACATGATTTCCATCCACGAGATATGCGGGTAACAAAGCTCATCGTAACGATCTATTTTAGTTTGAGCCTTTTAGTTTTACTTGAAGATAATCAATCAGGATATCGTTATCGATGACGGCTTTCATTTTTGCCGCCCATGGCGCAACTCGTTCACAAAGGTCCGGCCACCCACCCGCCTTTTTTCCCAAACTCCAAAGGCATTCAAACCGTTGACTGTTTTTTCTTTGGCCAAAAATTTGACCAAAGCTCTTCTCACCGCATCGGTTGTTGACATGCGTTCTTTTTCGCAAAACAGCGCCAATGCCAGAGTTTGTTCTTAAGGAAGGTCAACCATCGTCCCCGTGATAATGTCATCCTATAACGTCATTATTTTTAAAAAATGAGTCGAAATCAATCAAGCCCCGACGGCCAGCCAGGTAAAAGCGACGGAATAAACCTGTGTGTCGCGCCAGGTGGAAATCTGGGCTTTGAATCCGGCGGGAGTTATTTCAACAGGAAGGAGGTTGATCCGGCTGCTCTGATGCTTGTCGATGTCGAAACCGGTCAAACCCAGATTAACCACCGGGGCATGGTAAAAGGGTGAAGAAAATAGCACTTCATAGGTGAAGATGCGCCACCCCTCTTCATCACCCCCTGATGATTCGGCCAGGTTCCAGCCATCGGTCAGGCCCCCGACGCAAACGGCTTCGGATAGGATTTTCCAGGGTTGCAGGTTGTTCATAAGAATAATGGTTTATTTTCGAATTGTTAACTTCGGTCAGATCACTTCTTCCAGATCAGCTTCGGCTTCGACTTTTTCGCTTTCTTTCAGACGGTCATCTTCCAACGGGCGGAAACGTTCGGCATTGAATCCACGCTCGGGATAAGGGGCGGTGGTGGATTTGGGGTTTTCCAGGCCGATCAGGTAAAGACAAACTTCACCGGGTTCCGCTTTCCAATTCACGCCCAGTTGCACATCACGGATGACATAGGTCACCCCTTCTATAGGCAAGGCCGTGTAGAGCTTTTCAATGCCTAACGGGAACTTACCATCCACACACACCACTTTTTGTCCTGCCATCATAACTCTAAAAACCTATCATGAGTCTGCCAAGGAGACACGCAGAAACTTCGGGCTACAGGGCCATCAGGCCGGGAACAACCTTCACTTTTTCATAAACTGCCAGAACATCATCGCTTGATTGCATGATTTTTTCCAGAGTCAATCCGGTGTATTTACCGTTGGCCGAGGGCTTTTCTGAAAAGTTTTCTCCGGGAAACAAGCCCAAAACTTCGGGCACCTGCTCCCGCCGGACGATGAATTTGAAGGGGTAGGATGCGGGCCAACGATAATGATCATCCAGCTTCTGCTTCAAATTTGCGATAGCCGCGTCCTGCTCACTCATCAAAATCATTATCGCAGACGCCACTCGCACATCACGCCAAATCATTCTCTCAGCCCAAAAAAGCGACAATCATAATGACGATCGTCGTTGTGATTGTCGCTTTTGGTCGCTGGAAGCGCTGCTTGAACTGTTTCTGTGGGCTTTTGATTGGGCTTTGACTTTTGCAGCTTATCCTTTGATCTTAGGTTTGTGCCAACTTTCGTCATCGGCCATAAAAACCCGGACACAGATGCCATCTGTTCCGCCATCGGCTACGCAGACCTCTTGTCCAAGACTTCCATTCCGGAGGCCGTGGCCGCTTGCTGCGGAGAACTTAACAGCCGCACCGCCTTCGTTCTGGAAAAAGCCGGGCTTCCCTCCCCTCGCCTGATCCTCGACGTTCGCCCCATCGCCGCGCAAATCCTGCGACGTGAAGTGATCAGCGCAAATGAGGACGATTCCTTAATCGACGTATTCGAGCGCATGCGGCTGCATGGCTTGCGTAATATTCCCATCGTCGATGCCCAACAGCGCATGACCGGTTTGGTTTCCATCATGAAAATGCTGGATCTGCTTCTTCCCGGCGAAGAGGAGGGACGACAGGCCAGGATCGTGCCGACCAATCTCCGCCGCATCGGTAACGGCATCAACGGCACCATCTTCAATGGACGTGATCTGGAAGAAGAATGCCCCTTCATCCTGACCGTCGCCGCCATGCGGGCGGATGCTTTCGATAAACGCCTTAAAGAATATCCGCCGGAACGCATTCTCCTCGTCGTCGGAAACCGCTCCACCATTCAACGGCCTGCCATCGACTACGGCGTGCGCTGCCTTGTCCTCACCGGCGGTTATGAACTCGAGCCCGAGTTAATGGAAAGGGCCATAGCTAAGGGAGTAACCGTCATTGTCACCCCGCTCGATACCGCCACCACCACTTTGGCCATCAAATGCTCGAAACCCGTGCTTCACGCTCTGACCACGGACTTCATGAGTTTTTCCGAAAAAGCCCTGATCTCGGAGATCCAGGAAAAAGTACTCACCACCCCGCAGGTTCTTTTTCCCGTTCTGGACGCCGAGCAACGAATCATCGGTGTTTTTTCCAAATCGGACCTTATCTCCCCGCCTTTAACAAAACTGGTGTTGGTGGATCACAACGAATTTTCCCAGGCTGTCACCGGAGTGGAAGAAGCCGAGGTTCTGGAAGTGCTGGACCACCATCGCCTGGGCGGAAACCTGATCACCCGCGAACCCATCCGCTTCATCAACGATCCGCTGGGTTCCACCTGCACCATTGTTTCCCGCCTCTTCCGT
>JBBSCO010000049.1:0-22619 GCA_038250235.1 Methylacidiphilales bacterium | reverse complement strand
GTGGCGGACCCTGCGGAAGCGAGTGGCAGGGCGCGATGCATTAAGAGCCAAGAAGCTGTTGAAGACGTTCTGAGCTTTTCAAAGTAGCAGACCTTTGATGGATCTATTCACAGGATAGCGGGGAGATGAAGGCTGTTCCCAGACCGAAAATCCGGGTGATTTGTATGCGGCATTTCAAATAACTAATAACAGGCGACAATAATTTCTCAAGGGGGAGGCTTTCTCTTTTCACGCACTGCTATGGGAAAAGTCGCAATTTCCAGAGGGAGAATGGGGTTTATATCAAGTCAAAACAGTTGGTTGAGCCCGGAAATAGATTGTGTGAAAAGTGCTTTTATAGATTTACTGACAGGGCAAGTCCGGCATACTGCGTGTTCATGGCAACTAAAAAACCAGTCAAAAAGACAGTCAAAAAAGCCGCTGCAAAGCCGGCTACAAAGAAAACCGCACGTAAACCCAATGCCGCTTTTATGAAGCCTGTGCAGCCGGATGCCGTTCTTAGCGCCGTTGTCGGCTCCAAGCCGCTTCCACGCACCGAGCTCACCAAGAAGCTCTGGGATTACATCAAGAAGAACAATCTTCAGGATGCGAAGAAGAGAACCGTCATCAATGCCGACGACGCACTCAAAGCCGTATTCAATGGCAAAAAGTCCGTCACGATGTTTGAAATGACCAAGCTCGTCTCCGGTCACGTCAAATCCTAAACCGACTCTTCGGAATCGTTCCGGCACCGCAATGTGCCGGAACGACAATCCCGGAATCTTTGCCGTCTTCCTTTTTCCGGGAAAGCGGTTTTTTTATGTCCGGATCTTTTACTCCGGCTTAAGCGTTTTGCGGTCAAGTTGCATCAGACGTTCTACCCCCCCTGATGTCATTCTGTATCCGGCAGTCGCCACATGAAGTTTGAATTTCTGTATTACGGAGTGACTGCTTATGAAGCGAAGCTCAAACCACAGGCCATACCTGTGAATGATGCCCTTCCGATCAAGCGTGAAAAACTTTGAGATATTGCCTGTGGCTCTTTCATTCCACCTAGGTTGAGCCCGTAAAAGTTTATTCAACTTAAACACAACCTGATTCAGGCTTAAAAGCCAGTTAGATTCAGTATTTGTTAACAGAACTCTGAGCGGAGATCAGAGGGAGGTTCGGGTTTTCGATTCTAACTCTTCTTGGCCTTGGCCAGGGCTTCGGCGAAGAGACCTCCGCCGAACGAATTGAGTCCCGTGGTACTGGCAGAAGACGGGACGCTTGGTTCCCGCCGTGCAGGTTTGTCACCGCGTCCGGTGTTGGATCCGCCCTTGCTGCTGGCTCCGACATCAGGCCGAGATTTCATCGAGAGTGCCACTCGTTTGCGTTCCTGATCCACTTCCATGACGGTCACCATCACCTTGTCCTGCACTTTCACTACATCACCCGGATTTTTGACAAAGGTGTCGCTCAACTGGCTGATGTGAACAAGCCCGTCCTGGTGCACGCCGATATCGACGAAGGCACCAAAGGCCGTGACATTGGTCACGATGCCGGGGAGTTTCATGCCGGGCTGGAGATGACTGACTTCGGAAACTCCTTTGGCAAATTCAAACAATTCAAATTTTGCGCGCGGATCCCGTCCGGGTTTTGCCAATTCGTTGAGAATATCCTGGAGAGTGGGCAGGCCGATTTTATCGGTGACGTATTTCTCCAGTTTGATTTTTCCGCGCAGTCCTGCATCTCCGATGATATCGGCTGGTTTGCAGGAGAGATCTTTCGCCATGGTCTCGACTATGCCGTAACTCTCCGGGTGGACGGCACTGGCATCCAGGGGATTTTCACCCCCGCGAACCCGTAAAAATCCGGCTGCCTGTTCGAACGCTTTTTCACCCAGGCGAGGAACCTTCAACAATTCTTTGCGGCTTTTGAAAGGGCCGTTCTGATTCCGGTAGCTGACAATACTTTCAGCGAGGGAAGGTCCCAGGCCTGAGACGTAGGTAAGCAACTGCTTGCTGGCGGTATTGACTTCCACGCCGACACCGTTGACACAACTCATGACCACGTCATCCAGACTACGTTTCAACGCGGACTGGTCGACATCATGCTGGTATTGTCCGACGCCGACCGACTTGGGATCGATTTTCACCAATTCGGCCAGAGGATCCATCAGACGTCTCCCGATGGAAACGGAGCCGCGCACGGTGATGTCCTGGTCGGGAAATTCTTCGCGCGCCACATCTGAAGCGGAATAAATCGAAGCTCCGCTTTCGTTGACCATAACAACGAGGATGGCGGGAGGCAGTTTGAGTGCTTTGACGAACGTCTCTGTTTCGCGACCGGCCGTTCCGTTTCCGATCGCAATGGCTTCAATTTTGAAGTGGGCGGAAAGTTTGCGGATGACTTCTGCTGCCTCACGACGTTCGAAATCCGACTTGTCGGGATAGATCACGCAGTTGGTCAGTAGTTTACCTTGGGCATCGAGGATGACCACTTTGCAACCGGTGCGGAATCCGGGATCGATCGCGAGGACATTCTTTTGTCCAAGGGGGGAGGCCAGCAGCAGTTCGCGCATGTTTTCGACAAAGACCACAATGGCCTGTTCATCGGCCCGCTTTTTAGATTCCATGCGCATTTCGACTTCGATGGCGGGTCCCAAGAGGCGTTCATAGGAATCAGATGCAGCAGCGGAAATCTGCATGGAGGCTTTGCTGTTGCCTTTGACAAAAAGGGACTGAAGGATCTGGATGGCCTGGTCGGCTGGAGGCTGGATCCGAACCATGAGGAAGCCTTCTTTCTCCCCGCGGCGCATGGCGAGAATCCGGTGGGATGGGGATTGGGAGAGGGGTTCACTCCACTCGAAATAATCTTTGAATTTGGCTGCCTCGGTTTCTTTGCCCTTGATCAATTTACTGCTGATACCGGCATTTCCGCGGTAGAAGTTGCGCATCCTTTCGCGCGAGGTCGTGTCGTCGCTGATCCGTTCCGCGAGGATGTCACGGGCACCGGCCAGGGCTAGTTCGGGGGTCTCGATCTTGAGTTCTGGATTGGTCGAAACGTAAGAAGCCGCTTCCTTGAGGGGATCGGTTGAGGAATTCTGCTGCCAAAGTGTTTCGGATAATGGTTCGAGTCCGGCCTCGCGCGCAATGGTGGCGCGGGTTCGGCGTTTGGGGCGGTAGGGCTGGTAAATATCTTCCAGACGCGTGACTGTCTCGGCAGCGGCAATGGCTTTCTTCAATGCGTCGGTTAAGAGTTTCCGTTCGTCGAGGGATTTGAGAATGGATTCGCGGCGGGAATCAAGTTCGACCAACTGGGCCAGACGGTCACGGATAGTGGTGATAAAGACTTCGTCGAGCATGCCGGTGACTTCCTTGCGGTAGCGGGCGATGAAAGGGACGGTTCCACCTTCGTTGAGAAGGACGGCGGTGGCGTAAACCTGTTTTGGTTGGAGTTTCAATTCTTCGGCAATACGTCGGATGTGATTTTCAGAAAGACTCATAAATGCAGGGTCAAAAGTGTGATGAAAAATCGTGTTATGGGAAGAGCATTTTCCATGATTATTCCTGAACATCTCCGTGACCTTGGTCAGGACTTTGTCTAGATAGATGGGTGAGAAATAAAATCGTCATTGCGGTGGGAATTGCCGGCCATCCGGTTGCCGCCGCCGGCAACAGCTGGGCTTTTCTCCAATGGGTGTTGGGTTTCAGGGAAGCGGGCTGGGATGTTTGGATGGTGGAGGGAATGTCATCCGATAAGTTGATCGATCGCCAGTGGCAGAAGGTCGACTACGAAATTAGCGCGAACAAGAGCCATTGGGAGCATGTGGTCCGGCATTTCGGGCTGGAAAAATGTGCCACGCTTTTGATTGATGAGCGGGCGGACAATTTGGAAGAAGCCCGCACTTTTGCCGGGGAAGCAGATCTTTTCCTGAACGTGTCAGGTCACTTCAAATCAAGGGTGTTGACCTTTCCAAGAGCCACTAAACTTTATCTCGATCTGGATCCGGGGTTTACCCAGATCTGGTCGGAGACCTATGGCATTGACATGAATTTCAAAGGTCACGATATTTTTTTCACCTACGGAACCCGACTGGGCACCCCGACCTGCCGGGCTCCCACCTGTGGCCTGGAGTGGAAAGCCACGGTGCCTCCCGTGGTGTTGAAGTATTGGCCCTGCCAGCCGGTTCAATCCGCCTTTATCAAATTCAGTACCCTGGCGCACTGGCAGGGTTACAGCTGGTGTGAATGGAAAGGGGAGTGGTATACCGGCAAGAGTGAAGAGTTTCACAAGCTGGTGCAGGTTCCACGGTCGGTGCAGGGCGTGGTTGAATTGGCAACGGAAGTGGAGGCCAATGCGGAGGAGTTGAAACCTTTTGTAGACGCGGGATGGCAATTGATCAACGGGATGGAAATCAGCCAATCCTTTGCCACGCATGAGGACTATCTACGGGAGTCTTCCTCCGAATTCAGTGCAGCCAAGGGAGGGTATGTCGTATCACAGGGAGGATGGTTCAGCGACCGGAGTGTTTGCTATCTGGCCAGCGGAAGACCGGTGGTGCTGCAGGGAACCGGAGTCGAACGCTGGCTGCCGGAGGGAAAGGGCTTCCATGTTTTTTCCGATGCCATAGGGGCCGCCAAGGCCTGCAACAATGTGTTGGAAAATTTCGGGGAAGAACAACGTGAGGCCCGGAAATTGGCCGAGAGTTTCTTTGACAGCAAGGTAGTAATCAAATCATTGTTAGAAAATATTTGATGGAGATAGCTTTCGGAAGCAGTTTGTCCAGCGAAGAGTGTTGTGCCGCCTATAGTGTAATAGGTAAAATCTCTTCGAAAAGTATCTTTGGCAAGGGGATGGGATGTTCTGTTAATAAGGTTAAAAAAAGGTTAAAAAAAGCGTTGACCTTCTTCTCGAAAAGTCGCCGAAACACCGTTTTAAACATGTTTTACTCACAGGGTAAAAATACTTGTAAGACAAAGACTATCAGCATCTTAAGGGATTGAATGGCTAGTTGTTTACAAGTTATTCACATTCCTCTAAGTCGTTGAAAATACACTAAATTACAAATGCGTTACGGAATCATGGAGACTTGGTGGGAACGGTTTATGCGCTGAATAAAGAAAGAGTGTTTGTGCGTTCTGAATTCCTGTGGGTGAAGCAGAAGGAGTCGTGTTTTCGCAAGGGTTTTTGTCGCGTTGATTGCCGCAAGGGATAGTCTCAACGTCAGGATGAAAGCAGAGACAAGGATGTATGAGTGGACAATTCAGGATGGCGGTGAGCGTGTGGATCGTGTTTTGGCCCAGGGCTTGCAGGTTTCACGGACACAGATCCAACGCTGGATCGAGCAGGGGTTGGTGTATAAAGGAGTGGTAGGACTGGAGAAGCTGGCGGCGCGCACCCGCATGCAGGCAGGTGATATTCTGCGGGTGGAGGTTCCCGAACCGGTTCCTTCCCATCTGGAACCGGAGAAGCGGGAACTGAACATTCTTTTCGAAGATAAACACATGGTGGTGCTCAACAAGGCACCGGGTGATGTGATCCATCCTGGTGCAGGGCACGCCACCGGAACCCTGGTTTCAGCTTTGTTGCATCATTGTGCAGGGGAGTTATCCGGGATAGGCGGCGTTGAGCGGCCAGGCATTGTGCATCGCCTTGATAAGGATACCAGCGGGTTGCTCCTGGTGGCCAAGACAGACAAGGCCCATGAAAACCTGAGTCTACAATTCAAAGACCGGACCATACGCAAATGGTATTCGGCCTTTGTGCTGGGAAGACTTCCTCAACTGGCTGGCACCTGGGATGGCGAAATAGGCCGTCACCCGGTGCACCGACAGAAAATGGCGATCCGCAGGACGGGTGGACGCCCGGCCCGGACGGACTACAGGGTTTTGAAAAAGTGGACGGTTGCGTCCAAGTTGGAACTGGAGATCCACACGGGAAGAACACACCAGATTCGCGTCCATTGCACAACTGCGGGATGTCCTGTGGTGGGCGACGTCATTTATGGACGCACCCAGCATCTGGCCAAGGAGGCCGGAGTCACACGTCAATTGCTGCATGCGTGGAAACTGCAACTTCAACATCCGATTTTAGGGAAAAACATTGAGTTTATTGCGCCAGTGCCGGAAGATTTCGCCGCCTTCGAAGCCTACCTCGACAAACAGGAAGCCTCCCATCAATGATGAACATCGAACTCAGGGACAAAACCGTTGAATATCTCTCCTACCTAAAAGAGACGGGAGAGAATTATATCACACTCAGCTCCGATGCCCTGAAGGCCTTGCAGCATTTAAAGGTTTCACCCGGCTTGGCCGCGATACCTATCCGGGAATTGCCTCCAGTCGTTTCTTCCAATCCTGCCAATCCTTCAAACCTCCCTGCCGTTCCTGAAACAAGCAGAGTGGCGATGCCAGGACTTGCTCTGCCCCGTTATCCGAACCCGCTCGGCACATTGGAAAAAATCCAGGCTTTGAAGGATCTGTCGCTTCGTGTCTCGGAATGTCCGGTCTGTGCCCGTTTATTCAGGCGAAGCAAAAACATGGTTTTCGGGGCGGGAGATCCGGATGCAGACATCATGTTTGTTGGAGAAGCTCCCGGGTTGGAAGAAGATGAGTTGGGGGAACCGTTTGTCGGGAAAGCGGGAGAGCTTTTGACAAAAATGATCGATGCCATGGGGCTGGGCCGGGATAAAGTCTACATTACCACTGTAGTCAAAAACCGACCTGATATGCCTCCAGGAAGTGTGGGTAACCGCAAACCGACCCTGGAAGAAGTTGAGGTTTCACGCCCCTACACTTGTTCCCAGATTGAGATCATTAAACCAAGGGTTTTGGTCTCACTCGGAGCAACAGCTTTGGAAAGCCTGTTTAAACTGGAAAAAAGCTCCATCACACGCATGCGGGGCAATTGGATGGAGTTTGGGGGGATACCTCTGATGCCGACCTTTCACCCGGCCTATCTTCTGAGGAACCCGACCAATGAAGAGAAGCGCAAAGTCTGGCAGGATTTGCTCTTGGTTATGGAAAAAATAGGGCTGCCGATTTCAGACAAACAACGGGGTTTCTTTCTTAAAAAGTAGAAAACAGCCTATGAAAACCGACGTGATTCTGGTATTCAGCACGGTTCCTGAAGAAGAGATGGCCCGGGCGATAGCCGAAAGCCTGGTGGAAGAAGGGCTAGCGGCTTGTGTTTCGATTCTACCTGGATTGGAATCCCATTACCAGTGGCAGGGTAAGAAGGAGATCTCGAAGGAATACCTGCTGATGATCAAAGCACCTGCAGAGGCCTATCTGCGTCTGGAGGCCAGAATTCTGGCTCTGCATCCTTATGAGTGTCCTGAAATCATCTCCATTCCGGTTGGGCAGGGGTATGCAGGGTATTTGGATTGGATCAGGGACTCGGCCCGCCCCAAGACTGATGATTGTAAGCGGCCAACGTTGTGGCTTGGGACAGTAATACTTTTTTTGAAGATTTTTTGAACATCGGGGTCTATACACTTGTCTAACCTTTCAAGTGAAAATCTAGGCGGGAGTGTGTCTCCTCAGGGGTTCCCATCACCCCATTCTCCTTGTCACGCTCCCGCCGCCCTTTTTTGGAAAGCACCTTCTTTGACGCTGGATTGTAACAAGCTAGTTCTTGCCTTTAATCCTCTGTCACACTTAGCTGTCTGTCATTCATGAATGCCAAAATTCTCATCATAGACGACGAGCCCGACGTGCTGGATTTGATTTCGATGAATCTGAAAAATGCCCGCTTCAAAGTCGTTACGGCGGAGAACGGCGAAATCGGCTTGGCCAAGGCGAAGTCCGAATTGCCGTCCCTGATCGTTTTGGATCTGATGTTGCCCAAAGTTTCCGGAATCGAGGTCTGTAAACTGCTCAAAAGAGAGTCTGCCACCGCAGCGATCCCCATCATCATGCTCACGGCCAAGTCTGACGAGGTTGATCGTATCGTCGGGCTTGAGTTGGGGGCAGATGATTATGTGACCAAACCTTTCAGCCCGCGCGAGCTTCTTCTGCGCATCCAGTCGGTGCTGCGCCGCAGCAAAACGGCGGAAAGCAAAGCCGAGAAGCTCAAGATCGGTGAACTCCTGCTGGACCATGCAAGGCATGAAGTCTTTGTCAAAGGCGAGAGCATTGAGCTGACCGCCACCGAGTTCAAGCTTCTGGCCATATTGATGGAGCGGCGCGGCCGGGTTCAGAGCCGGGATCGTCTGCTGAATGATGTCTGGGGTTATGAAAGTGTCATCGACACCAGAACGGTTGACACACATATCCGGCGTCTCCGTGAAAAGCTGGCGGACTTGGCTGATTACATCGAGACGGTTCGTGGCGTTGGTTACCGCATTCTTGATCAGAACGAGTAAGGCGGGTTCCGCTGCTTCGCGATTTTTTCGTTGAAGAATCCAGTATTCGGTATTGAGCTCCCTCCAGAATACCAGCACTATAACGGGTCCCTATGTTGATAGCCTTTGGAATTGTCCTCTTCCTTTCGTTCTTGTTCATTGCTTACAAGATCTACTTTAAAAAGATACTGCAGCCGATTAAACGAGTCGGCGAACACACCCGAAATCTTGCCGTTGGTAGAAGTAGTAAAGGCTACGTTATTTCCGGGATTCGGCCGGTTCAGCAGATCATCAGGGATCTTCAGACGGTTGATGAGAGATTGAAGCAGTTGAGTTCCTCCGTGCGCGTGGAGGAATTCAGTCTGAAAACCATCCTGGCCAGCATGGTGGAAGGTGTGATTGTTACAGACCGTGTAAGTGTCATCCAGGTGGCCAACCGGGCCTTCGTCCAGATGTTCAACCTACACCAGGATCCGGTCAAAAGGCCTCTAATGGATGTGCTTCTGCAGCCGGATATCAAGGCCATCATCGACCAGGCATTGAAGTCGGAGAAAGAAAATGTTGGCGAGGTCGTTTTTGAAGACTTACTGGATCAGCGCCAGCGACGAGTTTTCCAGGTCAGTGCATCGCCTTTGGTCGATGCAGGCAACACTTTGAAAGGGGTGGTGGTGGTCTTTCACGATATATCCAGAATCAAACAACTGGAGGATTTGCGCCGCGAGTTCGTGGCCAATGTCTCCCATGAATTACGCACGCCCCTGGCCATTTTTCACGGCTATTTGGAAACCATTCTCGACAATACGGAATTACCTCCGGACGAAATTCAGCGTGTTCTGCATGTGATGAGGCGACATTCGGACCGACTGAACAGTCTGGTGGTGGATTTGCTGACCCTTTCCCGACTCGAATCCGGTCAGATCAAGCTCGAACCCGTAACCCTTGATTTCACGTTGCTTTTGGAACGCCTAAAAGCGGATTGGGCCGGATTTTTTGAAAAAAAACAATGCCGCCTGATTATCGAATGCGCTCCCAATCTGCCAAAAGTCGAGGCCGACACCATGAGGGTGGAGCAGGTGTTTTATAATCTGCTGGAAAATGCCCTCAAATATTCGGATGACGGAAAAGATATCGTGGCGGGTGGGTTGTACAAAAATGGGGAAGAGTATGTCGATTTTTACGTCAAAGATTTCGGAACTGGTATCCCTAGTGATAAGATAGTCAATATCTTCCAGCGTTTTTACCGTGTGGATCGTGCCCGTTCCCGTGACAAGGGAGGCACCGGTCTGGGGCTGGCCATTGTAAAACACATTGTCCAGTTGCATGGGGGCAGCGTCCGTGCCGAAAGCGCTTTGGGCAAGGGGACAACCGTCTGGTTCCGCCTTCCGCTTAAGTCCCCGGTTGATTGAGTGTTCTTAGAATCTCGGGGTCACGCACGTCCGCCCAATTACCTTTCAATTCGTAACCTTTGATTCGCAGGCCTTGTGCCGCCATGGCCGAAAGGGCATCCGTCAATTCATACTCGCCACGCGCTGATTTCTGCAACTGCGAGGTGTAGTCGAACAATGAGGGCTTAAAGACGTAAACTCCGGCATTGTACCAGGGGGAGGAAACGGTTCCGGGAGCGGCCTTTTCAATGATGCGCTCCAGAAAGAAGTTTTGGTCGAAAACAACGGCACCGCCCTGACTGGTGTTTTCCCCGTGTTTAACACTGATTACGCCGTCCCCGTCGAAAGTCTGCACCAGTCCTGCGTATAGGTCCGATTGCATCTTGATATCACCGTAGGAAAGGACAAAAGGACTGTCCGCCACCCAGGCCTTGGCCAGTTCCGGAGCTTTGCCGGTTCCATCAGCCGTTTCCTGGCGGCCATAGCTGATCCGGATTCCGTGTTCGGATCCGTCGCCGAAAAAGTCTTCGATCACCTCTGCGCAATGGCCTGTGATAATGAAAAAATCCCGTACACCGGCGTGGTCGCGCAGGCCTTCCACGACGTGTTCCAGGACGGGCTTTCCCTGGACATGCACCATGGGCTTGGGAATTTCCCTGGTCAATTCTCCCATCCGCTTTCCCTTGCCAGCAGCTAAAATAATTGCTTTCATCACCTACCTTTCCACCAAGTAAAACCCAAGCTGACAAGGACTAAAATTATGCCGATCTACAACAATGTCGTTGAAACTGTAGGAAAAACCCCTCTGATTAAATTGAACAGGGTCACCGAAGGGCTCGAAGCCACCATTGCGCTGAAGTGCGAGTTTTTCAATCCACTTGGCAGTGTCAAAGACCGTATCGGTGCAGCGATGATCGAAGATGCGGAAAAATCCGGCATCCTGAAAAAGGATACTATCATCATTGAACCCACCTCAGGTAACACAGGGATTGCGCTTGCCTTTGTCGCTGCCTCGAAGGGTTACAAACTTATTTTGACCATGCCCGAAAGCATGAGTCTCGAACGCCGCACCTTGTTGGCCATGCTGGGAGCCCAGTTGGTGCTGACCCCGGCTGCCGAGGGTATGAAAGGGGCCATTGCCAGAGCGGAGCAGCTTTCCAGTGAGACCCCCAATTCCTGGATACCCCAACAGTTCAAAAACCCAGCCAATCCTGCCATTCACCAGAAAACCACAGCAGAGGAAATCTGGAGTGACACAGACGGGAAGGTGGACATTTTTGTTTCTGCGGTCGGAACAGGGGGAACCATCACCGGTGTCAGTGAAGTAATCAAAGCCCGCAAACCCTCGTTCAAGGCCGTGGCTGTTGAGCCGAAAGATTCCCCCGTCATCACGCAGACCCGCAACGGGGAACCAGTCAAACCCGGACCACACAAAATCCAGGGAACGGGGGCCGGCTTCGTACCTGACAACCTGCATCTAGATATCATTGATGAAGTCATCCAGGTCAGCAACGAGGAATCTTTTGCCATGGCACGCCGCATCGCGAAGGAGGAAGGCCTGCTCGTTGGTATTTCCACCGGGGCGAATGTTACCGCAGCCATTCAGATCGCCAAACGCCCGGAAAATAAGGGCAAGCTGATCGTGACAATCGGCTGCAGCACTGGCGAACGTTATCTCAGCACGGCCTTGGCTGAAGATGCCCGCAAACAGGTCGGTGGCTGATTCAGCCACCCCCGGTTTGTTACGCTTTAGACGCTGAGCATGGCCGCACCGAACACCCCGGCACTGTCTCCCAGTGCTGGTTTCAGAATGGGCGTTTCGAAGGTTGGATTGAACACCTGTGCCGCGATTTTGCGTCGGGTGGCCTCGCTGTAAAGTTCTTCCACATTGCCAACGCCACCGCCGAGAATGATCGCGTCCGGGTCCAGCACGTCGATGATGATAGTTAGGGAACGTGCAAAATGGGTGGTCAAAAAATCGATGGCTTCCACGGCATGTGGTTTACCATCCCTGGCCTGGACTGCGATATCGCGAAGCTTCAGTTCCTGGCCGGATAGTTCGCGGTAATACCGTTCAACGCCGGGCCCTGCGATGTAACTTTCCACGGTGCCCTGGATGCCGGCATAGGGTGAAGGTGGGCCGTTGGGATTTAAAAGGATCTGACCCCACTCACCGGCAATTCCATGGAGTCCGTTGAGGATGCGGCCGTGGACGACCAGGCCCGCGCCGACCCCGGTTCCCATGATCACACCAAATACGACCTCATACCCTTTGGCACAGCCGAAGCTGGTTTCGGCCAGGGCAAAACAATTGGCATCATTGCTGGCAATGAAGGAGGTACCCAATGATTTTTCCAGATCGCCTTTGAGGGGTTTGTCGATCAGGCATTGGGTGTTCGAATTTTTGATCAGGCCTGTGCGCGGATCGCTCACCCCCGGTGTTCCGATGCCGATTCTGGCCGGAAAGGGAAGGCCGGTTTCGCAGGATAATTGGCGGCATACTTCTGAAATCTGGGAGACTATGTGAGGGTAGCCTTTCGAAGCTTCGGTTGGAAGCCGGATGCGGGCCAGAGGTTGGGTGGGATTGTTGCGGTCGAGCACAATGCCTTCAATTTTGGTTCCGCCCAAGTCGATGCCGAAAAGAGGTTCATTCATAAGATCCAGTCGGGCATCCTGGCCGGAGATTTCGCCATGACAATTCGGAATCGTGACGGGTGACGTCAGCGGAGGGAAGCTCCCCGGTAACCAAGAGGGTCGAAATCTACACTGTTAAATCCAAAGGACTGGATGGCACCTGCCAGCCTTTGCATCATGTCGTATTGCAGCAGCCTGGGGGTTTCTTCAGGTGAGACCAGAACGAGTGCACGCGAACCCAAATGGCGAACCCGAAAAATCCGGAACCCTTCTTTTTCCAGGACCGATTCCGCCTGTTCGATCTGCTGTAGTTTTTCCGGTGTCACTTCATTCCCGTGTGGGATGCGGGAGGAGAGGCAGGGTTGCGCCGCTTTGTCTGCCACGGAAAGTCCTGCCAAGCGGGCCAATTCACGAATATCGGCTTTGGTCAGACCGGCTTCGCGTAAAGGGGCCAGGACCCGGAATTTCTGGGCCGCCTGTTGGCCGGGACGGAACTCGTGGGCATCATCGGCATTTTCTCCGTAGCAAATGGCAGCATAATTGTCAGCCACAGCTATGCGGTTCATCTGTTCAAAGAGCTCATGTTTGCAATGAAAGCAGCGGTTGAGGGGATTGGCTCTGTAATCGGGATTGGCCAGTTCATGAGTCTCGATGATCCGCAGCGGTAGTTTCCATTTGAGGGCAAAAGCACGGGATTCCGCCAGTTCGCTGCGCTTCAGGCTGGGGGAATCGGCCAGGATACCCAAAGCACGTTCAGCTAATACGCGGTGGGCTGACCAGAGAAGGTAAGCACTGTCCACACCGCCGGAATAGGCGACAAGTGCATTCGGTAAGCCCTGCAGAATGGCATGAAGCGTATTTTCTTTGTCGCGTGGGCTGGGCATGGGAATTTCATTTATCGTAGCCGCCGCCAATTCTCTGGGCAAGGCGGAACATGGAACTGATGACCTGATCTTGCCGTTCGCTGATCCCGGATTTTTTTTACTGGAACAGTGCTCCATTTTCTTCTTAACAGTCAGTCTCTTTTTGATATGTTTTCAGATTCTTATGTCATTGATCGTGCAAAAGTATGGGGGAACTTCCGTCGGTAATCCGGAGAGGATACGGAACGTGGCGAACCGGGTGGCGGAATGGCACAAGCAGGGGCATCAGATTGTCACGGTTGTTTCTGCCATGTCTGGAGTGACGGATGGTCTGATCAAACTGGCCAAGGAAGTTTCCTCTGAACCTTCCGAGCGTGAAATGGACGTGCTTTTGGCCACGGGGGAGCAGACGACCATTGCCCTTCTTGCCATGGCCCTGCAAGCGGCCGGCATTCCGGCCGTTTCCCTGACGGGTGCCCAGGCCGGGATTGTGACCGATGGGGTTCACACCAAGGCGAAAATCTCCAATATCAGCCCTGGAAAGGTCAAAAAGTTTTTATCTGAAGGCAACGTTGTTATCGTGGCCGGATTCCAAGGACAGACCCAAGAAGGCCAGATCACTACACTGGGCCGCGGAGGCTCTGATCTGACTGCCATAGCCATTGCTTCCGCCGTGAAGGCCGATCTCTGCCAGATTTTCACCGATGTGGATGGCGTTTACACCGCCGATCCGCGTATTGTCCCAGATGCGCGCAAGATTGAGGAAATCTCCTATGACGAAATGTTGGAGATGGCCAGTTCCGGCTCCAAGGTCATGCAGGCCCGTTCGGTCGAGTTTGCCAAAAAATTTAATGTTATTTTTGAAGTCAGGTCCAGTTTCAACACCAACCCGGGAACCCTTGTGAAAGAAGAAAATAAATCCATGGAACAGGTCGTCGTACGCGGCGTCAGCATTGAAAAAAATCAGGCCAAGGTCACCATCTCCGGTGTGCCTGACAAACCCGGAATCGCGGCCAAACTTTTTAATGCCATCGCCGAAGCGAACATCAATGTCGATATGATCGTTCAGAACGTTTCCAACACCGCAGCGGGCGGGGGAAAAGGCCAGACCGACATTACCTTCACGATCAACAAGGATGACATGGCCAAAGTGAAAAAAATCACCAGTTCCATGACCGAACTGGCTTCCGCGCACGGGGTGGATATTCAGGATGGTATCGCCAAACTCTCCGTCGTGGGGATCGGTATGCGCAGTCACAGCGGTGTTGCGGCCAATCTCTTTACGGCCTTGTCGGAAAAAGGCATCAACATCCAGATGATCTCCACCAGCGAAATCAAAATCGCCGTGGTGATCGACGAGTCCCAGGCGGCCGATGCGGCCAGAGCGGCCCATGCCAAATTTGAGCTGCATGTGGCATGAGATTTTGTCCGCTGCTGTTGTTTCTCTTATCACCAGTCTTCCTGTTAGGACAGGATTACCTGGTGCTGGAGACTGAGGACGGCAGAACAACTTTAAAGGGGAATACGGCATTACAGAAGCGGGAGGTTTCAACTGCCTCGACTTTTAAAATCGTGCTGGCTTGGGCCGGGATTGAGCAGGGGACAGTGCGTGCCTCAACCTTGAAGACGGTTGCCGACAAACATGTCCCGGGAAGTCCCCGCAGGGTGACCCTGACCCAGGCCATGTTTTATTCCAGCAACGACTATTTCGTTCCGTTTGTGCAAGAGATAGGGAAAGACAGACTGACAGATTTCGTGCGGCGCTCTGGTCTTTTTACGCAGGTGGCCGGACAGGATTGGATCGGACCGCAGCCCCGCAAAGTAGTGGCGGGAGGCATTCTTAAAACAAGTCCCGAATTGAATCATGCTTTCATGATCAAAGTGGCATCCGGAAGCTGGATTCAAAAACCGGAGGTTCAGGCTGAACTGGAAAAAGCCATGTTCTGGCCAAGTCCGGATCCTGCGGTGAAACTTTACGGGAAAACCGGAACTGTCAACGGAGCGGTATGGTTCAATGGTTTTGGAAAAACGCCGAAGGGCAAGAAAGTGGTGACGGTGTTCATCCCGGGAGGCATCGGCGACCGGCCCAGAACAATCCAGCTTTTTTATGAGGCCTTCGGGCTGAAATGGGACGATAAGCTGACTCAACAGGTCGACCCCTGAAAATTTCCCAGGCTCCTGGCTTCAGCAACATCTATCCACAGCTTTTCCTTGCAAGCTACCGCGCACCGCTTAGTTTCATTTTAGGGGAGTCTGCTGGTGCAGGCTGAGAGTTCGGGACCAAACCCGATGACCCATTGAACCTGATACGGATCATGCCGACGCAGGGAGTGGTTGTTCCACTTTTCTTCGCGTTTTCATCCTCCGACAGTTTCACCTTGAGGAGAAAAACGATGATCGCGAAAAAAAACAGTATTGAAACCGACAGCACGGATCTGTCATTTCCCAATTCCCAAAAAGTTTACGTCGAGGGCCAACAGTCCGGAGTCCGGGTTCCTTTTCGTGAGATTACTCTGCACCCCACTAAAACTTTTTCCGGTGTACTTGAGCCGAACGATCCTGTCCGCGTTTACGATACGAGTGGTCCTTGGACCGATTCTGCCTTTCACCGTGATGTTCAAAAAGGGCTGCCAGCCCTGCGTGAGTCCTGGGTCATAGGACGTGGTGATGTGGAATCCTACGAAGGTCGCCCGCTCCAACCGGTCGACAACGGCTATCTTTCTGAAGAACATGTCCGCTGGGCCAGCGAAAAAGGTGGACGTAACGGTTCTTTGGAAATCTATCCTCACAAACGCAAGGCCCTGAGAGCTTCCAAAGGAACCCCCGTCACCCAGCTTCACTACGCCCGTCAGGGGATTATCACCCCCGAAATGGAATTCATCGCCATTCGCGAAAATATGAAACTGCAGTCGGCCAAAGCCGACATCGAGATGGATGCCAAGGCGGCCCGCAATTCCCTTCGCCTGCAACACCCAGGAAACGCCTTCGGTGCGGCTCTTCCGAAGGAAATCACGCCTGAGTTTGTCCGTGACGAAGTGGCCCGTGGCCGTGCCATCATCCCGGCCAACATCAATCATCCCGAATTGGAGCCGATGATCATCGGACGTAATTTCCTGGTCAAAATCAATGCCAACATCGGCAACAGTGCCATCACCTCATCCATTGAGGAAGAAGTGGAAAAGATGCGCTGGTCCACCTTTTGGGGAGCGGACACCGTGATGGATCTTTCCACAGGTAAAAATATTCATGCCACCCGTGAATGGATCATCCGTAATTCGCCTGTGCCGATCGGAACTGTGCCGATTTATCAGGCCCTGGAAAAAGTCGGCGGCAAGGCGGAAGATCTGACCTGGGAACTGTATCGTGATACCCTGATCGAACAGGCGGAGCAGGGTGTGGATTACTTCACCATACATGCCGGAGTACTTCTGCGTTTTGTTCCACTGACGGCCCGCCGAATGACCGGCATTGTCAGTCGCGGTGGTTCCATCATGGCCAAGTGGTGCCTGACGCATCACAAGGAGAATTTCCTCTATACCCATTGGGACGACATCTGCGACATCATGGCCGCTTATGATGTCAGCTTCAGCATTGGGGACGGACTCCGTCCCGGATCCATTGCCGATGCCAATGACGAAGCACAGTTCGGCGAGCTAGAAGTGCAGGGAGACCTGACCAAGCGTGCCTGGGCCAAAGGTGTCCAAGTCATGAACGAAGGTCCCGGCCACGTGCCGATGCACATGATTCAGGAAAACATGGAAAAGCAGTTGGAATGGTGCCATGAAGCGCCCTTCTACACCCTTGGACCTCTGACCACCGACATCGCTCCAGGATATGACCACATCACCAGCGGCATCGGGGCGGCCATGATCGGCTGGTATGGCTGTGCAATGCTTTGTTATGTCACACCCAAAGAACATCTGGGTCTGCCCAATAAAGACGACGTCAGGGAAGGGGTCATCACCTACAAGCTGGCGGCCCACGCTGCCGATTTGGCCAAGGGCCATCCTGGTGCGCAGTATCGCGACAATGCTTTGAGCAAAGCCCGCTTCGAATTCCGCTGGGAAGACCAGTTCAACCTGGGGCTGGATCCTCTTAAGGCCCGTGATTTCCACGATGAGACCTTACCCCAGGATGGAGCCAAAACCGCCCACTTCTGTTCCATGTGCGGGCCGCAGTTCTGTTCCATGAAAATAACCGAAGACGTCCGCAGATACGCGGATGAACTCGGACTCAAGGAAGAGGAAGCGCTCAAAAAGGGCATGGAAGCCAAGTCGAAAGAGTTCGTGGAGAAGGGCTCGGAAGTTTACTCTAAAGTGTGAGCTGGATGCGGATTCAGGAATGCCTCCATGCAAGACCTCCCGATCTTTGTCATCCCAATCCGTATGTTGAAGACCAGGGTCGCGGTGTTTTTGGAACGCTTTTAAACATGCTTACGCTGAAAGGTTCCTCCTTGGCGCAGGGCATCTGTTGTACAAGTGTTGTTTCATGAAGACTATTGCATCCCGTCAGTTGACCGCAACTCTTAGGAAAGCATGGAAAAAACTGGAGAGGGAATGCTCTTTGGTCATTACCAAGGGTGGTATCCCTAGTGCTATTCTTTTGCTCACTTCAGAAAAAACACTCCTGTAGGATTTTCGAGCCCACGTGCGTGACCGCGCCCTACGGGGGATTTTCTGCATGCGCCGCAGGGCTTCTAAATCTGGCTCGTCCACGATGTGCACGACTAACTAGGATGCGGAAATTCGCGCAGTCCGGCAAAAAGAATAGGGCGTAATGAAGCCGCCGCCCGTTTGGGTTTTCGATGCCAATGTCATTATTTCCGAACCCCTCGATGCCCAAGGGCCACCGGGTCGGATTATAGAAGCTTTGTTGAGAGGGGATGTGGTTCTGGCTTGGGATAACCGCATTCTTGCTGAGTATCGTGAGGTTCTGTCGCGGGAAAAATTTAGCTTTAAGCCGGGCCAAGTCTCTGGCTTGCTGGATGAATTTTCTTTCCATGAGCAGGTCAATTCCAAGCCATGGAAGGGGAAGGTATCTCCAGACTCTTGGGAAACTCCTTTTCTTGAATCAGCGCATCCTTTGGACGAGCCAGTTCTTGTCATTGGAAATACTAAACATTTTCCTTCAGATCCATGCAACAGTATCAGGATATTGTCCCCTCAATATGCCTGGAACGAGTAAATGTTTAAAAGCAGGCTATTCACCATTTAGTGATCACCTTTCCTTTTTTTACTGTCAGGACACTGGTTGCAGAAGCATTGCGTGTGAAGCCCCCCCTGGATTTTTCTGGCCATAGGAAAACGTTCTTGTTTCCCTATTTCCGGAAACCCGATACACTTTTTAACCCATGACCAAGAAGAATCCCGCCCCCGTCGATCTTTCCAGCCTTGAATTGGATTTGGCCAATAGTTTTGTGCCGTCCTGGGCTAAGGAAACAGATTCGACCGAACGCATGTCCCGAATGGCCGAGAAGGACAGCGGTGGAGAGCGCCGTGGCGGTTTTGGAAAACGCCGTGACGACCGTGGACCACGTCCCGGCGGTGGCAGTGGTGGTGGCAGCCGTCCTCCCAGACCTGCCGACAGGTCCCAGGGCTCTGGATCCCGCAATGAACGTTCGGGCGGACGTCCCGTTCACGAAGACCGCAACAGATCCCCCCGCCCCGAACGTGAATCCAGACCGGAAATTTTAACCGGGTGGAATCTGCAATTTATACCTGACAGGCACGGGGTGGAGGGGATGGCCAAACAAATCAAAACCTCGGCCAAAGCCTATCCGCTTTTTGACCTGGCCAAACTGGTGTTGGAAAAGCCCGAACGTTATCTGGTTGAATTCAAGCGTGCCTCGGTCGATTCCCCGGCACTGTTCCAGTGCAAAGCCGACGGCAGTGTCTGGTCGAGCGAAGGGGACGCCGTATCGCATGTCCTGGGCAATCATGTGGAATCCTTGTACCGGAAAGAACGTGTGGCGGTGGAACCACCCAAAGGCGTTTATCCCTTTATAGCGGTCTGTGGCATGAGCGGTACGCTTCTGGGACCTTCCAATTACCACGATTATCCCTCGAAAATTTCAAAACTTCATGCCGAGCGTTTTGCAAGCGTGCCTTTTGATGTTTACAAAAGCCGCATCAAAATGGTCAAGGACGAAGAGTCGATCCAGAAGTGGAAGGAAGAGCAGAGTTGGAAGGATGAATATTTTCCCCAGGATCCTGCGGAAAAAAAAGTTCCCCACGCCTCCCTTTCTGAAAGTGCGGAGCCTGCCGATGTTGTGAAGGCTCAGGAAACTGTGGAGTCAGATGAAACCGTGGAAGGTGTTCTACCGGAAGAAACTCCGGACCCAACTTCCGCCGAGACGACAGAAGCGTTCGTAACAGAAGAAGGAACTGCGGACAGTGGAACGTCGGCTCCAGAACCGGAAGTCAATGCCACCACGGCAGTGACTTCGGTTAAACTGTCAAGCCTCGCGGAAGTGGAACGTCATTTTCGGGAAACCCATCTGAAAAAAGTCATCGTGCAAATCCGGGAGCGGGTTCTGGTACAGGGCGTTATCGCCCTCAATACTTCCTCCCCCGCCGTGGTTCAACTCGTACGTTATACTTGGGACGATTTACGTCGATTCCCGTTGCCTCTGGCCCATACCCTCAGCCGGAACCTGAGCTCCAAAGGGTTGCAGATTTTCAAAGCACATCAGAATATCACCTATGTTTCTGTGGCACGGCCCAAGTATTTGGAACGTGAAACGACACCGGTCTCGGTTGATCTGCGGGGGATACTTGAATATCTGGAGGCCAATGCTTCGGCCCCGCGCGATGAACAGTTCAAAGCAATGGTGGCCCTGAGGCCTGAAGTGGCCGGAGGTTCTGTTTCCCAAAGGGAATCCGCCGTGGCGGCTGACCTGCTTTGGCTGTTGCGTGAAGGGCATATAATTGATTTTTCCCACCGGGGTCTTGAAGCCGCCCGGAAACCCCATATCCAAGGGCCTGGAAAAAAGAAGCCAGCGAAGGAAGAAAAATTCTCAGGAGAGGTGGAGTTGCAGGAAAAAGTGCTCTCTTCTGAAACAACGACCCCGTGCCACAGCACACAGCCAGTAGAGTCTGTTGGGAAAATTAAATCCAGTACGGACAAGATTCCGCTCAAATCGGCAGCCGTCCGATAGTGCCGCTTTACATTCTTTATACGAAGACAGACAGTTTTCTGATCTTCAGTAAGCAGTAGTTTTGTTGGCCCCGGAATTTGGGACATTTTATAGCCTTGAACCAGTTTTGTATAATCAAGAAATCTGGCCTAATCTCGTTGTCTCCGATAGCTACTCATGCTTAATTGACAAAGACCTATGCTGAATTCAGATGATTTCAACTATGCCATGGAACAGGCCCGCGTGGTTTTGCCCCCGGAAAAAAGGCTTGAGACCTTTGGTGACTCCTTCGTGAACTATTATCTCGTGACCGAAGACATGGATCAGGTGAATCTATCGTTTGTTCGAGAAGGAACCATTGTGGCGGAAAGACCCCAGATTATCACTCCCGGCAACCTGTCCAAATTTCTGCTGGAAGGTTTTGGTGACCAGGCAGAAAAATACATCGATCAGGTCAACGAACATGCCCATAAGTTTGCCGTGCTCAAATATGGGTTTTCTGTGAAGAAGTCTGACACACGCTTTTACGAAGTTCATGAGCCCCTGGACCAGGTCATTGCCAAGGTGAAAGACGATGTTGTTGCACGAAAAGATCCGATGGCAACCGTGCTGGCCGGAGTTGATGCGGGTTGGGAAGTGGCACTTCTTAAGTTCATGCTGGATATGATCCTGGCTTCTGGCCAAACCAATATTCGAGATCTACGCGATCGGGGACTGCTATAGACTTAAGTATTTATTCGAGGTTGCTTACGTAATAGTTACTGACTGTCAGATACCGTTAAAATGGGATGGCTTTTTAACTATCAACAGGCCAGTTTTCTTTGATTACGGGTGATTGAATTTATCTTTTATATGCCTCATTCCTTCTACAAACGGATTTTTTTGATGTCTGTCGCGGCTTTGTTCTTCTTTTCAGGAGAGCAGGGATCGATACTTTCCGCCCAAACGCTGGAGGTGAAGGAAAACCAACTGGTTGTTCTTAAAATGCCCAATTCCACGTACAAGGTATTGAGGGCGCGGCAGGTGGAAGTGAAGGAGCTGGTGTTCATGATCATGGACGCAGATGGAAAGCGGAGTGCTTTCCAGAAAGAACTCGTGGCCCGGATGGTTGAGATCCATGATCCGGCAATTTCCAAACTCACCAAAGAACAGATCGACGTGTTGCTGGCGGATTATGCCAAGGCTATAGCGGATTTTCCCGTGACTAAAGAAATCTTGAGTTTGGAAACGGCAAAATGGAAAAAATTTACTGCGGTGGAAAGACTACAGGTCGCGGAAAAAGAAGCAGGGCGGGCCAAAGCCCTGGAAAACAGCAATGCGAACGTTTTTGATGAAAGCAAAGACTACACCCCCGAGGAACTTGCCGCTGTCATCAATCCAGCCAAGGAGGCCACGCAACTGTATCCCGATTTGAATAAAGCGATTCAGAGCAATCTCAAGCCCTGGTTGCAGCGCTCTGAAGACCTGAAGGAAGGGAAAAGACGTTTTGAAGGCCGCTGGATTACCGGCCAGGAGATCCGACTTATCCAGGAGGAAAGGGTTTCAACTGAGCAGGAAAAATATTTCAAGGAAAAGGCCAAGTTAAACTTCTCCTCATTGATTCTTCCCCAGACTTCCGTGTTGATTGCCATTCTGATTGCGGCGGGAACACTTTTATCGGTGCTCTTTTCCTTTATTCATCTGGCGACCTCGCGCGGGGGCAATTTGACTTTTGGTGGTGCCTTGGCCCTTTTGCTTGGGCTGGCCATTCTCGGCGCATACGGTTTTTATGCCTACAAAATTCTTAACTTCACTTCTGAGTTAAGTGAGTACTGGGCGGATTCGCACAAGGTCAACGTTCCAGAAGATCAGATGCCGAATCCCTTGCCGAGAATGCTCTTTATGGCATCAGGTTCCACCGTTCGTAAAATTTCGGATGAGGATGCCAAAGTCACCATGACGGACACGCAGATCAATGTTCTGATGAGGAAGTATTTGAAGTTTGAGCGGCGAAGCGGAACAGAATTGCTGGATATAGAGCGCATCCAGACGGTGGTCAGGTTTTATTCCGACAGGATTGAATTCGTGGATGAAGCCATCTGTCTCGGTAAAAAAGTTCTGATCCGTTACGAACTTTTTTACCGGACAGATGCTGACAGTTTCAACATTTATAACCAGGATGTTTACCTGGGGGGGGCCAAACTTCCCGCATCGTTGGCCTCCTTTATGTTCCGTCAGTTTTACCGTAATCTGCAGGACTGTCTGAACGAGACAAATCTTCCCAGTATTTATTCGATCGAAAAAATTACAGAAGG
>JBBSCO010000048.1:0-22937 GCA_038250235.1 Methylacidiphilales bacterium | reverse complement strand
TGGCCGAGCGCATGAAACTCTTTGTCGGTCCCCAGGAAGAAGTTTATGAAGGCATGATCTTCGGCGAGAACGCCCGCCCGGACGACATGGTGGCCAACCCCTGCAAGGCCAAAGCACTGAGCAACATGCGTTCCCAAGGCGATGGGAAAGGTGTCCAGTTATCGCCTCCCATCAAAATGAGCCTTGAGCGTATGATCGAATACATCGGATCGGACGAGTATTTGGAGATCACCCCTGCGAGCCTGCGCCTACGCAAGCGTCATATGACCAGTGCAGCCCGCAAACGTGCTGGCGGCAAAGTCTAAAAAGACCTGCCTCCCGCAGAATCAATCCCCGCCCGCCGAAAGATGCGCGGGGATTTTTTTATTCAGTCGTCTTGAACGCAGCGGAGGACCCACAGACTATAGCTTGTGATTAAGCGTTCTTTTTAAGCCTTGGGGAACTGTAAGAGAATGCCTGTGGGTCCTTCGCTGCGCTCAAGATGACAGGCAGAAAAGCGGGCGGGAAAAGGGATCGAATCATCACGGACTTTATCGTCGGTGCCCATGCCTACAAACAGACCTCACGCCGCATCACATGTGACCGAGGATTCTACCGAAACCATTTCAAAGGCCTGATTATTTTGGATACTTCATCATCCCTCTGATTTCCTAGCAAAACTTCCTCCCGTGATTTTGTAGGCCGTTTCTGTGAAACGGCATCCCGATCTACACCCACTCACTGGAAAAAAACTTCTCGTGGATTTACTAAAGCAACTGCACTGTCAGGCCCTCGTTGAGCTTATTCAGGATCATCCCACCTCTTTCTTGCGGCCTTGCACAAAAAGCTTCCTGACCCTAAAATAACCCATGGCCACTGTCCAAAAACCAACCCAACCCCCATTTTGGCGCCGCCTCAAATGGCCCGCTGCACTCCTGCTCCTGTTGGGATTGCTCGCGTTCGGTGCCATGGCTCTGGGAAAATACCGCCTCCATCAGCAGATCAATCAGCTCGGACGGGCGCTGACAGAGCGTAAATTAAGTCAGGCAGCATTCCTGCTTAACACCCTGCAATCACGACATCCTGACCATCCTGAAGTGCTGGCCGAACGAGCCCGCTTCGAAAGCCTCACCGGCCAATCCGTTGCGGTCCCTTCCTGGATCGATGTGATGAATCGTGTTCCCACGCAACCGGAATACCGCGTGGCGGCGGTGCTGACCTGCATCCAATTCAACCAATTTCCGAAGGCCGAAAAAATTATCCAAGAATGGCCGCAAACCCTGCGTCAAGGAACCGCCTTCAGCCGCGCTGCCCTCGCCCTGGCCTTTGCCCGCAAGGATTGGGAAACTGCTCAAAAACATGCTGACATCCTGACCAAACTCGATCCCACCTCAGACAGCGCGCGTCTCAACCAGGCCATCATCGCCCTTCAAGGCCCTCACTCCGAACCTGCCCGCCTGACACTCCAGCAAATGGCCCGTGACCCCAATCCCAGCACCCAGTCCTCTGCCCTGCGCCCGTTGCTGCAGGATGCCCTCCAACGAAAGGATCAGAAAGCTCTGTCCCTCTTGGCAGAGCCTCTTATCTCGTCGAATAACACACCATTTGAGAGCCTGATGCCGTCTTTGGAAGCCCTCCAGAAGGGGGGATTACCGCCGGAAAATACCACCCTCCAACAAATTTGGCGGGAAAAATTATCACAGCCAGGCCAGATGTCCCAATTGGTTGGCTGGATGGTCACCTCAGGCCGAGGCAAGGAGGCCTGGGAATTTTACACGCAAACCCCTCCTTCCCAGCCTTGGGTTTTTCCCCTGGGCCTCGCCCTCACCGAAGCCGCCGTGGTCGCTGGCCAAAGGGAAACGGCCTGGGTCGGTCTTTCTAAAACCAACTGGCCCGGTCTGGAAGACCTCCGCGCGCTCTGCCTCGCACGTCTTTCCTGGCCCAACCCCTCCGCAAATACCCACTTGGAACGGGCCGTTTCCTCAGCCACCAACCGCAGGCAGGGACTGGAATCCCTCTTGGCCGTTGTTGAACAATGGCGATGGGAACCGGGCCTGATCCGCATTCTCCAGGCACGCATCCAGACCCCCAACCCTACCCCCCGCGAATTTACCGCCCTCTACGCCCTTTTGGAAAAACAAGGCAATACCGAGGCCATGAGACTGGCAACTATCCGGCAGCTGGAACTTTTTCCCGATGCACCCGTTGCCTTGAATAATGCAGCTTATTTCTCCCTCCTTCGGGGGGCTCAAATCACCCAGGCCTCTGCCTGGGCCGGCCAGGCCGTAACCCAGCGGCCTGATGCCCCGGCCTTTGCCGCAACCCTCGCCTTCGCCCAAATCACCCTCAAAGATTGGGAGGCCGCCCGTCTGACACTGGATCGGTTTCCCGACTCCCCTGTTCTCGATCTCACCCGGGGTGCCTGGTGGGTCACTCAAAACAAACCAGCCCCTCTAACCCTCCGACGTGCCGTGGAAAAGTATCCCACCTACTACCCCGAGGAAGTTTCTCTCAAAGAAAAAATTCTTACTTTTCCCTAGAGAATTTTTCTCTCTTACCGTTTTCAGCGTAGGAGCGACCTTGCGTCGCGATAGCCTCCTCTGAGGGACATGAATCCATCAGCCCTCTGAGCTTTTGCGGGTGCTGTCACCTGCCTAGCCACGTTTGGCATCATAAGATCCGCCCTAATGACCTTTTTATCAATATCTTCCACACGCTTTTTATTGTATTGTCTTTACACCTATTTTATTCTATACGTGTTTTACAAGTGAAATCCCCCTTTCATCTTCAGAGTCAAAGTTCACTGCTTAAGTGGCGGGTTTTACTCCTGGCTCTTCTGCTGGCAGGCGCCATCAGTCCTGCACACGCCGCTACCACCAGCTGGTGGCGCTTCGAGGCCGGTAGCGACACCGATCCTTCTGCAGCAGGCTTGATCAACCCAAACGAAATCGGCGGCGAACCGCCCATGGTTTCGGCCAATGCCACCCTCGGCACCAATGCCCCGGATTTATTTGCTGCTTTTGTTCCCGTCACCGGTGATCCTAACACCGGAAGTATTCGCTCCTTTGTTAATGGCGTTGGATCGGATGGTATCTTCGGATCCGCCGCCTACTCCAGCACACTTAACAGCAACTCCATCACGGTGGAATTCTGGGCCCGCACCACAGAAAATGACGCAGGAATGGTCGCCCGCACCCTCGACCCCGCACAATCCGGCGAGAGCGGTAACATCGACAACGGCTTCCGCATTGTGGAACCCCAAAACGTCCGCGTGGATTACTGGGTCTCCCAAAACAACGGTAACAATCCCACCCTCGTTACCCTCACAAGCGGGGTCGCCATCAATGACGGTGTCTGGCACTATATCGCCTTCCGATACAACAACAGCACCGGCGTCGGAGAGCTGATCATTGACGGGGTTGTGGCGGCCAGCATCGATGGCACCAACAACCGCCGTCTATGGTATGGTGCAGGAAATCCCACACCTGGGGTGCATATCGGTTACCGCATGGACGGAAACCCCCTCAATAACACAGGAACACTTGACGAAATACGCTTTTCCGATGTCTCCATACCGGACACTGAGTTGCTTATTGTTCCAGAGGCAACGTCCTTCTGGCCCATGGCCCTCCTTTCCGCCTGCTTTGCTCTGGGGCTGTTCATTCAACGGCTTCGCTCTAGAAAAAATATCCCCCAACCCAGCCCTGATGTCTCATAATCAGCGGGTTCATCGACCTGAGGAAACCGCCTGGATATTTGTTCTTTGGCTATGGCTTAGTGCGGCCTGCCTCTCCACATGGTGGAGCAATGCAGACTACGGACACGGTTTTTTCATTCCCTTGCTGGCAGCTTTTTTTCTCTACCAAAGATGGCAGCTCCTTCCCGATCCACCCCTTCGACAATACTCCAACCTGATCCCTAGCCTGCTCCCTTGGCTGATTCTTCCCCCCATTTTCTTCCTTGAACTTGTCCGCCTGGCTCCCACGCCCTGGCGTCTGCCCATCTGGTTGATTTACGCGCTCGCTGCTGCCTCCTCCTTCGGAACCGCTTTCCGCCTTGCAGGATTTGCCGGCATAAAAGCGGTCAGCTTTCCCATTATCTTCATGTCTCTTTGTGTGCCATGGCCCGCTGCTCTCGAGGTCCCCCTCAGCCAAACCCTCGGCACTTGGATCGCCTGGTGCACGGGCGAAATCCTCCATCTCGCCGGGTTCGCCTGTCAGGTCAGGGGCCGTATCATCGAGATCGAGGGTGGCACTCTCGGCGTAGAAGATGCCTGCAGCGGAATACGTTCTCTCCACACCGGTTTGGCTTTTGCCTTGGCCGTAGGCGCCTGGCACTGGCTTCCCTTCCGGAAACATCTGGCCCTCATAGTCATTGCCATCACCGGTGCAGTCGTTCTGAATATCGGCCGAAGCACCTTCCTGGCGGCAGGCATTTCCCTCCAGGGCCCTTCGTTTCTCCAACTCTGGCATGACGCCGCCGCAGGGACTGCCCTTGTGATACTTTGCGCCACCTTGTTTGCAGTATCTTTTCGATGGCGCACCCCCGTGCCATCCCCCGAATCCAAGCCCGTGATCCCGCCCAAACAAAACAGCCCACTTGGAATGCGCCTCAAAAAAACAGCCGGACCACTCACCCTGGCTACCCTGACCGTTCTCCTCCTCGCACAACTTTGGTATGTCAGCGCGCCTCCCTCAACACCCGATCACCTTCGAGAATCGGATTTCCGCGAAGGTACATCCTTTATGCCGGTTCCCCCTCCGTCTTCGGAAATCCTGCAGGCGGATCGGGCGGTCTTCCTCCGTCCCGCATCTCCCCAACACTCCCACCTTCTCGGCTATCACCTCCTCTGGTTATCTGATAATGGCTTCAGCCTCTCCCACCGCCCGGAAGTCTGCCTTCCCGGCGGCGGATGGACCACTTCCGGTCCGCCATCCAGTTTTGACACCACCATCCAAGGAAGACCAGCCCGTGCTCTCGGCTATGTTTTCGAACGGGGCAGTCAACGCATTAACCTTTATTGGATGGCCTGGATTGAGGAACGCCCAGCCACGCCGTCACTAGCCTCGGGCTACTCCCTTCAACATCAACTCCTGCCCCAACTTATTCTTAACCGCAGGCGGGAGGCCACAATCGAAGTCCTCGCCATCGCCGATTTCCAGGGAAAACCCACCTGTTCCCTCCCTGAATTCCTGCAGCTGCTGGATATCTACGGACTAACGCCTTAAAGCATTTCCGCATTAGTGCAGTTGATTGTCCACCGACACGCAAAAAGACGCGAAAATGCGACGCAGGGAGTTGAAAAAATCATTGGTAATCGGCGTCACTATCAGTGAGCCTGCACAGAGGCCTTCCTCGCAAGGGATCTCTCTTTATTTCGCGAATTTTCCTGTGTGTCGCGGGCAGAACTCTGAATGGCTCCAGCTCATAACCATTCCTGTCGCTCAGTCTGTAGGATTAGGTGTATGAGAGTTTTTTTATGAAACGGCATTCCGAAGATGGCATTTCACTCAAACACCAGGCAGCCATTATTCAAGACTCAGGGAAATTCGATCTTCATCAGGTAATGATCACTGGCGGCGGATGGCACTGGAACCACCGCTGCCCAAGGCTTGCCTTTTTTCATCGTCGCCGCCAGTGCGGGGGACAATAAAATCTGGTCAAAGTCCGCTGGAGGATAACGACCGTCTTTACTGGCCGGAAGAGTCATGCGCTGATGGGATGGCATCCCTTCCGTGGCATCAACAAACCCCTGCTTCAACAACGAACGCAACGTCTGCTCTTTTTGATAAAGAGCCAAATTCAGGGAGGTGTTAAAATCCCCCACCAGCAGAATCCGGTCTTTCTGCGGATCCAGACCCAGCCGTTTCCAATCCCAACGGAGGTAATCCATGGCCCGCTCCCGCCGCATGCGGACGGTTTCGGCATTCCCCCGGTTACTTTTCAAATGAACGCCGTAAAGATACAGAACTTTTCCGTCGGAAAGCTTGAACTGCGCCCCGAGAATCCCGCGATAGGGGCGATCCGGACCCGGAGGAAGGCCGCTGAAATCCAAAGCCCAGACTTTTTCCCAGGGAATACGGCTGACCAAAGCCAGTCCCTGATTGTACATGCCAAGTCCTTCTTCCTCCGTGCGCGGGATCTGCGTGCAGGCAAATGAAGCCGGGCCGGGATTCAATTTCTTCAATTCTTCCAAACTTCTGACTTCGGAAGCAAAAAAAATGGTCGGCTGCTCTTTTCGAAGGATTTTCCGGATTGCCTTGGTTTGTTTAAGCTCGGAAGCGGCGCTTGCTTCCTTGGAGCGTTGCCCCGGAAACCATTGCAGATTCCAGGCCGCCACAGTCAATGGCCCCGAAGCAGAAGCCCCTGTCACCCGCTCCTGGGGAACATCCACAATTTTCGGTTCCATGGCAGCAATGGCTAAAGAAGTCATGAATAAAAACAAAATAAAGTGAAATATCCGATCCATGGTCATCCTAACTTTGTATCATTCCGTTGGCTAAAGCTGTTTGACCTATAACCGATTCTAAGGGAAGTAAATAGGCTAAATTTCTTCCTCCAATAATATTCGTGTGCATTCGCGTCCATTCATGGTTAAAAATTCATATGCCAAAACCCTGGAGTCGCCATGAAAAGACGCTTATCGCCATTGGCGGCGCCCTGCTTCTCTGCCTGATCGCTGTTGTTCTGGCCTTCCTTTTTCTTTTTAGCTCGAACACCGCCAAACACCAAAACGGACTCCTCGAAGAAGAGATACGTCTTCTCAATGAAAAAAACGATCGTCTTCTGGGCCAGATCAAACGCTTGAAAGAGGACATTACCGAAAATGCCGGCCGCCTCAAATCCAAAGAAGAACAACTGGCCGACGCCGAGCGTGTGCGTGTGCAACTCGAAGAACAGGCCCGCCTGCGTTTGGAAGCCGAGAAAAAAGATCAGGAGCTGCTCAAAGCCGCCCAGCAAAAAGTGGAAACTCTGCTCAGTGCCGGGCAGGGCAGCGTTTTCCTTAAGGGCGACGTGCTCACCCTGCGCCTGACCAACAATGTCCTCTTCGCTTCCGGCCGGGCCTCGCTCAGCGACGAAGGCTCAGCCGTCCTGAAAGCCGTGGCCCAACTTTTGGAATCCGAACTGAAGGGCCTCGGCGTCAAGGTCGAGGGCCACACTGACAACGAACCCATCGGCCAGGCTCTCAAGAGCAAGTTTCCCAGTAATTGGGATCTCTCCTCCGCCCGTGCCAGCTCCGCTATAGTTTCTCTTACCGAAAACGGAATCGACCCCAACCGCCTGCAGGCCGTGGGAAGGGCCGACACCTCCCCAGTGGAGCCAAACGAGACGGAAGCCGGCCGGGCCGCCAATCGCCGCATCGATTTCGTCATCAACCTTAAAGCTTCACCTCTCAATAACCAGACAACCCCTAACACCCTATGAACGGTTCAACCCCCGCCCAGGAAAAAATCATCTGGCAGGCCCTTGCCGCTCTTAGCCTGCTGTTTATCGTCACCCTGGGAATCGGTATTTTTTATCTGCTGATCCAAGCGGCTCTTTTCCTGAAGGCCGTTCTTGTTCCCCTGGCCATTGCGGGCGTCATCGCCTACCTGCTCGATCCCATCATCAGCTTTTTGCAATCACGCGGTATGAAACGCACGCGGGCCATTGTTTTACTTTTTATCAGCAGCTTTCTGCTTCTCTCCATTTTTGGGGCCATCGCCGTGCCCCAACTTTATTCCGAAGCCGCCGGCCTGGTCGAGGATCTTCCCAGGATCAAGGGAAGCCTCCTTGAAAAAAGTCATTCCTGGCTGGAAGCACATCCGGACATGAAGGACCGATTTACAGAGGTGGAGGCCCAAATCCAGCTCGAGCTTCCCAAATACAACGCCCGGATTGCCTCCTGGGTTTGGTCCGGCGTCGGCAGTTTTTTCAGCACCTTGGGATTCCTCTTGGGATTGGTCTTCATCCCGCTTTACGTCTTTTATTTCCTGCGCGACCAACCTTCCATCGAATCTTCCTGGCACGATTATATCCCCATACAACGCTCCTGGCTTCGGGATGAAATTGTCATCATCATCAGTGAAATTAACAAACACATGATCACCTTTTTCCGGGGCCAGGTCATCGTGGCTCTGATTCTGGGAACCATGACAGGCATTGGCCTGAGCATCATCGGATTAGAATACGCCCTGCTGATCGGCGTCATCTCCGCCTTGTTTAGCATCATTCCGTATCTGGGCGTCATTTTAAGCGTCGCCCCGGCTCTGCTCATCGCCACGGCGCAGTCAGGCGGCAGCCCTGGTTTCTTTGCCATGACTTTGGGTGTTTTTGTTTTTGTTCAATTTTGTGAGGGCAATTTCATTTCGCCCAAGATCATGGGCGACCGCACCGGCCTTCATCCGCTGACCATCATTGTCTCCATCCTGGTCTGGTCCATCATACTGGGCGGACTACTAGGTGCCATCCTGGCTATTCCGCTCACTGCCACGCTGAAAGTTCTGATGTATCGCTACATCTGGCAGAAGAATCATACTCCGGAAACACCCAGTCCTGGCTGATCAAGAAAACTTCTCACACGGGAAGGGTTAAAATAAGAACCTCTTTTCATCAATTCCCGGGATATAAGACATGCCCCCGCTGATAATGAGAGCAACTCGTTCCGGCCTTGAGTATGCCGATCATGGCGTGATGCATGGAGAATTGCCGCAACAAGAACTGTTTTTCAATATTGATCATTTCATATATGACCCGGTGAGTGAATCGATCCGGCTAACGCCACCGGATGTTCTTGCCCGGATGACGGCGGCAAATAAGCACTGGGTCCTCTATCAATGCATTCCACATAAGGATGACCTCTTCAACATATTCCACCCTGAGTTCGGCTGGCTGTGCCTCATACCATCCGGCGGCGGCGGCCATATCCTGTTCCCCTTCCGGACGGAATTTGACCCGCCAGCTTATCCGTCCGTGCGGGCGCACACACGCGCCTTCCTTTTCTCAAGCCTCAAAGCCGATTCTGGATTGTGGCTTTGCTCTTCAAAACGTTCTGCCACCAAGGCTTGATCATGCGGCGATAAGCCCTCTTCATCCAATTCTATGGCACGGCGATTAAGTTCCTGCCGTTCGCCCAGCATCAAGGCGGGAAGTTCTTTCAAAACTCCAGAAAAACTCCTAACGATATATAGTCCGGATGACGATTATGTCCCATCAAACAATTTAAAAAGGGAAGGAGAGAGTTCCTTTTATTTTCCCACTCCCTTCCACCCGTTCTCGACCTGTCGAGATTCGTGGCTTATCTTTTTCTCATGTCTCCTGAACAATGGCTTCTCGCCGGACTTGCCGTTGTGTTTGTTGGTTTCTCCAAGGCTGGATTTGGTGGAGGCGCAGGTATTCTTGCCACACCTTTGATGGCCATGGTTTTTCCTCCGAAAGTTGCCATCGGCATCATGCTCCCCTTGCTGGTCATTTCAGACCTCGTTTCTTGCTGGGTATACCGTCGTGACTGGGAAACCAAACCGTTGCGCTTTTTCCTTCCGGCTGCCGCTCTGGGAATTCTCCTGGCCTCGTTCTATCTTGGGCACGTCGATGATGTCTGGCTGAAACGCATGCTCGGCCTGCTCTGCCTGGGCTTTGTTGCTATCCAATTACTGCGCGACCATTACGGCAGCCAGTTGAATCCGGTTCCACCCGGCTGGAAAACGGGAACCGGTTTCGGCCTGGCCGCAGGTATCACGTCCACCCTGGCCCATGCTGCCGGCCCGGTCTTTGCCATGTATCTTCTCCCGCAGCGTTATGATCCCAGACGTTTTGTCGCAACAACCGTCCTGGCCTTCACCGTGATCAATCTGCTGAAAGTTCCCGGCTATGTTCATCTGGACCTGATCAATACCAACTCCCTTCACCTGACTCTGCTACTCGCGCCTCTTGTCATCGCTGGAACGTTTCTGGGGGTCTGGCTCAACAGCCGTTGCTCAACTGTAGCCTTCACCAAAGTCATTTATATCATCCTCTTTCTCAGCGGCTTGGAACTGATCAGTGGCAAAAGCCTGTTGCACGCTCTGTGGTCCTTTGCTACAGATAATGCATGATCAAATCCTCCCTGCTTACCCTTCTTCTTCTCACAGCCACCTTTTCTTACAGTCACGCTCTCACCGCCCTCGGAGCTAGGGATTTGGCCAAGCGCGAAGTCAATGATACCGCCAAAAAAGGACTGATCCAGATTCATGGAAAAAAAGGGGCCGTCGGCGTTTATCCGCTCGAATGGGAAATCCTCTTTTTTGATCCCTTTGCCGATCAGGATGGAACCAAAGTCAAAGTCGCCGGCAATGTCATCACCCAGATCAGCCAAGGTTACACCCAGCTCGACAAATTCCGCGTCTTCGCATACAAACAGGAGGAAGTCATCGACCCGGCCCGCATCAAACTCGATTCCAAGGACATCCTCCCCGCCCTCTCCCGCTCCTCCGCTCTGGCCAACGTCAAAATCACCAGTGTCGACCTCACCCTGAGTAAAACGGACAAAGGCCCTCTTGGCACCGCCATGTGGAGCGTCACCCTTTACGCCAAGAACCAGAAGGATGAAGAAACCGAATTCGGTAAGGCCAGAATCAATGCCGAAAGCGGCCAGATCCTCGATTTGAAAATCGATTTGAAGAAGCTCGGAAAAAAATAAAATATTTTCATGAGGCATGAGAGGGGAAGCGTGCTGGCACGCACATGGCTGGCCGTTTTCCTTTTCGGGGGGATACCGGATTCCCGGTCTTCTACGGATCTTCCAGCGCAGACCCTACCCAAACTGACCACCATGGGAGAAACGCCTGAATGGCGCCTCCTTGATCATTACCAGGGACGGTTCACCCGCCAGCAGTTCGAGAAAAATCTTTGGGTTTATTCACCCGATCACGCGATCTATGACTTTCTGGATCTGAACGACGAAGGTCTCAAGCTCTATTCCGACCGGGAAAAGACACTTCCCGCCTGGAGCCTGAGCTTCGCCAAGGATCCCTCCTGGAAACCCATCACACCCCACCGCCTTCCGCCGGCTTGGCAACGTAAGCTGATAGGAACCACATCCGAAAAACCACTTCAAGGACTGCGGATTTGTCTCGATCCCGGCCACATCGGGGGGGAATGGTCCAATCTGGAAGAACGTTATTTTCGCATCCGCAAAGATCCACCCGTGGAAGAAGCCACTCTCAATATTCTGACCTGCCTCCACCTTGATCGCCTTCTAAGTGAAGCCGGGGCGGAAGTGGTCTGGACCAAAGACAATTACGAGCCCGTGACAACCCTTAGGCCGGAGCAATTGAAATGGGAAGGAATCCAACTTCTCTTCCGCCGCAACCCGAAAGCCTACAGCAAACTTTCCAAGTCCAGGCTGCTCAGCGAAGCCCGCTGGCATTCGGAACTGGCATTCTACCGGCCGGCCGAAATCGGTGCCCGGGCTAAAAAAGTCAAAGCCTTGCGCCCTGACCTTACCATCTGCCTTCACTATAATGCCGCACCTTGGAGAAACAAGAAACGCCCGCGTCTGCTCAAAGCCAACAAGCTGGTGGTTTTTGTTTTGGGAACCTTCATGGGAGATGAGTTGGAGTATGATGACCAAAAATTCACCCTTTTTGGCAAGCTTTTGGAAGATTCCTTTGATCTGGAATCCGGATTGGCCAGCAGCATCGGAACGGCCATGGGTGAAGGTATGCGCTTGCCTCCGGAAAATTACACCTCTTGGAAAGTTACCAGCCGCGTCAACGACAACCCCTATGTCTGGTCCCGCAACCTGCTGGCCAACCGGCTTTTCCCGGGCCCGACAATTTTTGTGGAAGGTCCCTACATGAACGACAAAGACGCTTATGCCAGGCTGATGGCCGGGGATTACGATGGGGAACAAGAAATTGGCGGACAAAAGGTCCGCAGTATTTATCGGGAATATGCGGAAAGCGTGGCCAAAGGCATCATCGATTACTACCGTCAGGGCCTCACCCTTCCCCTTGAATAACTTAAACTATTTCAAAAGCGACAATCATAAGGACGATCGTCCTTATGATTGTCGCAAAAATCCGGCTGAGGTGCGACTTACGACTGCCGTTCCAAAGATGTGTTCACCTTTGATGTTGTACTTGCCTTAATTACGAAAAAAGCGTAAAAAACTCTACTTATGAAGCTAATCACCAGTATCGCTCTCATTCTTTTCTCCGTCAGCTTTGCCCAGGCAGATCTGAGCATGCCCAAGAAACCGAACTTTTATGATAAGCTCGGTAATGGCCTGGCCAATATCATTCTGGCCCCCGCCCACCTTTTTGACTCCCCCTACGAGTTGATCCAAACGGAAGGACCCACCGTCGGCACCACGAAAGGATTCGTCCAAGGAACAAGCCGCATGATCATGGATATCTTTGTCGGTGTGGCCGAAGTCATCACCAGCCCCATCCCCAGCAAATCCTACAAATCAGCAGCTTACGATTCCGGCCAGGTCGAACCCTATCCTCCGGCTGATCTGATCGATAACTGGTATTGATCGATTCACCCCTTTCAAAAACCCGTTCCGTTGCAGTAACGGAACGGGTTTTTCTTTTTTACCCCATGAAAACAGGAGACATTTTTGAAGGCATTATACAGGACATCGCCTACGGCGGCGAAGCCGTTATCCGCCAGGACGGCATGGCGATCTTTGTGCCCTTTGCCGCCATGGGAGAATCCATCCGTTTTCAACTCATCGAGAAAAAGAAAAAATTCGGGCGGGGTCTTTTGTTGGACGTCCTGGTTCCTTCCCCCTCCCGGCGTGATGCCCCTTGCCCCTATTTTGGACGCTGCGGCGGCTGCCAATACCAACATGTCAGCTACGAGGAGCAATTACGCCTTAAAACCAAACAACTCAAGGATGCCCTCCAACGGCTCGGAGGCTTTGAAAACCCTAACCTTCTTCCCGTAATCGCCTCCCCATTCGAATTCAATTACCGTAACCGTATCTCCGTCCATCAACTGGGAAAAACCATCGGCTTCAAAGCACTCAACGGCCGGGATCTGGTGGACATCACGGAGTGCCGCCTGGCTACCCCGGAAGTCAACCGGAAGCTTTCTCATCTCCGCTCCAAACCCGGGCAGCGTGAACATTATTCCCTGAGGGCCTCCCACATTCCCGAACTGGGTTTCTTCCAGGCCAATGACGGACTTCTCACACAGCTGAAGTCTCTCATGTCTTCCCATCTCGAGAGCGGCATTGATTCTGTAGTCGAATGTTATGCCGGAGCCGGCTTTTTTGCGGAGGCTTATGCTTCGAATATTCCCCACATCCATCTGATTGAGCAGGACAGCCGCTCCCTTCAAGCCGCCCGCCTCCTTCTCGGCGAAAAAGCACACTATTATGAAGGATCCTGTGAGGAACACCTGGAAAACGTCCATGCAAACCTGATAAACGCCGGAACCACCACATGTATCGTCGATCCACCGCGTGAAGGCCTCAGTGACGGCATGCGTCAGCTGCTCAAAGACAAAGCTTTTTTACAGTTACTTTACCTGTCCTGCAACCCTTCCACCTTGGCCCGTGATCTGAAGGAACTCTCAGCCCATTGGGAACCGTGCGTATTCCAGCCCGTGGACCTCTTTCCCCAGACCGCCCACATCGAGTGTCTGGTCTCCTGCCGCAGAAAAGAATAATTGTCAGGGTTTTTTTACAACCCGAAGACTTTCGTAGCGCTGAATGGACAGGAAGGCCTTCTCCCAATCCTCCAGTCCCACATAACAATCGGAGGCCAGATAATGAAAATAGACGGGGGCATTTTCCTTTTCTAAAACTGAAAGAATCTTTGTCAGTGACGTGTTATAATGTCCATCCTCCATATCCTTCCGGATAACCTGGCCAACCACCACAACATTGGCCGGATCCAACAAGGCCTGTTTTTCCGCCTCTACCTGCGCAACCTCCGAACGCTCGAACCCTGGTAAAACCGCCTCGGGCATGTGATTCTTTAGAAGAAAATAGGCCTTCTTCCATTCCTTACGTGCGGCCAGCATTCCGCTCACACGGGCGTAGTGCAACTTTATAATATCTGGCCGACCCAGAGCCCAATCTAAAATGAATTCGTCGCTCTTCCGCTTCTGTAGCAAACCCCAGAACCCATAGGCCAGGCTTTCAGTGGAGACCTGTAGATCGCTGTACAACCAATGGTCAAATTCCTTCTCCGGTGCCGTCTCCAGATAATAATGTCGCAACCCGGGAAAATTGCGGACTAACAAACGGAGCTGCCTCACCGTTTCTTCATCCCCCAGCTTAAGGGCTTCGTCCAGAACCGTTCTGTAATGAACTTCTGTGGCATAGCGCGAGCGCTGAAGCATTTCATTGGCGGCAGAGACGGCCAGATCAGGCCGGACAGAAAGCCATTGCAGACTTTCATACATGGCCAGATGACTGGAATTTTTTTCGAAAAAGCGCGCCCGGCGGAAATCATCGCGGGCTCCCGACACATCCCCGGACCTCAACGCAAAAGCCGCCCTCCAATAATACAGCTCCCAGGTCATCGGTCCGGACTTCAAGGCCCTTTCGATCGCCGACCGGGCCTCCCCGTCCTGGTTCTCCGTCCAGAGAGACGGGAGACTCGCGACCACCCTGGTTACAGTATACCGACCGGGCTTACTCCAAAATCCCGCAGCCTCCCCAAGAGTGACCAGTCCCCAGACAACCATTCCAGCCCCGGCCATCCGCCAGCATCGTCTTCCCCACATTCCCACGGCTCCTCCTGATCCTGATGGCAATGCCAATGATGCAAGAAACAACACGAGAACAAGCACTCCCGTCCGGTGAAGCGGCACATCGACTATCCCATGAATAAACACAACCAGAACCGTTACCAGACAGATGCTCCGGAAATGCCTGTCCGTTCCACTTTTCAGCGGCAAGACCCTCCTTAACCAGATTCCGGCCACCATAAGAATAAGGATCAACCCTGGGATGCCCATTTCCGCCGTCAGCCAGAGCCAGTCACTTTCCGGATGGCGCACAAAAGCATCGGATTGGAAAACACTGCGATACTGTGGAAACACAGCGGGAAAGTTTCCAAGCCCCACCCCTGAGAGCGGCTGGGCTTTGATCATACTCAACGCATCCTGCTGAATAGCCATTCGGGTCGATCCGGCAAACTCCGCTCCGACCCCGTTTTTCTCAAATCTGGATAAGGTCGATCCCCCGAAAATTAAAAAGATGCTGAAAAAAAGGGCCAGGACTAAAAAACCCAAAGCCAACCTACCCTTGGTTCGCGTAGTCTCGAAATTGAAAACTATCCAGGCAATCCCGCCAATAAAAAGCAGAGCCACACCGGCACGGGAATAGTTCACCACCAGTAGATAAAATTGAACAGCCGCAGACAACAACCACAGCAAAGCCCATGCACGGTGTTTTTTAATGTCGTTGGCAAAAAGAGCCGTCAACACCAGAAGGGATACAGCCAGTATGCTTGACAGTTGGTTTCGGTTTTCAAATGGACCCAGGTTGCGCGGCGAATTCCACCCCGGAACCGTAAGTTTTCCGAAATAAACCACCAAAATCAGCAACGAAAAAAGAAACAGAACCACGGCAATAAACCGCAGGATATGCCGTCGTCCCTGGGGGTCGGGAGTGTGCAGGCACCAATACCAAAAGAGAAGCACCCCCCCGGCCAGAAATAACATGCCGTCCAGACTGATCCAGGGCTGGGCTGTTATTCCGGAATAGAGAACCAGTCCGTGGATATCCGCAGCTTCTTTTTTCCACTCACCCGTTAAAAAAGAAAGGCCGGGGACGAAAGAAACAGCCGCCAGCAACAACAGACCTACTCCTGCCCCCAGCCAGAGCCCGGGCAGCGGCCGCACCGGGGGATAAAGAACCAGGCCCATTCCACCAACGAGAAAGAGTAGCCCCAAGCCTCCCTGTCCCTCCCCCGCCCCAAACACCAACGACACAAGGACGGTCAGTACTGCGATAATCTGAACAGGCTGTACTTTTAGACGCTTTTGACGCGACGCCGATCGCGGGCTCATGGGGTCGGGATTATGCCCCACTTTTGCATGGCTTTGCCATAAGGTTCACGGAAACATTCCGCCAGTCTTTTCCAATGCACGTGCGTCTCGTCGCTAGATGCATAAAGATGCAGTCCAACACCCTCGCCCCATTGCAGATGGATGTGTTGCGATTCCCCCTTGATTTCTTCACGGCTCAAACCTAATCCCACCCGTTTCATGGCGTTGTGCAGACAGGTCTGGAATTCATCAAAACTTCCACAGCGATCAACCTCCATTTCCATCAACTGGGCCTGAAGGATTGTGTAGCGGACTTCTGGCCGCCTTAGCATCGCCCGTCCGAACTGCTCCCTCAACTCCGCCCAGCTCCAGATGTAACCCAGATAGCGTGCGCCGATCAAAGCCATCAAAAAAATAACGGCCCCCGCGATCGGAAGGCTTCTTCCTTTCGTCCACAGCACGCTTAGTCCGATAAAACTCAACACCACAGAAATGAAATACATGGCCAGAACGATGCGCCGCTTGGAAAGACCCAGATACTGGAGCCGGTGATGAATATGCTCCGCGTCGGCACGGAACAAGGGAAAGCCCCGGACCCCTCTGCGCAGAATGGCAAAAGCCGTGTCCATAATGGGCAATCCCAACGCCACAATCGTCACCAGCAATGCGGCCATGATCGCGCCCTTGTTGGCGCTTTTCAACGAGATGGCGGCGATGACAAAGCCAATCAGATAGGCTCCCCCATCCCCCAGAAAAATACGCGCCGGAGGAAAATTGAAGCACAGGAAGCCTAACAGGGCTCCCGCCATGGCAAAACAAATCCAGGTCACATCGAGCTGGCCCGAAGACCAACCGACAAAACCCAGGGTGAGAAAAAGGAACAGTCCCAGCCCCGTGGCCAGGCCATCAATTCCGTCGATTAGATTGATCAGATTGGGAACCGCAACCAGCCAAAACACGGTCAGAACAATACTCCAGACACCCAGGGCCAGACTAAAGGATCCCAGAGGATAAGTGATCTGATCTATTTCCAAGCCCATGTAGTAGGCGATCAAAGCCACCAGAATTTGCGCCAGCAGCTTGACCTTGGCTCCGAGGGGTTTAAAATCATCGCGCAATCCAACAAAAAACAGCAAGGAACTACAGATAAGAATGGCCCACCAGGCTTGGTCCATTTCTGGCCTGAAAAAAACCAACACCATGCAGCCCAGGAAGAATACCAGATAAAGCGGAATCCCCCCGATTCTGGGAACTGCCTCCGTGTGTGTTTTTCTGTAGAAATCCGGCCTATCCAGAACGTTTCCCGCCTGTGCCCATTTGATGATCCAAGGCGTCAGGAACACGACCAGAACGACGCTTAAGGCAAAAAGTATTGCTGAAATGATCATGAAACGCTCCCTGTAACCTGCCTTTACTCTACCGCTCTTTCCACCAAGGCCAAGTCTTCTCCTTGAATGCCTGCGCCCAGCAGCTTCTCCCATAAATGCAGGCTTTCTGAATACTGGCCCGCAGCATCACGCAGCGGTTTCTCAAAGGGCGATGCGTCAACCGCGATCTTTAACAACCACGCCTTGATTTCCCCGACTTGACCGGGGAGGAAGACTCCGGTTTTTTCTCGGGTCCGCAACCGGCTTGCCAAATCTCCGTTCGTGTCCCCGACCCATAACAAAGGACGGGGTAGCCCCTCCAACAAAGCCAGCTTGCTCGGCCACAGCAGTCCTTTTACTTCGGGCTTCCGGGTGGCAATTACCACAGCCGCCTCCAGCAACGATTCCGTCAAAGCCTCTCTGGCAACGTAACTCCGAAAATAGCACCGCTGTAAACAGAGTTGCTTCGCCATGCTGCGGGCGGGCTCAAAACCGCTCCCATCGCCCTGGAAAACCAGGCATGCTGGCACAGATTCCATCTCCAATAATGCTTGCACCCGTAAAAGGGTTTCCCACTCATGCGCCCTTCCCAGATTGCCGGAATACAACCAGGTCCATTCAGTTCCCTCCTTTTTGTCAAACACTCGTCCAGTATCAAAGTGTGGCGTCAAGGCCGGCCATGGCCGGATCACCACGCTGGAAATTCCATAACATGTGAATAAGTGACTCTGCATATCAGAATCCAATGTGACCACCTGCGCACAGGAACGGTAGGCTTTGCGCATGATGGCTCTGACCAAACGGGCTGCCGGGCCGGGCCGGATCTCACCAAGGGCCAATGCCAGATCAGGATATAAATCCATCAACCAATGAATATGCCTGACACCCCGCAACACTGAAACAAATGATACGGTTGCCGCCAGACAGGCCGGCGAAGTCAAAGATAGGACAATGTCCGGACGGGAACAGCAGAACCCTTTCCGGATAAGTCCGAGATGAACCCACGCCTCGTCCAGCCAGCGCCGCCATCCGGTTTTTCGTTTGCCATACAGGTTCCCGGCCGTAGCCCAATCCACCACCCAACCTTTTTCCTTAAGCCTCCCGGCAAGATCTTCAAGCAGCCGCGCCGTCGGTGAAGAGTCCCCGGGACCATACTGATTGAAAAAAAGAATTCTCATGCCGGAACAGCAACATCACCTACGACTGCGGCAGGATTCCCTCTGATTTTTTTCCAGGGCGCGACATTTTCCAGGACAACGGCTCCCGCACTGACGACAGAACCTTCACCTACAACCACCCCTGGTCCGATAAATGCCTGGGCGGCAACCCAGACCCCTTTTTCCACATGAATGGCACGAGTAACAAGATCAAAACTTTTTTTCCGGAAATCATGGGATCCAGTGCAAAGGAAGGCTCTCTGTGATATGCACACATTAGAATCGATCGTTACCCGGTCCAGCGTGAGAATCATCACCTCTTCGCCCAACCAGACATCGTCGCCCAGTGTCAAGCGCCAAGGGAAATGGATGTTGACTCCGGCACGTATCACCACACGCTGGCCGATTTTAGCACCGAAGCAGCGTAGCCAGAAGACACGCACAGCGGAGGGCATAAACCACAAGGGCTGAAAGAACAGGCCCTGGCAGACTCTCCACATTGCCTCCTTCCAGCAAGGTGCCCCCCGGTCAAAGCCTGAGGCATCATATAGTCTCAAGTCCATAATGTCCCGAGTATGTCCTGCCTTGCCCCTCATTCCCACCGCTTTTTTTCGCGACAATCACAACGACGATCGTCAGTATGATTGTCGCATCGTTATGAAATTAAAAACGGAGCTTTTTCTTTATCGCTTGCTCTGGATCGGCAGTGCAGTGCTTTCCCCCGTTTCCATTCTCAGTCCCAAGCCTTTCCTCGAGGGGGGAGCCCTGAGCAGGAGCCTTCTGCGGCAGGTTCAGCGTCTTGAAGAACTGCATCTACTTGCAAAAGAACGGAACGAAAAGTATGGCCATCTCCTGCGCCTCACCGAGCAGGGGGGAAAACTCTTTTCCAACGACCACTGGACTTCCCGCTGGCAATCAACCTGGAGCGGCTCCTGGACACTCGCCCTATTTGATATTGAAGAAAAAGAACGCGCGTTGAGATCCGAATTTCGCCGGAAACTCCAGGATCTTCGCTTTGGATGTCTGCAAAAAAGCGTATGGATCAGCCCCTTTCCCCAGACGGAGCTCGTGAATCTGATGAAGAAAGGGAAACCCGGATGTGGACACTTCACCCTTATGGAAGCCCGTGAACTTTTGGACACACTCCCTGCCACAATGGTGCAGGCAGCTTGGAATTGGAAACGTTATGCGCAGGACTGCCAACTATGGGGCCAACGGCTCAGGACCATCGAAGATCTGCTCCACGCCGGGAATACCTCCCTCATTGAGTGGAACCTTGCGCTGAATAATGAGTTTTTTGCCTGGCAAGAAATTCTCAAATCCGACCCCTTTCTCCCGATCGGTCTGCAACCCAAACACTATCCATCACCCAAGCTCTGGTCACAAAGAAGCGAACTCATGAAGAAGTCATTGACGCTTCCCCTCTTGCGACAATCATAAAGACGATCGTCGTTTTGATTGTCGCAGTTTCTCCCGTAATGCGGCTGGACAAAAGGCTGGAAATTCAGTAGATTCAAAATGTTTTGAACGCTGAGGAAAAAATTGTTTGGGACAGTTTTGTCGATCTGGCGGCTCGCTCTGCTCTCCGGCTCGGGCTTCCACGTTCTCTCGGCCAGGTTTATGCCGCCATTTATCTCAGCCCTTCCCCCTTGGGGCTGGAGGACCTGATGGGATCTCTCGAAATCAGCAAAGGAAATGCCAGCATGAGTGTCCGGCAACTGGCGGAATGGGGCGCGGTCCGATCTGTCTGGGTCAAAGGCGACCGGAAAGATTATTATGAGGCTACGGAAAGATTTGCCGATGTTATCCGCCATTTTTTCACCACGATTTTAAAACCTCGTGTCAGCTCCACCTCCGGACAGCTGGAAAGCATGAACCGCAGCCTGAAAGAACTGAACGGCAAAGGCAGCGAAGACGGCCGATTTATGCGGGAACGTATTGCCCGGCTGGAAAATTTTCATAAAAAAATCAGCAAAGCCGTCCCACTACTGGAGAAACTGCTATGAGCAACACTGGGACTTCCGCCCCGGCCCTTGAACCTTTAAGTTTTTCTCTTGCGACGGAACGTCGTTGGTGGGTGCTCCACACCCGCCCGCGCTGCGAAAAAAAAATGGATGCTTGGTTTGATTCCAAGGGACTCGACCATTATCTCCCCACCCGCCCCAAAAAACGCAGTTATCCGGGTAAAACAATCACCTTCCAGCATCCCCTTTTTCCCTGTTATACCTTTGGATCTTTCAGTTTGTTCGAAAGAAATGCTGTTTACGGATCAGGACATGCAGCGGCTGTTTTGGAGGTTGTTGACCAGGCATTACTAATCCGCGAACTCCATCAGGTCCGCCTGGCTTTGGAATCCGGACTGGAAACCAAAAACTGCCCCTACCTCACGGTGGGAAAACGGGCACGGGTAACCAACGGAAAACTTCGCGGCTTTGAGGGAATCGTTTTGAGGGGAAATCATAAGACCCGCATCATCTTATCTGTCGAAATGCTCCAACGTTCTGTCTCGGTCGAAATCGATCCGGCATGGTTGGAACCTCTTGGCTGATTTACGGTAATTCGTTGATTATCAATAGATTCGGCAAAAAATAAAACCGAATTGACCGGCACGAAGTGTGCTTACTAACTCAAACATATGCAGAATTACCTTTTAAAAATTCTCTTTTCTAAAAAAGCAGGGGGTTCCTATCCGCATCTTACCCATTCAGGATTATTCGCCCCTTGGCTGGGTATGAATTCCCCCCGGGTTAAAGACTTGCAAGAACTCCTCTCTTTAAAGAAGCTTCTTAACAAATGAACGCCTTGAATTTCTGGCCTTGCGAAAAGCGGTTTGATTTTCCTTCCCGGTTTAAGAAAACAACCAAGGATACTAAAATGACTGCCAAGCTAGCTTCTTTGATCTGCGTATGTTTTTTCTCCAGCTTGCCGAACCTGCACGCCGCCGATACGGTTACGGAACGTCAAAAAAAATTGCAGGAGGTCTCCAAGCTGGACGCCGAACTCAAGCCCTTACGAATCAGAGCCACCACTGAACCTGAAGTCATTGCCGCACGGAAGGAAGCGGACGAAGCATTACGTCGCTACTATGAAATCCAGCGCGTCAAGATGGGGCAATTGGATCCTAAAATGAAATCTAAAATCAACCGCCACGTTAGGCTTCGCAAAGAGGTCCATGGCGGAAGTGCCGGAAGCCGGGCAGAAGATTACATGGAAGCTGCGGCAAAGAAGAGGTCTTCCACCGTGAGCACAAACACGCCTTGAGATGTATTCTGTTCCGGCTCACGATTTATATTAACGGCAACGGGCACCGAAGCCCTCCATTTTCCCCTGCCTCCAATCAACTAGTCTGTTAACTAGTTAGATACGAAAGTCCAAGAAATCGGCATCTTCGAGTCCAAAACACATCTTTCTAAGTTGCTGGAAAAGGTTCAGAAAGATGTGACTACCTACAGGATCACAAAGCGGGGTAAGTTCGTGGCTGAGTTGAGCCCTATCGAAGAAGCCAAAAAGCCCCTCCGGCTCAAACGCGGCTATGCGAAAGACCTGCCAGGGCGCTACTATGTGGCAACCGATTTCGATGAACCTTTGAAAGAAAATCTAACGATCATCACCTGCGACGAAAACATCCGTTAATACACGGATGCTGAAACCATCTGGTAAATCCATCCCTAAAACATTGAATCAACCCGAAGAAATTATCATCGAGAGGGGACGTGCGGCTCGCCACTATTGGATGGATCTGTGGCGGTATCGTGAACTTTTTGCCATCCTGGCCTGGCGGGATATTTCCGTGCGTTACAAGCAAACCGTTCTCGGGGTTTTGTGGGCCATCCTTCCTCCTTTTCTCACTATGATCATCATGACCGTGATTTTCGCCAAGGTGGCCGGACTTCCCTCCCAAGGCTCCGCACCTTACGCCATCATGGTTTTTGCCGGAATGTTGCCCTGGCAACTCTTTGCCAACGCTCTCGGCTCAAGCGGCAACAGCCTCGTCGGCAACGCCCATCTCATCTCCAAGGTGTATTTTCCCCGCCTCATCGTTCCCGGTGCCGCCATCGCCGTCAGCCTTGTCGATTTTGTCATATCCCTCGCCATTCTGGCTGTCCTCCTGGCTTGGTATCAATTTCTTCCTTCCCTACAAATCCTCAGCCTCCCTTTCTTCCTCGTCCTGGCTCTTCTTGCGGCCCTCGGCCCAGGATTGCTGCTCACCGCCCTCAATGTCACCTACCGCGACTTCCGCTTCATCGTTCCCTTCATTACGCAGTTAGGCCTCTATCTCTCCCCGGTGGGCTTCAGCGCCGAAGTCGTCCGGGAAAAAATCGGCGACACCTTTTACCTGCTCTACGCCCTCAACCCCATGGTCGGCGTAATTGAAGGCTTCCGCTGGTGCATCCTCGGACAAAGTCCTTTTCCCACTCTGGAGTTGGGCCTGTCATTGGTGACAACAACCTTCTTCCTCTGG
>JBBSCO010000047.1:0-23101 GCA_038250235.1 Methylacidiphilales bacterium | reverse complement strand
TTTACAGACAGCCTGATATTATATTTTAACTTTAATAGACGAAGAAATGATAAAATTTGGGAAGAGTTATCTTCGCCGAATCCCTAAAAAAACCTGAAGTTCAAAACTCTTTATGAACAAGTTATTTCTGTATGAATCTGAAAAAATTCGGCTCACCTTAACATGTAACAAATCGGAAAAATTTGTTCAATACCATCTGCCGCTGAGGCCAAAATTTATACTTTTTCAGCCCTAGCTTATGATCTGATGAATAGCAGCAGAAATTTGACCTGGTTCAACTCCTCAATGGCTATCGGCTACCAAAATATAATAGCCTGGCAAACGGAAGTCGGCGTCGCTCCCGGTATCGTGTCCGCTGAGGATAGGCGCGAAATACAAATAGGAAAAAACCTCTTACATTGATCCGAACGTTACGTGGCAGCGCGCGCGCGCGGAAAGCTTCAATTACTGGTTCTGAATAAAGTGTCCGGATCGGGAGACGGCCTCTGCCTTGAGTGGAAAAGGATGGTCTTTGGAGGTGACGCCTCTATTAAATTCAAGTCAGACCAGACAGATCGTTGCGTCTGCCGACTTCGTGCCTGTATGTTAAAAAATAAACCGGCCAAAGCTCCGGCCCGCTTCGCCTTGCTGTTCCCCCGCCAGGTCTTTGGTCTGAATGAAATTAAGTCAGGAAACAATCAGCAAATATCTCATCCTGGCTATCATTGTTGTGCTGCCAAACCAAACCAGTGGGTAAAAAACCATCAAACTTCTTTCAACTATTCATGGGATAATCCCAGTCGGCCTCGGATCTATTAGTATATGACAAGTTTACCCTTTAACTGCACCTTCTGTCATACCTCTAACGAACAGCTTCATAGAAAAGGCGAAAAGAATAATGACGGGAATACTCGCCAAGGCATAGCCTGCCATCAATGGGCCGAAGAACTTGATGTATTCTCCTGACAATCGTTGTAACTGAACCATAACGGGGAGTGTATCGGCATCCCGGAGGATGATGAGTGGTAAAACGAATTCGTTCCACTCAGATATAAAATGCATAACCCCGACCGTCCCCAAAACCGGGCCACACAAGGGCAGTACAATGGTATAAATCTGCTGGAAATGGTTGGCCCCGTCAATCTCTGCTGCCTCGAATAAATCCATCGGGATCTCAGAAACAAAATTGCGCAAAACAAAAATGGCAATGATTTGGCCTCCGGAAGTGCCGACCAGAATGAGAGCGCTCAGAGTGTTGATTAGATTTAAATCGGATAACAAGCGGAACAGTGGAACAAGATTCGCTATGGCAGGCATCATCATCAGAATGAGGATGGCATTCCATAAAAAAGTAGAGAGTGGCATGCGCTGACGGGCGAAAAAATAAGCCCCGCAGAGCCCCAGTATCATGGTGAAAAGTGTGCCAAGAGTTGAGATGTAGAGACTGTTTGCAATGCTGGGTCGGATTAAGTCCCAGGCCTGCACCCAGTTTTCCCATTGAAAGGGCGCAGAAAATTGGGCAGGGGCATTATAAAACTGCGTGTTTGTTTTCAAGCTTACCACAATCATGAGATAGAATGGAACAATGGAAAAGGCCAGCACGGACCAGATTCCTGCATGTTTGAAAAGGCGCAGGCTCTTCTCGAGCAACGGCGATTCTTCGGAATAAGACCCGTGGAGTTTTTTTATGTCAGAGACAGGTTCGGACTTTTGGGCCACCAGCTTGACGTAGACTGATGAAGCCAGGAGGAAGAAAAATTTCCATGGAAAAGAAAGCAGAATCAGAACTGCCCCAAGAAATTTCCATGAAAAAACGGCATAGAGCATGAAACCCAATCCTAGGACCAAATAACGGGCAATCTTCTGGAACCAAAGCGGCAGGGTCTCCCAATCCATAACCAGGGTGCTTAATTTTTGTAGAGCAACCACGACCAGCGTCAGAATTATTCCAATGGCACAGGCGGCGCCCATTTCCTGGCTGACAAACGCTTTACGCAACATGAAAAGGGCCGGGACTGTAACGACGCCGCCGGGACCGCCATCCAGACCCGCCAAAGCAAGGATCATACCCGCATCTTTAATAGTCCCAATAATGACAAAAACCAACATCAGATAAATTGAGCCCATCATAAGCGGGAGTTCGATCTTGGTGAATTTGCTCCAAAACGAGATTCCGTCTATATCGGCCGCTTCGTAGATTTCTTTTGGAATATTTTGGAGCTTCGCGAGATGAATCAAGACAGCAAAGGAGCCAATCCAGGGGAAACCCCATACGACACAGGCAATAAGGATAAGTCTTGGATCACCAAGCCAGGCAGGCATCTTACCTTCGGTAAAAATCCCTCCCCAGCCAAACCATCGATCCATATGAATTAAAATATTTGTCAGTCCGGAGGTATCCAGGAATTGGTTCAGATATCCTGAATTCGCTTCAAAAAAGAAGGTGCGCCACAGCAATGCCATCACCAAGGGGGGCACAACCATGGGTGCAATAAATAATAAACGGTAAAGATATTGGGCCCGTTCACTGCGGCAGCGATGTATCCAGACAGCGACGGCTATGGCCGGGATCATCTTGGCTATATTCCAAAGGCCCAAAGTAAAAGCTACATTAAACGAAGACCAAAACTCGGGTGAAGTCAGCATGTCGCTGTAGTTCTTCAATCCCACCCACTCCGATACGTCAGCCCCATTCCAACGGAATAGGCTGTGGTAAATGCCGCTGGCCGCAGGATAATACTGAAAGAGAGCCACCAGGATCAAAGTTGGTATGATTAGAAGATAGATTTCCCAATGATAGGAAACTTGCCTCCAGGGGATTTTTTTTTGCATCATGGTTTTTGATTATTTGGGCCTTTTGCATTGGCTTCTTTGATACGTGCGACGGCTTGGGCTGAATATTCACTGAGATCAACCTGCCCTTCCTGTTGTCCGGCCTCTACCGCTTTAATCAGTCGACGATTTTGCGAGTCTAATCCCATAATCCGGCCATTGATCATTGTCCGGTATTTGATCCAAAACCCAAGTGCTTCCGGCTTATCTTCCAGAGCCATTGCTCTAATCATCAATCCTCTGGCAATCTGCTCATCGCGCTGGATACCGCGGTAGCGGTTGCGGATCAGTTCATCGAAATCTTCACGACCTTTCGTTCTGTAGAAAGCGTCGAAATCCTTGATCAGGTCTTCTTTAGTAATCTGATTGACTTGATACAAGGAGATAAGCTGTTGCCATTTAATCGTTGTTTCTCCTCCGAGTGTGGCGTCAAAGGCCGGAAAAACGCCTTCCAGGTTGGGTTGGAACAAGGCGATTTCGGGTGTCGCTCCGGCTCCTTCAATAATAGGAATCCAGCCGAAATGGCGGTTGAGGGCTTCATTTCCTTTCTGACTGACTAAAAAAAGAAGGAAGTCGGCTGCGATCTCTGGATGTCGGCTGGTGCGTGTTATTCCCACAGGAAATCCACCCTCTTGGTTCTCGTAGGGTTCACCTTCAAAAATCTTTCCGTAGACAGGATCGTTCTCGTCCACCTGTGGAAATTTGCTGATACCAACTTCGAATACTCCTGCAGCTTGCTGTTGTAAACCAACGATTTCGTAAACGCCTGCAGGAATAAAAACCACTCTTTGCTGGGCGAAAGGAAATATAGCTTCATCACGTGTTAATCCGGTATAGCCATTGGGAAAGAATGCGGAAACTTCCTGTATCATGTCGAAGTAAGCAAGGTAGTATGGATTATCCAGGCTTATTCTCCCGGTAACTACCCCGTAAAACATCTCCTCTTTTGAAAAGCGGCCATCTTTGTTGAAATCAATACTTCTTATTACCGGATATGTTATGGGTCGGAAGAGTGCACCGTCCCAGCGCGCAAAATGCCAGCCGGAACTCGCTATTGCCACATAGGGCTTCCCGGAAGGGTGTTTCTGTTGTTGGATGTTTTCGCAGAGCTTAAGGAATTCGCGGTAATTCGTAGGCGGCTCACTTCTTCCCGTCAATTTTTTTAACAGGTCTTTGTTGTAAAATAGTCTTACCCCCACCATCGAAAGAGGAATATTCATGTACTCCTGATTCTCTTCGATATAGGATCTCCTCATTCCATCCTTAAAGGTGTTGATCAGCGGAACGCCTTCCAGGGAAGTGCCCTTGTTGTAGGGGTTGGGTCGCCCCACAAAGCTTGTTAAGGGTATAAAATAACGCAGATAGAAAGCAGTAACCAAATTGCTTTCCATATTGCCTATTTCCAAAAGATCCGGTGCCGTGCCCCCCATCAACTGAGTGCTGACCCACTGCTTCCAGATTGATTCCGGGATTGCTTCCTGTAAAATACGGACATTTGGATTAAGCTTTTCGTATTCTCTTGCCAGACTATTTATCCCATCGCGAACCCCGCCTTCCAGTTGCCAGTGTCCAATCCTGATGACAATGATTCCGGGTTCGGTCTTCTGGGCCTGCCTCGTTGCAATGACAAGGCAGGCCCAGATGAAGGCACCGCTAATGACCAAGTACGGCAGATTTGATTTTAAAAGTTGATAAACCTTTTTCATCTTCCCTCTTTACGTGTTGAGGGGTCACGGCCCGCGCGAACCAGGATCTCCACTTCGTCCATCCTGCGAAGAGCTGTCTTTGCTTCGAAAATGCGCTGATCCCTCGGATAGGCAGTGATCAGGCGAAGATAGTATTCGCGGGCCAACTTAAAATCGCCTACTTCAAATTCTGCTGTATAAGCGATGTTCCAATAGTTTGTTGAATTGTCGGCATTGGGATTAGTCGTGTCCAATTCCCTCTTTTCCAAGGCGCGGAGCATCCAAAAAACTCTTTCCTGATCTTTGTTGAGTGCAGCATAACAGGAGGCGAGCTGTGAAGAGACCGAATGTAGGAAAGGGGTTTCAGGGTGATTAGTCAGAAAATCTTGAAGTATGGGTATGGCTGTTCTGGCTATTTGCTTATCATCAGATACATCATAAAGGAGAACATTGTATTGGTTTACAAAGGCTTCCTGTCCAGCCAGGTGATTTGGGTATCGTTTGTAAACATCAGCATAGCTATCAGCCAGGGAAGCATAATCCAGTTTAGGTTCAATCTTTCCGAAGTGTTGAATACGTACTTTAGCCAGTTCAATCCAGGGGATTAGTGGATGGAGCGGGGTTAATTTAAGGATTTCGGCGTAGAGTTCCCGGGCTTTGTCCGTGTTCCTATTTTGTCTGCGGTAATTCCAGCATGAGGCTTCTCCAAAAAGTGCCTCTGCCTTGATGTCCAGATCGTTACTTATACGGTTTGCCTCCTGAAAATTTTCAACCGCTAGGTCAAAATCACCCAACTGGTAATTCTTCCATCCTGTGTCGATTAAGATCTGGGGGGAATGAACAGCATCTTTCCCTACGCAAGATATGAGGCTCAGGGAAACCAATAAAACCCAAAGGAGCGTATTAAATCGGACTGGAATGGAAGGGATTGGTGTAAGGGCTCTAAACACAGAAATCCTCAGGTTTTTTGGGTTCATTCATCTAGTATTTAAAAAAAGAAAAACATTGGGAAGGGGGTGTTCGGTTTAAAAAGGAATTTTCGCCTATTTTATTCCCGAAAAAAGCCCGGTGGTCAACCTGTAACCCTACTGTAATGTGCAGTCACGTTGTGTGAGTCAAATCTCCCATTCAACGAAGCTCTGCCCCCGCTGTGGGCGTCGCCAAGTGCGGTCAAATCAAAAATGGCGTCAAAAAGAAAAGACGGATCTTCATTGACCAGTCCTACTGAGGATAAGGGAATCCGGGCCTCAAGATCATAATGTGTTCCGGCAACTTTCTGACTTACTTTGATTGCTGGAATCGGATTAAGCTTTACGTCCAGGGCCAACGGCTTTTTTGAGTTCTGATTTGGCACAAGAAAAATCTGTTTGGGTGCCCCGGAACCTTCCCGGACGAAGAATAATTCGACAGCGGAACCTATCCAAGGCTGGGCTGGAGCGACGGTAATTTTCGAATCCTGCACGCGGAGAGTCAAGCGGAGGTGATCAATGTCCCGTGAAAGGGTTCCCTCGACCGCTGGAAAGCCATTGAGTTCGACTTCAAAGCGGGTTGGCCCATTTCTGAGATCCAGTTTCTTTCGAACGGGCACCCAGAGTGAGCGGCTGAGAACGTCTTTCCTGCCGGAGCGGAGGATCAGTTTAAAGGCTTTCTCTTCTCCCTGTCGCCTTAGTATCACTTCTTCAACGAGGGTTTTACCAGCAGGAACCTTCATTTTTAATGAGACACTGCGGACCAGAACTCCGCCGATATCGGGTTCGAGAAAGAGGGGAATGATGGCGGTTTTTTCACCTGGGTTCTTTACGGATACTTTTACGGCAAGCAGGTTGGACTCCTCGCTCGGTTTAGAAGCAAAGTCCACAGAAGCGATAATCTGGTCTGCTATTCCCGCATAGGCACGCCCGGTGCCTTTCATCACAGGGGAGTAGTCCGCAAGCAGGCCTACTTTTTGGTGTTCTGCAATCATCTCATCGCACATGGCCCAGATTTTATCCAAGGGCAGAACAGTGGCTGCGTGCGGATCCATCATCACAGCATGGTAGATATGTTCCCGTTTCCTGGTCAAGGCGGCTTCCACTGTCAATGTCTGCACATTAATATTTGTTAGGCAAAGAGCAGCCAACTGAGGTGGCAGGTCTCCAATGAAGGTTGGTTGAATCCCCTGGCTATCAACCAGGCAGGGAACTTCCACACAACAATTTCCAGGCAGATTGGTGATCAGACCGGTATTGGGAACATTACCGTAAATCACTGTTGGCTGATTTGTTTCCCGCGCCTTGATGATGAAGGAACCGTATTCATGTGATGGAGGGTTGATTTGTATCCCGCCATCCTTCCCCAGTAAATCTTCTTCCGCCTTTTTCCAGGTCTTTATGATTGCTTCACAACGGCGAAGGTACTCGTCGATCGGTATATCAAATTGTTCAATGACGGCTTTTCCATGGTGTATAAAGTATGGCACGTATTCGCTTTGGTGTTCACTCGATTCGGTTACGAAATATCCGGTTCGCCGCATCATTTCAAACCTGACTTTATCGTGCTGAAACTTTGTATCATTCAGCAGGTCAAAGAGAATAGGGTAGGCATCCTGGCCGCGGTATTCAAACTTCAAAAAAAAGGCCATGTGGTTGATGCCTGCCACCAGATAGGTCGTGTCCGGGTACGGAATCCCTGCGTAGCGTGCGAGTTGTTGTGAAGTGCCCTGCACTGAGTGACAAAGCCCGACATGTGGAATCCCAACGGCCTTGGCTACGGCCATGCAGTTCATTGCCATGGGATTTGTGTAATTCAACAACAAACAGTCTTTTGCTCCGACAGTGGCGATATCTTGTGCAATTGAGTTGATCACCGGAATGGTTCGTAACGCACGGAATACCCCGCCCACGCCAAGAGTGTCGCCGATGGTCTGTAGGAGACCGAACTTCCGCGGGATTTCAAAATCGATGATTGTGCCGGGTTTATAGCCTCCGACCTGGATGGTGCAAATTACGTAGTTTGCATTCAGGCAGGCCTTTTTCTGATTCAGTGTCGCCTCAATCCGGACCTTGGATTTCAGCTTGGCTACCATTTTTCGGGCCATGGTTTCCGCTACTTTCAAGCGTGTGGGATCAATATCCATCAGGCATATGGTGGCATTCTCCAGTTCGGGAGCCTGGAGAATGTCGCCAATGAGATTTTTGGCAAAAACAACCGAGCCTGCTCCGATTAGAGAAATTTTGGGTTTCATTGAAAGGGTGATTATTTCCTATTTGGCGTTCTGATCAAATAGAAAAATAAGGTGATTCTGATCTCTTTTCCAGATACGAGGGCATCGACAAATCCTTCCGGGATTGGGTAGGCGGAGGCCTGATCCTTTCCACGGACCGGTGGTTTTTGCGGGAAGGGGCTAATCCGATTTGTTGGTGATTGCTCTGGTTAAAACACCAACCCTTTTTATTCAATGCCAGGATATTAGTGATCCGGGTGCCAAGGTATGACGGGTTGGCCGACAGGATTTTGCGGGGGTTGCAAGGCGCGGGCGCAGGCCGCTATCTGAACTGAAACGGGTCAGGCGGGCAACGCGGCCAGCGGCCCAAAGAATGGCAACCAACCCGTTATACCTTGGCGCTCGAACCATTAGGCGCGTGCTTTAGCTCAAGATGAACTTATTTTTGTTGTACCCTTATGCTTCAGATCGAAAAATTCCGGGTTGTCGCTGGGATCAGGTTGAATGCCTTTCAGGCTCACGTCGCCCCCGCCTTCTGTTTGAATTACTGGTACGGTTCCATCGTTCTTCAAACTTAAATTACGGATCTCCAATAACCGAAAGCTTTTACCAATTAAAAGGGGGCCTGATTCACAACCAGCGCGCAATGACAAAGTGGCATTTTCGATTGCTAAAACAAAGACTCCGCTTTGATCCTCAATATGTATCGGATCTTTCAGGCCGCTGGCCCGGATATTCCTGAATACAACCTCCCTGGCAGGTTGGGCGTCCTGCCAAAGACCCTCGGGGTGACGTATCTCGTAAAGGGAGTCGATCATGTCAAAAGTGCAATCCTCGATCAACCAACGATCACTGGCCATCTTGGTTTGCCTGTCGCCCGGTGCAAAATGAACGAAAGCCGGGCCCATATTCAATCGGCTGCTGATCTGGTGCGGATAACAGGCCGGACCCCAGAAGTGACACTGCCTTACAGTCAGGCCGTCGCAACCCAGGCGAAATCCATTGCAGGCTGTATTGATGGAAGAGTCGGTCACTGTAACATCCCTATTGTCGCACCCGGCGTAGGCATCGTCGCCCGTTCGAAAATTGCACCCGGTCACTTTGACCTGATGACAACGATTAATATGCAGTCCGTCGTGTCCCCTCAAAATAGTCACCTGATCCAGCGCAAAATGTGAGCAGTCATTACAGTAAATAGCGTAGTTTCCGATCCGGGTAAGGGTTATACCCGTGAAGAGGAAATTAGTGCACTTGTGCAATAAGATGCCGTGGGGTCCGCGGAACCCCTCCTCACCGTTGAAATTTTTACAGTCGGAACCATCAATGATTCCTTCACCGGAAAAAGAAAAGCCGTTGAGATTTTCGCCCACAATAAAAGCGTCATGCCAACGATCCTTGCCGTAGTCCGTATGCTTGCTGCTTCCCTTGAGAACCGCACCCTTTACCAGATGAAAAGAAACGTTACTGCGCATCGTCAGTTTACCGCAGAGAAAAATTCCCTCTGGAACCAGAACTTGGCCAGAGCAGGTAGCGGCCAGGTCAATGGCTTCTTGGATGGCGGTCGTGTTAAGTGTTTCTCCGTCGGCCAGGGCCCCGTAACTTGTGATCGAAAACGTTTTCTGGCCAAGATCGGCGGCAAGAGGTTTGGGATTAGGTATTAAAAGATTCATGTTCGGGTGGTTCTGGGCCTTTCGTCAGAGTTAAAGTCTAAAAGGTGTGTAAAATTCTTTTCTAAAACAAACAGCTTAAAACAATTAGTAAAATAACACAATGACAAACAATATTTGTAATCAAATGATATCTTAAAGCCGCGATTCCATTAAATGAGGAACTATAGCTGTGTTTTGCATGGTCGGAATCTGGGCATTTGGGCCTACTGAATATTCTTAAAACATTCACTAATCGGCTTTTATGTTCAGTTTATCCCCCCATTTTACTTGCTTCCCTAGACCAATCCGGGAGTGTAAATAATAAGTAAACATTTTGTGATAAGTCGTACTGCGATTACTCAGGATCGTAGCTACATTGTATGGACTTTAAATTAGACGGTATTGCATTTTTTGGTTGCAATGCACGCCAATTATCACTACACTCTTATTTGTCGTGATATTGTTACATAAAGAATTGGTCTTAACTAAGAAAAATGCCCGCGGCTTCACGCTAATTGAGCTTTTGGCTGTTTTGTCCATTATTGCAATTATGACTTCGCTATCTTCTTTGGGGATCAACTCCCTGATGCAGAGCAGGTCTCTCCAGTCCTCGATTAGCGAGATTGCCAGTTCTGTCGAGCTGGCCCAGAGCTACGCGATGGCCAACAAGCGGCCTGTCTGGGTTCGTATCTCCAATGCAACCCAGGATGCGGAAAATCTCGTCTACCTAAGCATTTTTGTTGAATCCGAAGGCGAGACTGGACTCGTGCTTTACAATACCTTGGTAAAAAATAAAAAATTACCCCGCGTCAAACTGGTCGAAGTAAATGACATCGAACCGATGAATAAAAATTTGTTGGAGGCGGTGGGCGGTGGTTTTAGTATTATCCTTCCTGCGAAGAGCAATGTTGGAAGTAACTTTTCCACCGATGTGGATTATATTTTTCGAGTTGGTCCGCAGGGTGAACTACAGATTTCTCCTGGTGTGATGCCCCGCAGGCTGGAAATAGCACTTAGTCGGAGCAACGCGGGGGAATTACGGGCGAGGGTGTTATCGATCGATGGTTTGATAGGCTCAATTGAATGGAGGGATTCTCATGTCAAATAAAACCCTTGAGACGTGGTTGGCTGGTGGCCGGAGGAAGGCTTTCTCGTTGGTTGAGGTAGTTCTGGCTTTGGCTGTTGGCGTATTTGCTTTGCTCCTGCTTGTGGCAGTTATCCCTACAGGCATCCAGGTCAACCGCGATTCTCGTGATGAATACCAGTCGATGGAATTTCTGCGGCAGATCCAGGCAGATCTGCGGAGTGGTGCCATTTCCGGTGATGGAACAGCTTTCAAGCTTCCCACCATATGGAGCCGAAACGCTGTTCCTCCAGCCACCTCGATTCAAAATCCTACGGGGGAACGCTATTTTTCCCGCGATTTTGAGGAAACATTGCTTGAAGACTCCCGTTACAAGCTGGAATGGACTGTCCACAATCCTTCGCCGGGGTTAAGTAAATATTGGATACACCTCAGGTTGTCCTGGCCCTCCTGGCCGCTGAAGCCAGTGGGAAGCAAAATGGATTCAGTTGAATCCGGGTCTTTTTTCGGAGGTAATCCATGATCAAATCATCTCAAAGAAGACTGAGAGCCTTCACCCTGATCGAGTTGATGGCGGCAACCTCGGTCTTGGTAATCATTGTCCTGATGATTACTCAGCTGATATCGGAAACCTCCAAGGTGATCAAACAGGACAGCAACCGCATGGACTCCTTTTCCATTGCACGAACCCTTTTCGACAGGATGAGTATTGATTGGAAAAGTCGGGTCATAGGAACAGAACCAGGCTTTTTCGGAATCAAAGAATTAGGCGATGATTCAATCCTCATGTACAGCCGCGGGCCTGCCTACAGCGGAACACGCAGCTCGGCTACTGCGGTTGGGTATCGTATTTCGGATCACATCGAGGGGGGGCGGAGTTTACAGAGGGCAGCGCTTGGCTACAACTGGTCGGAAACGGATCCCCAACCGGACGATAATCCACTTCTGCTTGATGCCGACACAATGCCCGTGCTCGATAATGCCGATTACCAGGACGTCGGCTTGGGGGTGTTACGTTTCGAAATCGCTTTTTTGGTCTATGAACCTGGGGCTACTCCCCCCGGAACTTCGACCGTGTCCTGGAAATCAGTTCAACCCAGCGCGGCGGAATTGGCAGCAGGGAAGGTGCTAAGGGGGATTGGCCTTTATTTTGTGACGATGGATAAGGATAGTGTCAAGTTGCTCCAGGGAAACCTTGCACCTGTCCGCAACAGTGACCAGGTTTTTTTGGATGCAGCAGATGGCATCGACACCGCACAAATTTGGCGAAACATTCTAAACGATTCCGGAAAATTAGCCCAGGATTTGGGCGTGCCCGTGTTATTCACCCAGGGACTCCAGGTGTATCAGCGTTACCTTCCTCTTGAAACAAAAGGCCTCTAAATATTGATTTTTTCATGAGTCATGCACTATTAAGATTCTTGTGAATTGAAAACGTTATTTTTATGAAATTTTATACCAAGGAAACTGAGACAAAGCGGATGAGGTCAAGGTCACTGTTGAAAATGCGAAGAGGGTTCACCCTCCTTTTTACGTTGGCCGCCATTGCCCTCATCAGTGTGCTGGTTCTTGCTTTTTTGAGCCGCAGCCTGATGTCACGGCAAGTCGTTTTTTCGAGCGTTGGAATGGCTAAAGCGGAGGGATTGACTCAATCCGCTCTCGATTCAATTCTGGATAATATCATTGGGGAAATAAAAGCTGGATCAGATCCCGTTCTCGCACCGGGCGGTAGCGATACGGGCTACTTAAAACCTAAAACTGACAAATACATGCTGCCTGTCCCAACGGCAACTGTTCCGCCTACTGTTTTGCCCACTGGCTTGGTCAAAGTGAGTCGGTCAAATGCTCCGTTTTGGCCGTCAGACCCAGCTCTTTCGATTTCCCCTGGCCCGGTCTGGGTTTATCCCGATCACTCCACTGAGGACTCTCCTTTGTTCGGCCCGGTTATGAGAGGACGGTATTGGGACGCTCCTTACCTCACTCCGAGGCAGATTTTTAGCAATGGGACGGTTCCCAATCCTGAATGGGTTTTGCTTTCGCGGCAGGGTCCGATCGGACCACATAATCAACTTCTCGATATGACGCTGTTCAAAGATAAAACGGTCACGAATTCAAAATATGTCATCGGGCGTTTCGCCTATAGCGTTTACGAAGTCGGTGGGCGTCTCGATATTAACGTGGCAGGCAACCATAGCTCAGTCGCATCCAATCTGGCGGGGAAATCACTGCGGACCACTCAGGCCATGGCTGATTTGAAGGAAATCTTTCTCGATAGCTCAGGGAATAAAGTGGGTAGTAATGCAAACCGGCAGGTATGGGCGGATTTACTGGTGAAGTGGAGGAATCAACAGAATTTTGACCGAACGGATTTCGAAACATTTCAAAAAGAAGGCGTAACCCTTGGATTATTGAATCCCTTGCCGGGAGATCAGACCTTCATCAACCGGCAGGATCTGATTGATTTTTGGATCAAAAATGTCAGCCCTGAGCGCTCTGGTATGGCCTATTTGACGACCTTCTCCAGAGGATTGAATCAGCCTTCGATCTATCCGCCGCGGGCCGCTCCCTTACCCTTATCCATCTTTAACGAAGCCCTTCCTGCCGACGTTCTTAAATACAATCATAACGCTCCCTTCCTTTCTATTCTGGTCACAAGTGCCTTCACCAGAGCGGATGGTTCAACAGCGAAGATTGGTGAGCCACTTGTGTTACGTAAATTTCCTTTATCGCACATAAAAACCCATGTAGAAGATGTCTCAGGAGCAGTTGTAACGGGAAGTATGACCCACAAGCTCTTTGGATTGACACGTGCCGGGGCGAATCAGCCTTGGGACTATGACCCGGCGCTCCTTGTCACAGGGCCTGCCGTCGCAATCGGAGCTCCCCCCTTTTTTCGCCTGAGGACGCTCGCAGAAGTCCGGGATCAAAATCGGGAGCCAAACTTTTTCGAACTCCTCCAGGCGGCCATTCTCAGCGGTGCCAACGGCAACATCTCCACCGGTTCGCTGGGTTCTTACCTCGCGTTCAGCGGCACGGGAGGCGGGTTCCCCAACACAAGAAACCTGGTGTTTGAAGACGGCGTGCTGGGGCGTCAGGTGCTGCAGATTGGCGCGAATATCATCGACCAATACGATGTCGACGGTTTCCCCACCCAGATCTATGTGCAGAACAATCCCTTTTACGATGTCTATGGCATCGAGGATTTGCCGTATCTTCAGGCAGTTTATCAACTAATTTACCGGTTCGCGGTGCAGCGCACGTTTCCTGTAGTTCCCGAGACACAATCCGCAAAAATGGGCTTCTACTTCCTGCCCATGCTGTGGAACCCGCACCGGCAAAACCCCGCAGCATCGACCGCTGCCCCCCGGCCCAGAGAGTTCCGCTTCCGTGCCGACAGCCTGAGTTCGGTAAAGGGAGGGAATGGAGATGCGTTTGTGGATCTGCTGCGGCCTTATACCCCGCTACATATCGCCTACGCGAGACGCAGGGCTTTGGCCGGTTCAGGAACGAGTGCCTTGAGCCGCCTGGCCATTTATAATGGCGGTTTGAATGACGCGGATTATGGGAATCAAAATTTGTATAGGCCTTTCCTCGCACCAGACAAGGGATGGATTGGCGTGAATGGGACGCCAACCGGTGGGGCGCCTGGAACAGAAAATCTCTTTTTCCAATTTGACCCGTTTACCGCGAAGTTTCGTACTCCCGATCACCTCGCCGGACAGCTCATTCCGGACACCGAAATCCAGACTAATTCTGTCGAGTGCGATGTGCAGGACAAGAACGAGAGCAATAACATACCCACCCGTTTTTATGCGCTAAACTACGCCATTATACCTAACGTGCTGACCAATATCCCGCAGATGCAGCGAAGCGATGGGCTGAATATTACGGCGAGCCCTGGACGCCCCGGTTCGACGCCGCAGGCATCTCTGGAACTCATGCGCGACTACCCGAATGCCGGCGGATTTGGGCCGACCGAAACAACATTCACCCTCGATTTTAAGGACGCCGGCGGCACATGGCGTCCGTATTCGAAGATACGGCGCGTTTCCCAAGGCAACCTCGACCAATCGCATGAACAGCGCTTCAACGCCTTTGGCTCTGGATCGGCCACCTTTTACCGGGGCAACCTCGACCCACGCACGGATCGGTTTGGCGCTATTTTCGATGCGTGGGCATGGAATAACTTTCAGAGAACTTTTCGGCAAACCCCGGCGACGGACGCTGGGCAGGGGAGCGGTTTCAACTTTGTCCCCTCGCTCGGAGCGAGTCCCATTCAAAACCGTACTGAATTCAACATTACGCTCGGCCCTTCAATCAGCCCGCGCTACGGCCTACTCTCGCAAAACCGCGTTACTCCGCCGGCCGGCTACACCGGGGCCAATGTGCTCCAGACTTACATTATTGATCCCGACAAGGTTACACGCGGGGGCGACAGCTTCCGCGCTGGCACCGGCGGAAATGCGGCAGGTTACGTGATGGGCCCCGTTGCCTCTCTGGCCACCAACCCCGCCCAGCCGGTCGTGCTCAACCGGCCCTTCGAGAGCGTCGCCGAAATGGGCTATGCCTTCCGCGGGCAGCCCTGGAAGAGTGTGGATTTCTTCACGTCAACCTCAGCAGATCTCGCCTTGTTGGATGTCTTTTCCGTTTATGACGCGCCTTTGCTGGTAGGTGGACAATTAAACGTTAACACTGTGGAAGCTCCCGTCCTGGAGGCCATTTTGAGCGGCATCAGGCCTGACCCGGTTGCAGCTACGGCAGGATTGTCAGCGGGCGACGTCAAAAACATTGCCAATCGCCTCGTCGCTCGACGGGATAATACGAGCATCGCGGAGCGGGACCCACTTGCTGATTCCCCTGGTCCCTACCTGGATGCTGTCAATTTTTTCAGCAATCCGTCCCTGATCCAGAACCGGGCCGTCAACAATGTGAAGATTCAGTCGGAAGCGGTCGTGCGGAGTTTGGCCGACTACTCGCAAAGCCGCGTCTGGAATCTGATGGTTGACTTGACGGTCGAATCGGGTTCCTATACGCAAAACTCATCGAAACTTTCTGAATTTAGTGTGAATGGAGTTAATCGTGTGTGGGTCCATCTAGCATTGGATCGCTTCACGGGGAAAGTCCTTGAACAACGAATCGAGGTTGTCACTGATACTCCACTATGAAAACACCGTTTCTTATCCTGGCTTCTCTGGTTGCTCTGGGGTCATTGGGCAATTTCTCATGCTTCGCCCAGGCCCAGCAGCCGGCCCCTCCGAATACAGACTTTAAGGCTCCCAAACCGAGCCATTGGGTCATTTCCTCTCGCACCATCAAGATGAAATTTCAAAAACCTGAACAGGGAGAAATACCAATTGACGCAGAAAGCCCGGCAAAAATCTTCGGGGGAAAAAGCGGTGATATACGTTACTGGCGTTATGTAAATAAAGAAAAGACCGTCATCGAACGCTGGTTTATTAATGATCTTTTTCTGGATCGCGTGGTCAATGGTGTTGCCATCCGTGACATGAGAATGCTTGGTGAAGACGATTTTTTACCTCCCGCCGCCACCCAGGATTTTGATTATGTTGATTGGGTGAAACCTGAGATGTATCTCGGTCAGGTTATCTCCAAGGGAAGAGTTTTCAATTACTTCGCATTAGTGGAAAAACCCGGAACTGCTGCTGCTGCTGCTGCTGCTGCACCAGATCTTTCAACTGTTACCCGTACCCCGGAGCAGGCAACGGAGGCACTGCCCGGTGTTTCCGAAATCTGGGTGGATAATGTGACTGGGTTACCTCACATGGTCATTTTAGGGAGAACTCTTTTTACCTACGATATCAAGTTTTCCGACCAAGGATTTAGTGTTCCAAAGGACCTTAGACAGATTGCGAACCAGTATTACGAAGATGAAAAGAATCCCAGAGTCGTTCGCTGAATCTAGTTTTGTAGCTGCTACCTGGGTATAATCAGGTCTTGGGGTATCAAGTGATTTTGAGCCTCGTTGGGGAGTTCACCTTTAATCCTGTCGAGAAGTAGCCGGGCCATATGGTTGCCGCATTCCACGAGATTCGTGTCCACGGAAACCGGGGGGCCTTCCTTGAGCACATGGGAGCCGTAACGTTCTTCTATCTCGCCGACCAACTCATCCCAAAAGCCATCGTAACCGGTGGTTTCAATGTCGTGACGTTCCAAAATGTGGAGGGCCGCTCTGATTTCGCCTGCCTGGGCGTCGTTTCCCGCCATAATGACAGAAATCTTCCTTTGTTTCAGAATGACGGCAAGGGCACCAATGATCCGCTCCAGGCGTTCCTTCCGCACCTCCTCGGTTTCGTCTCCAATCGTGATTTCGATCGTGGAGCTCTTGGCCAGGGATGGATCAAATCCGCTTGCCTCGAGTCCCTGTCTGAAGCCTTCCTGCTTCAATTGTTCGAAATGAGCGTGCAGCCCGAATGAAATGCGCAAAAACTCTTTATGACCTTTTTTACAAAGGTGCTCGGTCAATTGTTTCTGCCCACCAACAAAATCTGAAGTGACCCGGTCAAAGCGTTCCAGGGGGTGGTGTGAAGCGAAAAGAACCACCTTGGTGCCGCTGCTTTTGATTTGCCATAATTTCGCGATTTGTTGTTCCAAGTAGGGGGCAACCGGGCCGATGATCAACCCATCCGGGCGTTGCGTTCCGATTTCGCGCAGAATACTATCCAAAGAGTTTGGATTGCTGATGGAGGAAATGCTGGTCATATGGGTTTTGATGTCCCCGGTGAGTCCAAGCACTTGAAGTATGCCGAGCTGAAGGCCTGCCACGGTGTGGCTGCGCCGCTGTAGATCCGGTTCCGCTGAGATGCCGATGACTTCAACAATGGGACGGACAACCACCATGTTATCATTCATGGCAATGTTACGCACGCGGCAGCCATGCCCCCTGACCAACTCGACGAGTCCCTCTTTTTCTAAAATACGCATGGCCTGCACTACCGGGGTGATGCTGGTATCGAATTCGGCGGCCAAGCTGCGGAGCGTCGGCAGGGTCTGTCCGGGTTGATATGAACCGCTACGTATCATATCCATGATATACTGGTGAACCTGTTTCCATTTGCTGTCTCGTTTTTCGCGTTTGGGGAGGGGGGTTTTCAATTTTTTTTTCAGGTTCTCGGTAAATAGCTGGAATCAATCACATTAATGAAGTGATACCAAAGTTCTTAAAACCATTTTGTCACTTTGTTATTTTGTTTCAAGAAGAATCGCTAATCAACATCATTGTACGGTGGGTTTTGCCTGCAAAACTCTGAACGGAAGCTAAAGCCATCGCGACACGAGGTCGCTCCTACGGGGAGGTGCCTTTTCGTAGGAGCGTGCTTGCCACGCGATGGCGGGGTTTTGGTTTTTGGGTTTCCCGACTCCCGACTCCTGACTCAGTTCTCCGGTCTCAGCCCTCCTGTCTCGTCGTCTCACTTTAATTTCAAAGAACCGACCCCAGGGGGCTGGGCCTTGGCAGCCCAGTCTTGACTAAGTACCGCAAAAAGGCTTCCTTATACACGTGTCCCGATTCCCTATAGAGCTGGATCAAGAAGCCGATGGCCGATGGATTGCTGAAATCCCAGTCTTGCCGGGGGTCATGTGCTACGGCCATTCCCAAGAGGAGGCCATCCAGAAAGTCGAAGCCTTGGCCCTTCGGGTCATTGCTGACAGAATTGAGAACGGGGAAGAACCCGCAAGCATTTCCCATTCCTTCGCCTTTTGCCCAGCGTGACAGCTTGGGGTTCAGCCAAAGCCAAAAAGGTTCTCACCGCACCCTGAAGCGAGAGGGCTGGCAAGATTACGTCTTCGCCTTTCATGATGGGGATGAAATCGGCCCCAGAATGCTTTCCAAGATCGCCAAGCTTACCGGGCTTACCCCGGAAGACATTTAAGTTAAGCCCTCCTCTTTAACCGTATCATCCACTCAAATCAGTTTAGTCTGAATGAGAAGATAAAGGCCATCGCGACACGAGGTCGATCCCACGGGGAGGTGCCTTTTCGTAGGAGCGTGCTTGCCACGCGAAGGCTGGGGGTGTGAATGGGCAAAAAGCCAAAGCCATCGCGACACGAGGTCGCTCCTACGGGAAAGAAAGGCAGTGGAAAGCCAACCTCCGAAATTTTCATCCTTTCGCGCTTTTTCGCGCCCTTTCGCGGGCAGAACTCTGAATCGCCCCGTCTAGAGGCCGTTCCGGAACGAATTCGCTTAAACTGTGAATTAATTAAAATTAATCTTGCATAGTAACAAAATAACGTCCGTTATTACTTGGCATACTCCCAGACCGCTCCTCAACACATAATCGTTGCACAAACACTCCTGAATTCAAAAATTCCCAAATTCTATGAACCATCGAAATGATCCCCCGCTTTTCCCGCGCCTCGCCACTTTTTCCAAAAAATCATGGTTAGCCCTTGCCCTTCTCGCTGTTAGTTTCCCCTTCGACTCCATGGGCAATCCGGAAATCCTCGTTCCCGCGGGCCCCGGCAACTCATGGGGACTCGTTAATGGCGACAAACACAAGCAATCCGCCAAACCCCTTAAGCAGGAGGATCGCTCATGGGTCCAGTTGGAATGGAGTCCTGGTGCCGGTGGATTTGCCGAGATGTTCTCCAACGGGAAACCGTTCCTGAAAGCTTACCGCGAAGGCATTAAACTGGAGATCACCGTGGACAAAACACAAGCCCCCCAGCTCACATCCTGGGGAGTCCGTGCCTTGGATGTCAATGGCGAGACCTGGCATTTCGGAGGAACCCTGCCCGAGGGCGGCGGCATCGTCACCGGCTCGCTGGTTTTGGATTCCAGTCTGACAGGAAATAACCACTACGGTGGCTCGGACGAGGGGAAGGGCACGATTGATCTTCCTCTCCGTCTCAGCACGCTCATGTTCAACCTGCCCAACAAGCCCGCCGAATCTGCCTCCATCCTGATTGGGGACCTGATGCGGAACGCGGTCGATGTCACCAAAATCGAGCCCGAAATCCCGATCATGGCGGTCACCGCCTCAGTGGTCACCGATGGCCCGCTCAACCTCATCAGTAACTCCAAAAGGGCCGAGTCCGCGCTGGTTTTGAAAAATGCTGCCTCGGCGACTCCGGTTACGGTGCATGTGGATATGGATTTCCGCGCGTTCGACGGCACCACTGTGACCGAGACAAAGGAAAACATCGCGCTCCCGCCCGGCGGGGAAGTCCGCCTTCCGCTCGGTAACAACCTTTCCAAGCTCGGCTGGTGGCAGCTTACGCCCACGATCCGCACCCCCGGCGGCACCGGCAAAATCACCATGAAGCCCATCATGCTCGGGGTGATCAACCCGGCCGGTCAGCGCGCCAAACCGCCCGCGGACGGCTTTTGGTTCGGTCTGGACGCCCGCTTCGCACCGCACAATTACAATCGCCTTGCCGACAGCTGCGCGATGATCGGTGCCGACATCATCCGCAACGGGGTGACATGGGCGGACACGGCCGCTCAAGGCCCCACTCCCGACTGGAAACAACATGACCTTTACCTGAAGGCACTTAACGATCGCGGACTCTACGCTCAATATGGTCTCGGCTTCACTCCCAAATGGGCCGCCAAACAGGAGCACATCGATCGCATCAAAGCGGAAAAACTCCCCGAGTGGACAATAGCCATGACCCCGCCCAAAATCGATGCATGGCGCAATTATAGCCGCCTCGCCATGCAGCACATCAAGGAGCAGGGCTTTAAAATTGAGTTCATCGAAATCTGGAACGAGCCCGACCTTTACGGATTCTGGCGCGGTACCACCGAAGAATACCTCGAAACGTACCGCGTCGCTTCCGAGGAAATTCGCAAGGTCGATCCCAGTCTGAAAATCATGACGGGCGGATTCGCGATTGCCAGCGGAGCCCACGGCGGACAGTCCAACAACCCCGACCTCATCCACCGCTCGGTGCTCGACGATCAGAAAGCTTACGATGTCGTCAACATCCACGAGCACGGTTCCTTCGGTAAAGGTTACCAAACCCGCATGGACAATGCCTGGGGGCCTCTCATGGCCAAGCTGAGCCCGCCCAAGCCGTTCTATCACAACGAGACCGGTGCCGCCGTTTCACAGGAGGATCGCCAGAAACAGGCCGGCGAACTCTATAAGAAATTTGCCTTCGCACGGGCCCGTGGAGCAGTCGGCTTCAACTGGTTCTGCCTGAACTTCCCCTCCGAATACCATTATTCGATGATCAGTAATGACGATCAGCCCTACCCGGTGCTGCCCGCCTACAATGCCATGGTCAACCTCATGCGCGGCTTCACAAGGCCCGTTCAGCTTGAGGCCGCACGCGGCAATTGGATGTTCGGGTTTGCGGGCAATGGCGGGCACTTATTCATCGGTTGGGATGAGAATTCCCCCGTGGTTGATACCACAGTTCCGGCCATCGTCCCCGAAGGAGCTAAAGCGGAATTCGTCGATCTTTACGGCAATTTGTCGCCCGCCAAAGTCGAACATGGCGTCGTCCTCTGGGCCCTCAAGAAGGAAGTCGCCAGCCTGCGCCTCTCCGGCGTCAAGGAGGGCACTGCCCCGCAGGTCGCGCCACCTCTCATTGTCTTCGGAACGGAACCTTACGGCGAACCCGGACGCAAGGTCATGGTCGAGGCCACGGTGAGCAATCCGCTGACCGTCCCCGCCGTCGTCGCTCTCACCTGGACTGGCCACGATGGCGTCGCGTCCGCACAGAAGCTCCAACTTGCCGCCAAGGAAAGCAAGCGCATCGAACTGGCCCAGATCATGCCCACCGCCGCAGCGGGCAAGACCCCGACCGTCGGTCTCGCCTACTCGTTTGAAGGACTCGCAGGCTGGAGCGGACGCCAGAACCTGCCCATGCACGCCGCCCGCCTCCTGCCCAAAGGCGGAATCGCCGACCGCGAGGCTGACTTCGTTCTTGAAACCAAAGTACACATCTTCAACAACAACCAGGCCGATCCCACCCGTGCCCAGTGGACATGGCAGGGACCCTCGGACATCAGCTCCCGCGCCTGGTTCGCCATCGAGCCGGGCGACAAGGCCCTTCTCGTCCGCATCGACGTGCGGGATGAAAAACACATGCAGCCCAACGACCAGCCCAGCGTCATGTGGAAAGGCGACTCCGTCCAGCTCGGCCTCGTGATCCCAGGACGCGGTGGCGCATGGGAACTGGGACTTGCCCGGAACGACGATGGCAAGACGATGGTCAATTCCTGGCGCAACCCAGAAGGCACCGCCCGCGATTATGCCAACAAGATCGAGCTGAAAGTCACCCCGATTGATGGCGGCCTGAGTTACAAGGCCCGGCTTCCCTTCGAAGGGGCCGGCTTCGACGCGGCCTTCCTGCGCACCGCTGCCGTTGGTCTGAACTTCATCGTCAACGACGAGGACGGTGGAGGCCGCGAGGGCTGGGTGTTCCTCGCCGACGGGCTCGGCCAAAGCACCGAACCGGAAAAATGGCCATTGTTCTCATTTGAATAACCCGTGGCACGGAATCGCGACATCAGGTCGCTCCTACGGGGAGGTGCCTTTTCGTAGGAGCGTGCTTGCCACGCGAAGGGCGGGGTTTAGGGTTTCCTCACCCCTGACCCCTGACCCTTGACTCAGTTCTCCGGTCTCGTCGTCTCACTCTAATTTCAAAGAACTGACCCCAGGGAGGGGGGGGGCCACGCGGGGAAACTGAGAACTGAAAACCGCAAACCGTAAACCCGCCTGATGTTGTATTGCAGGAATACGGTAATGATGTAATACTGATTTCATGACTAAAGTGATCACTGTCAATGAACGCGGCGCGCTCACCTTGCCAAAGGAAGTCCGTCAAAGACTCGGTGTGACACACGGAGGCCAACTTGTCGTGGACGTGGACGAAAGCGGGAACGTCGTCCTTCGCGCCGGTGCCGTCATGCCCGTCGAAATCTATTCCAACGCAAGGGTGGAGGAGTTTCGTCGAATGAATGAATCGGCGCTCGTGGGCAAAAAGCTCCGCTGGCGCAAAACCCGATGAGAGTTTTTCTCGATGCCAACATCCTTTTCTCCACGTCCTTCCCCAGTAGTCATCTCGCTGGGTTTCTTGGAGAATTGGCGCATCACGCCGACCTGCTGACCAACGCCTACGCGATGGCTGAGGCGCGGAGGAACATCGCGGCAAAGCAACCCAAACGCCTGGCCGCGTATGAGAAATTCGCCCTGTCCTTGGAGATGGTTCCCATCGGACTTTTCGAACTCAATGTGGAACTCGTCGAAAAAGACCGGCCCATCCTTTGCGGAGCCATTGCCGGCAAAGCGGATTTCCTGCTCACGGGTGACAAAAAGGATTTCGGGCACCTGTTTGGCAAAACCATCGGCGGCGTGAAAATCGTGACCGTGCAGATGCTTTTGGAAGAACTTATCGTTCGTAGAATGGTCCGCGGATCCTGACCCGACAGAACTTTCCGGCCTATTAAAAACCTACCTTCATAATTGCCACCCGTTCGCGCTTTTTCGCGTGCCTGCTCGCGCAGAATTGCGGAGTTTCGCGGGTAGGGCAGAACTCTGAGCGAAAGATAAAGGCCATCGCGACACGAGGTCGCTCCTACGGGGAAGGGCCCTGTTCGTAGGAGCGTGCTTGTCACGCGAAGGCTGGGGGTGTGACTGGGCAAAAAGCCAAAGCCATCGCGACACGAGGTCGCTCCTACAAAGAAAATGGGGTTTATTAA
>JBBSCO010000046.1:0-24734 GCA_038250235.1 Methylacidiphilales bacterium | reverse complement strand
TCGGTGGGGATGGGATGTGCCGGACGACCCCCCTCCTGCCCCGCTTTTTGCGGGGTTTATTGGTGTTTAAGCCAACGGCCCAGCCGGAGCGGGGCCCTCCTATGGGGGAACTCCGCGACTCGGAGGTCGCGGCTACAACGGGGGCGAGGGATGGTTTTGGGTTTGGGGTTTTGTGTTTCCTGTTTTCCGTTGAGGGAAAGGTGGGGAAGGGATTGGAGGGACGACCTGCGTGTCGTTCGGAATAAGGCAGCGGCCCAGACGGAGCTGGGCCCTCCGATGGGTGGATTCCGCGACTCGGAGGTCGCGGCTACATCGGCAGGGCGGGGGATGGTTTTGGGTTTTATCTGCGAAACACACGAAACGACGCAAAAGAAAGAGAGAGAGTCTTTACGGGGAATGTCTTTGAGAAGGCTCGCGGAAAATTGACTTCGATTTCCAGAGATTTTTTGAGCCCCTTGCTTCGTCTTCCTTTTTAGCGTCCTTTCGCGTGTTTTTGCGGACCATCAATTGTGTGGTTAGGGCTAAGAAAGTGGCCCTATGGTTTTTTAGCAACTTTGATCAGAAATTTGACCGGAATGGTTTCTTTTTGGAAAGCTTCCTCCTCGGGGGTTCTGGCCAGGCCTTCGGACACTTTCTTTTGGATGCCAAGGTTTGTCGTATTGGCCTGTCCGACAAAGCCGAAGGCGGCGGTCATGATGGCGGCGTTGGCCTTGGCGTTTTCGACCGGATCGGTGATGGCAGGGTTACGCAGAACTTTGAGGGCTTTGTCATTGGAAGCGGCTACTTCGCCGACCTTGTTTCCCTGGGTGTCCATAACATCGACGATGCCTTCGGCGATCCAGACTTCCATGCGGGCGGGAAGGGCCAGGGTGACAAAATCGGTGCCGCGGGCGGCGGCGATGCCCTGAGGGGTCTGGATGCGGTAGTCCTGGGCCAGTCCATCACGTTTTCCTACTTTGGAGAAAACGCCGCCGGATTTGAGTTTGATCAGGGTGGCCATTTTTCCTGTTTCATTTTTCATGCTCAGAGTGGCGCTGGCGCCGGGCATGAGGTGGAGAGTGTTAAGGGCACCCAGCGTGATGGCGGCCCATCCGTCTTTGGTGGTGACCGTGCTGCCCTCAGGAATGACGGCTCCGTTGAGGCTGATATCCAGGGTTTTGCCGTCGGGCCCTACCACGTCAAGGGGTGCACTCCGGCTACTGAGAACCATGTTGTCAGGCTTGGCGGAATCGGCTGGTTTGCGGGGTTCCAGCCATTGTCCATCTGCTTCGATCCAGGCGATGGCGGTCTGGGTTTTATCGCTGGGACTGACGAAATAGGTGGTTCCTTGTTTCAGGTAATCGCTGCTGCGGATGATGGGTTCGGAGGGAAATTGTTGGGCTACGTCGGTTTCCAACCAGAAGGGTTCGCCGGGGATGGGTTCGTAAGCGGCGGGGGGCAGGGCCTGGAGACTGAGTGGCAAAGCGAGTAGCAGAAAGCGAAGCAGATGTTTCATGTGGGATAGAACGTAGGGGGGCTGCCTTTGGATGCAAAAAAGAGGTGATTATTTACGGGGTTGGGGGAAGTGAAGCAGTTTCCGGAGTTTTTGAAACATTTTTCCAGCCTGGTTGGGAGGGTCTCGATCTTTTTTCACAGCTTCTTAGGTTACAGGATCAACAAGAACATGAATGGATAGCGGGTTTCGGGGGATTGTGAATAAGCTGCCGGTTAGGTCTGTCTGATCATGAAGGGGGTGATAGATTGATGTTCTAGTGGAGGGTGCCGTTTTGGATACACAGAACAAAATTCTCGTTGTGGACGATCAGGAGGAAACGACCGACTGTCTGGTCAGGAGTATCTCCCATGCCTATCCCCAGTATGAGGTGAGCGGGGTGACAGACGGATTGCAGGCGCTGCAATGGCTACAGGAATATAGTCCCGAAATGGTTATCACGGATCTGCGCATGCCGAAATACGGGGGGTTGGAGGTCATCATGGAAACCCTGGCACAGAATCCCAAGACACCGGTGATCGCCATGTCGGCCATGGGCCTGTTGGAAGAGGTGCGGATCGTGGCGAAGCGGTTCACGTCCCTGCGTATGCTGGCCAAGCCTTTTATGATGGGGGAGTTGTTCGATACCATGGATGCCATGTTGAACTGCCAGCCAGAAAGTTTTGCCCAGGGATTTCAGCCTATCAGCATGCTGCAGGTGGTGCATCTGGAGAACCGGACCTGCCGAATGGAGTTGACCGAGGGGGATGTCTGCGGGGAGCTATGTTTTGATAAAGGGGAATTAAAGTTTGCGAGGGCTTCGGGAGCGATGGGGGAAGAGGCACTTTTTACGATTTTGAAAATGCGTAATCCGATGATTAAACTGTACAAGGGAAACCATGGCTATCCGCAGAATGTGAGGGTAGCTCTGGAGGGGTTGCTACTGGAGTATTGCCGTCGTTGCGATGAGATGATTCCGGTCTGAATGACCGTGATGCGGTATTTGTTCATCCGGAACCAGGGGCGGATCTATTAGTAAGCCGGATGTGGATACCTCCGGAGACAACAAACAACGACCCGATCAGGCAGATGAAGCTGATGTAGTTGGTCAGCGTTTCTTTGGGGCGGTGACTATTTCCAAGGCTTAGGAAGTAATAGGCGACGACGATGAGCCCGAGGCCGATGGCCACCTTGGGATAATGATTTTCCCACCACTGTCGCTTAAGGAAGAGTCCGAGAGAAATGCCCAGAAGAAGAAGGACGAAGGTAAGGATGAACCAGGGACTTGGATCGGAAGGGCCGGGCTCCATTGCTACCAGGGGGGGGAACTGGAAGATTTTCATAGGTGGGTCGAAATCCTTGGAGCGGGCTGGGAAAAGCGGACATTAGACAGGTGCTGAAGAAAGTTGCCGCCTGGCCACTTGTAGCCAAACGATGGGAGGACTTTGAAAAATAACAATATCTAATTTGACATAAAATAGATTATTATCTAATCTAATAGGAAATGCCCCTTGTTCTTGCAATAAGAAAAAGGTTTGTTTTATGAAAAGCCAAGAAATTGTCCGATTTAATAACACCGTCCTGCGGGACGGGCACCAATCCCTGGCGGCAACGCGTATGACGACCCGGCAGATGCTTCCGTCCGCACCGATCCTTGACGGTATGGAGTTCGCCGGATTGGAAACCTGGGGAGGGGCGGTCATTGATTCCTGCCTCCGTTATCTCTCGGAAAATCCTTTTGACCGCCTGCGCGCTTTGAAGAGTGCTGCGCCGTTGACCCCGCATATCATGCTGTTGCGCGGCCAGAACATCGTTCAATACACCAGCTTCCCCGATGACGTGGTCGAAGCCTTTATCCGTTGTTCGGCCGAGGCGGGGATGGATGTGTTCCGCATCTTTGATGCCCTCAATGACCTCCGTAATTTGGAAACCAGCATCCGGACCGTAGTGAAACTGGGAAAACATGCGCGTGGCGAAATCTGCTACACCCTGAGTCCGGTCCATACGATGGAGAGTTTTGTGCGTATGGGCAAAGACCTGGAGTCGATGGGTTGCCACTCGATCGGCATCAAGGATATGGCGGGGATCCTTCGTCCGCAGGTTGCGGCGGAATTGGTGAGGCGTTTGAAGAAAGAAGTCAAAATTCCGTTGGTGCTGCACAGTCATGACACGGCGGGACTGGCGGCTTCCAGTTACTGTGCGGCCATCGATGCGGGCGTGGACACGATCGAGACTTCCATCGCTCCCTTTGCCAACGGAACCTCCCAACCGGATACCCTGCGCATGTTGGAACTTCTCAAAGATCACCCCCGCTGTCCCCAGTTTGACCGGGGTCTTTTGTATGAACTCCGTTGCGACTTTGAAAAGATCTATGCGGAGCTGGGGGCCTTCACCAGTCCGGCCAATGAGCGGGTGGACAGTGACACGCTGACCTATCAGGTTCCGGGCGGGATGTTAAGCAACTTCCGCAACCAATTGAAAGAGCAGGGCATGGCGGATCGATTGCCGGAGGTGCTGAAAGAGATTCCGGTCGTGCGCGAGGCATTGGGTTGGATTCCGTTGGTGACACCGACCTCCCAGATTGTGGGAACCCAGGCCATGATGAACGTGAAGTTCGGACGCTGGAAAATGATTTCGCAGCCGGTCACGGATATCCTTCTTGGCAAATATGGAAAGACTCCCGGTGCGGTTGATGCCCAACTGTTGAAGGATACGCTCAAAAAAAGCAAGGAGTTCCCGGTCACCGGCCGCCCTGCGGATTCTTTGAAACCGGGCATGACAGAGCTGCGCGCAAAATTGGCAGAAAAAGGACTTCCTGTTTCGGACGAAAATGCGGTTCTTTATGCCATGTTTCCCCAGGAACTGACGCAGTTGCTCAAACCGGTCCAGGCGCCCACCGCAGTCCCCGCCGTAAACAGTTTTTCTGTTCACGCAGTCATTCCCTTGCGAAAGTCCGCAGCCTGTAACTATCGTCTCCAGGTGAACAATCGCCCGGTGGAAGCCCTGGTGGAGGAGATGGCCTGAAGGCCCGGACGGAGAAACCCTTTAAACAACAACACCTAACACTATGAGATACCCCCAGTTGACAGCCGAAGAAGCGGCCTCCCTTATCCGCGATCAGGACACCATTGGATTCAGCGGTTTCACCCCGGCCGGCGCGGCCAAGGCAATCCCGAAAGCGCTGGCGGCAAGGGCAGAGCTTCTGCATGCGGAGGGAAGACCTTTCCAGGTGGGGGTTGTAACGGGCGCATCGACGGGACCCTCCCTGGACGGGGCATTGTCCCAGGCGGAAGCCATTTCCTGGAGGACTCCCTATCAATCCAATAAAGATCTACGGAAAAGCATCAACGAGGGACGCACCCGTTTTTTTGACATGCACCTATCCACCCTGGCCCAGTCCATCCGCTTCGGATTTTTGGGGAAGATGGACTGGGCCGTGGTGGAGGCCTGCGATCTCAATGACGCCGGGGAAATTATCCTGAGCACCTCGGTCGGTGCCTCGCCGACTTTCTGCCAGGCGGCGGATAAAATCCTGATCGAATTGAATGACTACCATCCGGCAACGCTCCGGGGTTTCCATGATATCTACGAGCCCCTCAACCCCCCGCATCGTCTACCCATTCCGATCTGCCGTGTTTCGGACCGCATTGGGAGCGAAGTGGTCAAGGTGGACCCGGCCAAAATCGTCGGGGTGGTGAAAACCAACCTCGCAGATGAATCTTCGGGATTTGTTCCAGCGGATGTGGTGACGGACAAGATCGGCGAAAACGTGGCGCGTTTCATTGTTGAAGAAAGCCGTTTGGGACGCATCCCCTATGAGTTTCTGCCGATCCAGTCGGGGGTGGGCAACATCGCCAATGCCGTCTTGGGTGCTTTGGGACGAAATCCGGAGATTCCAACCTTCGAAATGTTTACCGAGGTTATTCAGGATTCAGTCATCTCGCTCATCCTCAGCGGGAAAGTCAAATTTGCCACGGGAACCTCCATCACCGTCAGTCCCGATGTCTTGAAGTCCATCTACTCCAATCTGGATTTTTTTCGCTCCCGGCTTCTTCTTCGCCCCCAGGAAATCACCAACAACCCCGAACTGGTCCGGCGTCTGGGCATCATCACGATCAACACGGCTCTGGAAGTGGATCTTTTCGGCAACGTGAATTCCACCCATGTGATGGGAAAGAGTCTGATGAACGGGATTGGCGGTTCCGGGGATTTCACCCGGAACGGTTACATTTCCATTTTCACCTGCCCGTCCCTGACCAAGGGAGGAAAGATCAGCACGATTGTGCCGGTGGTCAGTCACATGGATCACAGCGAGCATTCCGTGCAGGTCATCATTACGGAACAGGGCATTGCGGATCTTCGGGGAAAAACTCCTAGTGAGAGGGCCCGCCACATCGTGAAACAGTGCGCCCATCCGGACTATCGTGAAGAGCTCATGGGATACTTCGAAGAAATCAAAGACGGGCACACCCCGCATACGCTCAGCGCCGCCTATGCCATGCATCAACAGTTCCTGAAAACAGGAAGTATGCAGGGGGTGAACTGGGCGGAGTATTTTTGAGATCCTAAAAAATCATTAAGCCACGGATTGCCCGGAAAAGCATGGATGGAAACCAAGAGCGGATCCCTAAATTCTGGATATTAAAGGCTTATCGGCCATGCTCAGGATGCAGTTATACAGGTCGAGGACTTCGTCCTTGAGTTTATTTTCCATAGCCAAAGCGTCCGTAATGTCGTGCTCCACAGCCAAGAAAAAATCCGCTGTGTCTGGCAGGTCGGAGACAAAATGCAGATCAATACTGGCCCAGTAAGACTTCCCGTTTTTATGATAGTTCCGGATCCGGGTTTGGCAGGACTCGCGACGCTGGACGGCTTGGCGTAAACGTGTGACATCAGCCGGATCAGTGGCGACCCCATGGAGAAAGGATCCCGGCTTTCTTCCCTCGATTTCCTGTAAATCATAACCGCACATTTCAGTGAAGAAATTGTTGACCCAAAGGATTTTCCCCTCGGTATCGCAAACGACCACCCCGTAAGAAGCAGGCGCCATGATGCGGCAGAGACTGGTTAAAACGGGGCTCATACGATTAATGCAGTTTTAAAAGACTGATGGCCGAACACGAGTTTTATTTCGTTGTTGTTGGTTTTTTACTAAAAGAGTCCTCTTTAATAGTATAAGTATTACTACTTATTTATTATCTTGTTGATTTAGTTTAGCTAATACTATAAAGTCTTTTTTATGAAAGATTCTTCTGGTTCTCCCTTGGCAGGGTCGAAAAGCAAGGCCCTTTTGTCGGAGTTTAAACCAGCCACCTACGAGGCCTGGAAAAGAGCGGCGGAAGCGCTGCTTAAGGGGGCACCCTTCGAAAAAAAATTACTTTCAACGACCTACGAAGGCATCACACTCCAGCCGATTTACAACGCAAGCGATGTCGCTGGACTTCCGCATCTCAAAGATTTTCCGGGCTTCTCCACGCACATCAGGGCGTCCAATGTCAGCGGCTACGTCAATCAACCCTGGCTCGTTTCCCAGGAATTACCCTGTAGTACTCCTGAAGAATTTAATGTGGTTGCTTTGCACGAACTGATGCAGGGACAAACGGAACTTAATGTGCTGGTCGATCTGGCCACGGCGAACGGGCTTGATCCGGATTCCGCCAAGGCGGGGGAGGTCGGGGCCTGTGGGGTTTCTCTCTCAATGCTACAGGACTTTGAGAGAGCTTTCCGCAAGGTGGATGCCTCGGCGGTTCCGGTTTATTTCCAGGCCGGGAGTTCCGCGCTTCCCGTCATGGCGCTTTGGTTTGCGCTGGCCCGTAAACAGGGCCTTTTCCTGCAATCCCTTCGTGGCGGGGTGGAGATGGATCCTCTCGGAGTTCTGGCCCGGCAGGGAAAGTTGCCCCACTCGATTGAACAGGCTTACTCTGAAATGGCACAGTTGAGCGGATTTGTGAAAGAATGGGAAATTCCGCTGCAGACGGTCTCGGTGCAAACAAACTATGTGCATGACCGTGGGGGCAATGCGGTTCAGGAACTGGCCTTTGCCCTGGCCACCGGGGTCGAGTATGTCCGTGCCATGGATGACCGGGGACTGAAGCCGGAAGATATGGCTCCCCGGATGCGGTTTTCGTTTGGCATCGGTTCGCAGTTTTTTCCCGAAGTGGCCAAGTTCCGTGCGGCCCGCCTCCTCTGGAGCCGTGTGCTGGAAGCCTTTGATGTTCCCGAAAACAGGCGCGGAATGATCCAGCATGCGCGGACATCCATATGGAATAAAACCCGTATCGATCCGTATGTCAACATGCTGAGAACCACGACCGAAGCTTTCTCTGCCGCCTTGGGAGGTGTTCAAAGTATGCATGTCGGCCCCTTCGATGAAGGTTTCCGGGTGCCGGATGGGTTTTCGAGACGTATTGCCCGCAATACCCACACCATTCTGCAGGAAGAATGCGATCTGACACGGGTCATCGACCCGGCGGGTGGATCATGGTTTGTGGAAACCCTGACATCCCAATTGGTGCAAAAAGCCTGGGCCTTGTTCCAGGACACGGAGAAAGAAGGCGGGATGCTGGCAGCCCTGCAATCAGGCTGGGTTCAACAGCAGATCGAAGCGGTGGCGGCCAAACGGGTGAAATCTCTCGGCGAGCGGCGTGAGGTACAGGTCGGCATCAACAATTATCCCAATCCCAAGGAAGAACCGCAAAAGGCCGTTCTGCCGGACTATGCGCAGATTCTGGCCAAACGTTCATCCCAGATCAGCAGCTACCGAACCTCGGCGACGGACGAGACCGATCTACAGGTCATGGAAAGTCTGGCCACACTGGCGGCTTCGGCCGGAGTGATCTCGATGGAAGTGTCAATTAGTGCTGCCCAGGCCGGCGCGAGTCTGGGGGAACTGGTGCAGGCTCTTCGCAGCAAGGATACGGGCACACTTCGCCCGGAAATTCAGGCGATGCCAGCCCGCCGAGCCTCAACTCCCTATGAAGATCTGCGCGATGCCTGTTGGAGTCATCAGGCTACGACCGGCAAACGGCCCTCCATTCTTCAGGCCAATATCGGTCCATCGCGGACCTATCGGGCGAGGGCTGACTGGTGTTCCAACTTTTTCATGGTGGGAGGTTTCGATGTGCAAGGCGCGAGGGACTTTGTCTCGGTGGACGAAATAGTAGAGGCGGTAAAAGTATCGGAATCGCGGGTGGTGGTGTTGTGTTCGACCGATGAGACGTATCTCCAGTCTGCCGGGGATGCGGCACGGAAAATCAAGGAGTTGGACGGGACAAGAACAGTTTTGTTGGCGGGAGCACCGGGAGAACAGGAAACCGTCTATAAAGAATCCGGCATTGACGGGTTTGTCCATGTCAGGGTGAACAACTACGAAACGTTACGGGGATTATTGAAACAAACAGGAGTCCGTTCATGAGCAACCGTCCCGATTTCAGCAAAATCAAACCCGCCACGGCTTCCACGCCAATCAGCCGCAAGCAATGGCAGGATTCGTTGGAAAAAGAAACAGGCCGCAGGCTGGAGGATCTGCTCTGGCACACCATGGAGCAGGTCGAGGTAAAACCTCTCTATACCGAAGAAGATTACAAAGGACTGGAGCATCTGGGTTTTACCGCAGGGATTGCTCCCTTTCTTCGTGGCCCCTACGCCACGATGTATGCCGCACAACCCTGGACCATCCGGCAGTATGCGGGGTTTTCCACGGCGGAAGAATCGAATGCCTTTTATCGCCGGAACCTGGCGGCGGGACAGAAAGGGCTTTCTGTGGCCTTCGATCTAGCGACCCATCGCGGCTACGATTCCGATCATCCACGGGTGATCGGTGATGTCGGGAAAGCGGGGGTGGCGGTGGACTCGATCCTGGACATGCAGATCCTGTTCAAGAACATTCCGCTCAATAAAATTTCCGTATCAATGACCATGAACGGGGCCGTGCTGCCGGTGCTGGCGTTTTATATCGTGGCGGCTTTGGAGCAAGGAGCCAAACTGGAGGAACTTTCGGGCACGATCCAGAACGACATCCTGAAAGAATACATGGTCCGCAATACCTACATTTATCCGCCTTCACCTTCGATGCGGATCATTGCGGATATTTTTTCGTTTACCTCGAAACAGATGCCCAAGTTCAATTCGATTTCCATTTCCGGCTATCACATGCAGGAAGCCGGGGCCTCGGCTGATCTGGAAATGGCCTACACTCTGGCGGATGGACTTGAGTATATCAGGGCCGGGATCAAGGCGGGGATTGAAATTGATTCCTTTGCGCCGAGGTTGTCGTTTTTCTGGGCGCAGGGAAAAAATTATTTCATGGAAGTGGCCAAGATGCGTGCCGCCCGTCTGCTCTGGGCCAAGATGGTGAAAGAGTTCAACCCGAAGCTGGAAAAATCCATGGCGCTGCGGACCCATTCGCAGACTTCCGGCTGGAGTCTGACGGAACAGGATCCCTACAACAACGTGACCCGCACCTGCATTGAAGCCCTGGCGGCCGTATCCGGGCACACGCAATCGCTGCATACCAACGCGCTTGACGAAGCCATTGCTCTGCCGACGGATTTTTCCGCCCGTATCGCCCGCAATACCCAGCTTTATCTGCAGGAAGAGACCGGGATCTGCAAGGTGGTGGATCCCTGGGGTGGTTCCTATTTTGTCGAAGCGCTCACCGACTCCCTCATGCGCCGGGCCTGGGAACACATCGAGGAAGTGGAGGCTCTGGGAGGCATGGCCAAGGCGATTGAAAGCGGACTGCCGAAGATGCGGATTGAGGAAGTGGCAGCGCGTCGTCAGGCACGGATCGACAGCGGAACGGAAACGATCGTTGGCATCAACAAATACCGTTTGGAGAAGGAAGATCCTCTGGAGATTCTGGACATCGACAATACCGCAGTGCGCGGGTCCCAGATCCGGCGTTTGCAGGAGTTAAAAGTCAACAGGGACAACACTGTAGTGCAGAAGACCCTGGAGCGGCTGACCTCTTCCGCGGAGTCCGGGGAAGGAAACCTGCTGGAACTGGCGATCGAAGCGGCCAGGGCCAGAGCCACACTGGGAGAGATTTCCTTTGCGCTCGAAAAAGTTTATGGCCGCCATCAGGCTGTGATCCGTTCGATCTCGGGTGTTTATCAGAAAGAATACGGGAAGCAGAACGAAATCACGCGAGTCCGGGATCTGGCCAAGGAGTTCGAGGCAGGGGAGGGTCGCCGTCCGCGTATTCTCATTGCCAAGATGGGGCAGGACGGTCATGACCGTGGAGCCAAGGTGGTGGCGACTGCTTTTGCTGATATGGGGTTTGATGTGGATATCGGGCCCTTGTTCCAGACTCCGGAAGAAACGGCCAGGCAGGCGGTTGAAAATGATGTGCATGTCGTGGCCATGAGTTCTTTGGCGGCGGGGCACAAGACCCTTCTGCCGCAGTTGATGGCGGAATTGGCCAAACAGGGAAGAGAAGATATCATGGTGGTTTGCGGTGGAGTGATTCCGGCCCAGGATTACGACTTCCTTTTGAAAAACGGGGCGAGTGCCATTTTCGGACCAGGAACGGTCATCCCGGATTCGGCAGGAAAGATTTTGAAACTTCTCCAGGAGCGCCTCACTTCCGAGGCGGCATGATATGACGGACAACACGTCCCGCCCGGAGTGGGTTCCTCCGGAAGGAGGCAGGGAATTTGCCTGTTATGTCAGACCTGGAGTGAACAATCCGGGCGGGGACTTATCCAGAGGAAACAGGGGAACGCAGCGTCGCCGTGTTCTAAAAGCGGAGGATTACATTGAAGGCATCCTGCGTGGGAACCGCACATTATTGGCCCGGGGCATTACCCTGATTGAAAGCAACAAAGCGGAGCACACGGCTCTGGCCCAGGAAGTTCTGACCGGGGTGATGAAGCAGACGGGCTGTTCCCTGCGTGTGGGGATTACGGGTGTTCCCGGCGTGGGGAAAAGCACCTTTATCGAAGCTCTGGGAACGCGGCTCTGTCGCGAGGGGAAAAAAGTAGCGGTTCTGGCGGTGGATCCCAGCAGTTCCGTTTCCGGAGGAAGTGTCCTGGGCGACAAGACACGCATGGAACAGCTCTCCCGTGAACCTAACGCGTTTATCCGTCCCAGTCCGGCGGGTGGGAATCTGGGCGGTGTCGGCAGGAAGAGCCGCGAGACAGTCCTGCTCTGCGAAGCGGCCGGCTTTGACATCCTGATGGTGGAAACCGTCGGGGTGGGGCAGAGCGAGATAGAGGTTCATTCCATGGTGGACTGTTTTGTTCTCCTGATGCTGGCGGGGGCGGGTGACGAGTTGCAGGGGATCAAACGGGGGATCGTGGAATTGGCGGATCTGGTGATGGTGACCAAGGCGGATGGCGACAATTTGCTGCGGGCCCGCACGGCCCGGGGGGAATTGGAGAGAGTGCTGCATGTCCTTTCCCATGAGGCGCCGGATTGGCAGGTACCGGCCTTGCTGGTTTCGGTCAAAGAAGAGAAAACGTTGAAGGTGTGTTGGGAGGTGCTGGTGGGTTTTTGTGCGAAGGGAAAAGAGAACGGCTATTTTCAGGAGCGGCGCCGACGCCAGATTTTGAATTGGGTGCGGTTTCTTTGCCAGGAAGAGCTCCGCCTGAGTTTTGAGCGGGACTCACAGGTCTCTGCTGTGAGGGGATCCATCGAGAAGGACGTGGTTTCGGGGAAAATGCCCCACCTTTTGGCCGTGCAACAATTGCTTCAGAAATTTCGCTACCCTCGCACCTGATTTATTAGAGAAACTTTATAATAAAAAGACTAGACAGTAGATAATCTTATTGTTAAGATTTTTGAGGATAAGAAAAAGGAATTATGATTCAGAAAATTGATCATCTCGGCATTGCGGTGAAATCCTTGGAGGAAAGCATTCCTTACTATGAAAAGGTTCTTGGGCTCAAATGTGAAAAACGGGAGGAAGTGCTTTCGCAGAAAGTGAAAACTGCTTTTTTCCATGTGGGTGAAGTGCATCTGGAGCTGTTGGAGCCCACCTCGCCGGAAAGTCCGATCGCCAAATTCCTGGAAAAGAACGGGGAGGGGGTGCATCACGTGGCCTTTTACACGGACAACATCAGCGGCCAACTGAAGCAGGCCTCCGACGCGGGTTGCCGCCTCATTCACGAAGTTCCTTTTGAGGGAGCGGCCAACAAACTGGTTGCCTTCCTGCATCCCAAATCCACCCACGGTGTGCTGACCGAATTCTGCACGGATAAACAAGCATCCTGAACCAAAACCAAGAGAACTTTATGGCCATATCCCAAAAACTGCTGGAAACCTTACGCGAGCGACGCAGCCAAGCCCTTCTGGGCGGTGGTGCGGACAAGATGGCGGAGCGGAAGAAGAAAGGACTGATGTCGGCCCGGGAGAGGCTACTTGCTCTGTACGAGACCAACACGTTTCAGGAATCCGGGATGCACGCGAGGCATGATTGTCATGATTTCGGCATGTCGGACAAGGTGCTGCCCGGGGATGCTGTGGTGGCTGGAACAGGTTATGTGGAGGGCCGCCCGGTCGCGGCCTTCAGCCAGGACTTCACTGTTGCCGGTGGGACTCTGGGAAGGATTCACGCCAAGAAAATTTGTGATTTGATGGACTACGCGATGAAGGCGGGTGTTCCCATAGTGGGATTCAATGATTCCGGCGGGGCGCGGATCCAGGAGGGGGTGGAATCGCTTTCCGGTTACGGGCAGGTGTTCTTTCACAATGTGCTGGCTTCAGGCGTTGTTCCCCAGATTGCCATCATCTGCGGGCCCTGTGCGGGAGGTGCGGCCTATTCGCCAGCGCTGACCGATTTCCAGATCATGGTGAATAAAACCGCGAATATGTTCATCTGCGGACCGGATGTGATCAAGGCGGCCACCGGGCAGGTGACGACGATGGAAGAGGTGGGAAGTGCGATGGTTCATGCCACGGTGAGCGGGAACATCCATTTTGTAGCGGATAACGATGCGCATGCGATCCAACTGGCAAGGCAGCTTTTATCCTATCTTCCATCCAACAACATCATGGATCCGCCGCATCGTCCGACGCCGAATCTCTCGCTGACCCGGCACGAAAAAATGAACAACCTGATTCCGGACGATTCCAAGACGCCGATGGATGTCCAGGCCATCATTAAAAGCCTGGTGGATGCCAACAGTTTCATGGAAGTGCAGAAAGACTGGGCCAAAAACATCATCATCGGCTTCTGCCGCATCAAAGGCATCGTGACCGGGATCGTGGCCAATCAACCCATGGTGAAGGCGGGAACCCTGGACATCGACTCCTCCGACAAAGCCGCACGTTTCATCCGCACCTGTAACTGCTTCAATATCCCCTTGCTGACTCTGGTTGACGTTCCGGGTTTCATGCCGGGACTGGCCCAGGAACGTGGTGGCATCATCCGGCACGGGGCCAAGATGCTCTTTGCCTATGCAGCGGCGACTGTGCCCAAGATCACCCTGATTCTGCGCAAGGCCTACGGGGGCGCTTACCTCGCCATGTGCAGTAAGGATATGGGGGCTGATGTCGTTTTCGCCTGGCCGACGGCGGAGATCGCGGTCATGGGTTCGGAAGGCGCGACGAAAATCCTCTACAAGCGGGAAATCGAGAAGGCAGCGGATCCCAAAAAGATGGAAGCGGAATTGGCGGCTGAATACCGGGAAAAATTCGCGTCGCCCTACCAGGCGGCTGGCGCTGCGATGATTGATGACATCCTTGAGCCTGCGGAAACCAGGGCCGCCATTGCCCTGGCCTTGCGCAATGTGTTATCAAAACGCGAAACACGTCCGCCCAAGAAACACGGAAACATCCCGTTATGATAAGTGCTTCCCTATTCGTCTGGTTTCTGGCTGCCGGGGCGGCGATTCCCAGGACAACCGGGGAACAGGTTGAGGTTCTGGTGATTGTCTTGATCGGGGTGACGCTGCTAATGCTGGCCGTAGCCGGTATGGGAAGGTTACTGGCACGTTCCCATCCTGTGGCACTCGTCAGACAGAAAAAAGCTGTTTCAGAGGAACGCGCAGGAACTGTTCCGGTAGCGGGCGACGGGATTTCTCCACAGATAATGGCGGTTATTGCTGCTGCGGTGCATACGGTTGTCCGTGAGCCCCACAAGATTACAGCCATACAAAATCCCAAGACCCCTTCGGTGGAATTATTAATGCAAACATGGTCGATTGAGGGTCGCCGACAAATTTACTCCTCACACAAAGTACGCTGATGAAAAAACTAAAAATCACGATCGAAGGCAAAGTCTATGAAGTAACGGTGGAAATACTGAACGAGGGTGCTTCTTCCCCGGCGGTATCTGCACCCGCCGCAACCGCCAAAGCGGCGGCACAGGTTCCGGCCGCATCAGCTATTGTAACGGCGGCTCCCGCTCCAGAGACTAATAAGACTGTGGTTCCTACGGGTGATCCAGAGAACGGGATCAATAGCCCGCTCAGCGGGAAAGTGGTCGAGGTGGCGGTTGTTCCGGGTCAGGACGTGGCGGAGGGTGATTTGATTCTGACCCTGGAAGCGATGAAGATGAACACCTACATTTATGCGCCGAAAGACGGGAAAGTGGACAAGGTTCATGTGACGGCGGGATCTGCTGTGGAGGACGGACAATTACTTGTCAGTCTGTCATGATCACGACAGCCGTTCAGACGGCGTTGGTGATGTATGGGACGGCTGCGGTGATCGCAGCAATGGTGGCTCTGCTGATCAAACTGTTGTTTGTATTTATCCGTTTCTTTGATCCCAAACGGAAAAAGAAAACCTGACCATGGCCTTTCACGATATTCTGAATCTGTTCCAGGGGATCGCCACGATGGTGGAGTCCGAGCCGATGACCATGGCCGTCCGGATTGCACTGATTCTCTTGGGGGGACTGCTGGTCTATCTGGGTAAAAAAGGAATTCTGGAACCATTGCTAATGATCCCGATGGGCATGGGTATGTCCGCCGTCAATGCGGGGGTCCTTTTTCTGGAAGGAAACAAGCAGGGAACGCTGTTTCTCGACCCCATGGTGAGTGACACCGATCAGCTCATGACAGTATTACAGATTGATTTTCTCCAGCCGGTCTACACGTTCATGTTCAGCAACGGCCTGATTGCGTGTCTGGTCTTCATGGGGATCGGAGTACTGTTGGATGTTGGCTTTTTGTTGGCCCGGCCCTTTCTGAGCATGTTCCTGGCGCTTTGCGCGGAGCTGGGGACTGTGGCAACGTTTCCCATTGCGGTGGCCATGGGTTTGAGTTTCAACGATGCGGCATCAATTGCGATGGTGGGTGGCGCGGATGGCCCCATGGTGCTTTTCACGTCGCTTATGTTGTCGAAGGATCTGTTTGTACCGATCACTGTGGTTGCCTATCTCTATCTTGGGCTGACTTACGGTGGCTATCCGTATCTGATTAAATTCCTGGTTCCGGCCGAGCTGAGGGCGATCAAGCTGGAGCCGAAAAAAGTGTCGCCGGTGACGAGCTCCGAAAAACTGGCTTTTGCGGTGGTGGCCAACACGGTTCTTTGCCTGCTTTTCCCGGTGGCGGCTCCTTTATTCTTCTCCCTCTTTATCGGCGTGGCCATCCGCGAGTCCGAATTGAAATACTTTATTGATGTGGTGGGCGGACCCATTCTTTATGGTGCCACCTTGTTTCTGGGGCTTGTGTTGGGCGTTTTGTGCGAAGCCCACACGATCATGAACCCCAAGATTTTTGTGTTGCTGGTTCTGGGTATTCTGGCTCTTTTACTTTCGGGCATCGGGGGGATCATTGGCGGCTACATTGTGTACATTATCAGTGGTCGTAAGTTCAATCCCGTGATCGGCATTGCCGGTGTGAGCTGTGTCCCGACCACGGCCAAGGTGGCTCAAAAATCGGTTTCCGAAGCCAATCCCAATTCGATCATCCTGCCGGAGGCTCTGGGAGCCTCTATCAGCGGGGTGATCACTTCCGCTATTTTTACCGGCATTTTTGTCACGGTTATTCCTTTACTCAAATGAAAGGTATCCGCAACAAACCCTGCTGGCTTTTCGGTATCGCAACCGCGATGATAGGGGTCTGGATCTCGCGTATCGGAATCCATGAAGTTTCGGATTCCCACCGGATCAGTGTTTTGTTTCTGGGCTATGCTCTGGCCCTGGGCGGGTTGGTCATTCTTACCTTTGGAACACGGGTTCCAAAGGATCAAGATTGAGGCAGTTCTTTTTTATCAGGAATATGGTAATAAGTCCTTCGCGAGCCTCATCTGGAGTTTGGATAATTTAAAAAGAACGGCAGCGGCGTTGACAGCTTTCGTGCCGCTGTTAGTTTCTTACTCTTATGACTCAGACTTATCACATTCTTGTGTTGGATGGTGTTTCTCAAAAAGGGGTCGAACTTCTCTCCGCTCTTCCCAACGTCAAAGTCACCGTCTCCAAAAGTCTGACCGAGGCCGAACTTCTGGGAAAAATCATCGATGTGGATGCCCTCATTGTCCGCAGTCAGACCAAGGTCGGTAAAGCTGTCATCCAGGCCGCCAACAAACTCAAAGTCGTCGGTCGCGCCGGGGTGGGAGTCGATAACGTTGATGTTCCCGCCGCCACGGCCAAGGGCATCGTGGTTATGAATACCCCCGGCGGCAACACCATCTCCACCGCCGAGCACGCCTTCTCGCTCCTCCTTTCCATGTCCCGATTCATTCCCCAGGCCCACGCCTCGATCAAGGCGGGCCAATGGGATCGTAAATCTTTCCAAGGTGTTGAAATTAACAACAAGACTTTGGGTATCGTTGGCATGGGCCGCATCGGCACCGAGTTCGCCCGCCGCGCCATTGCCTTTGGCATGCGCGTCGTGACCTACGATCCGTATCTTTCGGCTGGCAAAGCCCGCAGCATGCAGGTGGAGCTGTTTGAAAAAATCGATGATATGCTGCCTCTCTGCGATTTCATCACCCTGCACATTCCGATGACTTCGGAAACCAAGGGCATTCTGAACAAGCGTAGCCTGGCACTTTGCAAAAAGGGTGTCCGTGTCATCAACTGCGCCCGAGGCGGCCTGGTGGATGAAGCTGATCTGGCTGACGCGATCAAGAGCGGTCACGTGGCCGGTGCGGCGCTGGATGTCTTTGAAGAAGAACCGCCTTCCCCGGATCTGGCTTTGCGCTCCCTCGACTCCGTCATCATGACCCCGCATCTCGGCGCTTCGACAGCCGAGGCGCAGGAAAGCGTTGGCATCGAAGTGGCGGAAGCCGTCCGCGATCTGCTTCAGACGGGCAGTATCCGTAACGCGGTCAACATGCCCAACGTGGACGCCAGGACCCTTGAGCTGATTGGGCCTTACATCGCACTAGCAGAAAAACTCGGACGTGCCCTGGCCCAGGCATCGCCGTCGCGCTGCGAGCAGTTGACCGTTAACTATTCCGGAAAAATCCGCGAATTGGACACCACCGCCGTCAGCCGTGCAGTGTTGAAGGGATTCCTCGTCCAGGCCATTGGTCCGGATGTGAACGAAGTCAATGCCCTTTACTTTGCGGAAAACCTTGGGCTCAAATTCAGCGAGACCAAAGTCAGTGACGCTTCCGAATACGCGGAAATGGTCAGCGTCTCCGTGGTGGCCGCAGACAAGAGCACCTATGATATTTCCGGAACCTTCTTCGGCACAGCCCCCCGCATCGTGCGGTTGAACGGACAAAATCTCGAAGCCCGTCCGGAAGGCGTTCTGTTGGCCATGGAAAACACCGATCGGCCCGGCATCGTCGGTTGGGTGGGAACCCTTCTGGGCAAGCACAAGGTGAACATCGCCAGCATGTCCCTGAGCCGTTCCGCACCGGGTTCGAAGGCCCTCAGCGTGCTCAACCTGGATTCCTACCCGAACAAGGAAGTCATCGATGAGATTCTGGCTGATTCCAACATCACGTCAGTGAAGTTGCTCAGACTCTGAGAAGGCATTTATCGCACCCAACTGCAAAACGTATCCGTGTAAATCGTGTCCATCAAGCAAGAGGATACTTATCAGAACCCCTTAAGTCCCCTACAGGTTTTCTACTAACATTACCGGGTGGATGTTCAGGATCGTAGGGAAGCGTGGTCGATGGCATATTCGACCCCGTGTCCTCTGTCATTGATTGCACCTCCCTGAAGAGTCTTCTGGCCAAGTACAACCGGCCCGGACCCCGGTACACGAGTTATCCGACGGCATTGCAGTTTCATGAGGGATTCCGCACGGAGGATTTTTTTGAGGAGTTGGAGCGCACGAACCGGGTTTCACGGGGCAAGCCCCTCTCGCTTTACGTTCATCTGCCTTTTTGTTCCTCGGTCTGCTTTTATTGCGGATGCAATGTGACATTCACCAGGGATCGTTCCCGTTCCTGGCGTTATTTGAATTATTTGAAGGAGGAGATGGCTCTGATGATGCCTCACTTCAAGGCGGGACGACAGGTCCGGCAGATGCATTGGGGCGGGGGAACACCGACCTTTCTTTCGCCCGAAGAGTTATGCTTGCTGTTTGCGCTGCTGAAGCAGCGTTTCAGTTTTGCTCCTGATGCGGAGTTGGGCATCGAAATCGATCCCAGGGCCACCACCGGCTGCCATCTGCAAACACTCGGTAAACTGGGATTCAATCGTATTTCCATGGGAGTTCAGGATTTTGATTCCGAAGTGCAAAAAGCGATCAACCGGATCCAGTCGGAGAACCTGACCCGCGAAGTCATTTTTAAGGCGAGGCAACATGGATTCCGCAGTGTTTCCCTCGACTTGATCTATGGCCTGCCACGACAGTCGGTGGCTGGATTTGCCGAAACGTTGGAAAAAATTCTGGATCTGAATCCTGACCGGATTTCCCTGTTTAATTTCGCCTACCTTCCGCAGATGCTGAAACATCAGAAAGCAATCAGGCCGGAGGAACTGCCTTCACCGGAAACCAAAGTGGACCTCTTTCTGATGGCGATGAGGGTGTTGACCGAAGCGGGTTACCGGCATATTGGGATGGATCATTTTGCCAAACCGGAAGACGAACTCTGTCTGGCCCAGGAGTCCGGGAAACTTCAGCGAAACTTCCAGGGATACACGACCCATGGCGGCTGTGATCTCCATGCTTTCGGAACCTCATCCATCAGTAGTTTCGGGCGTGTTTATGTGCAGAATCGGAAAAATGTCCATGAGTATGAGAAGGATCTCGCCGAAGGAAGGATGCCTGTCTGGAGAGGGTTGAGATTGGGGCAGGAGGATCAACTGCGCCGTGAGATCATCATGAGGTTAATGTGCGACTTTACCCTTGCCTGGAAAAGGTTGGAGGATTGTTACGCAATAAAGGTTTTAGATCACTTTGCGGACGAATTGTTTCTGTTGCGGGGATTTGAGGAAGACGGTCTGATCCGGATCAGAGAGGATGGCATGGACGTTACTGCGAAAGGGCGTCTGCTGATCCGCAATATTTGTATGATCTTTGACGTACATCTACATCCCGCAAGCGGACGGTATTCGAAGACGGTCTAAGGAAGTGCGGGGCAGGTGAGTCGAGCAGGAGGGCAGTTTTTAGCTTCCTGCCAGGTTGTTCGCGGAGCGTGGAGAGTATGTAAGTCTTTTTCGAGGTCGGAACAATCATTGGAACTCAGGATCTCTGGGGAACGTGTGCTGCGAAGTTGGAAGGGTTTTCCCGCGATCATCAGGAGAGACAGGCTTTTGCGGGCGGAGACAAAGGATTGGGGTTGTTTGGTGATGCGGTCGTAGCGTCCATCCAGGGGTGCTTTGATGTCGAGCCCGACCCAGTCGAGCAGAGGCAGTAGTTTGGCCAGGCGTTTGGGGTAGATACCTGCGGTATGCAGGCCGGTTTTGAAGCCGAGATTTCGGACTTCCCGGAGTGCATGGGAAAGGTTGTCATGTTGGGTCGGTTCGCCCCCACTGAAAACCACAGCCTCCAGAAAGCCACGACGTTTTGTTAGAAAGGACAGTAATTGGGTCCAGGTCATATCGTCGCTTTGGGGTTTTGCGGATTGCAGGCTGCTGTTGTGACAATAGGGACAACGCCAGGGACAGCCGCGAAGAAAAATGACCATGGCCAGCAAGCCCGGATAATCAACAGTCGTTAGGGGGGTGATGCCTCCGATGGGAAGCTCAAGAGAATCGAGCCGGGATGACGGAGCAATAGTGAGTGTGTTCATGGGGTGTTTTGTGTTTCCTGTTTATTTTCGGAAAAGAAGCGACGTTCGCGGAATTCACTTTGTTTACCGCGATTGAATTGGGAGACCGGACGGTGATAGCCCATGACACGGGTCCAAATCTCACAGGCTTGTCGTTCGTCGTTCGGGAGGGAGGCAATGGCATCGGTACTGAATTCATGGAAGCCTTTATCGGCCAGTTTTTCTTTATCGCAGCGGGGACAAAAGGCATGTTCTCCAGGGAGGTAACCATGTTTGGGACAAATGGAAAAGGTCGGGGTGATGGTGATGTAAGGAATACGAAAACGCGTCAGGACCATGCGAACCAGTTTTTTGCAGGCTTCGGGACTGGAAATCGGTTCGCCCATGTAAAGATGGAAAACTGTTCCGCCGGTGTAGCGTTGCTGGAAGGGTTCCTGATGTTCAAGGGCTGCAAAGGGATCATCCGTACAGCCCACGGGCATTTGCGAGGAGTTCGTGTAGTAGGGGGCGTTTTCTGTTCCGGCCTGAAGTATGTTTGGGAAACGTTTCTTGTCTTCCCTGGCGAAACGGTAGGTGGTGCCCTCAGCTGGCGTGGCTTCGAGGTTGTACAAATGTCCGGTTAGCTCCTGGAATTCAACCATACGTACACGGATATGATCGAGAATGGCCAGGCCGAAGGTCGCTCCGGATTCGCTCAGGATGTCGTCTTCGTCTTTGCTGAAGTTGCGGATGCATTCGTTCAGTCCGTTGATGCCGATGGTGCTGAAATGATTCCGCAGGGTGCCGAGGTAGCGACGGGTGAAAGGATACAGCCCTGTCTGCATTCGTTCCTCGATGATGCGGCGTTTGGTTTCGAGGCTCTGTCGGGCAAGATCCAGCAGGCGGTCAAGTTCGGCGATGAAGCGGAAGTGGTCCCCGGCAAAGCGATGGCCGAGCCGTGCACAGTTGATGGTGACCACACCGATGGAGCCGGTTTGTTCGGCGGAGCCAAAGAGACCGTTGCCGCGTTTGAGAAGTTCGCGCAGGTCGAGTTGGAGGCGGCAGCACATGGAGCGGACCATGCCGGGGGAAAGCTCCGAGTTGATGAAGTTCTGGAAGTAGGGAAGTCCGTAACGGGCTGTCATTTCAAAGAGAGGGCCGGTGTTGGGATGATCCCAGTCGAAGTCTTTGGTGATGTTGTAGGTGGGGATGGGAAAGGTGAAGATGCGGCCTTTGATGTCGGCCCCGGACATGACCTCGATGAAAGCGCGGTTGATCAGATTCATTTCAGTCTGGAGTTCTCCGTAGGTGAAGGGCATTTCTTTTCCACCGATCAGGGGAATCTGGGAGCGAAGATCTTCTGGGCAGACCCAATCGAAAGTCAGGTTGGTGAAGGGAGTCTGGGTGCCCCAGCGGGAAGGAACATTGAGGTTGTAGATAAATTCCTGGAAGCATTGTTTCACCTCTTCATACGGCATGGAGTCATTCCGGATGTAGGGCGCCAGATAGGTGTCAACGGAGCTGAAGGCCTGCGCTCCGGCCCACTCGTTCTGGAGGGAGCCCAGGAAGTTGACCATCTGGCCAAGAGCGGTGCGGAGATGTTTGGCCGGTCCGGCTTCTACTTTGTTGGGGATGCCGTTGAAGCCCTCCCAAAGCAGTTGCCGGAGGGACCAGCCGGCACAGTAACCCGCCAGCATGTCGAGGTCATGGATGTGGAAATCCCCATCGCGATGGGCCAGTTCGATTTCGCGGCTGTAAACGTGGTGCAGCCAATAATTGGCCACCAGTTTCCCGGAGATGTTCAGAATAAGGCCGCCAAGGGAATAGCCCTGATTGGCATTGGCATTGATCCGCCAATCGGAGCCGCTGAGGTATTCGTTGACGGAATCGACAGGCGAGACAAGAGGTTCTCCTGCCGTGCGCATGAGGCGTTGCCTGTGGCGTTCTTCCCGGTAGAGGATGTAGCGGCGAGCGAGGTCATGGAGTCCTGATTGCATGAGGGTTTCCTCTACCAGATCCTGGATGCGTTCGACATCAAGTTCCTGTCCGCGCACGGAAAGTTTTAATATTTCCTGGGAGACAGCTTCGGCGAGGTGGTGGACTCTTTCGGCTTTTTCACCGGACAAGTGTTCGGAATCACCCAGACCCAATTCGGCCCGCCAGGCATTTTCGATGGCGAGGGAGATTCGTGCGGGATTGAACGGCTCGCGCCGCCCGTCCCGTTTCAGCACGTGGAATGAGCGGAGTGCCAGAGGGTCAAGCGTTTCAAAGTGAAGCTGGTTGCAGGATTCGTTAAGATGAAGAAGTGGGGAATCCGAAGCTGCCTGAAGCGATGTATTCATAAGTATTTTGGGTTTCTCCACCACAGGTTGGGGCTTATTGGGTTTAGACCACCCAGCTGTTGTGTTGTAGTTGAATGTTATAAAGCAGTCCCCTTACTACAAGATTATTCTTTATATTATAAAAGTTATTAGTTTTCCAGTATGATATGTGTGGGGAATTAATGAGAAAGCTAGGAGCAAGATGGCAGGGATATTGGGTTGAAGGAAAAAGCCTATACCTGTCGCAAGACAGGCGCTTTTCCTTAGGAATGCAGTAAGAGCCGCTCATTTTTCACAGGAGAGGATTCGCTGAGCATCCGGATTACGTCCGCTGCGTTATAATTCAGGGATTTTCGAAGCAGGTAAGGTGCGATATCTGCCAGGGAATCTCCTGCGGTAATTAACGGAGGTTCCAATTGCCCATTGCTAAGTGATTGTCCCAATCCTATGGTCGCCAGCAAACCGTTACAAACGCATTTTCGGCCTGTGGTATTATCGACGTTTCCACCCTTGCGGACGTAATCCTGTAACGGTTCACTGGGGCAACGGTAGCCGATGCTTTGATCCTGGCGGAGATAGGCCTCGCGGAGGACGCCCAGATCGCAAGTTCTTCGTTCACGCTGGTCAAGATTGGAATCTCCGGCGCGGACGACTTTGAAAGGGAATCCGGTGGGAGAGGCGGCTGGATCGGTAAAGACTTCGATGGTGCCTTCCCGCACTTTCTCCAGAACAAGGCGTTTCAACTCGGGTGTGATACCGGATTCTTCACAAAACGCGAAGGCCGTTCCTACTTGGATGCCTGAGGCGCCAAGATGCAGAGCCTCTACCAATTTGCCCGGGCCACCATAGGATCCGGCGAGCCAAAACGGCAGACCGAGGGATCGTATTTTTTGAAGGTCGGCGTGATCCCGGATCCCGTAGACCGGCTCGCCTTTACAACTCAACTGCATGGGGCCACGGGGTGGTGCGTTGTGGCCTCCGGCGCTGGTGCCTTCGACAATGAAGCCATCCACCATGCCGTTGGCTTTGCGGGCGAGGGTGAGGGCCAGGGTTGCCGAGGAGATCACCGGAATGAAGCGGGGCCTGGTCAAGTCAGGAGGAGAAGCATCCATGAAGTTACGGGGGTTGAACAGGATTTCAGGCTGGACTTCACCTGAGGCATCAATCCGAAGGGAGGCCTGTTCACCCTGGGAAAAAGCATCCAGAACCCCGGGGATATGGTTGGGAATGCCTGCACCCATCAATACATAATGGACTCCCGCCAACATGGCTCCATAGAGTGTTGCCAGCGTGGGCAGCTGTATTTTTTCCAGAAGATTGATGCCTATCAATCCGGTATGGCTCTCCTTCGCCAGAAAGACTTCGGTAAAAGCGGAGGCCACGAGAAGTTCGACCTGCGATGATGTCATCCGGATATGAAGCATGGGGATCGGGGCGAAAGGTTCGGCCTCCTTTTTGCCTCCAGGAACATAGAATCGCTCGGCGATGCGGGCCGCAACGTCAGGCAGAGGAAAATGGCGCAGCGCTCTGAGCATATGGCCTCCCGGGTCGCCGAGTTGGAGGCGGCGGACAAGTACCAGGTTAAGAGCCGTTCCTGACACCACACCGAGGTGGCCCAGGCGGGAAACGGCCTTGGCCAGGCGCCAGTTAGAGACCCCCACGCCCATGCCGCCTTGAATGATCCGGGGAAGAGAATGGGATGTCATGAAAGCAGTATGTCATTTATTCGCGGGCCAACAAACGTAAAGCACGCTTTGGATGCAGGTAGTAGATAGTCAAACAGGGGTTCCGAAAAAAGTAATAACTTGTCGGTCCCTGAGTTTTCTCTCCTGTTTTTCCCGGCCGCTGTTATGCTGATATGTGTTTCTTATGGGCCGGTTATAAGAACCTGTCTC
>JBBSCO010000045.1:0-24933 GCA_038250235.1 Methylacidiphilales bacterium | reverse complement strand
TGGTGGCAGGTAAAGACCCTTATGCCGGGCGCGGCACTGCCAACATTGCCAAAGCCTTTGTCCGCTCAAGTGGAGAAGGTGGTTGTGAATTGTAAAACCGAAGAGCAGACGGAATACACCTGTGTTCTGTTAAAAAATGAAAGGAGAATAACGTTTTAATCAAACCATTGGCCAGGGAAAAGAAGCATTTTTGGATGCAACGGCGCGCCGCGTTCGTTGTGGGTTAGTTGGCCTGCCACCAGATCCACGGCTTGGGTGCCAAGAATTTCTTCGCCCTGGTCAATGCCGCTCCACAGTGTTTCCTGCGGGGCGCGGTCCAGCACAACGATACGGCACCCCCGTGTGCGCGAGGAACCTAGTGGATTAAGAAGGTGGGCGGTGGAACTGTTGCAAACCAGGGAGTCGGCCCGGATTTTTTTAAGCCAGGCAAGCAGGTGCGTTTTGCGGGGATCTGAATCAAACCGGAGATAGGCGCGCGATCGTTCCCTCTCGGGATGATGTTCCAGAAAGGAAGCGGACCAGGCTCTTTTGGCTCTATCGTTGATAGCCGGATCAAGCAGGGCGGCAATGCGGCTACATCCCTGCTCCATCAGTTTTTCCATAGCCATGCGCATACCCAGATAGTGATGATGGCCGGCTCGGTGTAACTCCGGGGTACAGGCAGCGTTACCCAGAATGGCGGCAGAAAAAAGGCTCCAATCCCATCCCAGCTCGAAATGGCTGTTGTAGTGAAGCGGGGACAGAATCAGCCCCGTGATGCCGCGGCTGCGAAGAATGTTGGCCAGACGAATCGGGGTCATCCCCGGTTCCTCGAGCCAGAATTCCTCGATGCCGTAGCCGAGTTCAGCCGCCCTTGCCTGCACGCCTTGAAAAAAAGGTTGGAAGGAGCGCTCCTTCCATGGGGCGTCTGACCAGATGAAGGCGATTCGCTCCCCGCGTGCCACGGGCTGACCTCGCCGAATATGAGTCATCAATTCTGTTACACGGGGGTTGGCGCGATAGCCCAGTGTTTTTGCAGCGGCTTTGACCCGTTCGGCGGTTGCCGGAGGAATGTTCCGGGCGCCGCGTAATGCGTAGGAGGCGGCGGAAAGCGAAAGACCTGCCAAACGCGCAACATCGTTCAGGGTGGGATTAGGATTCTGGCCGGTTGTCATATGGATAATCAGTCAACGATTACACTAAAAGACACTTTGTGCCTTTTCGGGTCTGGGGCAAGCTTGAAGCATGACCAGCAAAACTCTCGAAACCGATTTTCTCGTGGCCGGCGGCGGTATGGCCGGTGTCTGTGCGGCCCTCGCGGCGGCCCGTAACGGATCCAGGGTGGTCCTGGTTCAGGACAGGTCCATGCTGGGGGGCAATGCCTCCAGCGAAATCAAAATGCACATCGTTGGGGCCGACGTCCATGGGGCCAAGCCTGGCCGCCGTGAATCAGGACTGATCGAGGAACTGAAGCTGGAAGACTCTGCCCGTAACCCTCACCGTTGTTATTCCCAGTGGGATCTTTTGCTTTATGAAAAAGTGAAGCTGGAATCCAATATCACCCTGCTGCTGGATGCCGACCTCGTGGCCGCCGAAACCGAAACACTTCCTGACGGGCGTCTCAAAATCCGTTCGGTGCGGGTGGTCCGCAATCTGATGGAAGACGAATTTCATATTACGGCCAAATTCTTTGCCGATTGTACTGGCGATGGACGCCTTGGTGCCGAAGCAGGCGCGGATTACCATGTCGGACGCGAAGCCAAGACTGACTTCGGGGAATCCCTGGCCCAGCCTGTCGCCGACAAGCACACCTTGGGAAGTTCCATCCTGTTGACGGGCCGCAAATACGACACCCCCCAGAGTTTTATTTCCCCCTCGTGGACCCGCAGATTCCAAAAGAGTGATTTCAAGCACAGGCCCATCCACAGTTTTGAATACGGTTACTGGTGGTTCGAGTGGGGCGGCCAGATCGACTCCATCAAGGACAACGAAACCATCCGCCATGAACTCCTGCGCATCACGCTGGGCGTCTGGGATTATGTCAAGAATTCCGGAGATTATCCCGAAGCGGCCAACTGGGCGCTGGATTGGGTCGGTAGCATTCCCGGTAAACGCGAATCTCGCCGCTTCAAGGGTATGCATATCCTGACCCAGAATGATGTGCAGGGCGGAACCATTTTCGAGGATCAGGTGGCCTATGGCGGCTGGGCGATCGACCTTCACCCACCCTCCGGTGTTGATGTTCCCGATGAACCTCCGTTCACTCCCTTCCACGTCAACGGCATCTATTCCATTCCCTTTGGCTGTTATCATTCCCGCAATGTGACGAACCTTTTCTTTGCCGGACGTAATATCAGCGCCACCCACGTGGCCTTTGCCAGCACCCGCGTCATGGCCACCTGCGCCATAGGAGGCCAGGCCATTGGCACTGCGGCTGCGTTATGGAACTCAAGAAGTTCTTCCGATATCCGAGAACTGTCCAGCCCGGAGAATATGAAAAGCCTCCAGCAGCTCCTCATGCGCAATGATGCCTATCTGGTCAATCTGTCCAACACCGATGCGGCGGACCTGGCACGAAAGGCTGCCGTTACCGCCAGCTCCTCCAATCCGGAAGCGCCGGCAGTCAATGTCATTGATGGCATCAGCCGCAATCTCAAGGCTAATTTCGGAACATGGTCTTCCGATTGCGTGCATTACTGGGAATCGACTGGTCTTCCGGCTAATCTGACACTGACCCTTCCTTCGGAACTAACCCTGAAAGAAATCCATCTGACTTTTGACAGCGGGTTCGAACGGGAAGTGATGCTGACCCCCAGTGACCATATCACCAAAAAGCACATCCGCGGTCCACAGCCAGAAACGGTCAAACATTACCGGGTTAAAATCGACGGCACCGTGGTCACAGAAGTGAAGGATAATTTCCTGCGTAAACGTGTGCATCGTTTGGAGAACATTAGGCAAGGAAGCAAAGTTGAAATCGAAGTTTTAACGACCAATGGGATTGCCAATGCACGAATTTTCGAAGTCCGACTATATTCCTGAGGTGTAAGGCGGCTCGGTGTGCGCCTTGGTGTTATACCCGCACGCGCTGCAATAAATCCGGGATCAGGACCCCATGTCCCGATTCTGCGTTGGACTCAGGATGACAAATTTGGAATTGGGCGGTTTAGGGATTCCTGTTGAGCCTGGAGTTTATCAGGATTACGGCGCGAAAAACATTTCCGGTGAAAGGGCATTTACATGGATTTACTTTGAATAGCCCAACCGGCTGCAACCAGGGAACTCCAAAAGGTATGATAGGAAATATCGAGTCCGCGATGGGCAGGGCAATCCGTTTCATTGGACGACCATGCAGGATGGAGTTTTCTCCTCCATTATTCTGAATCCAAAAACCCTCCAGCTTTTTACCTGCACGAAAGAGAGAGATAAGGAAAGTCGGAGGTCTGTCGCATGCGCCGATGTTTTCCGCCGTTGGTGGAAGAGGCAGGGATGACTTCCTGCCTTCGAATCCGGACGCAAGAACCCTGGCACGGGATGGGTGGTAGGTCTTTTATCTCGAATAAGCTCTAGGCCATTTCCAGGCGTTTTTCCAATGGCGCAATTCCGGTGGTTTCGACAGGTTCCTGCAATAGAGCCATGGCATGGTTGACGTAATGCCCGCGTATGTCATGGCTGTAGTCATTGAGAATACTTTGGCCCAAGTTATTTACATCACCGCAGGCCCGGAGCCCACGGGCCAAGGTTAGTTCACGCAGGGAAAGATTACGTGAGGCGGTTTCCTCCGGGTCTGTTGGGGTGTTCAGGACAAGATCAGACAAGGTGGTTCTGGCATGGCCGGACATGCCCGGTTGGCCAATAAGATTTGCCAGGGATTCCGCCAAAAGCGGACTGCGCAGACAACAGGCAGCCAGGGCGACGGCACGGCAGTGGGAGAATTCACTGCTGGAATTCAAGAGTTTGATTTTATCGTTCAAGAGCGGCACGGCTCGAAGATCCCCGGTGCGGGCCACTGCGATGATCATGGTGTCAAGGCGACTTTGGCTCATTCCGAATTGACCCATGCCGGTATAATTCCATCCCTTATCCCAGGATTCGGCCTTGATCCATTCCATAAGCAACTCCGCGCCGACTGTCTCTCCCATCAGTCCCAGAAGGATGGCAGCGGTTTCGCGCGTCACCTGCTCCGGTGCATCGCCCAGGGCCTTTGTCAGAAGAGGAATGCTGCGTTGAGGATTCCCTAGAATCACAGCGGCACTGGTATGATCTTTTATGCCGGAGCGGACTGCCTCAAGGATGGCGTTGTCGTCCAGGGGAAAGGAATCTTCTGCGTCCAGTTCGGATTCGGGCAGGATTCCGCACTTCACCCACTGTTGCTGGAGTTCGCGCATGGGAATGTCAAGAAATCCGCATTTTTTTGCGGCTGCTGTGGCCGCCGCGATGCCTGCGGCATAACCCTGATTCTGCACGTCGGCTTGCATGCGGATGACTGGGATGGCATCACGATGAGCACTGACCCCCAGCCCCGTCACCAGTACGCCTTCCACTTTTTTGGGCAGAAGGCAGCGGAAGGGAACACGTGCATGCAATGGCTTTTTGTCCGGCGGAAAGGTCATGAAGACCGGATGCGTCGTGAAGCCGTGTGTGTCAAAATTACTCCTGGCGATAACAATCGTGTCGGGAAACTTTCTGTCCGCCAGGAAGTCCAGTGGTGATAATTCGATTTCACCAATGATCTGGCGGCGCTCACGTGTATCAATAATCTGAGCCAGGTCGAATTCGTTACGGAATTTTTCCCGGGCAGTGACAAAACTCTGCGTGATGTTAACCGGGTCATTTTCGTCTACGAAGGTATAATCGGTGTTGCGGTAACCCGTGTCGGGCTTTCTTGGAGGAAGGCCGGTTCCTTGGACAGCGACGTGGTCGGCCCCTATAGTGCGACAAGGTGCTCCAGCGGCGGCGGGGATGTCGGCATTCCCCGTGGCATCAATGACGGTCTTGGTTTTGACCAATCCGCAGCCGAAAGGTGTGGTGACAAGAACGCCTATCACGCGATTAATGTCCAAAGTAACGCCGAAAGCGGAACTGCCGAACCAGACGGTTCCGCCTGCCTTGCCGAGTTCCTTGAGATACCATGCCATTTTCCATTCGGGATTCCAGCCGCCAGTGAACTTGGCTGCCATTTCAGCAGGACCCATGCCAGCGGCTCCCTGGTCGATTTCTGCCGTGAAGCCGACGCGGTTTCCGAACCAGTATCTGCCGATCAGGCCCATGGTTCCGACACCTCCAAGTCCGGGAAGTGTTTCGATCAAAAGAGTGCGGGCACCTGAACGGGCGGCACCAATCGCGGCAGAAGCGCCTGCGGTTCCCCCGCCTACAACCAGAACATCGACTTCATCCAGAATTTCAAAAGATGGTGGAATGAGGGGTATAGTCGGGCAGGAGTTCTTCCAACGCAGTGGCGTTGGCCCCTGGCTTATATTTTCTGTTGAGGGTTTTGCCCAGTTGACAGTTATCGCCTGAGCCCGGCCGGCCGCCAATCCGGCTGAAGCGGTGCCGCAGAACTCGGCCAATGCAAAAACATCTCTGAAGTTGAATGTAATATCATCCAATGCGGCTGTCCCTGCAATCGAGATACCGGAAGAAGCGGGTATTTCCTCAAAATGCCAGGGTGCCACCAGGCAGAGAGAATCCGAGCTTTTGACTCTGTGTGGAGAAAAAGTAGCTTCCCGAAATTTTTGCTCTGCGGCGGCCAAATCTGAAACCGTGAATTTTCCGCATTTGAAGTCTGAAACGGAAGTTTTGACTTCAAAAACAGCGGGTTCTTTTCCTTCTTCTCGCAGGATAACTTTCCGACCTCCCCCACTGGCATGGACAAGGCTGGAAAAGCCGGCCTGCAACGATTGCCGACTGGTGGACTTCCACGGCCCCAGTCGTACAGCCAAAGCATTCAGGGAGGCATCAACCACATGCCTGGCTCGAATTACAAACCAGGCACTGCGCGCGGCGAAGGCGACACCGCTAACGGTTCCTTCCGCATTGTTGAGCAGTGCGATGGGGCGGCAGTTGAAAAGAAAAGGAATTTCCTTTTTCATCAGGGATTGTTCAAGGAGACGCTTGATGGAAAGAGGGGTCGGATCCGTTCCTGCTTCCTGAAAAACGTGTGACAATACGGAGCCGAGGTCAGGCTGTGCTGGAAACTCCCCAAGCCATGCGGTCAGTTCTTCACCGACGTATGAACGATCGGACACCAGATAAACTTTTGCGCCCTTCTTTTCAGAGCTGAGAGCTGCCGATACAGCTGCGGCGGTGGATCCAATAACAAGAACGTCGACTTCTGCGATACAGGGGATGGTTGGTCGGGGGGCTGGAATGTTGGCCATAAATAATTCAAGAACCTGTCTTTGATTGTGTCCATGGGAAAGGTTTGAATTAAATGATCCTTTACGGTATATTTTGATCATGCTGAACATGAAGCAGGTATTGCCGGACCGTTTGGGCGAGTGGCCGACTTTGAGGATACGTCCGACCATCGCCTACCGGTCTGAACCCCCACCTGTGCACCGTCATGCCCAGGCTATCAACAGTTTTTATTCTTTTTGGCTGATTGAAAGTGGTGCTGTTGAGCTTTCCGGAAAGTTTGGGAAAATCAGATTAAAGAAAGGAGACTGGATTTTTTCCCCACCCTTTCTTTCCAAACGTCAGGATTTCGAGGAAAAAACGCGTATTTTGTCTTTGGGTTTTGAGGCCTCTTGGTCCGGGCAAATTCCTTGGATGGAGTTTGATGCGCCAATCACAGGCCGGGCAGGATCACAGAGCAGTTTGATCGCAAAGGCCGGAAACGTGCTGAGTACTTTTAGGGTCAAAGACCGTGGGGTTCCTGTGCAAGAAAGAAGCCTGGACGCAGCCGGAATCGCGCGTTTACAAAGCCGTCTCTTTTCATTTTTGGAGAGCCTGACGTCCTTGGTTCTGGCTCATGGAGGAAAACTCATGTTGTCTGAGGCCTATCATCCGCGCTTGGCCCCGTTGATATCCGGGATGCGTCTGAAACCATCCGTCCGCCCTCTGCCCTTCGCGCATTGGAAGCAGATGCTTGGGTTAAGCCGCGTGCAAATTGACCGGCTGTTCCGTGCGGAGCTGGGTTCTTCTCCCAAAGATTTTAGTAATCGGTTTCTTCTGGCGGCCTTGAAACGTGAACTCGTGACAGGGTGTTTTAGTTTGAAAGAATTAGCAGCACAGTTCGATTTTTCCGATTCATCCCATCTGTGTCGATGGTTCCGGCGCAACGCCGGGATGTCCCCCGAGGAGTTCAGGTTTCAGGGGATTGAATAAGTTCTGGGCCGCTTTAGAGCGTCCACTCCAAGTCGAGGAAGAAACGGTTGCCGTTCACCTTGTATTGAGGGTAAGTGTCCGGACCGCAACTGGCGGTGCCGACGCCGCGGTGGGCGGCGTCGAGGCTGAGAAGTGTTTCCTTCCGTGGTTGCAGGTCGATGGTGTGTTTGGCTTCGGTCAGATCATGGGAGTGGAAGTGGCTGGCGGAAAAGGCCAGGGGTTTGGCACTCTTGATTGTGACCGTGCTCTTGCCGTTTCCGAGGCAGATCCATTCCGTATCGCATTTTAGGCCATGCTCCTGTGGCATGACATAGGGAACATATTGCTCCGTGACAGTACTGGTGTGGACGGCCTGCCAGACACAGGCTTTGCGGTCGGGATAGTTTTCATAGGGTCCGAGGCCCAACCAGCTCAGGTCCTCGAAGCCCGGGGCAAGTTGAAAAAGCAGCCCTATGCGGGGCAGATCGACGATGCCTTTGCCCGTGGCAAAGTCGGCCCGGATGTGGACTTTTCCGGCGCTCGGCAGTGTGACCTGATAGCTCCAGAGAAAATCTTTCCACCGACCGCGTCCGGTTGCTTCAAAGTTGTAGGTCCAGACAGGGCCGGATTTGCCTTTCTTGAACGATGAGGAAAGAAGCTGCGATTGGACTTTGTCGAGACCCTGATCGCGATAACCTCCGAGGGGTTTGCCTCCCTGACCGGTCCAGAGCTTGATGCCGTCATTATCGGTCGGTGCCCGCCAGACATTGAGTAGTGGTGAGGCGGTCAGAATGTCCTGCCCGTCCTTTTTCAAGCCGCACAAACCACCACGGCTTGAGTCGAAAGACAATTCCAGATCCCCCGAGCGGATGACCGATTGCTCCTTGGATTCGGAGAGGATTGTGGTTACGATTGCGGTTTTGGCCGCCGGTTTCTCGGCTTTCTCCTTTTCAAGAAGGCCTCTGGGCAGTTCGAGTTGCTGCCAGGCCACGAGGTGCCCGGTTTTACACCAGGATTGTCTGGCTTTGCTGAAGAACCGGACAAGAAGAGAGGCTTTGCGGCCGGAGAGCTTTTTCTTGGGGGCTTGCCACGGGATGGTTTTCTTATCGTGGGGTTTGATGGCAGGAACGGAAAATTTTCCTTTCCCGGAAGAAAGCCCATCGACCAAAAGTTCCCATTCACCTGTCAGCCACTCCAGGCTCCGGAAATCATTTTTGTTGGTGATTTCCAATTGGAGCCTTTTGCCTGTTTTTAGTTTGATGCCGACAGGTTGGGCCAGTTTTTTGAATTCAAAAATACCCGGATGTGGTGTGCGGTCGGGCCAGACCATGCCGTCGCAGACAAAGTTGGCATCATTCGGGGTGTCGCCGAAGTCTCCTCCGTAAACCCAGTAGTCACGTCCGTCCGCAGTGGTTTGTTTGATACCGTGGTCGATCCATTCCCAGATGAATCCGCCCTGGAGTCCGGGGATGGCTTCAAAAAGTTTATAATAATCCGCGAGACCGCCGTTGCTATTGCCCATGGCATGGGAGTATTCACACATGATGAGGGGACGGCGCCGGTCCGGGTGTTCGGGGTCGGCCCATTCGAGAAGATGTTCCAGCCGTGGATACATCGGGCAGACGATGTCGGTGACACGATCCCCCATGTTGTAGCGGAAGTTGGTCGGTTGATCCTTGTCGTTGAGTCCTTGAATCCATGAGCCTGGCTCGTAGTGCAGAGGGCGGCTGGGATCGCGTCCCCGGACCCATCCGGCCATGGCGTCCTGGTTGGCTCCGTAACCGGTTTCGTTTCCAAGTGACCAGAGTATGACCGAAGCATGGTTTTTGTCCCGCTCGACCATGCGCACGGCGCGATCCAAGAAAGCGGAAGCCCAGACAGGTTCATGTCCCAGCAGATGATAGTAGGCATGGGCTTCGAGATTGGCCTCGTCGATAACGTAGAGGCCGAGTTCGTCACAAAGGTCGAGCCAGTGGGGATCGTTGGGATAGTGGGAACAGCGGACGGCATTGAAGTTGTAACGCTTCATGGTCAGGGCATCCAGTAGCATGGTTTCGCGATCGAGGCCTTTGCCTTTGGTGTCGTGGTGGTCGTGGCGGTTAACCCCATGAATCAGCACACGTTTCCCGTTGACCAGTAACATGCGGTCGCGAACTTCGATGGAACGGAAGCCGATGCGGGTTGCCGTGGATTCGACGCTGCGGCCCTGCGGATTTTTCAGGGTGATGGCCAGAGTGTAAAGATGGGGAAGTTCTGCCGACCAGAAATAGGGTTTTTTGATCTCCTGGTCGAAATGGGCGTGCAGACTGTAGCCTTTGGCCGAGGGATCTGTTTTGACCGGCGCGGATGGATTTTTTTTGAAGACAGCCTTGCCTTTGGGGTCGAAGAGTTGAGCCTCAACGGTCCAGCCTTCTTCCGGCTGGCGGGGGAATCCGGCCTTGACCCTGACATGCAGGTGTCCGTCACGATAGTTGTTGATAAGGTCTCCCCGGGCAAAAACATCGGCAATGTGAACCGGCCCGGTGGTGTACAGATAAACTTCCCGGTGCAGACCACCCATCCACCACTGGTCCTGATCTTCGATGAAGGTGGCGTCCGACCATTTGACGACGATGGCCACGATCGTATTGGTTTGGCCGACACGGATGAACGGGGTGATATCGAATTCTGAAGGAAGGCGGCAATCCTTACCAAGTCCCACCGGCTGTCCATTGACATAAACATAGAGAACACTTTCCGCACCGCCAAAATGAATGACCACGCGGCGGTCTTTCCAGGAGGAGGGGATTGTGACTTCACGGGAGTAGATGCCCGTTGGGTTGTCGCCGGGAACAAAAGGGGGATGATCGGGGAAAGGCATTTGGATGTTCGTGTAATGAGGGTGGCCATAGCCCTGCATGGTCCAGTTGCCAGGCACCGCGACTTTATCCCATGAGGAGCGGTCGGTGGCATCTTCGACATCTGATTGCCGTACGGCCTCGGGTTGCGGAGCCATTTTAAAATACCAGTCGCCGTTCAACAACTGGAACCAGGGTGATTTTTCCCGATCCAGGCTTTTTCCCATGGCGGGATCGGGAAAAGGGTAAAGGGTGGATCGCATCGGGAGGCGGTTGAGGGAGAGGGTTTCAGGCGAGATCCAGGTTTTGGTGGCGCCGAGTTGGAGCAGGTTAATACAGGAAGAGTTTGTCATAAACGGAAATCAATCTCTATCGAATTTCAGGCGTTTGGCGAGCATGTCCGGTGAAATTTTTATCCTTTTGATTTCGAAGGTCGTAAGCCCGGAAAGTGGTCTGCGATATGTAGGTTCAAAAAGGTCTGTATTGTCAGCTTCTTCGAAAATGAGACGGAACAAGGCCGCCAGCACGCTTCAATCAAAATCCTGCCAAGTTTCCATAAGCAAAGCAAAGCCAGCATCAACAGACTGTATGCGGCTGTCTGGACGGATTGGCAATCTCTCCGGGTGAAGGCTTCCGAATCCCGCTCGCAGCAGGGCTCACTTTCCGAAGGTGAAAAATGCAATCATCAATGGTTGGAAAATGGATCGTTTTTGAGTAACCCTTCCAGGCTGCGCCGGGCAGACTCCCCCTTAGGACCTTGGTTGGAAGGGTGCCCGATAACAGCAGCACCCCTTTTTATTCGCTTAAAGGCCCTAATTTTTGTAAAAGTTAAAAACAATGGCTACAGGTCTTCAGCAGCGGGACTATTGGTTGCAGTGCCTTGAACGCATCTGTCTTCCTGTTTACACGAATCTGGCAGAAGGAAATCTCAAGAAGGTTCTTCCTGTGGCAAAGGGGCAGGATCTTTCCAGAATTCCTTTCGCGCCGTTAGAGGCCCTGGCCCGTTCCCTCGCCGGTATCGGGCCCTGGCTACAGACAGAAAACCTGGGCGCTCAGGAAAAGAAGCGGCAGGATCTGATGGCGGGCTTGGTTAGGGCATCCCTGGATCAGGCCACCAATCCCTCGTCGCCCGACTTTACTTCTTTTTCGCAGGGACACCAATGCCTGGTCGATGCGGCGTTTTTGGCCCATGGCCTCTTGCGATCTGAAAAAACCATCTGGCAGTGCCTGGACGGACGGGTCAAAAAAAATATCCTCAACTCACTCAAACAGACCCGCGTCTTCAAGCCAGGTTTTAACAACTGGCTGCTTTTTTCCGCCATGATCGAAGCGTTTTTCTGCCGTGTGGGTGAGGAATGGGACAGGATGCGGGTGGATTATGCGCTACGCCAGCATGAGCAATGGTATCTGGGGGACGGGGCTTACGGTGATGGCCCGGAATTCCATTGGGATTATTACAACAGCTATGTCATCCAGCCGATGTTATTGGAAATTCTGGATAGCACGGGATTTGAGGAAGAAAACTGGAAAGATTTATACGGGCCCGTGCACAAGCGGGCGGTTCGTTACGCCGGGGTGCAGGAACGCCTGATCGCCCCGGACGGTACTTTTCCTCCGCTGGGCCGCTCCCTGACGTATCGCTCTGGAGCTTTCCAGCACTTGGCCCTGATGGCCATGAGGAAGGAATTGCCGGAGGGAGTTGCACCTGAGCAGGTGCGTGAGGCATTAACGGCGGTGATGAAGCGAACCCTGGACGTGCCGGGAACTTTCGATGAGAATGGTTGGTTGACCATCGGGTTGTCCGGTAATCAGCCATCCCTGGCGGAAGGCTATATTTCCACCGGCAGCCTTTATCTTTGTGCCTGTTCGCTGCTGCCTTTGGGGCTTTCTCCGGATGATCCTTTCTGGGCCGGGGAAAGTCGGGAATGGACTTCGAAAAAATTGTGGGCGGGGGCAGATCTGCCAGCGGATCATGCCTTGCATTGAACCCGTCGGGTGGCTGCGGTTTCACCCAGATGTTTTTTGAGGAAGGACAGGACGACAGGTTTCAGATTCGTCTGTGAGGGTTCGGGGCGACAAGTGTCCATTTTTCTTCCCGGCGCGGGCCGGGACGGGGAATGTTGAATTGTGGGGGAGGTCTAAGCCTTCAATGCCGCAAACCGTTTTTGCCATGACTGTAAAGATTGAAGGAAGGCAGATGAAGTTTTGAGGTGTCCGGTGCAGGTAAGCCTGGGTTGTTTTCCCCGACCTGTGGCAGGGCCAGGATGCGAATTTTCCCTTTCTGTCCTGCCTCTGTCCGCATGCGGATTGTCAGGCGCCTGACTCCCGGATTGGGGGCGTCGAAAGGTTTTTGCAGAAGGGAAACATCGGTGACTTCGACTAGGGCATCCCGTGCCTCTACGAGTTTAAGATCGAGGCCTTTCCCCTCCTGTCGCAAATGGATTATGCCGGATTCTACAGCGATTTCGGAAGCGGTCAGCATTTGCCAGGTGACGTCAACAGCCGTATCTCCAGTCATCCATTCGTCCTGGATCAGGACAGCCCGGTTTTCAACAAACATCAACCCGCGTCGAGCGGCTGCTACCTGTCCGCTGTAGATGGAACCCAGGTCGACAACCGTGTAGGGATTCGGCCCGTCTTTCTTGAAATCAACAATGGTCCCCTTTCCCTCCAACACCTGATTGGCGCCATTGAAGCGTAAAATATTGTGGCTTTCGGGGCCGAGACGGAAGATCTTCCAGCGTTCACCGTTTTTGCTGCCGTCCCAGAGATTTATCTTGAGGTTTTCCAGGCTTTCATAGTCCTGCATTCCGAGGTCAAGGGCCCAGACTACGCCGTCGGACTGCAGGAAAAAAGAGCCGCTGTCCATGTGCCCGTGGCTGGCGGAAGGGCTTCCCCCCTTGATCGCAGCATAAAGTGCCTGGGTGTCATTGAAGGAGGAACGGTGAACGGAGATGGGAACAATGCCATCGCCGGACCAATGGAGCGAAGGCTTTTGAGAGGGACGTTCCTGAAGGACTGGCTGATGCCAAAGCAATGCAAGCGAAAGGAGACGGTAGTTGCTGTCCTCGTAGGCCAGCGAGTCGTAGAATCCCATGTATTTTTCAAGGTCGGCAAGGTCGGCCCCTATCCAGTCAGGTCTCTGGAAATGGCGGGCGAACCAAAAAAGCGGGATCACCAAGTGTCGTCCATTGCGGCAGTCCGAGTAGCAGTAAAAGTTGCCGTCGGGACGCGTCATCTGGGCCACATAGTCTGCGCTCTCCTTGAAGCCTGGATAGGCATCGGTGCCCTGGGTGGACCCGGTAAAGCGTTGCAGAGCGGCGGCGAGAATGACGTGGAAGCTGGTGCCGTAATTCCAATACATAGGCCCTTCCGGATAAGCCCCGTCCGGCGCATAGGTCTGGGCTGCCATGGGCAGGTTTTCCACCGCTCTTTTTATAACAGTAAGAGAAATATCCGGTTCGCGATCTGCCAGGACAATGGCTGATGCCACCATGCCCGCATGACATACCTGGTTCCAGTTGTTGGTGCTGCGAATAAACCATGGTTCGGGTTCGGCGAAAGACGGTTTGATTCCTTTTTCCAGGAGGGCATCGGCAATGGCATTCTGCTCTTCAGCGGAAAGATGGTGATGCAGCCAATCATATCCCAAGGCCATGGCCAGGGTCATTTCTGCAACGTCGAGGTAATGGGAGGGATTCCAGTCGCTAAATCTGGCCAGGCTGATCATTTCATCAATGGCCCTGCGTGCATAACGGTCGTCACCCCTGACACGTGCAACCATGGAGAGTGTGGCGATTCTCTCGATGGCTTTGCGGGAGGTATAAAGAAGGCGGCGACCAATGATTTCTCTTTCCAGGAAAGGTTCAATCAGGAAAGTCGCGGCTTTTTTTTCAAGTGACTTAAAAATTCTGGCGGAAGCAGGATCTGTTAGGATCTGCTGCTTCAGGCGTTCCCAATCTCCTGGATCTGCGAGCAACCTGGGATGGGAGGGCAGAGGATGGGGAAGTTGCATGGAAGACGAGATTTGGGGTTTGGGTTTAAAAGAGGGAGGATTGTCCGGACGACTCCTCTTCATGGGGCTTGGAGAAGGTTGTTTGCTGTAGGGATTCGGTGAAAATTTCCGGGCTCAGGCCTTCGTTGTAGGCTTTGAGCAAATCCCGTTGGGGCAGGTCAAAAACGGAGCGGGCGTTCCGAACACAACCGCTCGAAAGCAGCCGATCCACCGCCAACTCAAAGGCAGCATAGCTCAACTTCATTTACTTATTTCAGAGCGATTCCCTCTTATGGCAAGTCTTATTGGAAAGCATATTCCGGCTCTGCTTTCCCAAACGCAGCAGACTCCGGCAGGAATCATGGACCTGATCAAAAACAAGCGGATTTCAAGGATCAAGTGAGGGGGAAGGCGGCGCGGTTCCGGGTTCTGGCTCAGACGCGGGTTTTAAGATTCAGGACAAGCCTGTCATGTTGGCTGAGGGCTTCCTTGTAGGATTTGGTCTCGAATGGCTTGTGAATAAGATCGATCGGAACTCCCGGACCCGTAGCCGTGCTTTCAAAACGGGGATCTTCACCCCAAGTCAAGGCCAGGAGGCAGGTGGCGACCTTGACATCGCCCCTGGATGTTTTGAAGTTTTCCTCTTTCAGGATCTCTCCCCACTGTTTGGTTTTCGCGAGTCCCACGATCCGGCGGAAGAGGGAGGCTTTTTCGGGTGTTCGTCCTTTGAGTATCCAGGCATTCATAAGTAAAAGTTGGCTTAGTCCCCCGCTTGCTTTCGGGGGAAAGGGATGAAGATAGAGGAAATCCGGTATGAAAGGCCAGCTTCTTTCACGGGCGAAAGACAAACAGGCGTTGTATGTGGCCGTGTTTGTCTTCGAGCTAAAGCACTCTTTCTTTTGCCATACAAATCCCGGTTTTTTTCTTGCTGATGCCCAGATCAACTTCAACTTCGTTGGTATGCGTTTCATTGATAATCACGGGAAAGCCTTTGGCAAAGACGGAAGGGAAGAGCCGGAAACGCTGGAGAGGGTATGAGAAGTTAAAACATCATTTCCAGCTATATTAAATCAACGAACGTAATGCAAATGCTGTAGCCAATGCCAAAGGCCCTTTTCTCACCCTGCACAACTATGACACCTTCATCCCCCTTGATGCCTGTCGATGATTCAATCTTTGACCAACTCGTTCCCAGGTTGCAGGGAAAAGTGGAAACCGGTTCGGTCATCCGCAAACTATACGCCACCGATGCTTCGGAGTATCAGGAATTTCCCCTCGCCGTGGCATTTCCTGAAAGCGAGTCGGATATTGCCGAAATCATCCGCTTTGCCTCAGACCGGGGGATAGGCCTGATTCCGCGCACGGCCGGGACTTCTCTGGCGGGGCAGGTGGTGGGCAACGGCATCGTGGTGGATGCAGGTCGCCACCTTAACCGCATCCTCTCCCTGGATGCCGCCGCAGGCCGGGTCCGTGTCCAGCCCGGCGTGGTTCGAAATGAACTCAACCATTTCCTCCAACCCCATGGAATACTTTTCGGGCCGGAGACCTCCACTGCCAACCGCGCCATGATCGGCGGCATGGTCGGCAACAATTCCTGCGGCTCCAATTCCCTTGTCTACGGATCAACGCGGGAACATCTGGTTTCCTGCCGGGGTTTTCTCAGTGACGGCAGCGAAGCGTTGTTCAAGGCACTGACACGCGGAGAATTCGAAGCCAAGTGCCGGGGGCCGGAGCATTCATTGGAGGCCCGCATCTACCGGACCTGCCGGGATTTGCTGGCCCAGGATGAGAATCGTGATCTGATTCGACGTCATTTCCCGAAAGCCTCCATTCCCCGCCGCAACACCGGTTATGCTCTGGACCTTCTGATGGATGCGGAGGTTTTTGACCCCTCCTCGGACAAACCTTTTAATCTCTGCAAGTTGATCGCCGGTTCCGAAGGAACACTCTTTTTCGGAGTGGAGTTCGAGCTCAATTGCAACCCCCTTCCTCCGCCGAGGAGCGGGCTGCTTTGCGCCCATTTCAAGGATGTTGACCAGGCCCTTCGGGCTGTCTTGCTAGCGCTTCCGCACCTGCCCTATGCGGTGGAACTGATTGACCGTCATATCCTGGAGGCGACCAAACGCAATCGCGAACAAATGAAAAACCGTTTTTTTGTCGAGGGCGATCCCGGAGCCATTCTGGTCGTTGATATTCGTGCGGCGCAGGAGGAAACGGTTGAAGGCACGTTGGAACAAATTATTAAAGCAATGCGTGAGGACGGACTGGGCTATCATTTCCCGGTATTACGCGGGGAGGATCAGAACAGGGTCTGGGATCTGCGCCGTGCGGGCCAGGGCCTGATGAGCAATGTTCAGGGTGATGCCAAACCGCGTGAGGTCTGTGAGGACACCGCCGTGGATGTCCGGGATCTGCCTGCCTACATTGCGGAATTCGACACCCTGATGCGCGACAAGTATCACATTGAATGTGTGTATTACGCCCACGCGGGTTCCGGAGAGCTGCACACCCGGCCGCTTTTCAATTTAAAAACAAAGGAGGGACTCCGCATGTTCCGCGGGGTGGCGCAGGACATTGCGGGATTGGTCAGGAAATACAACGGATCCCTGAGCGGTGAACACGGTGACGGGCGGCTGCGGGGGGAATTTATTCCCCTTATGGTAGGACCGGAATGTTATTCCATGATGCGCAGGATCAAGGACACCTTCGACCCACGCCATCTCTTCAATCCCGGCAAGATCATCGATACTCCTCCCATGGATACATTTCTTCGGCAGGGGCCGGGCCATCCGACGCCGGAGTATTCGACCTTTCTCGATTTTTCGGACACATTGGGCGTTCTCCGGGCGGCTGAGCAATGCAACGGTTCCGGTGATTGCCGCAAGGGGGCTCTGGCCGGGGGAACCATGTGCCCCAGCTACATGGCCACGCGTGCGGAAGAACATACCACGCGGGCGCGGGCCAACATCCTGCGCCAAGCGTTGACCCATCCGAGGGATGCCCTGAATCCTTTCAATAATGATGAGATCAAGGAGGTCATGGACCTTTGTTTGTCCTGCAAAGCATGCAAGTCCGAGTGTCCCTCCAACGTGGACATAGCCAAACTGAAGGCCGAGTTTCTCCAGCACTATTACGATGCCAATGGTATTCCCCTTCGCACCCGTTTGATTGCCGGATTCAGCCTCACGAGCAGGCTGGCGTCATTTGCTCCCTGGGCCTGGAATCTGGTGTTTGGAAATGAAAGCACCCGGCGTGTGCTTAATTGGGTTGTGGGCTTTCACCCGGAGCGGAGCATTCCCCGTCTGCATAACACAACCCTGACCAAGTGGTATAGGAATCATTCAAAAAACAAAACCCCAAACTACAGGCGGAAAATTTATCTCTTTGCCGATGAGTTCACGGAATACAATGATGTCACCATCGGCAAAAAAGCGATCCTGCTTCTCGAAAACCTGGGTTATGAAGTAGTCATCCCCGATCACCTGGAAAGTGCGCGCACCTGGCTTTCCAAAGGATTGCTTCGCCGGGCACGCGAAATTGCTGCGGAAAATGTTCGCCGCCTGTTTCCCCTGATTTCGGAGGAAACACCGCTTGTAGGCATCGAACCCTCGGCGATCCTTGGATTCCGCGATGAATATCCCGATCTGGTGCCTCCGGACCTGAAGGCTAAGGCCAAAGCCCTGGCACCGCACTGCCTTATGTTCGAAGAATTCATTGCCCGGGAAGTCGATGCCGGACGTATCCGCAAAGAGTCTTTCACCACGGAACCGCGTTTGATCCGCCTGCACGGCCACTGTTTTCAAAAAGCACTCGCATCCATGGTTCCCATTGTCCGGGCTCTGGAGCTACCCGCAAATTATGAGGTGCGGATGATTCCTTCAGGTTGTTGCGGCATGGCGGGCTCCTTCGGTTACGAAGAGGAGCATTATGAGGTGTCCATGAAAATCGGGGAGCTTGTTTTATTTCCCGCCGTGCGTGCCCAGCCAGAAGACGTCTTGATTGCGGCTCCCGGAACCTCCTGCCGCCACCAGATCCATGACGGCACCGGACGCCGGGCCTATCACCCGGCGGAAATCCTTTTTGATGCGTTGGCGAAGAATCCTAGTGCTACCATTCAAGGCTTAACTAAAATGACATTAGTTCGAGGACACTGACTTCCGGTCTGCAGTTGAAGCGGATGCCGTGCAGGTTCCCGACGCCGCGGGTGGTGTAAATCAGGCGGTCTTTCCAGGCATTCAGGCCTTCAATGTAGCCAAAATCCTCAATTGGGGCATGGATTGCTCCATAAAAGGGGATTTTCACCTGACCGCCGTGGCTGTGCCCGCAAAGCATCAGATTCCAAGGATAGCTTTCCACGCGGGATTTACTGTCGGGATTGTGGCTGAGCAGCAGAGTGGGCAGGTTGCTTTTTCCAGTGGCGAATGCTTTTTCCGGCAGGCATTTTCCAGCCCAGAAGTCGCCCAGTCCCGCCACCTGCAGGCTGCGCCCTTCCAGTTGGAGAACCTGCATCTGGTTGTTGAGCAGTTGGATTCCGGACGCTTTCAGCAGGGCAGGCATCACCAGCTTGTTTTTTACTTCCGGTGGGACGGACGTTCTGCCGGGCCGTTGGTAGTCATGATTTCCCAGACAGGCGAACACGGGGCATTGGGCGGAAAGGACTTTCAGGGTTTCCACATAGGCTTCGTAACCTGGCAGCGGTGCGGTCATGTAATCCCCTGTCAGACAAACGAGGTCGGGCTTTTCCTCCAGTCCAAGCTGGATTGCGCTTTGGATAACAGGCAAAGGAACGACATCGGAGTAGTGGAGATCGGACAAATGCAGAATCTTGAGGGAAGATCCCGGGTCTTTGAAAAAAGGAACACGATGATGGGTCAGATCCAGCCATCCGGGTTCCAGAAAGCGTGCATATAGAGCGGAGCCCAGAAGCCCCAGGCTGCTGCTGATGAGAAAGTTGCGCCGGGTCAGCATGGCGGGAAAATGGCGGCCACAAAAAACCCGGCCCTGTGTTGCAGGACCGGGTTTGATTTGTAATTGGTAGGTTGTGGATGAATGAAATTAATCAATCATATCGCGAACGCCTTTGTTGCGGGCTTTGATGGCCAGCTCTTTGGCTTTCGCTTCACCGAATTTTTTGATGGAATAGGCCTGCTTTTGAACGGCACCGACCTTGGGGCTCCAAGTGGCCTGCCAGAACTTGTAGCTCTTGCCTTTGACTTCCTTGATGATTTTGCTCACGCCCACGATCCCGGTCTTGCTGGAGCGGCGCTCAATCTGAGCGAACTTTTTGCGCGACATGGGAGGATTCTTCGCAGCCAATTCGGCGTAGTGTGCCTTGGCAGCGACGAGGGCTTTGTTCTTGCCTTTAAACTTCTTGTCGGAGAAGAATTTGGCGAACTTTTTGCCGTTGCGGGTTAGGCGAACGTAAAAGCCGTGGTTATGTTTTTCTGGTTGATCGATACGACTGACGCCAGGAATTGACTTCCTGGTTTTTTTCTTTGTTTTTGGCATAATTAATAATTGCTCCTGTTAGCTTGAATTACAGCCACAATATAAGAGCTCACATCTATATAGCAAATAACTTTATCAGATTATTTTAGAAAAACCCCTTTTTTTGGTTTGCTGCCCCAAAATGCATGGCTGTAAAGGAGTTGGTAAACGGTTCTGCATCACGCAAAATCCTTCTTGTCAAACGGCCTTCAAGCTTCCAAGTTTTACCAGTGATCCGCGAATATTTACCTGTCTTGTTCCAGTTGGGGCTGGCTTTGAGCGTTGCCATCGGTGGGGTTGTGGCCTCCCTCATCGTGGGCAAGCGTGGAAGACATAACAAAGCCAAGGACTCCGCTTATGAGTGCGGAAAAGATCCCATTGGTGGACCCCAGGCCCGTTTCTCGGTCAAATTCTATCTGGTAGCGATGATTTTCGTCCTTTTTGATATTGAAGTCATCTTCATGTATCCTTGGGCGGTCGCTTTCCGGGATCTGATCGCCACCGCTGGTATGGCACCTCTTTATGCCATGCTTTTTTTTGTTATCGTTTTGGAAGTCGGTCATCTCTATGCCTACAAAAAAGGCGTCTTTGACTGGAACAAACGGGCCTGATCCCTCTCCTCAAGGATACTCCTTTGGCCAGTCCTGGTAATCCAGCCCTGGTGGATTGTTTGCAGGAACTTATACGTGTGGAAGGGGCGATACCTTTCGACCGCTTCATGCAGGCCTGTCTCTATGGCGAAGGAATGGGTTATTATTCTCAAAGCTCAAACGCTCCGGGACGTAAAGGGGATTTCTACACCAGCGTGTCCACCGGTCCGGTTTTCGGCCGGCTTTTGGCCGATTCCATCGTTGATCTCTGGGAAAGACACTTGAGTCCAGAACCCCTGACAATCATTGAGCAGGGAGCCCACTGGGGACAACTGGCCTTGGATATTCTGGACTCCTTGCAGGTCAGGCATCCTCGGGTTTACGATCGTTGCCGCTACCTGTGTGTTGAGCCTGGCTCCGTTTCGCGTTTGCGCCAGGAGGAAAGGCTGGCCTCCCATCAGGGGAAAGGGAGGTGTTACGGCAGTTTGCACGATGTCAAACCTGTGTTAAACAAAGCTTTTTTTCTCAGCAATGAGTTGTTGGACAGCTTTCCAGTTAAACGCATCCTTTGCAGACAAGGTGTTTGGAAGGAGTGTTTCATTGTCTGGGAGGAAGAAAAAGGTTTTGTCGAAATCTGGAATCCTGTCACGGATTCTGTCTTGTTGCAGGAGATAGCCCATTGGCAGATTCCGGCTCTGGAGGGTTATCAGGCAGAACTCTGTTTTAAGGCACGGAATTGGTTCAGGGACCTTGGCGAAACACTATCCGCCGGATTTATCCTGACCATGGATTACGGCTTCATGGCGCAGGAGCTTTATTCGCCCGGACGTCCCCAGGGAACTTTGTCCTGTTACTCCGCCCATCGCCGCGATGACAATCCCCTCACAGAGGTCGGGAAAAAAGACATCACTGCCCATGTTAATTTTTCCCTCTTGATGGAAGAAGGGGAAAAGGCCTCGTGGCAAACCGTCTATTTCAAAGACCAACACCATGCCCTGATTGAAGCGGCCCAACTGGCTTTTTTGCAACAACTGGAAGAAAAACTGTTGCGCGACCCGCAGGATCATGAGTCCCGGAGCGCCATCCGCCAGTTCCAGACCCTGACCCACCCAGGCATCATGGGCACCCAGTTCAAGTTTTTGCTTCAAAGCAAAGGGATCTGATTTTCGTTCTGGATGGAAGTGTGAAATGGATTAAATCCAAAGTATAGATCTGTTCGCTGTTTAACATTTGCGTCTTCAACCCTTTACGTCTGTGCGTTACTCTTTTTTTGAATGATCGTCATCACCGATTCCGAATGCCTCAGTTATATGTCCCCCGGCCATCCGGAGAGTCCTGAGCGCATTCTTTCCAGCACGCGCTACCTGCAAAAGCAGATTGAAGTGACGGTTCGTTGGGAGCATCCCCTGACCGTGGACGACAAAATCCTGCTCGCTGCCCACACCCAAAAACATCTGGATCGCCTCGATCAGGGTAAAGACTTCGATGCTGATACCGCCTGGTTCGAAGGGATCGACGATCATGCCCGCCGCTCGGTCGGTGCAGCACTCAAGGGTCTGGAACTGATCAGGAAAGGGCAGAGTTCTTTCTCCCTCATGCGTCCCCCCGGCCACCATGCCTGTGTCGAAAAAGCCATGGGCTTTTGTTATCTCAATCAGGCCGCCATCGTGGCCCTGGAAGCACAGAAACAGGGTTTCAAAAAAGTGGCTGTCTATGATTTCGATGTTCACCACGGCAATGGCACCGAAGACATTCTCCAACACCGCGAAAACACCGCCTTTTTCTCCGTCCACCAGCACCCATGCTACCCCGGCACCGGAGCGAAAAGTTTCGATAATATCCATAACTACCCCGTCGCACCCGGTCCCGATCGCGGTCCCTATCGCGAAGCCCTCAGCCGTTCGTTGGAAGATCTAAAAAAGGAAAAGGCCGACCTTGTTATTGTCTCGGCCGGGTTTGATGCCTACGTCAAAGACCCCCTCAGCGATGCCCCGCTTTTGCCGGAAGATTTCGAGTGGCTGGGAAAACAGATCAAAAACATCGGAGCACCGTCCTTCAGCCTGCTCGAAGGCGGCTACAGCCGCGAACTCCCTGATCTGATCCTACATTACCTAAAGGGATTGGAAACAGGTTAACAGGAAGTCAGCCAAGTTTCGCGCAGCTTCGCGTCTTTCCGTTAAAAAGTCCTCTATTCCCCAGCGGTTGACGCACTCGATGAATTCTGGCTTTATATTCCTTTTATGAAACGTGTTGGAATCGGCCTGATCGGGTGTGGTATTGTTGGAGGAGGTGTCATCAATCACCTCGGCCGCAACCATGACCTCCTCCTCGAACGCAGTGGCGTAGACCTTTTCCTGGCCAAAATCGCCGTTCGCGACCCCTCCAAAGCCCGTGGAGCCGATCCCGCACTCATTACTGGTGACTGGAAAGAGGTCATATTCCATCCCGACGTCCAGATCGTGGTGGAAATGATGGGAGGCACCACTCTGGCCCGCGAGGTCGCCGAAGCTGCAATCCGTGCTGGCAAACCCCTTGTCACCGCCAACAAAGCCCTTCTGGCCGAATGCGGGGAAGATCTGCTTAAACTGGCTGAAGCCAGGAAGGTTCCTGTTTACTTTGAGGCCAGTGTCGCCGGGGGGATTCCTATTCTGAAAGCCCTGCGGGAAGGGCTGCGCGCCAACCACATCTTGGGCATCCACGGCATCATCAACGGTACCTGCAATTACATCCTCAGCCGCATGGCCGATGAAGGCAGCAGCTACGAAGAAGTCCTGGCTGATGCCAAACGCCTCGGTTATGCCGAAGCCGATGAGAGTCTCGACGTCGATGGTATTGATGCAGCCCACAAGGCTGCCATTCTCGCCTCTCTGGCCTATGGCTTCTGGATCAGGATGGATCAACTGTATGTCGAAGGCATCCGCAAGGTCACCGACCAGGACATGGCCTTCGCCAAAAAACTCGGCTACGCCATCAAACTTCTCGCCACCATCCGGCCGAACTCCAGCCGCGCGGTCGAAGTCCGTGTGCATCCCACCCTTATTCCCCGCAGTCATGTTCTGGCTTCCGTTTCCGGGGCCTATAATGCTGTTGCCGTACAGGGCGATGTGGTCGGCAACACGCTTTTCTATGGACGCGGCGCCGGTCCCGATGCCACGGCCTCCGCTGTTCTTAGCGACATTGCCGAAGCCGCACTGGCTTTGGACAAAGACAGTGCCTATCGCGGTTTTGAAAAAAACACACTCTACGGCCGGACCGTCCCCATGGCCGATGTCGTCACCCGTTACTACGTGCGCCTCACTGTCTTGAACAAGCCGGGTGTCCTGGCCCGCGTCGCCGCCATTTTCGGGAAACATGAACTGGGAATTTCCTCCGTCTTTCAGCCGGAGGATCACGAGGACGAGACCGTGCCCCTGGTCATGCTGCTGGATTACGGGCAAGAATCCGCGCTCCAGAAAGCGTATAATGAAATTATGAGTCTCGATGTTGTGCAGGAACCCTGTCAGGTCATTCGCGTGGAGGATTTCTCATGAGTGGCTGGCCCGGAGTCATCAACGCCTACCGCAGCTATCTGCCGGTATCGGACAAAACCCCCGTCGTCACCCTTCTGGAAGGGAACACCCCGCTCATCCCCGTTCCGAATTTAGTCAGGAAAATCGGTGGCAATTTTTCCCTTTATCTCAAATACGAGGCCCTGAACCCAACCTGCTCCTTCAAGGACCGAGGCATGACCATGGCCGTTTCCAAGGCCGCCGAAAAAGGTTCCAAGATCGTCGTCTGCGCCAGCACCGGCAACACCTCTGCCGCCGCTGCCGCCTACGCCGCACGTGCCGGCATGCAGGCCGTTGTCATCCTCCCACACGGCAAGATCGCCATGGGAAAACTCGCCCAGGCCCTCATTTACGGTGCCAAGATCATCGCCATCGATGGCAACTTTGACGAAGCCCTCAACGTGGTCCGTGAACTCGGAGAACTTAACGAAATTGAAGTCGTCAACTCTATCAATCCCTTCCGCATAGACGGCCAGAAAACCGCAGCCTTCGAAATCTGCGACCTGCTCGGACATGCTCCCGACTATCATTTTATCCCCGTCGGCAATGCGGGCAATATCACTGCTTATTGGAGGGGTTTCAACGAATACCACACCAGCGGCAAAGTGAAGACCCTTCCCAAAATGGTCGGCTGGCAGGCCGCCGGTTCCGCTCCGATCGTGGACGGACACATTGTGGAAAAACCTCATACCGTCGCCACCGCCATCCGCATCGGGAATCCGGCCAGTTGGGCCGGAGCCACCGCTGCCGCCAGGGATTCCGGCGGTAAAATCGACAAGGTCACCGATGAACAAATTCTCGAAGCGTACCGTTTACTTGCTTCGTCCGAAGGCATTTTTGTCGAGCCCGCCTGCGCTGCGCCCTTGGCTGGTCTGATCAAGACCGTCAAGGAAGGCGGCATCCCGCACGGTTCCGTCATCACCGCCACCATGACCGGTCATGGACTGAAAGATCCCGACACCGCGATCAGCCAGTGCAACCAGAACCTCACCCCGATCAAAGCCAGCAAAGAAGCAGTGCTTAAAGTCATCGGCTATTGAGCTCCGTCCCTTTAGAGCATAGAGCAACTCTCAGCAGGCTATTACACGCCGATTCAATTAGTCTACTGAGGTGATAGCAGGAAGCCAAGGGCCAGGGCGCAAGTTTCGTGTTTTAGATCTTTTTGAATCCGGAAAAGTCTTTCTGGCGTC
>JBBSCO010000044.1:0-25261 GCA_038250235.1 Methylacidiphilales bacterium | reverse complement strand
TACGCGCACGCCTACCCGCACGCCGACAATCACCCCGACGCCGACGATTACACCCACGCCGACGATTACACCCACGCCGACAATCACACCAACGCCAACAATTACGCGGACGCCAACTCCGACACGTACTCCGACGCCTACTCGCACGCCTACTCGCACGCCGACTTCGGCTCCGGCCGCAACACCTACCCCAACGATTACGCCGACCCCCACACCAACGTTCACGCCGACACCAACCCCTACCAACACGCCAACCCCGAGCCCGACGCCTGATCCTGCAAACTCGTATAATCCGACGGTTGAAGTCCGCCAGGATTTTGTGGGATGGTCACAGCTCTGGTCGTTCAAGCAAAACAGGTGGCTGGTTTACACTTTTAATCCGGACAATCAATCCGGTGTGACCGCAGCCAACATTCTGATAGATGCGGCGGTGAGGGAGGAGGCCCGCTGGACTGTGGCAGCCCAGGCCGCTTATGCCCGGCATAAGCATAACGCCACCATTTACACGGTGGGGTTGGGGAATTCTGCCAGCATTGACATACCCATTCTGAGACAGTTGGCCAACCAAAAGGCTGATGACACCGCTTTTGATCCCACACAGAGAAAGGGAGCGTATTACCCTGCTACTTCTGCGGCAGAAGTTGCTGCGGCCTTTGCTTCAATTGCCCGTAAAGCGGGTGGTGTGTTAACGGATTAGCGGAAAGAATCTGAATGTTGGTATATTTGGTCAGTTCTTCCAGGTCTGTGGTCTGTGCCCATTGCCTTTATGGGGATTCCCTGGCATTCCGTGTGAAGGGGCTGCTTGGCCGGCCGGCCATGGCTGATGGCGAGGGAATTCTTCTCAAGCCCTGCAACAGCATTCACATGTTCTTCATGAAGTTTGCCATAGATGCCATCTTTCTGGACAAAGAGAACCGCATTTTACATATCGCCCACACGATCAAACCCTGGCGCATCAGTGCCTTGATCCTGGGAGCTAAATCGGTATTGGAGGTGGCGGCAGGAACCGCCGTTAAAAATGGATTAGTGACAGGGGAGGAACTCAGTTTCAGCATCAGGCAAGGCTGTGCCTGACCAAGGTCAGATTGAATGGTCAGTCTTGATGGGCTGCCACCGGTTCGTTGGTATCCTGGGTCCGAGAACCTGAACGACTTCAGCCCCCAAACGTGAGCCCAGATTTCCACTGTGTTCGACAGGCTTGCCCGTGAGCCATCCGTAAAGAAATCCTGCCGCCCAGGCATCCCCGGCTCCGGTTGTATCCAGAGCCTTTTCCACCAGAACAGGCTTGATGGAAATGAGTTCCCCGTTTTGCACGATGTGGGAACCTTCCTTGCCGACTTTAACCACAGCGATATCGCAGTAGTTGCCCAATTCCCGGGCCATGGAGGGGTAGTCATTCTCTTTGCCCACAAAAGCTTTGGCTTCGTCTTCATTGGAAAAGACAATGTCGACGTAGCGGGTGAGGAGATCCTTCAGGATATCTTTGGAGGCATGAACCACTTCAAAAGAAGCCAGATCCAGGCTGATGCTACAGCCGGCCTGGCTGGCACACTCCAGAATATGAAGGGCCAGTTCCGGATTGAACAAGAGGTAGCCTTCCAAGTGGGCATGTCGGCAATCCTGAAAGTCGGCCACACTGATCTCCGATGTTGAAAGGGTCACGGCAGCACCCAAATGCGTACGCATCGTGCGTTCGGAATCCGGAGTCACCAGGGAGAGGCAGCGTGCATTGGGAAGATCGCCTTTTTTGAACTTGGAGATGTTGCCGCCGGATTGCCTGAAATTATCCAGATAAATGTTGGAAGTGGAGTCGTTTCCGATCTTGCCGAGAAAAGCGACTTCCAGACCCAATCGAGCCAAAGCCTGGGTGGTATTGGCGGCTGATCCACCGGGGACTTCCGTGACCTGGCCGGCCAATTCCTGAAGGACAGATTCCATGCGGGCGGCCTCAACATATTCCATCCCTCCTTTGGCTCCTCCTATCGCGGAAACAAAACTTTCAGGAACCCGGGCGAGGGAATCCATGATGGGGGCACCGACTCCGATGCAGGCAAACGGGCGGTTTGTAGTCATAAGATGAAAAGAATGCAGGCAGCAGGCCTAAAACGACAATCCCAAAATTGGGGGCCGTCAAAACGCAGCCCGCTGAACACTCGAAAAGACGCGCAATAGAGAGAGAATGGTTAGTGAGAATTCCTTTGGGGAGGCTCGCTGAAAAAAGCTTTGGATTGCCAGTAATTTTTGAACTCTTCTGCTCCCATTTCGCGTTTTTTCGTGTGTTTCGTGGGCCAGCAACTGCATCGTTACGGCTAAAGCATTAAATCCCGGCACTCTTCCAAATCCTGGATCTGTTCCATCCAGTAATTGCGGGTGCCATAATGAGTAAAAGCCTGAGGAAAGGCCGGGTCCGACCAGCGTTTGGCGATCCAGGCCGAAAAGTGGATATAGCGCAACGCACGGAGAGGTTCGATCAACTGTAGGCTGGCCTGATCAAAATCTTTCATTTCCGAGTAGGCGGACAGCAGGAGGTTGAACTGTCTCAGGCTTTCGGGATCCCGTCCCGGAACGAGGAGCCAGAGATCCTGGATACAGGGACCGTTAACCATATCATCAAAATCAACCAGATAGATCTGATCGATCCGCCAGAGAAGATTGCCCAGATGGCAATCCCCGTGGATACGTTGGTAGCTGGCTTGTTCAAACAGAGGAAAGCTTAGTTCGCAGATGTCTTCCACCACATCGGCATACCTTTCTTCCAAATCTTCCGGAATGGATTCGCTTTCCAGAAGATACTCAAGACTGGCCAATCCATAAGTTTCCAGATCCAGGCGAATACGATGGGTGGCGTTCTTTTGTTGGCCCACGTTGTGAACGCGGGCCAGCAGATGCCCCAGCCTTTTCAACTGCTCATCCTGAAGTTCATCGGGATTGCGTCCGCCCTGACGCGGGGACAAGGCATAGAAAATACCACAATCCTCCATCCGATAAAGCGTCTGGCCGTCAGGACCTGCCAGAGGGGCAATGGCAGGGATGTCTTGTTCCTGCAGATCCCGGATAAACTGGTGTTCATCCAAAATCTGTTCTCCGGTCCAGCGTCCGGGTCGGTAGAATTTGGCAATGAGGTAGGTCACACCGGTTTCGTTGTTACCGGGATCGTCCACTTCTATTTCATAAACGCGGTTTTCCATGCTGTTCAGGGGAAGGCAGCGACCTGTGCAGCGGTAACCAAGATTGTCCACAGCCTCAAGGATCCGGTCCGGATTGAGATCGTAAAAAAAACGGGTGTCACTGTCGCCCCAAGAGAATGCCGGGGCGGGTCCAGGAACAGGATTTGTTTGTTTTTTTCCGGCCATCTTTTGATACTAATTGTCTCGGGCAAAACAGAAAGGGTTAAGTATGGATGTTCCGGGGCGGTATCTTCGGTTGGGCTTGACGCTTTTGGTGAAAGCGTTCGCCTTTATTCACCAGGCTTTTTCCCGGCAATGCAGCAGCAGGGATTTGCCGGTGGCCTGGATTGTTTTGATCTTTTTCTCTGCCGTGGTTTTTGGACTTTTGCTTGGATTGAGCTTGCCTGCTTTGACCTGCGCTCCCGCCCTTTCGGCCAACCCTCCCTTTTATCCGTCTTCTTCCAGATATCCCGTCCGGCTTGCCAACCAGGACACGGCCACAGCCACAGCCCTTACCTGGCAATACCCGCATCTTGTCGTGGAAGGTGCCAGGTATAAGATGAAGCCAAGCCTCTCTCTATCGGGGGAAAATCCCCAAGGCAGTGCTTTCAATCGGAACAGTGATTGAATTTATCGGACGTTGAAGCAAGATCTCCAGATGTCCTCCGCATTCATTACCAACGACTTTTTGTTAAAAAACGACTGGGCCCGGCGGCTCTATCATGAAGTGGCGGAATCTTTGCCGATTTTTGATTATCACTGTCACTTGCCCTCTGATCAGATGGCAGACAATAAGTCCTTCCGAAATCTTTACGAGATCTGGTTGGCTGGGGATCATTACAAATGGCGGGCCATGCGTTCGAATGGGATTCCTGAGCGTTTTTGCACGGGAGATGCCACAGACTGGGAGAAGTTTGAAGCTTTTGCCCAAACGGTTCCCCAAACCCTGAGAAATCCGCTTTATCACTGGACCCACTTGGAATTGGCCCGCTACTTCGGTATTCACAAACTTTTATGTCCCGAAACAGCGCGTGAAATCTGGGATGAAGCCAACGAAAAACTGAAATCACCGGAATTCAGCACCCAGTCACTTCTGAGGCGTTTCAAGGTCAAAGTCGTCTGTACGACAGATGATCCTACGGATTCGCTGGAGCATCACCGTTCCATTGCATCACAAAATCTCTACACTCGTGTATATCCGACTTTCCGACCGGACAAGGCCCTGTCTGTGGACAAGCCCGGGGTCTTCAAAGTCTGGGTGACCAAACTGGAGCAGGTTTCCGGAATGTTATGCGGGGATCTGAAATCCTTTGTTCAAGCTTTGAAAAGTCGCCACGACTTTTTTCACTCCCTCGGAGGACGGCTCTCTGATCACGGTCTTGAGTCCTGCTATGCCGAGGACGTTACGGAAGATGAAGCTGCCACGGTTTACAAGAAGGCCCTGTCCGGTGAGGTGGTGACTACTTTGGAGCAGCGCAAATTTGCGACTTATATTATGGTTCTTTCCGGACGCTGGGATGCCGACCGGGGCTGGACCAAACAACTGCATCTGGGGGCACTCCGGAACAATAACAGCCGACTTTTCAGAAGCATAGGTCCGGACATCGGATGTGATTCCATCGGGGATTTTCCCCAGGCATCCGCCTTGTCAGCCTATCTGAACATGCTTGATTCCACCGGAGAACTTCCCAAGACCGTGATCTATAACCTGAATCCAGCCGACAACTATGTCTTCGGCACCATGATTGGGAATTTTCAGGACGGAAGCAAGGCCGGCAAAATCCAATGGGGTAGCGGATGGTGGTTCCTGGATCAGAAAGAAGCAATGGAATGGCAGATCAATGCCCTTTCCAACCTTGGGTTGCTCAGCCGTTTTGTTGGGATGTTGACGGACTCGCGCAGCTTCCTTTCCTATACCCGTCACGAATATTTCCGCCGTATCCTGTGTAATCTGATCGGCCGTGACGTGGAGCAGGGGGAACTGCCGGCTGATTGGGAACTTCTCAGCAACCTGGTTGCGGACATCAGCTACCGGAATGCCGAGTCGTTCTTCAAATTGGAAGTCAACGCATCTGCATCATGAAGTTGAAGGTCATATCCGGCTGGCCAGGCAGTCCTTCATGGCCGAAGTCCGGATAAATTTTCACTTCCTTTTTTGAAGTGATCTTATTGTAGGCGGCAAACTGGCTGGACGGGGGGCAGATGGCATCCATCAAGCCTGTGAACATGAGAACTTCACCGCGTATCCGTGGAACCAGGAATTGCAGATCGATATAGCCCAGCCGCAGGAAGATATCCTTCTCTCTTTCGTGTTGTGGATCAAAGTAACGAAAGTAGGTGGTTAGTTCCTGGTAGGCATTTTTGGCCTGATCCATTTCCCAGACCCGCTGGTAATCGCAGAGGAAGGGGAAGACCGGGGAGGCCAACTGAATACGGGGTTCCAGTGAAGCACAGGCAAGGGTGAGAGCTCCTCCCTGGGAGCCTCCGAGGGCACCCACGCGCGAAGCATCCACTTCGGGAAAATTCATGACGATCCGGGCCAACTGGGCAGTGTCCAGAAAGATCTGGCGGAAGAGAAGTTTTTCCGGGGAGTCATCCAATCCACGGATGATGTGTCCATGGTGGGTCGTTCCTTTGACTCCGCCGGTATCTTCGCTCAGTCCTCCCTGGCCCCGGCAATCGAGGGCCGCAACGCAGAAACCCTCGGCCACGTAGGCCAGTTTGTCCACCCACTCTCCGCTGTGCCCGGTATAGCCGTGAAACATGAGTACTGCCGGATGTGGACGCAGGGATTTTTTGGGCCGGAAATACTTGGCGTGTAAACGCGCTCCACCGACACCGTTGAAATAGAGATCGAAACAATCCGAGGCCGACGTGTTTAATTGGGTATAGGGCTTGAGGACGACCTGGGGGTCTGTTGCGTCAAGTTCCTGCAGGGCAGTGTCCCAGAAAGTATCGAAATCGTCCGGACGCGGATTACGACCTTGATAGTCGACTAATTCGTGAAGGGGTTTGTCGAGAAGTGGCATGAGTCAATTTCCCGAAGAGGAGCTATTTTCGCAAGTTAATTTGGCGTTTGGCCGTCAACGATGGGGCTGTGATTTCAGGAATTTCCGACGACCCGCATTTGGACGGACCAAATCGTTTTGTCTTTCACCCTGAGATCGCTCAGAATTACCAGGCGGCATCCTTCGCTAACCCATTGACGTTTCAAAAGGAGTTCTTCGGCTGCAGCAATGGTGTCTTGGGGATTGTTATTCAAGGAGAGAACCAAGGAGCGTACGGCATGGTTGAGGGAGAGTTGACGGCAGAGGGACTCGTCCGGAGTGAAGGCGAAGATGGGGGTGCTTTCGGGTCGGAGGGCCGCACAAATCCTGGCGCTGTTGCCGGTATGGGTAAACACACAGAGGCCATCCGCTTTGATCTGGTTGGCCATGTGAACTGCGGAAGAGGCCACTTTGTCCCGGTCTTGGGTGAGGGAGATGCTGTGGTGAAAACCGATGGAACCGCTTCGTTCGATGCGTTGGGCGACTTTATCGAGAACTTCGACACAACGTATGGGGTAGCGCCCGACCGTGGTTTCTCCAGAAAGCATGATGGCGTCGGTGCCTTCGAAGACGGCATTGGCCACATCCGTAATCTCGGCCCGGGTGGGCATGGGACTTTCAATCATGCTTTCCAGCATGTGGGTAGCCACGATGACCGGCTTACGGGATTGGATGCATTTTTTTATGATGCGACGCTGGATGATGGGCAGTTCCTCATAAGGCCACTCGATCCCCAGATCACCCCGGGCCACCATGATGGCGTCCGCAGCGGACATGATTTCAACGACATTGTGGACAGCGGACTGATCTTCAATTTTGGCCACGATTTTGATGTGTCCGGCGTTTTCAGCTTCAAGCACCTGTCTGAGCATACTGATATCGTTGGCTTCACGGACAAAGGAGAGGGCGATGAAATCAACTTTAATTTCGATGCCCACCTTGATGTCGGCCAGATCCTTTTCCGTTATCGAAGGGAGGTTGACTTTGATGCCGGGGAGATTGATGTGGCGGCGGCTGCCCAGTTGTCCGGCGGTGAGGACTTCACAGCGGAGATGGAAGTCGTTTTTGTCGCGCACCACCATTTGGATGACACCGTTGTCCACCATGACGACATCCCCGACCTCGATGTCCTTTACGAGATCGTCGTAATTGGTGTCGACGGAATGGATCTCCTCTGATTTGTGGCCCCTGACGGTGAAAGTGAAGGTTTCTCCGACCTTGAGTTGAAGTTTGGTGGGCAGGTCACCGGTGCGGATGGCTGGTCCCTGAGTATCCATGAGAACACCGACCGAGGTGTTTTGTTCATCCGCCAGTTGCCGGATGCGGGGCACGATGGTTCTGACCCATTCATGACTGGCGTGGGACATGTTGAGGCGGAAGATGTTCACGCCTGTGCGGATCAATTGGGCCAGCGTTTCTGGTGTTTCCGTGGCAGGACCCAGAGTTGCAATAATTTTGGTCTTCCGCATCGGGAAGTCTTGGCAGAGAATCCTTCCGTATGCAATGCGTAAGAAGCCGGGAGAAAAGTAGGCATTGCCTTTGATTTTTTGAAGGCGTAATGCGAAGGTGGATGGAGCAACATTTATGGCTGGAAAACTTTATATCGTGGGAACACCGATCGGTAATTTGGAAGATCTGACTCTGCGTGCATTGCGTGTTTTGAAGGAAGTGGATTTGATTGCGGCGGAGGATACACGGCATACAGGGCTCCTGCTGCATCATTTCGAAATCAAAAAAAAGCAGGTCAGTTACCATAAGTTCAATGAGGCCACACGGATTGAAGAGTTTCTGCAACGTTTTGCTCAGGGGGAGCAGATTGCCTTGGTCAGTGATGCCGGAATGCCCGGGGTCTCAGATCCCGGGGAAAGGCTGATCCGTGAGTGTGTGGCGGCAGGAGTGGATGTTGAGGTGGTGCCGGGACCTTCAGCGGTGCTGCACGGTCTGGTGGCTTCGGGCCTGAAAATCACGCCCTTTTATTTTGGAGGATTTCTGCCCGTTAAAGGCGGGGCCAGACAGAAAGAGCTGAAAGCAGCCATGGAGAGGGATTGCACCAGTGTTTATTTTGAATCGCCCCACCGATTGCTGAAAACCCTGGAGGACAGCCTGGCCGTGCTGCCTGGGCGCGATGTCTGCGTCGCACGGGAGTTGACCAAGAAGTTCGAAGAAGTAAAAACCGGGAGGCCTGAAGAGCTCTTAGCCCATTTCAGGGCCCAAAAAGTCAGGGGTGAAATCACTTACCTGGTGCAAGGTGCCGGAGACAGGAGAGGGGCATCTTCGGAAGTTGAAAGCTCAAACCATTGCGTTTGACAGACTTCGGCCTGAACCGCTAGATAGAATGATGCGTTTCCTATTTGTACTCGTCATTGCCTTGGTTCTGGGCCTTTTATTGCCGAACCCATGTGTAGCCCAGAGCCAGAAAAAAAACCAGGAAGAGGGTAAGGAACTCAAAGCCAAGAAAACGGAATCGGATGTGGTGCCTGATTCAAAATCCAAGACAACCCCCCTGATTCCACCCCTTGATGTCAAAGGCACAAAGCCCCGCCCTCTGGAAGCCTGGGATCTGCCCACGGAGTTGGATGGCAAGGTCAAACTGAAAAAAATCTATGATTTTCTCAATGACAAGTCCAAGACACCCACAGGTGGAGACAAAGCTCTTGAATATGAATTCAAGTATTTTGACCATGGAGCCGTGACCCAGGCCCAAATCGCAAGCAGGAAAGGCCATTACTATATTGTGAACTGGGCCACCGACGGACCGGCAGAACCCCTGACACTCCGCTTTGATTACCGCCAAAAAAATACCCGTGACAAGGTCAATACGGTTGAGATTCCCTACCAGCAGGCCAAAGGTTCGATGAAGGGAACTTTTTCGGTCACGGGGGATTCTTACACGACGGACGGCGATGTTATTTCCTGGCGTATCTCCGTGGTGCGCAACGGTAAAATCATCGCCCAAAAGAAATCCTTTGTCTGGTAAATGTGCCTGACTCCCTGACGGTTTCCCGCCTGTTTAGATGATGTATTGATCCGGATTGCAGCCATGTCTTCTAGCCCTTTTGAAATAATGCAACTTGGCGGTCCCATTATGTGGGTACTGCTTCTGGCCAGCGTTCTGGCTGTGGCGGTTTTTGTGGAGCGGTTGATCCTGTTTCATCGTAGTTCTGTTAATGTCGACCGCTTTCTCAAAGGCATAGCCAATCTTCTGCGTTTGGGACGTTATCAGGAAGCTCTGGAGCGCTGCGATGAATCCTATGGACCGGCGGTCCGGGTCGTCCAGGCGGCCATCATCAAACGCAGGCTTCCCAAGCATGAGTTGCGGGAGATAGTTCAGGAGGTCGCCCAGCTACAGATGCCCCGCCTTGAGTCAAACATCCCCCTCTTGTCCACCGTTGGCTATATCTCACCTCTCCTCGGCTTGCTTGGGACGGTCATCGGGATGATCAAGGCTTTCCAGGAACTTAACAAGGCCATGGGAGCCAGTCCAATCAATGATCTGGCGGCAGGCATATGGGAGGCCCTGGTAACGACAGCCTTCGGGCTGGTTGTGGCAATCCCCGCGTATGTGGCCTATAATTATCTGGCTTCAAGACTCAATCAGATTGTCACTGATATGGAGCGTTGCGGGATTGAAATCATTCAGATTCTTTCCGAATCTTCTGAACACGAACTCCCTGCCCGGTTGCCATCCGGGATTAGCCCGACGGAAAAAGAATCCGTGGCTGCGGTCACGGCCCACTCTGCTGTTAAAAAAGATGAACCCGTAGTGGAAGCCTTCGCTAAAAAGCCGGGACCTCCTCCGGCGCTGACCGGATCCAAAAAAGAGACTGTAATAATAACTCTGCCTGATTCGTTACCGGGGTCCGTTCCACCACTTGGGGAAACAGATACGCCTGAAAAATCCGGCACACCGGCCAGTGGCGGCTTTTGGTCCAAAAAGTCCACGTGAGGAATGCAGGATGAAACTGCGCCGATATATCAAACCCCTGAGCGGACCGATTGATGTCACTTCGCTGATCGATGTGGTGTTGTTGTTGCTCATTTTTTTCATGCTGAGTTCCAGCTTTGTGCTACAGCCCGGAATCGAAGTGAATCCGCCCAAGGGCTTGGGCAGCACGGGAGTGAGTGATTCCCGTTATATTGTCAATATTACCGGACAGCAGCCACCCCTGATGTTTCTTAATGATCAGGTAACCACTTTGGAAGGGCTGGGAAGGGACCTGAAGGCTATTGCCAAACAGGAATCCGAGGTCACGGTTATTCTCAGGGCGGATCAGGAGGTGTCCCATGGCTTTGTCACTGAAGTGATGAACATTGCTTTGGAGGCGGGAGTTTCTGTCCTCATCGCCACCCAGCCCAGGATGCCGGAAAAGCCATGACCTTACATGAATTATGGGACGACCTTGTTCCGCCGGAAAGGCGTTGGCTGGGGTTGTTTATTTTTTGTTCCCTTTGTGCACACACGGCTTTTTTTTTCATTTTCAAAGTGACCGTCCCCGTTTCACAAGGTCTGCCCAGGAGGCCTGCCCAGGTGACGCTGTTGTCGCCGACGGCTCCGAACCTGATCTGGCTCGACTGGAGGGATCCCAGTGCCATTGCACTGCCCAGATCGCCCCTGCCACAGATCCTGCCTCCATCCGATCCCCCCGTGCTGCCCGACCGCTACGCGGGGCTTTCCCCGTTGAGTGCTGAAATCGATGTAGGAAAGCTCAGGGATGACAGAAAACCGCTGGCTGATCGCAGTTCCAAAGATTTTGCGACATTATCCTCGACACCATCCAAAGTGGTGGTGGAAATACCGCCTCCTCTGGGCGGTACAGAATTCCAGTTTCAGGGGGCGGTGGCGGGCAGGGAGCCTTTGTCCCGTAAGGAGTTTCCCCGACCTCCGGTTTCCGATGTGCTGCGGGTGACGATTTTGAAGATCGGGATCAACGCTGCAGGAATGGTGGACGCCGTCATGGTCGAAGAAACGTCGACCGATCCCTCTGTGGACCAAATGGCGGTCGAGACCATGAGGCAGTGGAAATTCAAGCCCCGCAAAGTTCAAAGCAGCGGACAGGAAATGGATTGGGGCAAAGTCGTGGTTTATTGGGATTACCAAAGCAAGCCACGTCCGGCTTCCCCTCCGTGACCCTGATCCCCTGGAATAATACGACATGACTCTCAATTTTGTATCCGTTTTCTCCCTGTATGTTTTTCTTTTCCTTGCGATCATTTTTGCCGCATGGATACTTTTCCTATGGAAACAGCTACGCCAACGTTCAGGTTCCGGACGCCGCTATGTTTGCGGCTCCTGTGGAAAACCTGTGCGGGCGGATCATGCCCTTATCGCGGTGCGATGCGGTCATTGCGGAGCCCGCAATGAAATCAGCAGGTTGAAAATGATGGACTCCTGACCTCCCGGAGGTTCAAACACAACTTTTTTATGGAAAAATCAGATCGTATTCTTATTTTGGATTTTGGTTCCCAATACACCCAGGTCATTGCCCGCCGTATCCGGGAACTCAACGTTTTTTCCGAGATCCATCCGCACAGCATCACCGTGAAAGAGGTTCTGGCCCTCAACCCCAGGGGCATCATTCTATCCGGAGGTCCTGCCAGTGTGTATGCCCCGAAAGCTCCGCAGGTGGACCCCAAAATCTTCACCCTGGGCATCCCCCTTCTGGGTATCTGTTATGGTATGCAGCTGATTGGGAAGCACTTGGGCGGCAAGGTGCAGAGAAGTGAGCGGCGCGAATATGGACGTGGCGAATTGACGGTGATAACGGATTGTGCCCTCTTCAAAAAAATGCCCAAAAAGCTTGAGATTTGGAATAGTCACGGCGACAAACTCATCGCTCTTCCCAAGGGTTTCAAGACCGTGGCCACGACGGAAAATTCTCCCTACGCCGTCATTGAAAAAGGAAACATCTACGGCATGCAGTTCCATCCCGAAGTGGCCCACACGCCCAGGGGCAAGGACATGCTGACAAACTTTGTCAGCAAGATCTGCGGATGCAAAGCTTCATGGACAACAGAATCCTTCATTGACCGAACTGTGGAACAAATACGCAGGGAAGTCGGCCAGGATCGCGTCATTCTGGGCTTGAGCGGAGGGGTGGATTCCAGCGTCGCGGCCGCCCTGATCCATCGCGCCATCGGCAAACAGCTCGTGTGTATTCTAGTCGACAATGGCCTGATGCGCTCGAATGAAGTGGACAGCGTGAAGGCCATTTTTGGACGTGGTCTCGGACTGCAACTCAAAGTGGTCGATGCGTCTTCGCGCTTTCTGAAGAAACTTCACAAGGTCACCGATCCTGAGAAAAAACGTAAAATCATCGGAACCGAATTCATCCGCGTATTTGAAGAAGCCACCACGTCGGTAGGCGAGGCCAAGTTTCTGGCCCAGGGAACCCTGTATCCGGATATCATCGAGAGCGTTGCCATTGACGGCAATCCTGCCGCCCTGATCAAATCCCATCACAATGTCGGCGGCCTGCCCAAGCGCATGAAGTTCAAGCTCCTTGAGCCCCTCAAAGAGCTTTTCAAGGATGAAGTCCGTCATGTTGGCGAGGTTCTCGGATTGCCCAAGGAGATGGTCTGGCGTCAACCTTTCCCCGGTCCGGGCCTGGCCGTTCGTTGCCTCGGCCCCATCACTGCGGATAAGTTGCGCATTTTGCGGGATGCCGACGCTATTGTGGTGGAAGAAATGAAAAAATCCGGCTGGTACTACAAAGTCTGGCAGTCCTTTGCCGTTCTTCTGCCGGTGCGCAGCGTCGGAGTGATGGGGGATGAGCGAACTTATGACTTCACCATAGCAATGCGTGTGGTGGACAGCCAGGACGCGATGACGGCAGACTGGTCAAGATTGCCTCACGAGCTTTTGGCCAAAATTTCCACAAGGGTCATCAATGAAGTCAAAGGCGTCAACCGTATGGTGCTGGATATCAGTTCAAAGCCGCCTGCGACCATTGAGTGGGAATAAAAGCAATGGTTGGATGATTCTAAACGGTTGATTCCCTGTTGTTTGTGAATTAGAAGCCTCAGAGCCTTTTTTTCCTGGGAAAAGCTTTTCATGAAGGCTTTTTGCAATCTTGCTTTCCTCGGCGATAAAAAGAGCTATAGCCAAAAGATTGCCGTGAATGCATGGATAGCCATTTTGGAGATCCAGCACAGCTTATAGGCCTAAAAGAAAGACATTGCCGTGAAATGGATCTCGTATCTGGAACATGACTTCGAAAACAGGGTTGCGGCCATTCATGAATATGTCACACCCGCACCTGAGGTAGTGCAGACTGTCCGACAAATTGTGGCGGATATCAAACAGCGCGGTGATCTGGCCCTGGTGGAAATCACCAACCGTTACAGCACTGTGCCGATTGATCGTAGCTCACTTAGCCTGAAGGCCAAGCCAGCGACTCCTTCGGCCAATATTAAAAAGGCCCTTTTGGCGTCGCAGAAAAATATCGTTCGTTTCTACAAAAAACAGATTCCCAAATCCTGGAGGGGGAAAAATGTGGAGGGTGCCGAATTTGGGGAAAACTACCAGGCTCTGGATCGTGTGGGTATCTATGTTCCGGGAGGGACGGCCCCTTTGATTTCCAGTGCCATGATGACCATTACTCTGGCTAAAATTGCCGGAGTCAAAGAAATCGTCGTTGCGACACCGCCACCTGTCCATCCCGTCCTGCATTACGCCATCAAGTTTGCCGGTGCCACGGAAATTTATCAGTGCGGTGGTGCCCAGGCCGTCGCGGCCCTGGCTTTTGGAACTTCCAGCATCAGGCCGGTTAATAAAATCTATGGCCCCGGCAACAGTTACGTTGTGGAAGCCAAACGCCAGGTTTATGGAAGGGTGGGGATAGATCTTCTGCCCGGGCCCAGTGAAATTGCCGTCCTGGCCGACAAGAGTGCCGTGCCCGCCTTTGTGGCAGCGGATCTGCTGGCCCAGGCCGAACATGGTCATGGCAGCCGGATTTTCCTGCTCAGCCCTGACAAAGTTTTCATGGAAAAAGTATCCGCTGAAATCGAACAACAGGTGCAGACACTGAACCGTCAACAACAGCTCCGGGAAACCCTGAACCTCAGTTGCTACCTGATCCATGTCAAAAATCTGAAACAGGGTGTCGATCTGGTGCAGAAAATCGCCCCTGAACATCTCTCGCTTTGCTGTGTGGGCGCCGCGAAACTGGCCCCAAGTATCCGTAACTGCGGAGCCATCTTCGTGGGGGATTTTTCTCCCGTTGCCGCCGGTGATTATGCGGCCGGTCCGAGCCATGAACTGCCCACCAACGGTGCCGGGCGCTATTCCAGCGGATTGACCATTGACCAGTTCCTGCGCCGCACCAGTATTGTCCGATACGATAAAGGCAGTCTCAAACGCGTCTCGGCCACGGTGACAACCCTGGCCGAAGTTGAAGGTATGAGTGCCCACAAAAATTCTGTCGAGATCCGAACAAAGAAAAAATGAGAACCAGTGAGATCAGGCGCGACACTGCGGAAACCAAAATCTTCCTCAAACTCAACATCGATGGGAGCGGCAAATCGAAAATTGCCACAGGCATTCCGTTTTTCGACCACATGTTGACCCTCTTTTCCAAGCACTCCCTGATGGATTTGGAAATCGTGGCCAAGGGGGATATTGAAGTCGATTATCATCACACGGTGGAAGATGTGGGTATCGTGCTGGGACAGGCCTTGAAAGAAGCCGTTGGGGACAAGCGCGGAATCAAACGCTACGGCCATGCTTATCTGCCCATGGACGAAACCCTGTGCCGTGTCGTGGTGGATCTCAGCGGTCGCGCCTATCTGGAATACCGGGTCAGGGGGCTTCGCCGCAAAGCCGGTGATTTCCCCCTTCAGCTGGTGGAGGAATTCATGCGCTCATTGGCCGTCAATTCCCTGATGAATCTGCATATCGAACTGCTTTATGGCCGCGATGCCCATCACATCGCCGAATCCATCTTCAAAGGCCTGGCCAAAGCTCTCGATGTCGCCTGCCAAAAGGATTCCCGGGTCAAGGGATTGCCCAGCACCAAAGGTAAACTGTAGTCGATTCCAGATTTCTGATGTATAGAAAAGGATGCCAAATCAGGGCTTGGGAACGAGCTGCTTTTCCTGAAGCCAGGTTGAAATTTTTTCGTTGTTGGCTTTCAGGTTACTGATTTCCAGGCGTTTTTGAACGGGGTAATACCACGCGTAGGTTCGGGGCAGAAAGGGCAGGCCTTCAGAGATGAGGAGAGGCTTTACGTCCCAGAATTCGGACGGTGATTCAGTTTTGACCAAAGGACTCGATTTCCAAAAAACAGGAGAGACCTGTTTCAAACTGAGCAGCTTTCTGGGTTCGAGGGTTTCATTTTTGGGCAGGAGGTTTACGGAGCCGTCGATGATTTCCACCGTTCCTCCGGTGTTTGTTTTGAAAAAAGTCAAAACCTCCAGGGCTGGAATGTTCACCAGCTTTACAGAGAGAGGGTTTTGAAAACTCAGGGAGTCCTGGGCCCTGGGGTCTTTCAAGTCGATTTCGTTATAACACTTGAATTGAACTCCTTTGAACCAGGGGTTTGCCTGAGCGGCGAGTTTCTTCAATTCTTCCATGGCCCGTGGGGCGGGGAGATTGGTGAATTCAACTTTGGGTATCAGGGTTGTTTCAAGATTCTGCAGAATCAGATCTTCGCGATACTGATTCAGCCGGAAGGTACTATAGCCACCAAGCCCGAACGAAAACAAAATCACGCAGAGAGCAATAACGATCAACAGGCAGCCGATGTTGGCACTTCGGTTGGCTGCCCGGGTTTCAGGGGGCAGGGAGGTGGAATCTTGATTATCGGCTTCGGTTTCACTCATGGGAACAATCCGCGGACACGTTTGGCTTCCACCACGTTGCTGATGCCGATGGCCAGAGCAGCCTGGCGGTTGCTGACTTTCAATTCTATGGTTTTCTTTCGGATCTGCCGATGGGCGTTGCCAAGCATGCCATAGAGTTTTTCAAAAACTTCGGCTTCTTTCCAGAAAAAGCGTTGCAGACCCTGAACCCATTCAAAATAAGAAACAATGACGCCGCCGGAATTGCATAAGATGTCAGGAATGACATAAATGTCACCACGCTGGTTGAGAATCAGATCGGCTTCCGGTGTGGTGGGCCCATTCGCGCCTTCGGCCAGAATACGGCAGCGCAACTTTCCGGCATTTCTCCCATGAATCACACGGGCAACCGCGGCGGGAATCAAAACATCACAAGCTTGCTCCAGGAGAAGATCCGGATCAAACGGCTCCGCGCCGGGAAAGCCGACGACTGACTTCTTCCCGGTGACATACTTGTACAATTGCAGCAGGTCGATACCTTTCGGATTGTAAAGGGCTCCGTAGGCATCGCTGATGCCAATGATGAGGATGCCCTGTTCGGCCAAGGCCAGAGCCGCGACACTCCCGACATTTCCATAACCCTGCACGATGGCAGTGGCGCCGGAGGCCTTGATGTTCAATTCCTCCATGGCCCGGAAGGCCAGCCAGGCCACCCCCCGTCCGGTGGCTTCACGGCGACCCAGGGAACCACCCACGCAAATGGGTTTTCCGGTGACGATGCCTTGGACGGAGTGTCCAATGTTCATGGAATAGGTGTCCATCATCCAGGCCATCGTTTGTTCATCCGTCCCCATATCAGGGGCCATGACATCGGTTTCCGGGCTGATAAAGGGAAGCATTTCCTGTGTGTAGCGTCGTGTTAATCTTTCCTTTTCGTTGAGGCTCAGTTTTCCGGGATCGCAATTGACGCCGCCCTTGCCTCCCCCGTAGGGAAGGCCCGCCAAAGCGCATTTCCAACTCATCCACATGGCAAGGGCGGCGACTTCACCCAGTTCCACCTCTGGATGGAAACGGAGCCCCCCTTTGGTCGGCCCGCTGGAGAGATGGTGCTGCACTCGATATCCCCAGAAAACCTCGGTTCTTCCGTCATCCATCCGAACCGGAAAGCTCACGGTGATCATGCGTTTGGGCCACTTGGTGCGCTCTCGTTCCGCTTCGGGGATCTTGATCAGATCCGCCACTTCATCGTATTGGCGGCAGGCCATGGCGAAGACCGGATTGGTGAGTAAGGCTTCTTTCATGATGTTTCTGGGTTTGACGCGCAGGCTTCAATGATGTTGTCTCGTTACATGTCATCTGGCAAACCGGAACATCATGAAATTTTGGTCATCGATGACGAACCGATGGTCAGCAGATTTCTAAATGAATTTCTCAGCCGGGCCGGGCACTGCGTGCATTCCCTCCAGGATTCAGAAGGTCTCGAAAAAATCATCCGCGAGAACAACTGCGACGCCGTGGTTTTGGATATCCGGTTGAAGGATAAAAACGGTATCGATCTGATACCGGCCATCAGAAAATTATTGCCGGATGCCCCGATCATAATTTTTACAGGCCTGGGTTACCGGGACGAAGAGATGAAGCGGGCGCTGGCTTTGGGTGCCAATGGATTTGTTAGTAAAATGCTGCCACCTGAAGAGCTTTATTCGGCTCTTATCCGCGCGTTCAAGAGCCATCAGCCTTCCTCCTAAGCATCAGGCCATCACGAGCCCACGTTCGGACACATCCAATTCACGCCATTCGCCGGGTGCCAGGACTCCCAATTGAAAATCTCCGATTTTGACACGCAGTAGCCGCAGGGTGGGGTGCCCCACAGAGGCTGTCATCCTTCGAACCTGGCGATTTTTGCCCTCGATCAGTTCCAGTTCCAACCAGCAGGTCGGAATCGTTTTGCGTTCGCGGATCGGCGGGTTTCTCGGGGGAAGGCTGGGTTGCGGTTCCAGAATGCGGGCTTGGCAGGGAAGACAGCGGTGACCTTGAATGGCCGGACCTTGGCGGAGCTTTTGCAGGGATTCTTCGGTCGGCGAGCCTTCCACCTGAACCCAGTAGCTTCGTTTATGCCTGTTTTCCGGATCCAATAGCCGCGTGTTCAGGCCAGATTCATCGCTCAGCAGGAGTAGCCCTTCGGAGTCTGCATCCAAGCGTCCAAGGGAATAGACGTTTTTTGGGAAATTAAAAGATTGCAAGGTCTGGCTGCTTGAACCGTCTGGAGTAAACTGGCTGATAACGCCGTAGGGTTTATGAAACGCAAGGAGCATGGGAAAGTGAACCACGGATTGGATGGATGGCACGGATAAACTTTCTTTGCTGCTATCAGTCCTTGTCGTCGTCGGAGTCATCAGCACCGCCCCAGATTTTCCAGAGAACGTAAACAACCAAGACTCCCAAAAACGCGCAGATAACATAAATGAGATACCATTCCGGAGGGGCTTTATCCCAGATTCGCCAGACGGCCAAGGTCGAGGGTGGAAACATTAGGTATCTTCCAGAAGTTCAAGGATTTTGATAAAACGCTTTTTACCTTCCTCCAAATCCTCCAGGCGTATCCATTCGTCTTTGGTATGGGCCTGCTTGATGGAGCCAGGGCCGAAAGAGATCGAGGGTATGCCCTCTTCGGAAAAAATGCCGGCATCACAGAACCAAGGCGCCTGGGCAAGCCCTTTGGTGGCTGGCAACACACGCTGGATGAGAGGATGTTGCGGGGGGGTGTTCAGGGGGAGGGAACGGCCTTCGATTTTGATTCTGACGGAAGGGGCCACTTTTTTAAGCTCCCGGACGATCTTTTTTTCAACCAGATCAATGTTAGCGTCGGGAGCGGTGCGGATATCGACCTGAGCGTGGCATGAGGCAGGGGAGATATTGGTTTTACTACCTCCATGAATGGTGGAAACGCAGATCGAACGGATGCCCCAGGAAGAATCCCGCGTGATACGTTGCTGAAGATCCTGCCAAAAGTTCAAAGCAGGTAACAATTGGTAGATGGCGTTCTCGCGGGCGATATTGATGGAGGCGTGGCGGGCTTTGCCGGTTGTTTCCATTCGGAGCCAGAGTACTCCATTGTTGGCATGGACAATCTTCAGATCGGTTGGCTCGCCGATGATGGCCAGATCAAAGGGACGTTTTTGTTTTGCCAGTGCATACGCGCCCTGGTTGCCGGCTTCTTCCCCCATCAAACCGGCAAACGTCACGGCAATGGACGGTTTTTTTCCACGACGCGCGGCATACCACTCGTTGAGGCCTGAGAGCATCGCCGCCATCGGGCCTTTGGTGTCGGAGGCGCCCCGGCCCCAGAGCTTGCCTTGTGAAACGGTGCCGGAAAAGGGGTTGATCGTCATGCCCACGACGCTGACCGTGTCGGTATGGGGGGCGATCAAGAGCCGGAATTTGGGGCGAGGCACGGAAGGGAAGATTCCCAGAACATTCGGTCTGCCGGGTAGAACCTTTTCCAGACTCGCTCTGGCCCCGATTGAGTTCAAATACGCTTTAATGAAAACGGCACAGGCTTCTTCGCCCGGCTTTTCCACTCCGGGATTGTCCGCTGGGTTGACGCTGGGAATTTGTACCAGTTTTTGCAAAAGGAGGGCAGTGGGGCTTAAGGCGGGCATAAGTGACCGTGACAACTTAGCGGAAGGAGGGAATCCTGACAGCTCTTTTTTGAAAGTCTTGATTCCCAGAGAGTTACGACAATACTGAATCTGGTAGCTTTTTAACATTACTACACAATTAGTAGTTTGTTTTCCTTGTCACGGCCATTGCATCCCCATAAACAATAAAGATGTATCTGAAGTCCTTAGAAGTGGTCGGTTTCAAGTCTTTCGCCGATCAGACCACAATCAATTTTCACCCCGGCGTCACAGCCATCGTCGGCCCCAATGGGTGCGGTAAAAGCAACGTTCTCGATTCCATCCGCTGGGTATTGGGCGAAACGTCGGCCAAAGCCCTCCGCGGCGGCCAGATGCAGGATGTCATCTTTGGCGGCACCGACAGCCGTAAACCGCTCAACATGGCGGAAGTATCCCTGACTTTTGCCGATTGTGAAAAAGAGTTGGCTGTTGATTACAACGAAGTCCGTATTTCACGCCGTGTTTTCCGTGATGGCCGCAGCGAATACGAAATCAATAAGACCCCCTGCCGCCTTAAAGACATCCACAAGCTTTTCATGGACACCGGCATCGGGCGTTCTGCCTACTCCATCATGGAACAGGGGAAGATCGACCAGATCCTCAGTTCCAAGCCGGAAGACCGCCGCGCCATCTTTGAAGAAGCCGCAGGCATCACCCGCTTCAAGTCGCAGAAAAAAGAAGCGATGCGCAAGCTCGAGTTGACCGAAGCGAATCTTCTCCGTGTCCATGACATCATCAAGGAAGTCACCCGCCAGATCGGCTCCCTTCAACGCCAGGCTTCCAAAGCCCGTCGCTACAAGGAAATGCACCAGCGCCTGCAATACCTCGACACCCGACTTGCCTGGCATCAATACAAGGAAATCAAACATCGTCTCGATACCGGCGAAGGCCTGGTCCAGACCCTGCAGATGGAGTTCGAAGGAATCCGTGGAGCTGTTGATCGCCGCGAAAACGACCTTCGCCAAAAACGTTCCGACCTTCAGAATCTGGAACTGACCCTGCGCAATCTGGAATCAGAAAAAGCAGCAGCTGAAAATGCCGTACAGAGCGGACGTCAGGAAATCTCCTTCAATGAACAGCGCATTGTCGAACTGGAAGAGCTGAAAGAACGTAACCGCCTGGAAATTTCCGCCAACGAAGAAAAACTCCGCATCCAGCAGGAACAGATGGAGTCCATCAGCAGCGAATACAACGAAAGCCGGTCCGGCGTCGGTTTTGTGTTGGAGGAGTTGTCAGGCTTCCGGGGCCGTCTGGACGAAAGCAAACAGGCCGTCTCCGACAACCTCAAGCAGCGTTCACGTTTAGACAGTGAAATCTCCGCTGCGGACAAGGGATTGAACGAGTCGAGAAACCGCCTGGCCGCTATTGATCTTCAGCAGCGCAACCACAGTGTCCGCAAGGACAAGTCGGTTGAAGAAGAAATCCTCATCCGCCAGCAGGGGGATGAACTGGGTGCCAAGTGTGGAGCCCTAGCCCAGCAGATTGAATCCGAGCAGGCCACAGCCACGAGGCTGGAAGCCGCGATTACGGAAAAACGTCAGCAGTCAGAAACGCTTAAAGAAACGCTGAAAACCTCCCGTAAGGAACAGGAAGAATCCCAGGGCAGTCTTGATGAACTCCAGGCCAATATACGGGCTTTGGAAAAATTCATCGAAACCCGCTCGGGCTATTCCGATTCCACTAAAAAACTTTTGGCTAAATTCAAGGGCCGGGGTGTGAGTGGAACTGTTCTGGACTTTATCAAGGTCGAGCCTGGTTACGAGCGCATGATCGAATCCTGTCTAGGTGCGGCCTGTGAAGCGGTCTTGGTGAAATCGCCTGAAATTCTCGACGAGTTGGCCCGGGAACTGGATCAATTGGGTTCGGGTGTTCTGGCAGATGTCTCTCATCTTCCGGACTTCGTCATACCCAAGCAGCGTCCCTTGGTGCGGGACACCTCCGCTGCCAACTCCGTTTCTTCGGAGCCCTTCAGTTTCTCCGCAGCCCCCGTCCAGGAAAGCGCAATCAAACGTATTCTTAACCGTTTCTTTGGAGGTAAGCAGATCGCTCCTGAACCTCTGAAAGCTACCGTGGTTCAGCATTCAGCCCCCGTGCTCGCAACTGCGGTCGAAGGATCTGATCAGCCGGAAAAACCAACCGCTGATCAGTTTGTCAAAGCTGCCGGTGATGTGAAGAAACTGGTCGACCGTGTTCTATTTGAATATGCCGTGGTGGAAGACTCGGTTGAAGCAGAGAAACTCCGCAGGACCTGGCGGGAAAAACATCTTGTCACGAGAGACGGTGAAATCTGGTTCCGTGAAGGCTGGCAGAAGCGTGGCAAGAAGCAGGGACGTTCCAATTCCGTTCTCGAACAGGAAAACGAATTGCAGAATCTCAGAAAACAACTGCCGGGCGTACAGCAGTCTGCCGAAGCTGCTGGCAAAAATCTCGAAAGCACCCGAAACAACATCACCCAGTTGGAAGATTCTCTTTCGGCCGAACTCAAATCGCGTCAGGAAATCGAAGGTAAGCTATCCGCTCTGAACTACGAGCAGCAGGGATTGCAGCGCCAGCGCAACGAATCTACAGGCCGTTTGCAGGCCGTCCTGCATGAGCGGGGGAGCCTGCAGGAGCAGGGTGGTTCCGATCAGGAAGAAACCAAGGCCTTGCAACTGCGCATTCAGGAACTGGAGCAGTCCCGCCAGCAGAAAGTCGAAGAACAGGAAGCACTCACGGTTCAGCTTCATCAGTTGACAGGCGAAGTCGAAAAATGGACCCAGTCCACCACCGAGTGCCGTGTCAAGGAGGCCTCCATGCAACAGCGCCTGGAAGCCATCGGACATCAGAAGCAGGTCATCGAACACCGGGTGCGCGAACTTGCGGAAGGTGTCGAACGTCTGCGTCAGGAAATTTCCGATTTCGACGGAAGAATGATCCAATGTCGTGAAAATATCGCCCGCGCAGAATCCACCATCGAGGAGTCCCGTCAACGCAGCCTGATACTGGCGGAGGAAGTGGAAGTTCAACTCTCGGCCCGCTCGATGCAACTGGCGGAGGTTGGCGAATTGGAAGTGTCTGTCAGCGAAGACCGCAAAAAAGCCGGGGAATTACAGACCCAGTTCAGCCGCGAAGAAGTGGCTGTGGCCCAGCAGAAGATGAAGATGGACAACCTGACCCAGCGTATTATGCGTTCGTATCAGATTGATCTGACCCTGCTTACCCGTGAGCCGCAGCCTCCGGCCCCGGAAGAGCCCAAGGTTGTCGCTCCGGTGGAGCAACCTTTGTCTGACATCGTCATTGAGAGTGCTGAGGGGCTGGAAATTACAGAAGAAACGGATAACGAAAACGAAACATCAGAAGAGACGGATGCGTCCGTTGAAATGCCTGATGACAGTTCTGCTTTTGCAGAACCTTCGGTTGTTCAACAGTCATCCGTTGATGAGGAAAATTTGACAGTCAACGGGTCTGAGCCTGAAGTTATTGAAGAACCAGGCGAACCTGAGCAACCAGTGGACTGGGATGTTATTTCTGCCGAAGTTGAGGAATTACGCGATAAAATTGATCGCATGGGCCCCGTCAATGTCGAGGCCATCACCGAATACGAAGAACTCGAACAGCGCGCCACATTCCTGACCCAGCAGGAGGCTGACCTGGTCAGTTCACGGGATCAGCTTCATGACGCGATCCGGAAGATCAACCAGACGACCCGGGTCATGTTTGCCGAAACTTTTGACAAAATTCAGAAGAATTTTTCCGAGATGTTCGTCGAGATTTTCGGGGGAGGAAAAGCAGATCTCATTTTGCAGGATGCGGAAGATCCTCTGGAGTGCGGTATTGAAATTGTGGCCCGTCCCCCCGGCAAACAGTTGCAGTCGATCACCCTTCTTTCCGGGGGAGAGCGCACCATGACGGCGGTCGCCCTGATGTTCTCGATTTACATGGTGAAGCCGAGCCCGTTCTGTTTCCTCGACGAAATGGACGCGCCACTGGACGAATCCAACATCAACCGGTTCATCCGTATCCTGAACCGTTTTGTCAGCCAATCACAGTTCTGCGTTATCACGCACAACAAGCGCACCATCAGCAGTGCGGATGTGCTTTACGGGGTCACGATGGAAGAACATGGTGTTTCCAAGCTCGTCTCGGTGCGTTTGAGCAGGAAGGAAGAGTCGCCTCTTTTCAACAACAACGAAAAAGAAGATGGGATGACCCCCTCCATCTCCGAATCGATGAAGAAGATGCACTATGGGGATCAGGCGTCAGAGGCGGCACCGGTTGCCTCCTCTGAATAAATCCAAGGCTTCACTTTGTATGAGAGTACCTTTGTCCCAACTTCTTTTGGTTGCTGAAAAAGCCGCCCGCGAGGCCGGAACCTTTATCCGTAAATCCATTCTGGAAGACATCGTCATCAACGAATCCCATCATCATGACCTAAAAATCCAGATGGATGTCGATACGCAGGAATTACTGACCAAGGCCTTGCTTGGGGCTTTTCCCGATCATACCTTGCTTGGCGAAGAAGGTGGTGAAGGCAACGGTGGCGTGGGCTACGAATGGATTGTTGATCCGATTGACGGCACGGTGAACCTGGCTTATGGCATCCCTCATTTCTGTGTGTCCATCGCCTGCCAGCTGGACACGGAGATTGTGGCGGCGGTGGTTTATGATCCGATGCGTGACGAAATGTTTTCCGCGACCAAAGGGGGCGGAGCGACGTTGAACGGCAAGCCCATCAAGGTCAGCTCACGTCAAAAAATTGACGAGGCAATCATGGCACTGGGTTTTTCCAAGAACCGTGACTCCATCGACAAATGTCTCGAGCTTTACCAATACTACGCGGTGCAGGCCCGTAAACTCCGGGCCATGGGCTCTGCTGCTTTGGACATGGCTTATATTGCCTCTGCCCGCATTGATGTCTACATCGAGCAGGGAATCAAAATCTGGGACATCGCGGCGGGCAAACTTTTGATCGAGGAAGCAGGTGGAAAGGTTGTCCTGAGGCCGCGTGCGGAAAAACATCATTACCATATCAAAGCCTGGAACGGGAAAATCGAGCTGCCCTTTGAGTGAGTGATCCAGCGGCTGTTATTCAAAAACCATGGAGTAGACTCCTGACCTCTCTTTGAGTCTGATTTTGGCATCGAAGGTTTCGGACATATTTTTCGATGTCATGACCTGTTGTTTTTCCCCGGAGACCAAGACAGCTCCTTTTTTCAACATCAGAACATGGGTGAAGGCGGGCGTGATTTCCTCGATATGGTGGGTGACGAGAACCAGATTCGGGGAGCTTTCCAGACAGGCCAGATTCTCCAGCAGCTTGAGAAACACGGACCGCGCGACCGGATCCAATCCGGCGCAGGGCTCATCCACGATCAGCAGCTGCGGTTTGGCCATGAGAGCGCGGGCAATGAGGACGCGTTGGCGTTCTCCCTGGGAAAGGTAAGGCCAGGGTCGATTGGACAGTTCCGAAATTCCGAGGAGTTGCAGCAGTTCCAAGGCGACTTGTTTCTCATCCTTTTTGATTCCACCCCAAGTGTTCAGGATGGCGTATTTACCGCTGATGACAATTTCCAAGGCCAACCCGTCATCATTGATTTGTTGTAGGATGCTG
>JBBSCO010000043.1:0-25327 GCA_038250235.1 Methylacidiphilales bacterium | reverse complement strand
GACGGCCTTGCTGCCTCACCCGTCCAAATGGCGGAGAAAAAACCATGCTGAAACGATGCTGCATTTACCCTTGGTTGCGTATGGAACAAGCACCTCGACGTAAATCATCTGAAAGCAATCAATGAAAAAACTTTTGTTCGTTATTCTGATTTTAACTGTTTTGACGCCGTGGATCCAGGCGACGGAGCTTTGGGAAGCATCTTACGGTAAACTCCTTAAAAAATATGTTTATCATGATGGCGTTGACTATCAGCTCTGGAAGAATAACCCCCAGGACATGGAAGAACTCAACAAACTCGTTGAATCCCTCGCTTTAAAGACAACAGTCACACGCGAACCACACACCCGTCTTGCCTACCTCATCAACACCTATAACATTCTGGTTCTGAAAGGAGTGCTTGATATGTATCCGGTCAAAAGTGTTCGCGACATCGCCCCGGAGTTCGGATTCTTCCATGAAAAGAGATTTATCTTTGAGGGAACCCCGGTCAGCCTGAACCATGTGGAAAAAGATCTGCTGCTCAAAACCTTCAAAGATCCCCACATACATTTCGCTGTCAACTGTGCAAGTATCAGCTGTCCTCCTCTCCTCAATGAGCCTTACACCGCCTCAAAAGTAATGATACAATTGGAGTCCGTAACCCGGACATTTCTTGAACAAAATCCGGAAGCAGTCCGCTTGGAAAAGAACCAATATCTGCTATCCAGTCTGTTTTCCTGGTATGCGGCCGATTTTGCAACTCAAGGCTCTGTGTTAAACTTCATTAACCGCTACCGGAAACAACCTCTTCCTCCAAATGCCAAAATTGAATATCTTGACTACAACTGGAATCTCAACCAGTCATCAGTTCGTAAATAATACTTTGAAATAAACATCAACTCCGAGCCTCAGATACACACTATGAAAGCCGAAACCGCCGTCAAAGAACGTTATTCCTCTGCCGCCAAAGCTCCCGAAGCTGCCCTCTGCTGCCCGGTCAACTACGACAAAAAATATCTCGAGGTGATCCCTTCAGAGGTGGTGGAGAAAGATTACGGTTGTGGCGATCCCAGTAAATATCTCAAACCTGGTGAAACCGTGCTCGACCTTGGCTCCGGCACGGGAAAAATCTGCTTCATTGCCGCCCAAGTGGTCGGACCCCAAGGCAAAGTCATCGGTGTGGATATGACTGACGACATGCTCGAAGTGGCCAACCGCAATGCCCCGATCGTGGCTCAAAAAATTGGCTACTCCAACGTTGAATTCCGCAAAGGCCGCATTCAGGATTTGGCCTTGGATCTTCAAGCTCTCGATCACGAACTCAAGAAATTGCCGGTCTCTGATATCAACAGCTTTCTTGCCGTGGAATCCCTGGCCGATGATCTCCGCGTCAAAGCGCCTCTAATCGCCAACGATTCCATTGATGTCGTCGTTTCCAATTGCGTCCTCAACCTGGTCGAAGCCAAAGCCAAACAGCAGCTCTTCAGTGAAATCTTCCGGGTTCTACGGAACGGAGGACGGGCCGTCATATCCGACATCGTTTGCGACGAAGAAGTGCCCGAACACCTTCAAATTGATCCGGAGCTTTGGAGTGGCTGCATTTCGGGTGCTTTGACTGAAGAGGGTTTCCTTAAAGCCTTCACTGATGCAGGATTTTACGGAGTCAAGGTTCTAAAACTCGACAGCACACCTTGGAGAACCGTGGAAGGAATCGAATTCCGCTCCATGACCATTGAAGCCTTCAAAGGTAAACAAGGCGCCTGTTTTGAACGGAATCAAGCTGTGATCTATAAAGGTCCTTTCAAAGAAGTTCTGGACGACGACGGACACCGAATGGAACGAGGGCTTCGTTATGCGGTTTGTGACAAAACCTACAATCTCTACAAAAAAACACCTTATGAATCCTGTTTCGAATTTGTTGATCCAATAAATGGAATTCCTCTAGAGGATGCCAAACCTTTTGATTGTAGCCGCACCAGTCGGCGTCACCCCAAAGAAACCAAAGGTCAGGACTACAAAGCGACAACAGAAATCTCCCAGTGCCGTGATGGCGGAGGATGTTGCTGATCCCCGGACTTACAATAAGCTTCTCAACCCGCTTAGGGTCTTCTATCTATGACATCGAAGAGTGATAAGCCGGATTAGAGCCGTTTCTTTATGATCCAACCTGTTGAACATTTCAAACAGAATCTGCTCGCACACGGGTTACACCTTAGCCGTGCCAAAACAGAAATCCTCCAGATTAATGTTGGAAAACTTTGTAATCTCACCTGTTCCCACTGCCATGTCAACGCTGGCCCAGCCCGCAAGGAAATCATCTCCCGCGAAACCCTGCAGAAAATACTGGACTGGTTGGCTCCACTTCCTATCCGCACAGTGGACCTCACCGGAGGAGCGCCGGAAATGATTCCGGATTTTCGATGGTTCATTGAAGAATTGGCACGGCAGGGCCGGCATATCATCGACCGTTGCAATCTCACCATCCTGCTCCAGCCCGGATATGAGGATATACCCGCTTTGCTCGCTCGTCATAAGGTCGAAATTGTCGCCTCCATGCCCTGTTATTCTCCTGAGAATGTGAATGCCCAACGCGGCGATGGAGTTTTTGATGGCAGCATCAAGGCCCTGAAAATGCTTAATGCCCTCGGGTATGGAATAGATCCATCACTTCCCCTGCACTTGGTATATAACCCCATTGGAGCCAAGTTGCCCGGACCCCAGAAAGAGTTGGAGAACGACTACAAGAAAGAGCTTTGGGAACATTTTGAAATCCGGTTCCATAAGCTCTACACCATCACCAACATGCCCATCGCCCGCTTTTCGTCCTGGCTCAAGCACAATAATCAACTGGCCGATTACATGGCCCTCTTACAATCGGCCTTTAATCCCGGAACGGTGGAAAGTCTGATGTGCCGTAACACATTGAACGTCGGATGGGAGGGTGATGTCTATGATTGTGACTTCAATCAACAGCTCGGCATGCAGCTCAGAGACAACGAAATCAAAAAAGACGGACTAAAAGTTTGGGAGATTGATCCATCTGCTTTTCAACATCTGCCAATCCTCACGGCCAGCCATTGCTTCGGTTGCACTGCTGGTTCCGGTAGCAGTTGTGGTGGTGCCTTATCCTGAACCGCTGAGCTAAAAGTTAAGTCCCAGGCTTCGCTCGGCTCTTTTCCAGCCAACCACGTCATCCACATCCTCCAAGGCAGGCAACAAGGCAGGAACAATTCCGACTTTTCCTGCACGCTTCATGGTGTCAGCGAAAACAGACTCTGTGCTCCATATCATATCCTTGAAAAGTTCCGGCACGTATCTTTTCAGTGCCATGAGATAGTAACCGCCATCCAGACTCGGTCCAAGTACAACATCATTACTTAAGAGCAACTCTTCACACTGCTTTAGAATTTTTTCGTCCGCGTAAGGGCAATCTCCACCGAGCAGAACTACATATTCTTTTTCAGCTTCGAGGTTTCGAACGACCGCAGTTGCCATACGATTCCCTAAATCTCCTTCTGATTGCGCAGCATAACGGTAGCTGTTTCCAAGCCACCTCCTCATAACCTCATGGGCAGCTTCAGGAGCAAAACAAACCTCCACATCCCAATCACCAGGAATGCTTGATAATTGTCTTTCGACCAATCCACGATAAATCAAACAGGCTCTTTCGGGGCCCAGATCAGTCGCCAACCGGGTTTTGACCGCTCCGGGAACCGGAGCCTTCAACATTAAAATGACCGTAGGTTTCATGAAAAATCCGTCTTTTTCCCAGGCACTGAATCCAGGCGTTGACGATATCGCCACCAGAAAAAACCAAGGATAAGCGGTAGCCATAAAAGAAGTCTTTCCGTGTCAGTCAGTTTCCACTCGAGCGGCCCAATCGACACGCGATGCTGTAGTGCAAAATAGATGAAGCCGCTAACCGCCAACAAACGCCAGCCCAGATTCCTTGTGGCCACAACAAACGGCAGTGCCCAGGTAAAGTACCAGAAATGCACGATGGGTGAAAAAACCAACAGGATCAGCCAGAATTCTTCCGCAAAACCTTCAAGCCTTTTTGCAGCAATCAGCCTCCAGGCAACAAGAAGACCTGCCGGAATCAGAAAAATTGGGTTCATTCTTTTGGAGGCTTCCCACATTTCTCCCACGTAGTAGGGAACAAACTCAGCACTACGTGCATAGACGGCAAAATCGCGTGGCACAAGAGTTTGCAACTCGAATGAGCCAGGCAAAAGCAGATAGGAAATCAAAAAAGGCAGTGCTCCAATACCGGCGGCCAGCAACGCAGATCTCCAGCCGCGTGTTTTAAATATCTGCCAAAGTAACCAGCCTAAAAGAGGAGCGCAGACATACTTGAGTGCAATCCCGCAGCCAAAACAGAAAGCCGCAATCCATCCAGAGATGGGATCAGACCGCTTTTTCTTTTCCCAGATCAACCAACCGAGAGTTACTGCCAGCAGCATCCAGGAATCATAATGTGCACCACCGGCAAAAGAATAGAGGATCAGCGGATTCCATGCATATAGCGTTGCCTTGAACGCTCCAAAACGTCGTGCCAACAACCAGCAGACCAAAAGATCCGCAACGACAAATGACAACTTGAAAAGCAGGACGGACGGCCCCAGGAAAGCCAGCAATCGAAACCCCAACTGGGTCAAAGGAGGATAAATGGCGGTAATATCCCGGTGGTTGATGTTTTCCCACCAAAGAGTCCTGAGAGGTGCCAAAACCTCGCTATTGGGAGAAAAAAGATGTGGATTGAATCCTTGTGTCTGAACCCAACCCTCCCACAGATATCGCCAAACATCATCTCCCGGATACATGGGCAAGAGCAAAGAGCGTGCTGACACGGCTACTACCCAGAACAGCACGAGCCCGATAGCCTTCAATCGCCACGATAGAATAAAGCCCAAAACCGTCACCGCAGCCGCCCATAGAAAATGAGGCACTTCACCTGCCACTCGAAAATCCCCATGGGAATTCATTAAGGCCGATCCCAAAAGTATTAAAAACCCTGCCAGCAGGGCAGTGACGATTCCGGGCATTCCTTCCAAGCGTTTAAGATAAAGTTCCAAGAGCGTAGCGAGAATGATGCTTCCAGCCTTAAAACTTCCCCGAATCGTTCCTGATATTTTGGAATGTCCTCCTTTTCGTGGATGATAAGAAACCGGCACCTCAACGGTTCGTAAATTTTCTTCCACTGCCCGGACCTGCATCTCGACCGTCCAACCAAAACCACGGTCTTTCATAGCGATGCGCTCATACGCCTCACGCCGGATCAGCCGCATAGGCCCCAGGTCATGGTAAACACCTCCCCATCCCCAACGAATCAGCGTTGTTGCAAGTCCGTTGCCAAAGTTTTGCACCGGAGTCATTGCCTGACGGCCCAGAGGCATGGCGCGACGATCGCCTAAAATAAAATCATACGATGCAGTCAGATGGAAGAGTTGATCGAGTTCTTCCAAGGCATCACTGCCATCGGCATCACAAAAGAGTATCCACTCGATTTCCGGTTCCAGATTTTCACACCCCGTCCAACAGGCCTGACCATAACCTCGCCTGCTTTCCTGGATAACTTCGGCTCCTGAGTTCCGGGCAACTTCCGCCGTTTTGTCCCGGCTTCCATTATCTACTACCCTGATTTTCTGTAGGCCGATCCTGGCCAATCCAGCCAACACTCCAGGCAATGTCTGCTCCTCATTGAGCGCCGGTATGATAACCTGAACCTTGAAAAAATCCATAGATGGAACAATTGAGAGAATTGTAACAGGATTTTATTCACGGAGGAAACCCAAAGGAGAGTTTCACAACAATGTATTCGGGATGAACAGAACCGTCTTCCGTCCGGATGATCAAAGCAGGCTCAGCCCATGATTTTCCGCGCATGGTCTCGGGAAGATCTTCGGATTTCATCATGGCGAAAAGACCCAGCAGGGCTCGCTCGCCTTCGCGTAGGACAATCGGCCTCCAACGGACAATCGTCAGGCCCGCTGCCTTGGCCCCTTCCCGCACACGTTGGTGTTGTTCTTCCGGAGCTACCGGAAATACGCATGCGAATAATCCTCCTTTTTCCAGATGTTTGGAGGCCGTTTCACAGTAGTCGGCAATGCTGCCCCGCATTTCGAAGCGGCAGGCGATTTTCTGCGGATGATCCCCTTCGGTTCCACTGCCCGGCGGAAAATAAGGCGGACTACCCAACACCAGATCAAAACGTTCATCAGGTCGCAGTACCTCGTCATCGCGGAAATCGCCCTGCCTGCTGTCATAACGGTCCGTCAATCCGTTCCAAATGGCCGACTTCCGGGCCAGTCTCACGCTTTCTTCCTGAGCTTCAACGGTGACGATCCTGGCCCCGGGCAATCGCCAGGCCGCGATGCTCGCCACTGTCCCAATTCCGCTGCCCAAATCCAGAACACGTCGGGCAGTCGGGCAACAACTGCTGCCATACCAGGCAGTCAGGACGTCATCGGTCGAAAAGCGATGCCCGTTCTTTAACTGAAAAAGGCGGAAATAGCCGCTGATGGCATCCAGGGTTTCCCCTTCTTCCGGCTCCGGCCCCCCTCCGAGGGCTCCGGGAGGAACGGGACCGGGTTTGATCCAGCCCTTAAAAGCAGCTTCTTTAAAGTGCACTCCACCACTCATGGAGAAAATCAAGACGAAGGGAAGCCTCTTTAAGGCCTGAATTGCGGAAAGAAGAAAAAGCCTTATACTAGGAATAGATTCAATCTTTAAACCTCTCACTTCCATGCAACCCAAATATAAACTCTCACTGCTTCTGGGCGCTGGCCTCATCGCGGCTGTAGCTGTGGCCCAGACCAAAGATAAGAAAAATGATGCCCCTATGAAAACCAACACTGAAGCACCCTGCACCACCGTTTGCGCCCTTCCGACCAGTGACGCCGAACTCCGCAAACTCCTGACCCCGGAACAATACCGTGTCGTCCGGGAAAACGGGACTGAGTACCCTTTTAAAAACGCCTACTGGGATAACAAAAAGCCCGGTGTCTATGTCGATGTTGTTTCCGGTGAACCTCTTTTCAGCTCCAAGGACAAATTTGATTCCGGAACTGGATGGCCCAGTTTCACCAAACCCCTGGTGAATGAAAATGTCGTCGAAAAAACCGACAAGGATCACGGCATGATCCGCACTGAAGTCCGCTCCAAAAAAGCAGACTCGCATCTGGGTCATGTTTTCTCCGACGGCCCGAAACCAAGCGGTCTGCGTTACTGCATCAATTCCGCCTCCCTACGTTTTGTTCCGGTCGAAGAGCTCGATAAGGCAGGTCTGGCCGAGCACAAAAAGCTGTTTGCGAAATAAATCAGCCTTTCGATTCCTCCCAGCGTTGCTGGGCTGTGCGCGGCTGTAGATCCGGGGTGACCAGTCCCTGATCCACCAGATCCTGTTTCATATCGCGGATGGCCTTGCCAATATCCAGCGTCATGGAAGCACGGGCCTGGTGGAAATTGAGTTTAGTATCAAACTCGAGCGGCCTGCCCAAGTGAATGAAAATACGAGCACGCTTGAACCACTTTTTCCAGTCGTATAACTGGTCGGCACCCAACACCAGGCAGGGATAAACCTTGGTATGACTCATGTGGGCCAGAGAAGCGGCTCCCGGGAGGAGATCATCATTCACCCCGGCCAGAATTGACGAATCTCCCGTGCGGATACCGCTTTCGGGAAAGATCACCACGATATGGCCTTGCTTGAGCCGTTTGAGTGCTTCGCGGACAGCACTCAAATCTACAATATCCCGGTTCACAGGGAAAACACCGGTCGATTTCATCCACCAAGAAACAAAACCGCCGGGGAATAACTCCTTCATGCCCATGCAATCAATCTTATGGGGCATGGCATAAACGAGAAGAGGCGGATCAAAATGGCTGATGTGGTTACAGACCAGAACGAAGGGCCCCCTGGGAACGTCCTGAAAACCGACCGTTTCAATCCGCACTAACAGACGAAGAATAATGCTGCCGATCAGGCGGCTGAGCCAATAGACAACGTTCACAAAATCCCTGCTTCGTTCCAGATCGAATCGCACTTTCTTTTCAACAAAATCATAGCATTTGCTTCCGGCCTGTTCCCCGCGTTATGGTCTCTCATGGCCGCTCTCAGTTTACTCTGCACCATTCTCCTGTTGGTTCTGGCTTTACTGGTGGTCCTGCGTGCTCCAGATCTGATAACCTGGCGATTGACTATTATCTCGACTGAATACGGAAATTGGCTGTCTATTGCCGCACTCTTTCTGCTTTTCATCAATCCTTTAAATTCGTTCCAAGCCCTAATTCTGGGAGTATGTAATACGATCTCCTGCCTGCTCTTTCTCATCCCCGCACGCTCGGCTTCGCGTCTGGCCAAACCTCTGAAAGAGGCTCTGGCTTCTGCCTTTCCCATCAAACCGACCACCCCGGATCGATCGCATCCCTTTTCATGGCCAAAACTTTGGCTTCCAGCCTTTCCGCCAAGAAAAAAAACCGAATTCTTTCCGGTAACAGCAAAGCAGGGGCATTCACTTTGTTTTGACTTTTATCGTCCAAATAAATCCACCGCAAAGCCCTGCATCATCGTCCTTCATGGAGGCGGCTGGAGTTCCGGAGATGAAAAACAGCTCCCTGATTTAAATCACTATCTAAGATCCGAAGGTTATCCGGTTGCCGCAGTCCGCTACCGGCTAAGTCCCGGGTCAAAATGGCCCGCCCAAAAGGAAGATGTCCTCTCTGTTCTTGATCACCTGAAAGCAGAACATGCCGTGCTCGGCATTATCCCCGACTCTTTTGTCCTTCTGGGACGTTCAGCGGGTGGGCAGATTGCCCTTGCCACTGCTTACGGCGAAAGCCGTCCGGAAATCAAAGGCTGCATCTCCTACCATGCCCCCACTGACATGATTTTTACGTATGATCTTTCCAGTGATGACGACATTCTCCGTTCCCGCAGCATGATGTTGGATTTCCTGGGTGGCACACCCTCCCAGCAGACAGATCGTTATTACAATGCCTCTCCCTTGATGCTCGTGAGCGAAAAATCAGTCCCTACCCTGCTTGTCCACGGAACCCGTGATGAACTCGTCTTCTATAAACAAAGCCGTCGCCTGATGGAGGCCTTGAAAGAGAAGAAGCGACCGGCTTTATTACTGGAAATGCCCTGGGCCACCCATGCCTTTGATTTTCATTGGAACGGTCCGGCCAACCAGTTGACCCTGCACGCTGTGAAACACTTTCTAAACCATCTCCAAGTACAAACTACTTCTGACTCGGACGTCTTCACAGCCCCATAACATCGCAAACTACGGTTTACCTATCTCAGCACCTGTATTCCGGGCAAACTGCGGAAGGGATTGCGGAGGGATTTCATGGGGACGCGCCACGATGATTCCCGCATTGTGGCCATATTTGTTAACGTATTCCGAAAGACGAAGATCCACGAGAACCTGTTTGCTGTTGGAAGAGGCGTGCATGAACCGCAAAACGCCTTTTTCATCCCAGTAAGCCAATCCCACATGGGAGGTGTATCCGCCATCGTATTTGCTAGTGATAGCAATGATGTCGCCGTTCTCTAGTTTCGATTCCATGACCGCAATCCGGTTTTTGGGGATATGCACCACATTCATTCCGGTGATGCGCCTTTCAATCGCCGCCATTTCCGTCCGCAGCCCGGGATTGTTGACCAGGTAACGGTAACTCTTCCATCCCACCGTCATTTCGCGGACTTCGCGCCGGATTCTTACGCCGCCCAAAGAGGCAGTCAGATTGGTGAGAAGACCCCGCTCCTCGTTATCCTGGAATAATTCCTCCAGGTGATGAATGCGGGAGAGATACTGTCCGTTACAACGGCCTCCCCGGTATCTTTCCGCTTCAATCAAACCAAGCAGGGTTCCGGGAGTCTGCTCCGCCTCCGGCAAAGAGAGCATGCGCGCAAAATTGAGGGAGATTTCGAAAAAAGTCCAACAGTCCATTCCATTGAAATTAACGGAGGGAGCCTCGATGTGATCGTCAATTTCCAGGGTGAAATTCTTGTAGGGAGTTCCACAAAGGGTCAGCCCCACCCTGGTGGTCCGCTGCCCTAAGGGAAGCAAAGCCCAGCGTTCGGTTTTAGCCTCCTTGAGAAGCTGGGTGAAACGTTCCTGGCCGACAAAAACACGGTCAAAGGGGAGTTGTGCCGCGTGGGCGTCCTGCAGAAAAAGTAAACAGGCAAGGATAAGAAAAAGGGGAAAGGCTGAAAAAAGACGCATGAAGATTTTTAACAGGAATTCCGCTTTTGTACATGCAAAAAGGCCGACCCACATCATTTACCGACGTCTTCTTCATCCAGATGAAATTTATGAAGAATACGGTGCATGATGGGCGATAAAACAATGGCCATACCCGTCATAAAAACCAGACCGCTTAGCAGGGCATAACAGGTGGCAAAGACTTTGGCTACATTTCCGTTCATGGGGCTCACAGGTCCCATTCCGGTCGCAATCATGGCCGCATTCAAAAGGGAATCGATCCACGAAAGCCCAGCCAGGTAATGATAGCCAAAGACACCTATCGTCATCACAATAAGAAAAAGCACTGCCGAAATAAGAAGGCATCCTCCAACCCTCTGGGAAAATTCTCCAAGACCAATCAGCTTTTCTTTGCGGGACTCGTACATGATAAAACGAGTGGGCTTTGTCCTCCGCCGAATCAGGCCTTCCCAAACAAGGTATGACCACTCGAACGCAGGTCGTCCGCAGCCTGGGCCAAACGGTCGGCCACCCCTTTTTCCGCTTTCTTCAGATAAGTGCGGGGATCATAGGCTTTCTTGTCGCCGATTTCGCCGTCGATCTTCAGGACACCGCTGTAATTTTTAAACATGTGATCCGCGATGGGACGTGTGAAGGCGTATTGGGTGTCGGTATCGATGTTCATCTTGATGACCCCATAGCCCAAGGTTTCACGAATTTCTTGCAACGGAGTTCCAGAACCACCATGGAACACGAGATCAAACTCAGCCTCTTTGCCGAACTTGGCAATGACGGCATCCTGTCCCTTTTTCAAAATATCAGGACGAAGCTTGACGGCTCCTGACTTGTAGGAACCGTGAACGTTTCCGAAGGTGGCCGCAAACATGTAACGCCCAACCCCTTTAAGATTTTCATAAACCGCCAGCATATCTTCGGGGGTGGTGTAAAGCTTGTCCGCAGGCTGATCAGAGTGGTCGATGCCATCCTCTTCCCCGCCAACCACTCCGGCCTCAACTTCGAGAATGATTTCATTTTCGGCGCAGAGTTTCAGAAGATCCTTGGAAAGGGCGATATTTTCTTTCAGGGGCAACTCCGAGGCATCGAGCATGTGGGAGGTGAAAAGATTGTTCAAACCTGCGGCACGACGTTTGGCTGTCTCGGCTATGAGGGGCTTCAGAAAGGTATCAACCTTCTTGGGTTGGCAATGATCGGTATGGAGACCGACCAGGATATTGTATTTTTCCGCCAGGCGGTGTGTCGCTTCAGCCAACACAATGGCACCGAAGGCCATGTCTTTAACATCCAAACCGGAAGCAAACTCGCCACCACCAGTAGAGACCTGGATAATGCCGTCGGACTTTTTATCAGCGAAAGCCTTCAGTGAAGCACTAATGGTGCTTAGCGAGGTGACATTGATGGCGGGATAAGCGTAATCGCCCTTCTGGGCGGCATCCAGCATGGCGGCAAATTGTTTGGGTGTTGCTACAGGCATGGTTCCAGAATAAATCGATTCGGCTGGATGGGAAATGGAAAAAGAATGGATCAGGGAAATTCTTGCGAAAATAATCGCAGCTTATGAAGCCTGCCGGAACTTTCCGCTGTCCAGCCCTGAAATCCTGATCAACGCGTTGAGTGGACGCGTATCGGTTCGCTCTTTTTCGGTGCGGTAGAGGGAACAACAAAGGGCATGTCCGTGGAATCAGGACCTTCTATGAGGATTTTACGGTCAACCAAAGGTGAAGCCTCCGGTCGCTCGTCTACCTTGATGTTGTAAAAAAACTCTTTGCCTTGACGCAGAACCTTTACGGGAATGGTCTCACCGACACGGGCAAAAAACGAGGCGTCGAGAATATCGGAAGGACTGTGGATCACCCGTTTTCCAATCATGGTGACCCGGTCTCCTTTGAGAATACCACTATTGATAGCAGGTGCTTCCTCGAAAAAATGGGAAACCAAAACGGGGCGGAATCCTCCGGAAGCGGGTTCTGCCTGACCCTCAACCACCCCGACTCCTACCCAACCGTGTTTCACTTCCCCTTTGGCAAGAAAATCATCCGTAATACGGCGGGCTGATTTGATTGGTAGGCAATAGATTTCTTTGCCGTCCTGGATACCCAAAACCAGAAGAGCCACGACCTCGGCTTTACTGTTGAGGAGAGGCCCTCCTATCTGACCGGGACTGACAGGAATGGAAGCCCGAATGTGCGTCGTGGCAAAAAAACGGTTTAAATATCGGACATCAAGTCCGGTGACAAATCCAAAATTCGGGGTCAAAGGAAGATTATAGGGATAAGCAACACTGATGAGTCCGCCTGTCACCCCGACCTGATCCGAATCCCCCCATTTTAGGAAAGGCGTTCCTTTACGCTCGATTTTAAGCAGAGCAACCCCGCTGCGAGCGTCACGCCCCAGGATTTTTGCCTCAAGCTTCTGCCCTTTGTATTCGACCCAGGCTTTCGGAGCATCCCGGATAACATCATAGGCGGTCAGGATGGTTCCCTGATCATCGATAAAAAAACCGGTTCCGGCCAGAGGGGATGCGCCTGTGATGGCCGCGATACGGATAACAGCAGGAGAGGCTTTTTGAAAGACCGTTTGAATCTCCTGGGTGATTTGATCAATGACACTTGCGCGTGCCTCCTGAGGTTTGGAAACAAACGAGACAAGAACGAGGCAGACGGCAAAACCAGATGCCAGGGCGGAAAAAGACTGAGCTGAACTGAACCTTGGTCTTTTAGAACGCCAGAGCCGTGTCATAGGAGAGTGGGGTCTGCCCTGTTACATAACGGGGACTGCTGAAGTCACGCTCAAAGGACGAATCGGAAACCAACTGGACTTTGTCACTCTGTATCCCGGAAGTGGCTGCGGCCTGTGCCGAAGGAGAGGAAACAGATCCTGCGTCACCCAATTGGACCACAGAGATGGAAACCAACAGAAGAAGGGCGGCAAAACCCGATCCCATGGCCCAGGTCTTCCGGGGTTGGAAAAAGAAAAGATCCTCGACACGGGACTGAAGACGTTCGAGCAGGGACGGAGTCTTCAAAATATCCGCGCGCTGGTAGCGATGAAACTCATCCAGAAAGGCGTCCATGTAAGGTTGGCCTGGAGATTCCAGACGCTTGACCTGTAGAAGTTTCTGAAGTTTGGCTTCGTTCATCTTTAACTCGTTACTCATTTTTATTTTAAATAGTGTCCCAACATTTTTTGAAGGTGCTTGTGCGCATAGTGTAACCTCGAACGCACTGTTCCCTCCGAGCAATTCATGGTTTTAGCTATATCAGCATGAGACATGCCGTCAATATCATACAAAACCACTGCTGCTCTATGTTCTTCAGACAGTTTTTGGAGCGATTCGTTCAATTTTTTTTGCAATTCACTCAATTCCGACTGTTTATCCCCCGAGACCACTCCGGAGTCCTGAAGTTCTTTTTCCACTGACTCATCCGAATCCAAGTCGTTGAGGCTAAGATCGTAGCGCCTTTTTTTATTTTTATTTAAATGATTAATACTACGATTCAAAGCGATGCGGTAAATCCAGGTGTAGAAGGAGGCATTCTTCCGGTATTGGCTCAGGCTACGGAAGGCTTTATCAAAGGCTTCCATGAGAAGATCGTTGGTGTCCTCATGATTCGAGGTCATATTGTAAATGACGCTGTAAAGTTTGCCTTTATAGCGCGTTACCAGCTCATCAAAGAAGGAAATATCCCCAGTCAAGACAGCTTCGACCAGTTCCTCATCAGAACAGTCTGCGGCCGGCTTATTGCCCTCCCCTTTACTCATGGGGCGAACATACGGGAGAAAGCACCTGGAAGGAAAGGCGAATCCGTGATCCCCCAAGGAACCGATCCTGGGTCTTACTTCATGCCTTCAAGCTCATCAACAAAGGTTCGGACAATCGATTTCAACACGTGGAGATACTCGTTTTCCGGAAGGCCCTGCAACATCCGATGCGCTTTTTCCAGGTGCTCCTGAGCTTTGCGGATGGCGTAGGTCAATCCCCCCATCCTGACCACACGTGCGGCCAGAAATTGATGATCCGTCTCCGTGCCATGCAACAACGCTTCAGAGACTTCTTCCAGCCCTTTGGCGTCCAATTGCTGAAGCATATGCAGAACCGGAAGCGTCAACTTCCCTTTCTTCAGATCTGTCCCCAGTGTCTTGCCGCTTCCACTTTCAGTGCCGAACAAATCAAGGCAGTCATCGTAAATCTGGTAGGCAAGTCCCAAGGTCTCACCATACACCCGATAAACGTGCCGGTCCGATTCGGAAACTCCGTTTAATGCTGCCGCCAGTTCCGATGAAATCCGGAAAAGGGCCGCTGTTTTCATGTTGATGATCCGCGTATAATCAGGAACCGACAGTTTCAGGTCAAATCGCCTTTGTGTCTGCAGGATTTCCCCCGTGCAAACTTCATTCGCCGCATCGGCAATCGTCCGGCAGATCTGATTATCGTCAAAACGGGTGCAGAGCTTCAGGGCATGGGCAAAAAGACAGTCCCCCAGAAGCACCGAAATCTCTGTGCCCCATTTGGCATTCATCGTGGGCAGGGCACGGCGGATCTGCGCGTTGTCCAGAACATCGTCGTGGATCAGGGAAGCCAAATGAATCAATTCGACGATGACCGCAAGTTCCATATGACTCTCTTTGGCCCCGCCGGAGGCACGGGCCGAAAGAAAAACCAGGGCCGGACGAATCCGCTTGCCTCCGGTTTCTGTAGCATATTGGACATAGCCTGCAATCCCAGGGTCAAAAAACTCGGCCTGCTGCCGTATCCTGGCATCCACCTTTTGCAAATCCGGAGCGATCTTATCGAAATGATTTTTGAGCGAAAGCTTGCGGACCGATTTAGGGACAATGCCTAGTTCGGAACCGGCAGGATTTTTTTTCATGAAACTGGACACAATAAGACATTAATTGTCCCGGATATGAAGTCAAACCGTGCTTCATGCCATCGCACAAAAAGGCCTGCATTGCCTCGCAGGCAACTAATACGTCATCTGCCTCCGACAGCCCTACCCGGAAAGCCGGCACGTCGGCTCTTTAAAAACTTGCGCCCTTTTCCGCACTGGCCCATAAAACGAAGATGCAACCGATTCGATTCTGCACCTGTTCCCTGGCTTTGGGCTCCCTGATTTTTCTCTCAGCCTGCGGCGGTAAAGAAAAGGAAGTCATCAAATCGACCGATGCCCTTGCGGCGGAAAGAAAATATGATCAGGCCCTGATGGTACTACAAAAGGCCCTGCGTGAAGATCCTAAAAACAAGATCCTCCTTCGGCATCAGGTCAGGCTCTTCCTCAAAAGTGAACAGGTCAACTATGCCATTGCCGCCTACCGCAAGCTCAGTGATGTCAGCCCGGATGACAAGGTGCTTTTTGAGACACTCAAAGACAAGGACAAAGTGGTCCGGATCACCACGGCCAAGGCTTTGGGATTGATGAAAACGCCCAATTCCGTAGGCTCCCTGATGGCTGCGGCCAAAGACGAGGAAAAATCCGTGCGCCAGGCCTCCATCCTCGCCCTGGGCGACTTGAAAGACCCCAAAGCCATTCCCGTTCTGATCGGGGCCTTGAAAGACCATGATTGGTATGTCAGGGCGGAAGCGGCTTTGGCTCTTGGAAAAGTCGGCGATTCCCAGGCCACAACGGAACTGTTCAAACTGCTGACCGATGACGATTCCTATGTGCGCCAGAATGCGCGGAAAGCGCTGCAGGAACTTGCCACCCAGGAAAACAAATCCGCTTATCTGGAAGCTCTTAAAAGCAGCGATCCGGCCATCAGCAACATGGCCGCCGTTGCCCTGGCTCAAAGTGGTGACAAGATCGCATTGCCCATGCTGATCCAGCAGCTTTCCGGTGCAAAATCCCTCGATCAATTGGAGATCATCAGGGCCATGGTCAAACTAGCTGATCCTTCCGCCGTGCCCGCCCTGCGTGAAGCCCTCTCTGTGGACGATGACACCGAAGTCAGAGCCCTTGCCGCTCTGGCATTGGGCGAGTTTAAAGACCGCGAATCGGTAGAACTACTAAAGAAAATCGCTCAGGATAAAACTGCTGACCGCCGCTTGGTCACCGCCTGCCTGATCAGTCTCAATAAAATCAATCGCTAACGTCTGGAAGCGTAGTTCCTACATTGTCAGGATGCACCACATCCCGCTCAGGCAGGAATGTCGCTGTTGGCTGTTTCTTCATCAAAAACGATCATTTCCTGTAAAATTTTGGCGAAATCCGCCAAACCCGGTGCGGGGATGATGATGGTATCCCTTCGCCCGTTGACATCTTCTGTAATTTTCAAGAATCGACCACGATCGTTCTCCTTGAGATCAAAGAAAAACTGTTTGCGTTCGACCAGAATTTTCCCGCTTTTGATTGCATTTTCCATAAAGTCCTCACTTTTACCGTTTCAGTTCCCTATAGAACCGAATAGTTAATGAGGTTAACTTTATTTATGAAGGCAACTGTGTCAAATGTTACTAGACAAAAATCCGGCAGAACGGTGAATAACTTTCAATCGTTTGATTTTTTTGGAAAAAACACGGCCAGCTATTCCTTAAGCCGAGGAAACAAGGCGTTTGTACGCAAAACTGCAAGCTTACGCTATTTTGTTACCTGACGACTTTCCTTAACCGTCTTTACGCAGAGCTTCCTCGATCTTGCGTTCCATTTTGGGATCGTTTCCGCTTCCCCAAATTTCGGTGAAAGATTTTTTCTCGTTGTAGAGATTAACCCTTTCCTGAACAGCCGGAACCCTTGTGGAAGCCGGAAAGCGCTTGATCCCCTGCATGGCCATTTTCCGGGCTTGGGCGAAATTACCCATCTCGGCATAACCTGCGGCGAGAGCATCATAGGCTTCAATCGATTCGTTTTCACGAAGGGCTTTCTGGGCAAAGGTCACAGCCAGGGTTCCGTCACGTAAAGAACTGAAAGGTGCTGTTCCACGGAACCAGGCCAGTGTCAGGTGATCTGTCACGCTGATGGGCGCTTTGCTCATGCCTATTTTCAAGTCCTCACTGACTTCCTCAGACTTTCCGAGCATGGCCGAGGTATGGGCGCGCCGTATCCAAACGGTGGGAGAATCATCTCGGATGGTCAGGGCCTGACTGTAGAGCTCATGGGCCTTGCTGTAATTTTTTGCACTCTCCTGGGCAAACGCCTCCAAGACGACTTTGGAGAAAGATGGCTTCGGGACCTCATCCTGTGCCCGTAACGGCAGGACGGCGAACACCAACAACAGAGACCATTTCAGGAAGTTTATCATACGAAAGGAATTCCAACGTTAAAACCCGGATCCCCAACCGTCCGGGCCGGGAAAATTAAAAATCACGGGTGGACTATTTCTTTTTGGTTTTTGGGGAAAGTATCTCCAGTTCCAAGCACTCGATCAGTTCATCAGCCATATCCATGTAGAATTTCTTGGTTTCAATATTCTCCATGGATTCCGAACAGAAAGCTACCAGTTCCCGCATCTCTTTACCATCTTTAAGGGGAAGTCTCAGCTGCTTGGCACGCAGCCCATGTTCCATGATTTCCACTGCCAAGGGGCCGAAAAAAGACTCTCCCACGATCACGAGCCGTTCAAAAACTTTGTTGGAATCCTCGCCGTCCACCTTGAGCATCTCAAGTTCCGCCTGATGGGCCGCCGAGGCCAGCATGATTGCCGCCTCACCAACAGGCCCTTCATCATCCATCCGGCTAAGTGCTTTTTCCAGATTTACTACAGCCAGGTTGATCGGCTGGCGCAGAATAGTGGCAATGGTTCCTGGTTGAAGAAAAATTGCCAGGATTTGATTGCCTCCGAAAACCTTGAGCCAGAGCCCATAACTTTCAAAAACAAAACGTGCTTCACGCATCGGGACCTTGGTCTTTTCCACGCTGGCCATGACCTGCTTGAGAACCAGTATGACCTGCTCAAGCATGGTTTCCGAATAGGTGGAAGGCACTGCACGCCCGAGAACTTTCCCATCGCGGGTGAAGACAAAACAGGCGGCAATTTCCTCCAATTCACACAGACGTGTCAATGCGGCCAGCTCTTTCATTGTACCACCTCCGCAATCAATGTCCTGCATGCTTCCTCGAAATCATCCGCATCGGATTCAAGATCGGAAAAAACAATCAGTTGATAGAGTCCGCGCTGGATCTTCCAGAGCCGGCAAAGCTCCACCTCCAAAAACCATTCTATCAATATACCCGAGCCCAGACTGTCGCTCATGACACCCGTCTTCGCATAAAAATCGTCGAACCATTCCGGAGTCATGGCCGCCACGGGAGCTTTGCCGCTCAGCTTCACCAAACTGCCCTGGTCTTCCTGGTAAAGGGCCAAAAAACCCGGCACCTGCTGGATTCTTTCCACCAAAGGCGCCAGCGGACTGGCTTCATGCAGGCGCATGGAGGGTATGGGGCCGGTCGCTCCCCCCTCGGGCATATGGCGCACCAGATCCATCAGGCCGGCTGCAGCACCCTCCCCCGCGAATTGTTCCAACAGCTTGTCAAGAGGATCCCAGAGGCTTCGCTTGATTCCCATGGGCAGTTCTCCCAGCGTGTAGGAACTCAGATGCCACTTGAAAAGTTCGCCCAGGGCATGAATACCCCAGAGTTTGCCGGTGTTCACTTCAATCAGCTGGGCATCCTTGAAATACAAAAAGCCGCTCTCTCCCGCGTTGTCAAAGACCGTAAGCATGCAGTTCCGGCTGGGAACACACTCCGTCCTGATGATTTCAATGAGATGAACCATGGTTTTGCACCTTCTACAATAGTTCCACGACTTCCATCCACACGTCACCACCAAAATACAGGCGGGCTTTGGCTTCCAGCCGCTCAGCCTGCCCCGGCGTTTCCGGATTTTTAAGCAGGGCGAATACGGTGGCCCCGCTTCCGCTCATCAATGAGCCCGACACTTCATTCTGACGCGACAGCCATTGTTTGGCCTCCTCCAGCCAGAGGTATTTCCCGAAAACCGCAGGCTCAAGATCATTTCTGAGAGTGAGAGACCCTCCTTCTTCCAGATCGAGGGATACTGACTCCGGCTTACCTTGCCGGGGATCGGCGGCGTAGGCCTTGAAAGCCCAAGGTGTGGGAACCCCGAAACCGGGGTTGATCAGGATCGCACGATACCGCCCGCGCAACCGGACAGGACTAACCCGTTCCCCACGGCCTTGGCAAAGGCCCGGGCCGTTCAATAGAAAAAAATTAACGTCACTGCCAAGTCCGGCAGCTATTTCATGCAACTCCGCCTCGCTTAATCCACAACCCAACAATTCATTCACTCCCCGGATAACCGACGCCGCATTGCTGCTTCCCCCGGCCAACCCGCCCCCCATGGGGATACGTTTGGTCAACCTGATGCTTACGCCTTTATTCACCCCGCTTTTTTTCAGAACACCAGCCGCTGCTTTAAAGGCCAGGTTGCTTGTGTCAGCAGCCAGGTCAGCACCGACCACTTGCAGATGAACACCCGAAGAGACCTCTTCCAACTCCAGTTCATCATGAAGCGAGACCGGACACATCACGGTCTCCAACTCATGGAAGCCATCCGACCGCGTTCCCAGGATGTGGAGATACAAATTGATTTTGGCAGGGCAACGTAATTTCATGTGCGGCTCTGCAATTAAAACTCGAAACCTGAAACTTGAAACCCTAAACTTCGACGCATGACCCCCGACCAACTCATCCTCGCCTTGGACGTACATGACCCCAAAGAAGCCCTGGCCTGGGTGGATCGTTTCCAAGGACGTATCGGAACTTTCAAAGTCGGCCTTCAGCTTTTCACCGGCCACGGCCCGGAACTGGTGCGCGAAATACGCCGCAAACACGCCGAGGTCTTCCTTGACCTTAAACTGCACGACATCCCGAATACCGTCGCCAAATCCATAGAGGCGGTCTGCCAGCTCGATGTCCGGTTTCTGACCATCCACACCTCCGGCGGACGGGCCATGATGGAGTCCGCAGTCAAAGCCGCATCGGGCTTCCCGCAGACCACCCTGCTGGGAGTGACCATTCTGACAAACCTGACGGACGACGACCTGCGTGAGCTCGGCTTTGACCACAGCAGTTCAGGCCAGGTCTTCCATCTGGCCCGCTACGCCAGAGCCTGCGGCATGAAAGGCTTGGTCTGCTCACCTTTGGAAGTCGCCCTCCTGCGGCGGGAACTTAAAGCGGAAGACATGATCCTTGTCACTCCGGGAGTCCGCCCCACGGGATCAGACAGCAACGATCAGTCACGCGTTGCCACACCCCAACAGGCCGTGGCCGACGGCAGCACCCACGTTGTCATCGGACGACCCGTGCTGAATGCTCCGGATCCGGACAAGGTGATCGATGCGTTGCTGGCATCCTGATTCCAGCACAATTACAAATACGTAAGGCTCCGCCTTCTTCCTTGCTAAGGTGAAGATACCCACCATCCTGATCAACCGATGAGATTGCCTGTCTCGCTCCTACTGCTCTTGGTTTTGTCATCTTCGCTGTTGTATTCGGCGGAGAATCCTGCCGAAATCCGCAAGAGCGTCATCCGCATCAATAACGCCGCCCAATATCCGGACTACAAAACACCTTGGAATCCCGGAGGAATCAGCAAAGGCAGAGGCAGCGGCCTGGTCATCACGGGCAACCGCATCCTCACCAACGCTCATGTCGTCAGCAACAGCCGCTTTCTCACGGTGGAGCGGGATGGCGATCCCAAGCCCTACACGGCACGTGTTGTCCATATCGCGCATGATTGTGATTTGGCCCTTTTGGAAGTAGAGAACCCCTCTTTTTTCAAAGGCCTGCCCGCCCTCGCTTTTGGCGGGGTTCCCGCCATTGATTCAAATGTAGCCGTTTACGGCTACCCCGTGGGAGGTGACCGTCTTTCCGTCACCCGCGGAGTTGTTTCCCGGGTCGACTTTCAACTTTACAGCCATTCCGGGATCGATTCCCACCTGGCCATTCAGATTGACGCCGCCATCAATCCAGGAAACAGCGGTGGGCCGGTTCTCCAAAACGGAAAAGTGGTCGGCATCGCCTTTCAAGGCTATTCCGGCGACGTTGCCCAAAATGTGGGTTACATGATTCCCGTCCCGGTGATCGAACGTTTTTTGAAAGATGTCCAGGACGGGGCCTACGACCGTTATGTTGACCTGGCCATCAACTACTTTCCTCTCATCAACCCGGCCATGAGAAAAGCCTATAAACTCAAAGACGATGACCGCGGTGTCGTCGTCACATCCGTCGTCCCGCAAGCAAGTTGTGATGGCTTTCTCTTTCCCAATGATGTCATCCTGACCGCTGATGGCAAAGATGTCGGCAGTGATGGAACGGTCGAGCTGAACGGTGAACGGGTGGAGATGCCGGAAATGGTGGAAAGAAAATTCAAAGGCGACACCATCACCCTGTTGATACTCCGTGAAGGAAAAGAGCTACAGGTCAAGATTCCGTTAAAACCTTTTGTCCCCTACCTGATGCAGGGCAACAGTTACGACCAACGCCCACGCTATGTCATTTTTGGAGGCCTGGTCTTCCAGCCCCTCTCCCGCAATTACATCAATACCTACGGGAGCGCCAATTTCCGGCTCCGCTATCTTTTTGACCAGTATGTCAACGAATCCCTCTTTCTGGAACGTCCGGAAATCGTGGTGCTCAGCGATGTTCTGGCCGATCCCGTCAATACCTACATTTCAGGATTTCGGCAGTCGATTGTCAATGAGGTCAATGGCAAGCCGGTCAAATCGCTGAGGGATCTGGCCGAGTTCCTGGCCAAACCATCGGAACGTCATGTCATCACTCTGGAGGGCGAAGGACGCCCGATTGTTCTTGAATCGGCCACGGTTGAAAAAGCTCAGGAGCGCATCAAACAACGCTACAGCATCAGAGAGGAAAGTTACCTTGGAGACATTTAACCCAACACGCGGCGGAGTCGGCAGGCACTTTATTCTTCCTGTCTGCTGCCTGCTGATTTCCGCCCTTTTCATCTCATGCTCACCCAAAGCGGAGAAAAAAACACAAAGCCACGACTATCGATCCCTTGTCCGTGTCAACGCCACATGCCAGGCCTACGACCCCATCCGTCCCTGGCTCAAGCGCCCGCCCTTTACCCGCCGCGCCATCGGAACAGTTCTTTCCGGCAACCGTATCCTGGTCACCGCTGAAATGGTCACCAATGCGACCTACATTGAGCTGGAAAAACCCGAAACAGCCATCAAATCCCAGGCCCAGGTCGAGTTCATTGACTATGAAGCCAACCTCGCATTACTCAAAGCTGATGAGCCTGATTTTTTCAAGGACACCATCGCCTTGGATCTCACCCTGGATGCCGGCAGCGGGGATGACGTGGAAATATGGCAACTGGAAGACACCGACGTCCTGGCACGCACCACCGGGAAAATCAACACAGTGGAAGTGGGTCCCTACCCGGAAGGCCTGGGCCGTTATCTGGTTTACCGTCTCAGCCTCTCCCTCCAATACCGTGAAAGTGCCGCCACTCTTCCCTTGATCAAAAACGGTAAACTCGCCGGACTGCTCTTCCGCTACGATTCCCGCAACCAGAATGCCGCCGTCATCGCCGCCCCGATCATCGAACACTTTCTTAAGGACACCTCCGATGGAAGCTACGAAGGGTTTCCCCGCATGGGACTGGGCTTTTCAACCCTGCGCGATCCCCAACTGCAATCCTACACCGGAATCTCCCCCGAAGGCGGCGGCGTCTTTGTCAGCAAAGTATTGAAAGGGGGCCCAGGTGATACCGGAGGAATCCAGGTCGGGGATGTCATCACTTCCATCAATGCCCAGAAAATCGATCAGGACGGTAACTACATTGACCCCCTTCACGGTAAAGTATCTCTGGAACATCTCATAGGGGGAAAAAGCTATGTGGGAGATACGCTGGCACTTCAGATTTTCCGGGAGGGAAAAACCCTGGAGAAAAAGATCACCCTGACACGTAAAAATGCCGAAGATTTTGTCAGCCCTCCCTACAGCTACGACAAAGCACCCCCTTATGTTGTCTACGGTGGCCTTGTTTTCCTGGAATTGTCCCGCTCCCTGCTTAAAACATTCGGCAATGATTGGCCCAGCGCTGCACCGCAGAAACTTGTTTATCAGGATGCTTTCCAGGAAGAACTTTTCCCAGGCGAAAAGCGCCGCATTATCATCGTGGGCCAGGTTCTGCCCTGTAATGGAACCATCAGTTACGAGCGTCTGGCAGGCAACATTGTGACCAAAGTCAACGGTCAGGAGATCAAAAGCCTCACGGACATCAACAAAGGTCTCATCCAGCGCAGCGGGGGATTGGACAAAATAGAATTCAATGACGATCCAGGAACCATTTATCTTGATCCGCTCGTGGTTGCACAGGAAACACCCGCACTGCAGAAAGCCTTCGGCATCACGGAACTCGAGCGGCTGAAATAGCGGGCCGCACGATTTACGGCCCGTCCGGCCTGCTCAGAACGAAGCTTTAAGTCCGCCGTTCACGCTGTGGGCAATATAACTGTCCTGCCCGACTTGAGACTCATAGCCGACAAAAAACGTGATCAGATTCATGCCAGGAATAACCGCGCTCAGGTTGGCCCCCAGCACGGCGAAATCCCGCTCAGGTTCGCGCCCGTCCACGTTGAATGTTCCAAGTGCCGGGGCATTGATAAAACTCGAGCTTGCATTGTTGCTGTCGTTCAAGAATTCATGGTGCCAGGCGGCCATCAGCTGCGGAGTCAACTTCACCACCCTCAGGTCAAATTCCCGGCTCCCCTGTATCCCCAGAATACTCTTTAACGAATCAGTGCTGTTCTCTCCGACCTGAAGTGCCGTAAGTCCTCCGGTCTCCGTGTAACCATCTATCACCGTGTGGGCATATTGTACTCCGCCCGTCGGCCCAAACTTCCAGCCACCTGCCTGGAAATCATATCCTCCCGACACATGCACCACAGCAGAATTGCCAGAGCTGTCTCCGGAGCTGCGGGTTTCCAGGACATTGCGCTCCATTTCATAATCGCTCCTGACATAAGCCGCCAGGCCCTCCACATGCCAGCCCTGCCTGGCCCAGACGGAGTATATTCCGAAGATGGCACTGTTGCTGTCCACAGAGCTGCCACCGTTGATATCGGCGGTGTTACCGGCATAACCGGTCATAAATCCCAGCACCAAATTGGAGGTCACTTTGTAATCAACACCCAAAAGTGCCCCGTAAGTGTTGCTGTCGTAACCGGGAATGCCGTCCGATGTCTCCTGCTCGGCCATCTTGGCCGTGCCGCGTATCCAGGCTCCGACCCGTTTCTTGGGCTCCGCCGCCTGCATTCCAGTATCGACAGGCGAGTCACTGATGCGGTCCGAGGCGGCGGCAAAAAGGCCAAGATTATCCAAACGATTGTTAATTCCGTTGGCTTGGGCAAGAAGCGATCCATCCTGAACCTGCAACCCACTCAAATCGAGGCCGTCTGCCCCGTGGCGAAGATCCATGGAACGGGCCCCCAGGGCGGAGCCAAGCTGGTTGGCTACTATGAGATTCAGGCTGTTGAGCACATCAAGGATGTCCTGACCGGCCAATTGAGAAAAATTCTGGTCGGGACTTCCGGAAAAAGCCGCCAGGGACAATAACCGCGCAAATTCAGGAGTAGCCGTCCCGTTCAACCCGTCCAACGCCGCAGCGAACCCCGCTAAACCTGGATTCGCTGCAAAGAGGGAAGAAAAGGCCGTGGCCTGTAAGGTGACCGTTTCAAAATCCTCATAGGCATATGTTAACCCGGCCGCAATAAAGGTTCCCGTGTTGGGGTTCAGGTTGAGATAATCCTGAATCAGGGTGGCATCTGACGCCGAAACACCCAGAAGATTGAAATGAAGGGTGTCATTGGCCCCGAATCCGGCCATCACACCCTGGATGTTGGATAACCCATTAATGTTCAAAGTCCCGGCACCTGACGCATTAAGGGTGATGGCGTAGGTCTGATTCGTGATGATCGTCCCGCCGGTGTCCGTGATTCCCACGACACCACCCAACCCCTGAATGCCCACGGCATTGTCGTTGGCCTGAACCAGAATCGTGCCGGAATTGAAAACTTCTACCGTGTCACCCTGGGCACGGATGCCCACGGCAAGGGTATTGTTCCCTGATAGCGCTGTTGCCATTGCGTTGATCGTACCCTTGTTGGTGACTCTGGCAAAACCCGTGGTCG
>JBBSCO010000042.1:0-25814 GCA_038250235.1 Methylacidiphilales bacterium | reverse complement strand
TCGCCTTTGATTTTTAAGGTAATTGCCAGACGGGAGTCCGCTTTGTCCAGACTCCGCAGATCCACCAGACGTTCCAACGAAACGGTGAGCGGCTTTTCCTGGGCCTCCAGGGTTGTGGTGGCCAAGAGCTGAAGGCAAACTATACAGCAGACGATGCGAAGTGCCGCCTCCTCTGGTTGGCATCGGTTCATCAAGGGATCATGCCTTTTTTTTATTCCGCAGCAAGAGTGGTGTCGTGGTTGAAATTTTTGCAGGGGCCTTACCATAATAGGATGGATGCCACACCCCGACAAGCCGTGCATTGACCAGTTGCAGACCTGTGTTCATGCTTTTCGACAATATGCTGGCAGACTTTCGCTATAAAAACATCCAACGCATCTTTATTTACGCGTTGTTGTTGAATGTCACCCTGGCCTTTATCAAACTTTTTGTCGGCTGGCAGACCAAAAGTCTTGCGGTCATTTCCGACGCGCTTCACTCGTTTCTGGACGGTGCCCCCAGTGCGGTGGGTCTTCTGGCGATTTATATGTCTGCCCAGCCGCCGGATGAACAACATCCCTACGGCCGTCGCAAATTTGAAATCATCGCCACATTAATTCTGGCCGGACTGCTACTCCTGTGTTGTTGGGAAATTCTCGGGAGTGCCTTCACCCGCCTGATGCAACCAGTCTCGACCCCTGACTTTTCCTGGTATGCCGTGGCCGCGCTCCTCGCCACCTACGGCATCAACTACGCTTTCTCCCGCTACCAACATCTCAAAGCAAAGGAACTGAACAGCCCACTGCTTGCCGCCGATGCCAAGCACATCCGCTCCGACATGTGTTGCACCCTTTTGGCTTTGGTCGGCTTGGCTACTTCACGCTTCGGTTGGTTCTGGATGGATGCCGTCGCCGCCATCGGGATCGTGGGGATCATTGCCCGCGCGGCTTATACCATCATTCAGGACAGCATCGATACGGTGGCGGATGCCAATGGCCTGGATCAGAACGCTGTCCGGCGCGTGGTTGAAGGCGTTGCTGGTGTGGAAAACGCCCACGACATACGTTCCCATGGCATGAATACTGACATCCACGTGGATCTACACCTCCGCATCGATGAAAATCTCAGTGCCAAGCAGGTCTTCGATATCGAAGAGGAAGTGACCCGGGCCGTGAAGAAAAAGTTTCCTTCCGTGACACATGTGGCCATCAGGCATGAGCCGTCCGGACTTCTGGAAGACAAAACACTTTCCCCTTGAGATTTGTCAGTTTCCTCAATCATGGAGGGTTTTGATAAATCTTTGGGCCTCTTAAATTTATCTGGCGGTTTTGAGCCTTTTTTCCTTTTATTCCAAACGTATTTGAGTTGGCGACACTGCCAGGGGTTCTTCATCCTCCATCTGGCGGATTTAGAATGACAATAAAAGAAGTTTGGCAACCAAACACACAACCCTCAAAAAACGGGTCAGCCCAACAACACCAGACTATCTCCACCGTGGCGTCTAAGAAAGCGAAGCTTCCCCATCAGATTCAAATCACGGAATTCACGTATCCACTCCTGGCGTTGTCGGGGTTCTCCGCCTTCGCAAAGTTCAATGAAGCAACGGGCACCTTCCCTGGCCCAGCGGTAACGCCTCTCAAGATCCCTGCTCTCATAATGTGTCTGCTCGTCACCGAAAAGGCGGTCTTTCATCCATAAACGTGTTTCCACGTCCAGAAGACCACGGCGCAGTGCCCGGCCCAGCAACAGTAAAATCCAATAGGTGTCCACGCGGGCCTGCAATTCAAGGTTGCAGGCAAACTGTTCCGATTCCCAGGCCTGCCATCCTGCATGAAATGCCAATGCGGCATGGACCCCGTGGGTGATTTCCTCAATGAACGCGATCAGCTCATGGATGTTGTGCTGGCTGATGATTTCGGAAGGATTAACATCCTCCAGCCGGGCAATCAGTGCGGGATCAAAATAAAGTGCCAGGTGGAGTGATCCTTCATGGCAGCGGAGATACGTGCGGGCCTGCGGGGAAAGGAGCCGATCACAGGCCCTGAGCCTTTCATCCAGTTGCCGCGAGCGGGCCGGTCCGATCAGGCATTCCTCCAACCGGATGCCGGAGGGGCGGTAGGTCCGCTCCAGCACCGATTGGATTTCTGCCAGCAACGTCATCCACTGATCAATTTGGCCGCATCCTGGTCTTCTTTGGACAGATGCAGCATGTTTTCCGACAAATGATTCAGGGCACAACGCACTTTGTGGAAATGGCCGGACAACTGGGCAAAGATCTGCTCCATTTCCGAACGGGCCGCCAACTGATGGCGTGCCACATAATGATAATTGCTTTGGCCCATCTCTTCATAAAAAGAAAGTCCAGGGCCGCCCCTGTATTCGTGCCACATTTTGACACGGTCGGCAAATATACCACTGATAAAGAGGGAGCAGTCGGCAATATGTGCCCGGAGCATGAATCCTTCACTGGGGCCGGCCTTGGAAAGGGCAATGAGCAAATCCGAGAGATATGGTTGGGCCATTCTGTTGGTCACCCCTTCTTGTTCGGCTGCGCGACGCCCGAAAGCGGTCAGCATGAGAGCCAGGTAATCCGCCAGTGCCCGGTCATCCAGTCCTGCCCTCCTGAGAACGCGGCGGGTCAGGACATAAAAATAAAAGTAAGGGGAAACATTCAGGCAGGAGACATTGTCGAACAGCTCCTTGTAGAGTGCATCGTGATCCAGGATATGATCCCGGAATTCCTGATCTCCGAGAAGATCCACGAGGGCAACGGCATCCTCCCGCTTTCTGGCCAGCGCCTTGACCATAAACTCAAAATCATCAGCCGTAAAACGGCCCCGACAATTAGCATTCAGCATCAGTTACCTCCTGAGCTCAGATTTAAAGCATAAATAGTGCCATCCAAAAAGGAAAGCCGTCTGTCCTATTACCGTCCGGAGCACCCGGGAGGGACTGCCAAAGAGAAAAAAGGATCTGTCAGGGACTGACCGTGGGAACAGGAGGAGCGGGAGGCGTCGGAATAATTGGTGGATCCTTGGGGATACTGGTCTCAGGCTTGACCGCGTTGCTCAAAGCACGTTCCCGCGAGCGATCCAGACCATAGCGTCTCTTGGCTGTGTTGCCGAAGGCATTGATTTCCATCACGCGAAGGCCCAAGGCCGGAGGAGGTGTTGCCTGTCCGAGAAGCAGTGGCAGGAAGGTTGTGAGCTGGGTGGAAGCCAGAAAATAATCTGGATTGGAAGGCATCCGCAGGGCAGTTCTGGTTTTTGAAGCACCGCCTCTTCCTTCCGGAACCCAGCGCAACATGATAAAGCGCATGGGAGTCAGGTCAAAAGTCGTGGAAGCCTTGCGCTTTGCCGGACCGGTATCAACAACACGGAAGGGTTCGTATCGATCAAAAAAGTCTTCGGGTAAAACCAGGATCTGGGGAGCACCGGAGGGTTTGTCAGCAGGAATTTCATTGCCATCCGGAAGCTTGTTCATGACGTACAATTCCATCACTCCCGGGCCAGTCTCATAATTGGCGGTGACACGGCGGATGGATTCGGTGAAGCCAAGGTCGACCACCACAATCGGGGTGGCGTCTTCCGGCGAAAAGTCGTAATAAGAACCGGTATTGTCGTCAATCATGTTATAGGCTTTGGCCAGGTCAAAGTTGGGACCGTAGGAAGAAACGTGGGATACCGTGGCGACGCTGGTGACAATGTCGGCGTAGTTGTAATTCACAATCTGGGAAATAGGCTGGGTTTCTTTTACCTGCTGGGGTTTTTCCACCAGGCCGGAATTTTTTGTTTCACCAAAGATGCCGAAGCCGTTGATGCGGCCTGCTTTGGTCATCTGGTAATCAATTTTGACCCACTGTCCCTCGATCATCGGAAACTCGACTTTGACCGAACCGTTGGTAGCAAAACTTACCGGTTCCGAGGCCTTTTTCCATTTGGGGCTGCCAAATTCCAGAGCAGTTGACGATACAAAAATGGACACCTTGCCCTGGCCACCGCTGTCATTCGCGAAAGTGAACTGATTGTTGGCGCTGAGAAAAGGAAGTGTGACAATAAAAGAAGTCGCACCTTCGGGCAGAGGATAGGAAATGGAGCTATCGGAGGAAATGAGCCCGAACTCCGACTGATTGCTCTCCTCCCCGCCAAGAGTGCCCAGCACCGACTCAACAATGGAACCGGGTCGTGAAGACTTGATTTCAGCACCTAGATTGGCCCGGGCAAGGTTCACCGGAAAATTCTCACGTTGACGTGTAGTTAACTGTGGGGTTTTCTTGAGCTCACGCGTTATGTCGGTCTCAGCATAAACTGAAAGGGCACTTGCCGATAATAGAAATGCACCCAGCAACGACCACCTTAATAAACACACAGACAGCTTCATTCAATCAGTTCTAGAGAGAATCGCAGGATAATCAAGCATCCAAGCGTAAAATCCTCACGTAAGGAGCGATAAAAGCTGGATTAGAACGAAAAACCCGGGGGGTCTGTAAAAAAACCCTCCTTCTATTGACTCGAAACAAAAACTCAAGGCTAAAAATAGGTTTTATTTACAAAAGGGCTTCTTTTGACGCATTTTCAAATAAAAACAGTGTAGACAAGATTTGTCTTCCGCTTATGATTCACAGACGGCTCACCAGCCCATGCATGACTGTGTTCAAAATCAACGAAGGCAAAAAACTAATACACGGCCTCCGCCGCCGTGTCTTAACATGCCTGTGTCTTTGCGCCCTGTGCCCAATTTTCCCTGACACCCTTTCCGCCCAACAGGAGGATTACAATCTCAAGGTGGGCCCAGTCATGATCCGGGTTGAATCCGGAATCCGGGGAACTTACAGCGATAACATTAACCTGTCGGAATTTGATCGCCTAGAGGACTATATCATTACGCCTTACACGAATCTGACCGCAGTCTGGCCGATGACTCAGTCCAACACGCTGAGGGTTGGCTTGGGGATCTCGTATGACAAACATCTTCTTAATCCCGCAGCAGACAGCGAAGCCCCCATTTTGAGTCCCGACTCCAACACTGGGTTTGACTTTGACGTAGTGGCAGGCGATTTCCGTTTCAACCTTTACGATTACATCAGCTATGAGCAGGATCCGATAGAAAACGGGGCGATCAGCAATTCCCTCAACTACGGCCGATTCATTAACCGGGCCGGGATAGATGGAACCTGGGATTTGAATGATGTGGAATTGTTGCTGGGTGTTTACCAGGAAAATTACTGGTCCACCACGAGCGAATTCGACTACCTGGACCGCTCAACCCAGGGAGCCAAAGCCAAAGCAAGCTTCCAGATAGGCCCCGAAACCGTGATTGGTGTCCAAGCCTTTGGCTCCCTGAATGATTACGAAGGAAATGTCCAAAATGACGGCATGCGCCTTTCTGTCGGACCCTTTATCCGATCCAAGCTGACGGAAAACATCAATGTCGGCGCCTCGGCCGCATTGGAGTTGGGGCAGTTTGATACCGGGGGCCTGAATGGTGACCAGGACGACCTATTGAGCTACAGTCTAAATGGCGACATCAGCCACCGCGTCAACCGCCACCTCCGGCACAGCCTCATGGCCTCCCGCAGCGTGGATTTGGGAACCTTTTCGAATTTTACTGAAATCTGGGAAGTCCGCTACGACACATCCTGGACGATCGCGCGCAATGTGTTGCTTGGAACCACGGCCTTTGTTGAATTCGGAGACCAGTCCGGCGGGATTATCGGTGACAACTACGTCCGTTACGGTGGCGGCCCTTCTCTGGGTTATGCTTGGACTAAAAAACTGACATCCACGCTCAGTTATCTCTACACGGAAAAAGAGTCCAATGCTTTCGGCCGCGACTATTACCAGCACAAAATCACCATCGACTTCCGCTACACTTTTTAGTGTCCTGCAGGATCGAATAATGGGTGGGTCAGTCTCTGGATCCCTCCCAATCCTTTACTCCATACAGGACGACACAGGTAAGGGTTGACTCCTTTTATTGTAATCCTGAACGTAGCCGAGTGATCGGCCCTGCGATCACCCACCATTTTATGATGTGTGCTCTTCTGGTTTTTATCCGCAGACCTTTGTTCCGAGCTCTTACTACTCCCGATTCCACCCATTGATCAAAAGGCCTGCGCCTCCGCGAATCCGGCGTCGGGCCCTCTTACTAGATGGTCTTGTCCGACCTATACGCTTTTCTTTGGGGGCAAACGATCATCTCCACCTTTCTTCTTTCCGGTTTCTTAACACTGATATTCCTTAGACAGGAAGGCCCGGACGGACTATAGTTACCATTGTGAGATTTGGCCTCAAAACAGCCTCGCTTTGCCTGATCCTCTGGTCGGGCCAGGGCTTTATCCTATCCACGGAAAATGTCGTAACGCCCCCGGCTGTCAGTATAGACCCGATGTCCCTCCTAGACAATAAAACCAAACTTGGATATGGGGACGAAATTAACTACCGCGTTGCCGAAGATCTTGATGACACCATCACCCTTCAGGTGATGGAGACGGGGGACATCAACCTTCCCTATTACGGGAGAGTGAAAGCTTTTGGTAAAACCTGTTTTGAACTAGCGACTGAAATAAAAGCTCTGTTGGAAAAAAACCTCTACAACCGCGCCACGGTCATCATTTCTAAAAACCAGATGCGCAAGGTTCGTGGAAAAATTTATCTGTCCGGTGCCTTGGCACAGATCGGCTCCCTGGACATACCCGTCGATGAAACATTCACTCTCAGCAAGGCCGTTCTCAAATCCGGCGGCTTCGCACCCGGAGCCGACCGCAGCAATGTCCGTGTCGAACGCAAAACAGGGGACAAACCCGAGGACAAAAAGACCCTTACCGTAGACCTTTATAAGATTATGGAAGAGGGCAAATCCGAGCTCGATATCGAATTGGAGCCGGGAGATTTTGTTATCGTTCCCGCCATGGGATCATTGGGCAGGGTTTTCGTCACCGGGGCCGTGAAGCAACCCGGGGGTCTCAATATTTCGTCCGGGGAAAAATTGACCGTCAGCAGGGCAGTCATGGCTGTAGGCGGATTCACCGAATACGGTAACAAGGGAAGAGTCAAAGTGGTCCGGAAAACGGGCGATGGCCCCAAGGATTTTAAAGAATTTTTTGTGGATGTCGGAGCCGTTTTGGAAAAAGGCCGGATGGATAAGGATGTGGAAGTCGAGGGCGGGGACACCATCATCGTCTCCGAAAAGTGGATCAATTTCTAAGAAGCTTTTTCAATCCTATGCAATCCCCGGTTCCTTTAAATCAGCCCGCCGTCATGGCCTCATGGTCTGCGGCCTTTTTTACCAAGCTCCACCGTTACAAGGCACTGATCAAACGCCGTTGGTGGGTGGTGGCTGTGTGCGTTGGACTGGCTCTCTGCTACCAGAGCTATAATATATTCCGTTCGGCCCCCGTCTATGTTTCCAGTGCCCGCATGATGGTGGAACCCCGCATGACCACGCAGGAAAAGGCGCTTTACAGCGAAGAGATGACCAACTTTTTTGGAACGCAACTTCTACTGATGGAAGGCCTTGAGGTCAACCGCCGCGCCGCCGAACGAGTCCGGGCCACCAAACCGGACCTGGCCCAATCAAGCGTTGCCATCAAGGCTTTCCAGTCGCCGAAAACTTCCGTCTTTGGCCTTCAAGCCACAGGGGCAGAACCTCTCTACACCCGGGCCTTTCTGGATGCCGCCATGGAAGAGTTCACCAGGTTTAAGGAACAGATGCGGGAGCAGACCTCGGATAAGACCCTGGCAACCTTGATGGAAGAACTGCTCAAACTGGAAAAGGAATACAAGTTGCAGGAAGAAGAACTCTTTGCCTTCCAGAAAAGTAACGATGTCGTGGTTCTGAAAGAGCAAGGCAATACCGCAGGGGAGTATCTGGTTCAACTGGAGAAAGAAGTGGCCGATAAACGCAAGGAATTCCAACTTCTGGACAGTATTCTATTGGGCATTTCGGCAGACAAAACCGAAAATAATGGCCGCACCGACACTCTTGATGCCGCCGGGGAACTTTTCCAGGAGGGCCCTGAGGCCGAATACCAGAAAGCCAAGAAGGAAATTGACTTTCGCAAAAACCAACTCAAAGAACTTTCCATCAATCTCAAACCACAACACCCCAAGCTCAGCCAATTGCGGGAACAGATCGCCAGCAAGGAGCGCTTGCTTGATGTCTTCCGCACCCAGAGCATCGGGCGCCTCAAAGCCCGCCGCGATTCGCTGAATCTCAACATCAACAATTCCGAAACGCTGATGACAGAATGGCAGGTCAAAGCCCTCGCCGCCAATCGACGCATGGTAGAATTTGACCAGCTCAGATCCGCGCGGGATCTGACCAAAACAACCCGGGAACAATTGCTCAGCAGCATTCAAAACATCAATGTCGCCAGCAGCACCTCCCAGAGCACCATCGGAATACTTGAGTATGCCTCAGCAGGCGTTTCCACTAAAAAGGGCTGGGCCGGTAGCCTGGCTATAGGCCTTCTCTTCGGCCTGGCTGTTGGCACAGGCATTTTATTCCTTCTTGACCGTATCGATGACCGGGTAAATTCCTTTACGGAATTAAGGGAGCATTTTGAGGAACAGGTTCTGGGCCAAATCCCTCTGGAGCCGGTGATCGATGGTAAACGTGTTCCCGTTCTGAGCCAGAACGACGAACGCCAGATCTATGCGGAAGCCTTCCGCAACATCCGCTCCTCCCTCATGTATATGGCCATGGAAAAAGAACGGCCCAAGACCCTTCTCATCACCAGTGCCATTCCCAACGAGGGCAAATCAACCGTGGCCTGCAACCTGGCCTGCACGCTGGCCTTCTCCGGTTCCAAGGTTCTTTTGATCGATGCCGACTTGAGAAAAGGCCTCATTCATGCCGATCTGGACAGCCCCTCCAGTCCCGGCCTCTCCGAAGTTCTGAGCCAACAAACTTCCTGGCGTGAAGTGGTCCGCAACACCCAGGTAGAAAACCTTTCCTTCATCCCCCGCGGGAAAACGCTCTCGCATGTCGGTGAGCTTGTCTTAAGTCCGGCGGCAGATCTCCTGATCAAAGAAACCCGGGAAGCCTATGATTACGTGGTCTATGACAGCCCTCCCATCATGGCCACAGACGATACACCCAGTCTTGCTCCCAAGATGGACGGCGTTCTTATGGTCATGCGTGCCTCCCACACCTCATCCCGCCTGACACATAACTCACTGGATATCCTGTATCAACGCCAGGTCAATGTGCTGGGCATGATTTTCAACTGTATTGACACCAATCTTCCAGACTATTATCACTACAGTTACTACAAGTATTACTACACCCCTACCGCCTGAGGCAGGCTGCTGACGGAACCACCCTCCCCTGACACAAACGAATGCCCTGGCACGTCCCACAAACCCTCGCGGGCAAGATCAAGCTTTGCCTGGATCGTATCGCCCTGCTTCTCTTTTTACCCACCTCTGCGGCATTGGTGGCAGAATATGGATTCCATTTAACCCAGGAATGGAGCACCTGGCTGCACCGCTATGAGTTAGGAACCGCCGTCTTTTTTGCCCTCAGTGCTTGGATCCGTCTGGCCCTGGCTTCCCACCGCACCGCCCTGCTCCGGCGTCGCTGGCTGACCTACCTGCTTTCCTTGCTTCCTCCTCTCCTCCTCCTCATTTTGCTCGTGCCCAACCTCGGATGGCTTGCGGACTTTTTTGAGAAGAGCGGTTTCACCACCGCCCAGTTGACCACTGTCTGCATCCTCTTTTTTCAGTGTTACATCGCCCTGGAACTCCTCCGTCTTCTCGGCCACTCCCTGGCCCGCTTTGCCCAGTCCAGAATCAAGCCCGCTTCCGTCGCAGTAATCACCTTCGCCGCCCTGATCCTTTTGGGAACCTTTGCACTTATGCTGCCAAAATCAACGGAAGCCCCCATCACCCTGACCGATGCCTTCTTCACTTCGACCAGCGCTGTGAGTGTCACCGGCCTTACCGTCATGGATACAGGACTTTCGTTTACCTTTACCGGGGAAGTTATTCTCCTGGCCCTGATCCAGATCGGAGGGCTGGGCATCATGACTCTCGCTGCCTGCGTGGTGGTTTTCTTCGGCGGTTCCATGGGCTTCCGTGAGCGCGTCACACTGCAGGATCTGGTTCAGGCAGATGTCTTCGACCGCATCAGCGACATCCTTCTACGGATTACCGCCATTACCTTTTTTATCGAGGCCATCGGAGCCGTGACTCTTTGGTTTATCTGGAAAGAGACCGTCCCTGACCCCTTGGACCGCGCAGGCATGGCCTTGTTCCATTCTGTTTCAGCCTTCTGCAACGCCGGCTTCACCAATGTGGAGGGCGGCCTGGCCCATCCGCTCTTTTCCCAAAACTGGCCCAGCCTGACAACCTTGGCCCTGCTCGTCATTCTCGGCGGTATCGGCATCCCGACCCTGGTCGATTTGTTTCACCTCCCGGGAAGACGCCAGGTCAAAGGTCTGCACATGCAGACCAAGGTCATCCTCTATGCCAATCTCTTCCTCCTCCTGGCAGGAACCATCGCTTTCCTGATGGCCGAATCCGGAGACTATTTTACTGGAAAATCAGGGATCGAAAAAGGACTCTCCTCCTTTTTCCTTGCCGTCATGCCCCGCACCGCCGGATTTCAGACAATGGAGTTCTCGGCCCTAACCCCCTTCAGCATCGGAATCATCACACTTCTCATGGTGATCGGCGGATCACCCGGATCCACCGCAGGAGGATTGAAGGTTACCACCATCGCGACAGTTCTGGTTTATTTCAAATCCCTTATTTATGGTGATGAGCGCATACGGCTTTTTAACCGGGAAATTAGCGAAACACTTTGTGCCCGGGCCATGGCACTCTGCCTTCTCTATGGCATCTCCGCCGTCACCGCCACTTTGATCCTGGTTTCTGCGGAAAATGTGAAAACCCCAGGCGCGTTTTTTGAAGTCATCTCCGCCCTCTCCACCGTCGGGCTCAGCGTGGGTGTTTCTGCAGAACTCGGTCCGGTCGGCAAATGGACACTGATCCTCTGCATGTTTGCCGGTAGATTGGGTATTTTATCCGTTCTCTGGAGTCTTTTTCACCGTGAACGTTCCCGGGATTGCCACTATCCTCAGGAAAATATCATGCTTTACTAAACCATCGGAGATCCCCTGCTATGAGTAAAAAATATGCCGTTATCGGATTGGGAAGTTTCGGGGCCAGTGCCGCCCGCGCCCTTTCCCAAATGGGGGTCGAGGTCATCGCCATCGACCGCAACCGGGAACGCGTCGAATCAATCAAGGACGAAGTTAACTCCGCCCTGATTCTGGATGCTTCCGACGAACGGGCCCTCCGCGCCCAGGATCTGTTCCAATGCAAAGCCGTGATCCTGGCCCTGGGTGACGACCTGGGGGAAACGGTTCTGGTGCTCTCCTGTCTCCAGTCCCTTGGTATTAAAAAAATCCTTGTCCAGGTGGAACATTGTCGCGAACGCCGCATCATGCAGCGTCTCGGCGCCACTGAAGTGATTGTCCCCTCCGAAGATGCCGGACTCCGCCTGGCCCAAAAAATTCTCATGGAAGGCGTCCGGGAAGCTCTGCCCATGGGAAACGGTTATTGGCTGGCCACACTCCGGGTTCCGATTGCATTCGTGGGGAAAAACCTGCTGGAGCTAAAACTTCGTGAAAAATTCCGCCTCAATGTCGTGGCCTTGTTTTCCAACGAGCGGGAGGGGGATGTTGATCGCATGCTTTGCCGGGGGGAAGTGGATCCCAAACACACTTTTGAGCCGGATGATTACATTGGTCTTTTCGGAAAGGAAGAGGACGTCCACAGGCTTCTGGATCTTTGATAGGAAACAAAAATTCCCGTCGCGATGAAAAAGCTTCTCTCGGGCCTTCTCCTGCTCACTCTTCTGGGGATCGCCTGGTTCTTCCGCCAGGAACTGCTTTTTCTCAAAGACTTCCTCGTGCTCAAAACCACCAAGATCCACAGCATAAGTGACCGCCTGACCCAGTATGGACCGGTGGTGCAAAAACGCCTGGCACCTTTCTTTGAGCAGGCCGGCGTCCCCTATCCACCGGACAGACTCGTTTTTATTGGACTCAAAGCAGAAAAACGCCTCGAGGTCCATGCCTCGCTCCGCAATGGTCCCATGAGAGCGCTCCGCTCCTATCCCGTCCTCGCCGCCAGTGGCGGCCCCGGACCGAAACTTCGCGAGGGTGATGGGCAGGTGCCGGAGGGGGTCTACGGTATCGATTATCTAAATCCGAACAGCCTCTATCATCTTTCCATGCGCATCTCCTATCCCAATGCCACAGATCGCAACCGGGCAGCTCAGGAAGGCCGCACTCATTTGGGCGGTGACATCATGATCCACGGCAACCAGGTTTCCATCGGCTGTCTCGCCATGGGAGATGAAGCTGCAGAGGATCTGTTCGTTCTGGCCGCGCTGACCGGAAAAGAAAACATCCGCGTCCTGCTCTGCCCCTACGATTTTCGCGACCACTCTCCCGCTATGGAAAAGACCAACAACCCTTTTATGGACAGCCTTTACAGCACTCTCCGCCGCGAGCTGGCTTCTTTACCGAAACCTGAACAATGATCAGCAGCTCCCCAGAAAATACTTTCTTCCCCCAACCGATTTAAGGCACAATCGCAAAACCCACCCCGTCTCCTTCTTGAACGTCTTCCCGTGAATATAGCCTTTATCCGCCGCAATTGGTCACCCACCGGGGGGGCAGAAAATTACCTGGTTCGCCTGGTTCGGAAGCTTGCGGAAAAAGGCTGCCGATCCACCCTGATTTGTGAATCCTGGAACCGCCCACCTGAGCCGTTCAAAGAAATCATTTCCATGCCTTCTCCCGGACCAGCTTTCAGAAAACCGGCGTTCTTTGCGGATCAAACCAATACACGGCTTGCCTCCCATTCCTTCGATCTTGTCTTCAGCATGGAACGCGGAATCAAAGCCGATATCTATCGGGCCGGTGACGGCGTCCACCGAGTCTGGCTGCAACACCGGATGGAATCGCGCGGGTTTTTCGGGTGGATCCAGAATACTACCAATCTCAAAAATTTCACCCAGCTGCACCTGGAACGGATCACCTTCCATCCTGATAATACCCGCTGCGTCATCGCCAACTCAGACATGGTTAAAAAGGATATCCTACGCTCTTTTGACTATCCGGAGAACCGCATCAAAACCATTCTCAATGGGGTGGACTTTCCTTTTTTCAGTTCTGGAAACCGACAGAATGGACGTGATGCCTTGAAACTGGCACCGGAGGATTATGTGGCCCTTCTCGTCGGCAGCGGAAGCGAGCGCAAGGGACACAGCGCCGCACGCCTGGTCATGGATCGCTGGAGGGACAAAGCCCGCCTGGTCATTGTTGACTCCCCACCTCCCTGTTCCATGCCGGACGTCTACGCCGCAGCGGATCTTTTTTTGTTTCCCACCCTTTATGATCCCTTTGCCAACGTAACCCTGGAAGCCATGGCGGCAGGGCTTCCGGTAATCACCACCGAAGCCAACGGAGCCTGCGAACTGATTCAAAATGGGAAAAACGGTTTTTTGGTCAAAAACAACTCGCGCCATGATGAACTGTCCGCTTATGTCCGTGCACTCATGGATCCATCCCTCCGCAACCGCATGGGCCAGGCCGCCCGTAGCACCGCCATGGACTGGGATCTGGAAAAAAATGTGACCGCCACCCTGGCTCTTATGGAAAGCCTTTCGTGCCACCCTTTCAAGTGAATGATCTGCCGGAAACTGCTTGCTCTCCCAAGCACGACACCTCACGCTTCAGCAGCGCCTCTCCCTTCCCATGAACCCTTCATCTCCTCCGCTTTCTGCCCAGCCATCGCGCCGTTTGTCGCTGGAACTTTTGGAGTTGGCCGGGGATCTGGGACACAGCGATATCACCCTGCGCAACATGGTGGATCGGTTTGAGGGCAGGGTTTATACGCTTTTTCTGGTCCTGCTTTCCCTTCCTTTCTGCCAACCGATTGCGTTACCCGGTCTCTCCGCACCCTTTGGAATGGTTATTTCTTTGCTGGGGATTCGTTATGCTCTGCGCAAGAAGCCCTGGATTCCAAGCTTTGTTCTGGACACCAAAATCAGCCCCCGTTTCTTCACCACCGTTCTTAAGTTCGGGGGCCGCATCCTTTCCCGCCTGGAAAAACTCCTGCACCCGCGCTGGGATTGGATCTTCACCTTCCACCTCACCCAGTTCCTCAGCGGCTGGGCCATTTTTATCTGCGGCTGCCTGCTCTTGCTTCCCCTGCCCATCCCCTTCACCAATCTGTTACCGGCACTGAGCGTCATCCTGTTGGCCGCATCCCTGGCCGAACGGGACGGACTGACCCTCTCGCTGGGGGTGGGAAGTTTTTTGGTGACCATCGCCTTTTTTGTTCTGATTTTCTGGGGCGGGGCCGAAGTGGTTCTTTGGCTGGAGAATCACTTCCAGGGCATTTTTGACCCCAAGGAATCACCCCCGGATTTTTCAGGTTATGGCTTCTGATCGCGGAAACCGCGACGATGGGAAAAGACCCACCGAAACGTGTCTCCTCTTTGCCAAGGGATCCCTGGTTCAACACTGTAAAACCAGCGGAATCTATTCCATTCTGGAAACGCCCGATATCCTGAGGATCGAAAACGGGAACAAACCCGCCTACCTCTACGGCAACGGCTCCGTCCAGTGGGTGCGACCCCAGTCGGAGATGGAAGACGGGCGCTTTGTAAAATTCGAGATTGTAGCAGCGATCTCCGAATTGCGGGTAGGGCCTGTTAGCGAATGAAAACCAAAGACCCTGGTCTCGGTTATAACGAAACTGACCCGCTCCCCATTTTCAGGCAGGCTTGCCCGTCATTGAAAGGCAGCTAAATTCGAATCTTCCATGCGGCAACGTCTTCTTTCCCTTCTTCAGGAACAAATCCACTCCGGCCTCCATCCAGGGGCACGGCTTTATGTCAGCCGCGAAGCTGATATTGTTTTGGACTTTTCCGTGGGAGAAGCATCCAAGGGATTCCCGATGAAACATGATACCTCCCTGCTTTGGATGTCGGCAGGAAAACCCGCTACTGCGGTGGCTATTCTGCAACTGATGGAACAGAGAAAACTCCAGCTCGATGAACGGGTCTCACATTACCTCCCGGAATTCGGAACCAAAGGCAAGGAACCCATCACCATCCGCCATCTTCTCACCCACACCGGAGGCTTCCGTCTGGCCGATAAAGTGGATGTCGCAGATTGGGATCATGCAATCCAGGAAATCGAAAACACGCCTCTGGAACCAAACTGGGAGATCGGGCAAAAAGCTGGTTACCACGTTAACGGAAGCTGGTTGATCCTTGGTGAAATCATCCGACGAGTGGATGGCCGTTCTATCCGGGACTACTTGCAGGAAGAAGTCTTTGCTCCTGCGGACATGGAAGGATGTTCGCTGGGCTTGGAAAGCATCTCCGATAACAACGCCGTCATGTATCTTACGGAGAGAGAGGCCTGCATTCCGCATCCTCTGATGTCGGATCCCGCCCGTCTCCGGCAATGGCGCACAGGAAGCAACCTGATGGGTCCCGCCCATTCGCTCGGACGTTTCTATGAACATCTTCTTCAAGGCGGAGGTAAAATACTCCACGCGGAAAGCGTCCATCTCATGACACAACGCCACCGCAAGGGACTCTTGGACCAGACCTTTCGGCACGTGATTGATTTCGGCTTGGGATTGATCATCAACTCGGCCCAATACGGCCCCCACACCGTTCCCTACGGTTATGGATCCTACGCTTCCTCCGAAAGCTTCGGCCACGGTGGCAACCAGTCTTCCATCGCCTTCGCTGATCCCCGATATCAGTTGGTGCTGGTTTACATCACCAACGGCATGCCCGGCGAAACCGCACACCAGAAAAGGATGAGAAACGTCATCGACGCGGTTTATGAGGAACTGGGATTGAACGCTTAAATAACCGCTATCACCGGATTCTTTTCTTCCACTTGCACCCGCTGCGTCTTTACGTGAGACTATCCTGATGAAGCACTCCCCCGGATTTCAAGCTCTGTGTGAAGAGGCCCGTAAACAGGTCACGGAAATTTCTGCCCAGGATACCCTGAATAAACTTAAAGCAGGTGGGGTCACAGTTCTGGATGTCCGCGAGGATCATGAAGCTGCCAAGGGAATCATTCCCGGAGCCACCCATCTCGGCCGCGGTGTCCTGGAACGGGACATTGAAGACCGGGTTCCCGACAAAAACCATGAGATCATCCTGTATTGCGGTGGTGGTTATCGCTCTGCCCTCTCCGCTGTTAATCTTCAAAAAATGGGTTACACCAAGGTTCTTTCCATGGCCGGAGGATGGCGGGGATGGAACGAGCTTGCTTTCCCGACAAAAAACCCCTGATTGAACGGAAGCCAAAGGACAGCTTCTGATCCGTCATTATAACCATGAGTTTTTTAAAACGCAGCAGGTTCAGCCTAGGCTGGAATCCCTTTTCCTGGCACCCGGCCTCTTGGATGCGCCGTCATCCTTTTCTGGCCCTGGTTCTTCTCTCGCCCCCGATTCTGGTGCTGGGATTGTTCCTCTATTATGGAATCTGGGCTCTCTCTTTCAACATGGACGAGGTCTCGCGGATGCCTGCCACCACCATCATCTACGACCGGAAAGGTTACGTCATCCAGCGCCTTTTTGAAGAAAACCGCCTGCTCGTCGACAGTAAAAAAATACCGCGTGTTCTGAAAAAAGCCGTCATCGCCAAGGAAGACGAACGCTTTTACTATCATCCCGGTATCGACCCCATCTCCATTGTCCGGGCCGCCTTCATCAATCTTTCTTCCCGCCGCGTTTCTTCCGGAGCCAGCACCATCACCCAACAATTGGCCCGCAATTCGGCCGGTATCTTTGACCGCAGCTTTGACCGCAAACTCAAGGAAATGTTTCTTGCCCTCCGGATCGAACTGGCCTTCGACAAGGAGGAAATCCTCACCTTTTATTTCAACCGCATTTATTTCGGCGGCAATGTCTACGGGATCGGCGCCGCCGCCGAAGCCTATTTCGGAAAGGAAACGCAGGATCTGACACTTTCAGAAAGTGCCATGCTGGTCGGGATCATCGCCGGCCCCAATATCTACTCCCCCTGGCGCAACGTGGAAAACGCCAAAAAAGCCCGGGCCAAAACTCTGGAGCGGATGGTCACCTCGGATTTCATCACCCAGGCCCAGGCCGATGCCTGCAACAAAGAACCCCTTGTTCTCCGCCCCCTGTTGGAAAAACCCGGATCCTACGTGGCTTCCACCGTGCAGGACATGCTGCCTGACTACCTGACCCGCATTCATATTTACCGCGGAGGTCTGCGCATCCACACCACCATCGATCTGGCCTTCCAACGGGCGGCGGAAAACAGCCTGGCCGCCGGACTTGAAGCCATCGAGAGAAACCCGGGCTACAGGAATCCAACCCGCAACAGCTATCTCCGACAGGGGGAAGACGCTCCGGTCAATTATCTCCAAGGAGCCTTCGTCGCCCTCTCCAACGCGGATGGCGGCGTGCTGGCCATCGTGGGCGGGCGCAACTTCGATGAAAGCCCCTTCAATCGGGCAACCATGTCGCGCAGACAGATCGGTTCCACCGTCAAACCCTTCGTTTACGCGCATGCTTTCAACACACTCAACTGCACTGCCTTGACCGAAGTGGATCACAGCAGCTTCAATCTCAAAAATTTCGGGCCCGACACCTTTTCCACACAGATTCCCACCGGGCCTAAACCTGAATTCATCACTCTGCGCAAAGCTTTGGAAGGCAGCGACAATTACGCCTCCGTCCGCACCGGCATGATCGCCGGAGTCGAAGGATTCTCCCATCTGTTGCAGAATGCGGGGGGCGCACCTGTGCAGGCCCTGCCCTCCAGCCTTCTCGGCGCCTGCGAACTCACTCCCTTCGAACTGACGAAGGCGTTCTCAATTTTTCCCAATTACGGGGTGGAGATCAAACCTCACCTGATCGAAAAAATCATGACCCACGACGGGAAAGAATTGTTTCAGCATATTGATAGTAGAACCCGTGTGCTTTCCCCCCAGGTGGCTTTTCAGATCTGCCATCTGTTGCAAGGAGTGGTCGATAACGGAACCGCACGCAGTTTGCGCACGCAGTTCCAGCTCCAGGGCCCCATCGGAGGCAAAACCGGAACAACCAATAACTACAAAGACAGCTGGTTTGTCGGTTTCACCAAGGATATCACAGCCGGGGTCTGGGTTGGCATGGACAAACCGGCCCAGATTATGCCGGGCGGCTATTCCTCAAAAATTGCGGTTCCCATCTGGGGGAAAATCATGAAGCTGGCCACGGTCTATTATCCTGCGGCCCCGTTTCTGGTTCCTCCCGAACTCGAGTTGGTTCAGGGAAAAAAAGAACAGAAGGTGTTTTTCTTTTTCAAGAAAACCGTCGTGGGAGGGCCTTCCGAATACATCCGGAACGATCAGCGCCGTTCGGCCCTGGCCCGCTTGGATGCGGCATCACTGGATAAACTGCAAATGGCGCAGGGCCCGCAAACGTGGTGGCGCTCCGTGCTCAGCACTGTCCTGCCCGGCGGGGACAAAGATCAATTCCAGGACATGCCGGCTGAAGAGGAGCGTGCTGTTATTCAGGACACCCCGGACAGCCGCGTCCCCCAAGCCGTTCCCCTCACACCCTGAAGTTCACCCGTGATGCGGTGCTTCCAGTAGCTGTTTCAAGTAATCGCTATAGGCATTCTTTCCCATCGAGTGTATGGACCGTTCCAGCTGCTCTGCTGTGATCCAACGACGAAGGAAGGCGATTTCTTCCGGACAGGATATTTTTAAACCCTGCCGGGCCTGGATCGTGCGGACGAAGCTGGCGGCATCCAAAAGACCTTCGTGCGTTCCCATATCCAGCCATGCGGTTCCGCGGCTGAGGAGCTTGATCTTAAGATTCCCTTCCTGCAGATAGACTCTGTTCAAATCCGTGATTTCCAGTTCACCCCGCAGAGAGGGCCTCAGCGCGGCTGCCAGATCCGCAGCCCTGCCATCATAAAAATAAAGGCCCGGAACGGCAAAATGGGATTTGGGCTGGAGAGGTTTTTCTTCCAGGGAAAGAACCCTCCCGTCTATCGCCACTTCCGCCACCCCATATTCGGAAGGATTTGCCACACGATAGCCGAAAATAGTAGCCCCCAGGGAATCCACTGCCGCCTCTGCCAGAAAGCGGGCAAGGTCATGTCCGTAAAGCAGATTATCCCCCAACACCAGGCAACTCGGCGCGCCCTTCAAAAAATCCCGTCCCAGAGTGTAGGCTTCCGCAAGACCCCGGGGCGATTCCTGAACCTGATAGGAAAACGAAAGCCCCCAGGCTGCACCGTCTCCTAGCAATGTTCGAAAACGCGGAAGATTGACCGGATCGGAAATAATCAGGATTTCGCGAATGCCGGACAGCATCAGAAGCGACAGGGGATAATAAACCATCGGCTTGTCATAGACCGGCAAAAGTTGTTTGCTCCCGGTCACCGTCAGCGGATAAAGCCGGCTGCCCCAGCCTCCGGCCAGAATAATTCCCTTACGGGACTTATTGGAGTTGAAGTTTAAGTTGGAAGTTGAAGTGGGAGAATTCATGGGAAGCTTTGTTATTTAAGACTATTAATAAGACCATAGATCATTTTTTAAATTTCAGACTACTCTTCCCATACAAGCTGTGCCTGTAGTGAGTCACTATAGGAAGATTTCTCACGGCTTCCATCATTCTGCATGACTGTTTCTTCCCCGCTTAAACTTAAACTTCCAACCTAGACGATGATTCCCAGCCGCTGCCTTGAATAATTCTTTTCCGTGATGTTACGGCACCATTCCCTGTTTTCCAAATACCAAAGAACCGTTTTTCTTAAACCCGACGCAAAGGTTTCCTGCGGCTCCCACCCAAGTTCCTTTTCGATTTTTCCAATATTCATGGCGTAACGCTTGTCATGACCGGGCCTGTCCTGGACAAAGGTCTTCAAGGAAGTATGGCTGAAATCCTTCCTCCCCGCCAACTCATCCAGGAGGGAGCAAAGGGAATCCACCACTTCAAGATTTGTTTTCTCACAGCGGCCGCCGATGTTATAGGTCTCACCCACACGCCCTTTTTTTAGCACCGCCTCCAAACCTCGGCAATGATCTACAACATGCAACCAATCCCGGATGTTGTCGCCTTTCCCATAAATCGGCAGTGCCTTGCCCTCCAAGGCATTCAGAATCATCAGGGGAATCAGCTTTTCCGGAAACTGATAAGACCCGTAATTGTTTGAACAATTGGTCACCAGAACAGGCAGACCAAACGTATGAAAAAAACTGCGGACCAGATGATCCGAGCCGGCTTTGGATGCGGAGTAAGGGCTCGAAGGCTGATACGGGGTTGTTTCGGAAAAGGCCGGATCGCTGCCCTCAAGCGAGCCAAAGACCTCATCCGTGGAGACATGGAGAAAACGAAAGCTTTCTTTTTGGGCCCCGGACAAACTCTGCCAATATCCCAGCGAAGCTTGAAGAAGCGAAAGGGTTCCGACCACATTGGTCTGGATAAAATCGCCGGGCGCCTCAATCGAACGATCCACATGCGATTCCGCTGCCAGATGCAGCACGGCATCGATCTGATGATCATCGAGAAGCCGGGACATCAAAGGGGTATCGAGAATAGTGCCGTGAAAAAAACGGTAACGGGGATCATCAATGTCCGCCAGGTTGGCCGGATTCCCCGCGTAGGTCAGGGCATCCAGATTAACAATACGCAAAGTCCCATTGGTATCCTGTAAAAGATGCCGGATCAGATTACTCCCAATAAAGCCACAGCCGCCGGTGATGAGTAGCTTCATAGAGGAGCAGACCGTCCGGTTTGGCGCAACAGGATGAAAAAAGTCCGGGGCATAAGAATCAAGTAATAGTTTCTGATTTTAAGAATTTAAAGACCGGAAAGAAAAAGTCCATTCCCGTCTATTTCTGTTCAGCAATCCGAACCACACTTCCCGGCCGGTTTTCCATGGCTTGGATAATTCTTTGGGCACCCTGACCATCCACCAGTCCCGAACATTTTTCCCGCAGCTTAGCGTGTAATTGACGATTGGATAAAAAACGACCCACTGCCTCCCCGATTTCCCCTTCCTCCATTATTCTGGAATCCCCCGCCACCCGGACGGCAGCCAGTTCCCCCAGCTTCCGTGCTATGGTTGTCTGGTTATCGGCCAGGATGAACAGAAGACATGGAAGCTTCATGTAAATCATCTCCAGATAGGTCGATCCTCCGGCAGCAATGGCGACATCAGCCTCCAACATCAATTCCGGTATCTTCATGGCATTGACCAGCAGGTTGCAGGGATACTCCAGCCTCCCGATCAAACTGCGGATTTCATCCACATGCGGATTGCCTCCACCGGCAAGAACCGTGACCTTGAAACCTGTTCCGTCGGATGCCTGGATTTGCCTCAGAATTTTACTGGTCAGGTTGTCAGGGTCACTACCCCCCATCGTGACCAGCACATGCAACATCCCGTTGGAGGGTCGGCGCTCTTTTTTTCCCAGTTGTAGAAATTCACGCCTCAAGGGTGCATAATCCGGACCCAGCAGCAGCCGCGTTCCCACACTCCTCGATGAATACACCAATTCATCGGCGTTCACATTTCCGTTCAACACCAGATCCGAATGATAAAAATCGCTGTGGCCATAATCATCGAAAAGCAGGACCTTCACCCCCTTTTCTTTGAGTTGTTTCTGGTAAGCCCCCCGAAAACAATACCCGTCCACCACAATCCAGGAAGCTCCGCATTGCCGGGCCATGTCCATTGTCCAGTTGGCGTCCTCTTCTGATCCGGCCTTCAACGCTTTCTGAACATGAACCGACAGGTTCTGCCGTTCCAGGCGCTCCTGTAAAAGCATGGGCAGTTCGACGCACAGAAAAGAGGCTTCCCCCCCACGATCCTGCCAGGCCTGCGCCAAGGCCATGCTGCGCATGACATGGCCGGTGCCGGTCATGATGCCCGCATCCGCCCGAAAAAGTATTTTTCCACCAGACAAGTTCAAGTTTCTGTCTCCTGAAGCCTTCAGGTCAACTCCTTGAGGCCGGCTCCTGACCTCTCCACTTTGCACGGAGCGCTCTTAATCAACAGGTAGGTTCCGAAGCTGCTCCACCGTCAAAAAATCGGAATTGTTTCCCGACTCGTATTCGAAATCCCGGGGAACAGGTTGGCTTGTCTCACCAAGCTGATTGGTTTGATAGTCTGCCGTAAATACCATTTCTATGCCGGGCGTTATCACATAATGATCGTTGAACTCCCGCGTCAAATGACAGTCATCGCGCGGGCACATGACTTCATGCAGTTTCTCGCCGGGACGAATGCCGACAATGCGGGTTTTGAGACCCGGGGCCAGGGCTTCCGCCAGATCCATGATCCGCATGGAAGGGATCTTGGGGACGAAAATTTCTCCTCCATTCATTCGGCGAAAGGCCTGGAAAACGAATTCAATCCCATGTTGCGGGGTTATCCAGAAGCGGGTCATGCGCTCGTCCGTGATGGGCAGTTCCTTCGCCCCCTCTTTGACCAGTTGGAGAAAGAAAGGTACAACCGAACCCCGGGAACCCACCACATTGCCATAACGCACCACCCCAAAGCGGGTTCCCTGTCCCCCGCTCAGGTTGTTCGCGGCAACAAAAAGTTTGTCCGAACAGAGTTTCGTCGCGCCGTAAAGATTGATCGGGTTGGCTGCCTTGTCAGTTGAAAGCGCAATAACCTTCTCCACTCCGTTGGTGAGGGCCGCATCAATGACATTCTGGGCACCATGGATGTTGGTTTTGATGCACTCCATGGGGTTTTGCTCGGCTGTTGGAACCTGCTTCAAGGCGGCGACATGAATGACGAAATTCATCCCTTTCATTGCCGTGCGGAGCTGCCCGGCGTCACGAACGTCCCCGATCACGTAGCGGATGTTTTTTCCATGGAACAACCGCCCCATTTCAAACTGCTTCAACTCATCACGGGAATAAATGACGACCTGTCTGGGTTTAGTCCGCCCCAGTAATTGCTGGACACATTTCCTGCCAAAAGAGCCTGTGCCACCCGTAATCAAAATCTTTTTATCATCAAACATAGCGGGAAAGGTCAGAACCCATCACTGAATATGAGACTGCTACAAGAACGTTCCGGATTGCAACCCCATTCTTAGTTGCAAAATTACCTTCAAAATACCGGGTCTGTCAGGCTGGAATAAGAATCTTTGCAGAGACGGATTGAAAATGAAAATCTGTTACTCTTTCCACCGTAACCAGAACATTCATGGACGAATTTTTCCCCAGGCATCCTGGAGTCTTAATTCCTGTATTTTTGATTTTAACAAATCATGGTCTATCAGCTGGTCGGAAATTTCAAGCATCCGGTCAATATCCCGTAGATGTTTGTCAGAAGATCCTTCCGTAAAATATTGCAGCTTCCGCAGGATGACATATTCAGGAGTAGCCAGCCAAAGCTCTGTATTTTCCACATTACGCAAAACTTTTTTGCCCATGGCCCAAGGGTGAAGCGGATCACGGTTGACAGGATAAAAATCAGCCTTCATGCCCAGACTCCAGTCGATGATAATCCAGTGGCCCCGGATTTCTCTGCTCAATTCCACTTGCATCACATCCTTCGGCGGGACGTAGTAATGATCTTCCGGGAAGACCAGAAAAAGCTTATCTAAATCCCCAGCTTGACAGGCAATAACCAAATCAGCATCCACAGTCAATCTCGGCTCCCCATAGAGAATCGAAGCAAATGAGCCGGTAACCATGTAGGAGATGCCGGTTTGATGCAACGGAAGAATAAAGGATTGGTAAAGCTCAAGTGGCAACATGCAAAAATATCCTTTTCATCTCCGCAGCCATCTTTTCTTCCGACCATTCCGGATGCAGCGTCTTGTATTGGGCTTTTTTCAACGCGCGGGAAGTTGAGATCAAGCTTTGAAGGATCTCCAACTTGGTATCGTCGGACATCTTCTGAAAAGCGGCTTTCTGCACCGGATGCAGAGGTTCAAAAAGAGGTGTTGGCATACGCATTAATTACTGGTCTGCTTGGATCCTACAACCAGAAACCTAAAACTGGAAACCCGAAACTTCCGTCATGTCTTTCACCGAGTGGTATTACCTATTTTTCCTGGCCGGTGTCGCTCTCAGCTTCTGGTTCTTGCAGGGCCAGGCCCGGATCTGGTTGCTCTGGGCCGCTTCCTATGTGTTTTACGGAACCTGGGACGTTCGTTTCCTCGGCCTTATCATGGCTACCACCGTGGTGGATTATTTTGGAACCCTGGCCATGTCGGGGGAACGCAAAAGCCTGCTCAAGGTTGCAACCGGCGCCTTCGTTCCGCCCCTCTGGTTTGCCCTCAGCTACGGGTTCGTGGAAAATCAAACAATCCCTCCCCTCTATGCCTTGCTGTCTTTCGGCTTGGCCCTGGCTTACATCACCGGCTATCAACTACTCTGGAAAATCGATCCCGCGCGACGGAAAAAAGCCTTCCTGCTGCTCAGCATCCTGACCAGCCTTGCCATTCTCGGCTTCTTCAAATACTGCAACTTCTTCATCGATTCCTTCGGCCGCTTCCTGAACCTGCTGGGGTTCGAAGCCCACACCACGGTGCTCGCCATCCTGCTTCCAATAGGGATCTCTTTCTACACCTTTCAGTCCATCGCCTACGCCGTCGATGTTTACCGGGGAAAAGTCGGGGCCTGCCATTCTTTTCCGCTCTTTGCCACCTTCGTTTCTTTTTTTCCCCAACTTGTAGCCGGCCCTATTGAACGCAGCCACGAGCTGCTCCCCCAACTTTCCCGCAAACACACGTTTCAATGGTATTACGTGCATCGCGGCATGCAACTTCTTTTGGTCGGTTACTTTAAAAAGGTCTTTGTCGGCGACAACTGCGCCATCATTGCCAATTACGTTTTCAATAACCCTTCCGACATGTCAGGCGCATGGGTTTTTCTAGGCGTGCTGGCTTTCGCCTTCCAAATCTACGGCGATTTTTCTGGCTACACCAACATCGCACGGGGCTCGGCCATGATGTTCGGCATAGAACTCAGCCGTAATTTCCGTTTTCCGTATTTCGCCCAGGGGCCGTCCGATTTCTGGAGCCGTTGGCATATCACCCTCTCCACCTGGTTCCGCGATTACGTCTATATTCCGCTGGGAGGCAACCGGGAAGGCGGCGCAAAAACCATCCGTAATCTACTTATCACCATGTTCATTGCCGGACTGTGGCATGGAGCCGGTGTTATGTTTGTTCTCTGGGGGATTTACCATGGTCTGCTGCTGGTGGCCTATCGTATTGTCCCTTTCCTGAATCATTTGGAAACCACCAAAGCCAAACTTTCCCGTGCCGCCGGAATAGCCATCATGTTCCTGCTCACCCTGCTGGGATGGATGCTCTTCCGCAGCGCAAACTGGCAGGACTTCACCCACCTTTTCAGCTCTCTCTTTGTTTGGACTCCTTGGACTGTAGCACTTAGCGGAAGCTACGGCTGGATCGCCTTCCATGCCCTGCCCCTCCTTTTATTGCAATGGCTGACCTTCAAAAAGCAGGATGAAACCGAACTGGACTCTGTTCCTGGTTGGGGCCGCACGCTTATCTACCTGCTGTTATTTATTGCCGTGGCGACTTCCGCCACCGGCGACCAGGAATTCATTTATTTCCAATTCTGATGAAAAATTTATTTACCCTCTGTTTTATCAGCGTCACGGTTGTCCTGATCACACTTGAACTTGTGATCCGTATCTTTTTCGCAGAAAATATGTCGGGCCGTTTTGAGTATGGTTATCACCCCACGGCAGGATTCGTTGAGGAAAATGATGGCACCGTCAATCTGGTGAGGGCCGGAGGCCGCCGCTTCCGCCC
>JBBSCO010000041.1:0-26607 GCA_038250235.1 Methylacidiphilales bacterium | reverse complement strand
TCCGCATTCAGACTGGCTTCGGACACTTTCCGGTCGTCCGTCAATTCGAGTGAGGCCTTCACCAGGTTTTCACGATCCATCCCGGCAACTTCATCGCGATACTGTGTGTTGACCCGGGCCAGCTCAATGGTTTTGCTTTTACCTTCAGAAACGCGGCAACGAACCAGGAAGCTGCGGCTCTGGGATGAATAGTGTTCGTTCAGGACGAGTTCGGCCCGGTTGTTTTTAAAAACCACGTCCGGGCGACCAATGATTTCAACCGCAGTCACGCCCTCAGGCAGTTCAATGATGATGCGGATATTGCGGGCAACGACGCTTTGCAGGTAACCCAGTTCTTCCTGGAAAATCCCGGGTAGTTTTTCCGCATCTTTCACATAGTAATAATTGGCCGCACTGGATTCAGCCAGAGCCATCATCAAATCCTCATTGTAATCATCTCCGAGGCCGATGGTGGTGACATTGATCCGGTCTTCGACCAGACGGCTGCCCAGGCGGGCCAGATCGGCGGGGCTTCTGGGACCGACATTGGCCATCCCGTCCGACAACAGGATGACCCGGTTGATTTTATTACGGTCAAGATATTCCCGGACCTGGTTCGAGCCTTCCTCAACTCCGGCGTAAAGTGCTGTGGACCCTCCGCAGCGGATGGCGTTGATCTTTGAATGCAGCCGCTCCCTGTTTCCGACTTGCTGGGCGGGAACAAGAACCTGCACATCCGTATTATAGGTCACCAGCGAAAAAACATCGCCAGCAGAGAGTTGATCGACAACCGAGGAGGCGGCCTGCTTCGCTTGTTCCAATTTGACACCGCCCATGGAGCCGGAACGATCCAGCACCACGGCGAGGTTGAGCGGTACACGTTTGAGCGGTTTGCGGTTCTGGCCCTGGACTTCGACGTGGAAGATCACGTCGTCGCCCGACTGGCGCAACACCTTGGACCGTTCCGGAGTGACGAGAATGTTAAGGACTGGTTGTTCCGCTGAACTGCAGGAGATCAGCGCTGTCATGAGACTCAGACCGACAAGGAGCAATGAATGTTTCATGCTTCCAATGTAATGAGACCTCGTTATCCAAGTGTCAGCCTTCGGTATGAACTTTGTAAAAGAATTGTCATATGGCAACGGGAAGAGCCAAGGATCATGCATCAAGCTTCTTGCGCTCTAGGCTTGTTTTAAATGGTATCAAAATTACCATCAGCCCATGACAGCTACCAATGATGGGGCCGGAAGGATCGTGGTTGCAAAAGATGTTCGTGAAGGGATGCCTCTGCATACCGGAGCTGAACTCGAAGTGAAAGTGGAGGGAGACACCCTGACCCTGACACCACGCAGGGCTGGGACTTACCTGATTCGGAAACAGGGGTTTCTCGTTCATCATGGTTCTGAAGAGTCCGGATTGGATCTGGTTGAGGTCATGGAATGCGAGCGAAAAGCCCGGGCCTTGAAGCAGAGAGAACGCTGATGCGGCTTTTTTTTGAGACTTCCATGTTGGTGCAGGCCTTGGTGGATCAGTTGGCTGGCCATGAATCCTCTTTGGCAACAGTTCTTTCCGGACAGAAGAAGGGTCATGAAACTCACCTTTCAACCCATGCTCTGGCAGAGTGTTACACTACATTGACCGCCTTGCCTTTAGAGAGGCGTGTTTCTCCTTCTGAGGCCTTGCAGTTGATCGAGGAATCCATACTGCCCCGGATGCAGGTTGTTGAGCTGGGAAAACGGGAATACGTAAAAGCCTTGGCACGGGTGCAAAAAGCAGGATTATCAAGTGGTGCTGTTTACGACGCCCTCCATTTTATTGCAGCGGAAAAAATCCGGGAGGATCGTATCCACACCTGTCATTTCAACCATTTCAACCCGCTTGCCGCAGAACCGGCCAAACTCCGGATTCCCTGAATAGTACCCATGTCCGAAACCCTCACACCCATGATGCAGCAATACCGCCGCATCAAATCGGAAATCCCCAAGGATGCCCTGCTGCTTTTCCGCCTGGGTGATTTCTATGAGATGTTTTTCGAGGACGCCAAGGAGGCTTCTGCCCTGCTGAATCTGACCCTGACCAAACGCAACGGCACCCCCATGTGCGGCATGCCCTATCATGCCGCCGAAAACTACATCAGTCGCCTCATCCAGGCCGGACGTCGTGTCGCCATCTGCGACCAGACCTCCGAACCCAAACCCGGCACCATTGTTGAACGTCAGGTCACCCAGATTCTCTCCCCCGGCAGTGTCTTCAACCTCGAGATGACCCAGCCCAAGGAAAACCGCTTCCTTGCCTCGGTCTGTCCTGTGGATAAAAATCTCTACGGTTTTGCCTTCGTTGATCTAACAACCGGGGAATTCCGACTGACCGAGATCAACGGCCTGCGCGCGCTAGAGGATGAATTTCTTAAACTCCAGCCCAAAGAAGTCATTTTTCCTTCGGAAAAAACCCCCGGCATCGACGCCAAGGAAAGCCGTATCCTGGCCGTGGCTTATGATGACTGGATCTTTGAAAGTGAACACGCCTCCCTGACCCTGAAGGAACACTTCAAAGTCCAGTCCTTGGATGGATTCGGTTGTCAGGATCTTCCCCACGGGATCTCGGCAGCCGGGGCGCTGCTGCATTATGTTTCGCGCGAACTCAAAATCACCCCGCACCATATTCTCAAGGTGCAGGCCTACTCCGGCAGCGAACATCTGGTCATCGACTCCATCACCCAGAGGAATCTGGAGTTGATCAATAGCAGCAGCAATGCCTCCACTGACACCAGTCTGCTCAAAGCCATGGATCAAAGCGTCACGGCCATGGGTGGCCGCGAACTCCGTCGCTGGATCACCCGACCTCTGCGCGACAAGTCCGCCATTGAAAAACGTCAACAGGTTGTGGCGGAATGGTTGCAGGATGTCGGTCTTCTGGAAGATTTTCGCCGATCTCTCTCCGAAGTCCGCGACCTCGAACGCCTTATTGGCCGCATGGTGCAGGGATCCGGCAACGCCCGCGACCTCATCGGCCTGAAAAGTTCCCTTCTTCCGTTTCCCCGTATCCGCGAAATCCTGAAGTCCCTGCCGGCGGAACGCACCCGGGAACTTTGCGGCTCCATCCATGAATGTCCCGAAGCGATCGACCTCATCACCCGCGCCATCGCGGACGAGCCGCCCCTTGCGATCAAGGACGGTGGACTGATCAAGGACGGGTTCAATGCCGAAGTGGATGAACTGCGCAAAGCCACGACCCAGGGCAAAGCCTGGATCGCCGAGTTGCAGGCACGCGAACAGGAACGTAGCGGAATCAAATCCCTCAAGATCCGCTACAATTCGGTTTTCGGCTACTACATTGAAATCACCAAATCTAATCTCGAACAGGTGCCTGCCGACTACACCCGCAAACAGACCCTGGTAAATGCGGAGCGCTACATCACGCCGGAGCTGAAGGAAATGGAATCCAAAATTCTCGGTGCCGAGGAACGGGTCAAACAGCTCGAGTATCAGCTCTTCTTGGATGTCAGGGAAAGCATTGTGGCATTTACGCCGGTCATCCAGGATACGGCCCGGGCCCTGGCCGAACTGGATGTGCTGGGAAGCTTTGCTGTTTCGGCGCGCTTGAATCATTATGTCCGTCCGGTCATTTCCACGAACGGTCGCATGAAAGTTCTGGAAGGCCGTCATCCCGTTCTGGAACAGATCAACCGCTCCGAACGCTTTGTGCCCAACGATGTCGACCTTAACCAGGACGATTGCCGGCTCATGATCATCACCGGGCCGAACATGGCGGGTAAAAGCACCTACATCCGCCAGGTGGCCCTGATTGCGCTCATGGCGCACACCGGCTCCTATGTCCCGGCCCAGGAGGCCTCGGTTCCGGTCTTTGACCGTATCTTCACCCGTGTCGGAGCCAACGACGATCTCTCGCGGGGCCAGAGCACCTTCATGGTGGAGATGAACGAAACTGCGAACATCCTGAACAACGCCACGGAAAACAGCCTGATCATTCTGGACGAAATCGGACGGGGCACGAGCACCTTTGATGGTCTGAGCATCGCCTGGTCTGTAGCAGAATTTCTCCACAATGAAGTCAGGGCAAAAACCCTGTTTGCCACCCATTACCACGAGCTGACCGAACTTTCCGTCTTTTTGGGGGGCGTAAAGAATTTTAACGTGGCCGTGCGGGAATGGCACGATCAGATCATCTTCCTGCGAAAAATCATCCCTGGCGGCACGGATAAAAGTTATGGTATCCAAGTGGCGCGTTTGGCCGGTCTTCCCAAAAGCGTCGTGGAGCGCTCCAAAGAAATCCTCCGCAACCTCGAGGAAAACGAACTGGATGCCACCGGTAAACCGCAATTGGCAGCACACCGCGGGAGGCAGGAAGCTAGGGCTAAAGCCAATCCATCCAAGGACATCCCCCAGATGGACCTGTTCAAGAGCAAATAAGCAGAACAAGTGGGCACAGTCCCATCGGATTGTCCCACGGCATGGTATCGGTGGCAGAATGTGGGCCAATTAAGGTTGGCACAATGGAGTTAGATCCCCCTCTTAATTAGCGCAGGCATCCTGCCTGCCCCTCTGGGGTTTTTTGCCTCCCTGTTAGGCAGTGCTCAGTGGAGCGGCCTGAGCCTTTGCGGGTTTTCCCACTTACCGCATCACGGAATTCACTCTTTTCCCTTACGGTCTGGTGCCGGGGCAGCGGCACCCTCCGCTGCTTGCTGAATACCGACGCCATGTTGATAGACCCGTTTGCCGCCATAATGTCCGGCTTCTGCCCCCGCCACAGCGGAAACCTCTGCGCCCATTGCGGTCGCCACACCCAGGCCCCTGGACAAACGTGTGCAACGAAATAATAAAACCGAAGCCATCGGGAATACCGCTGCCAATAGGGCGCTATTCCTGGTTCGTTCACCCCACATTTCATGCTCTTCCAGAACCGTCGCTGCCGCCACGCCAACATTTCCGACTTTCTCATCTTCCTCTGCCCCTGACCACGCTGCCGCCACGGCCCCCAGTGCCCCCAACACCAGCAAACCCGCCACGACCCAGGGCAGGTGTCAGCGTCTAAAAAAGATCGTCACAACTGAGAGCGCCGCCCCGAGTAAAAGCAGCACGATGGGAAAATGAACCAGAGCAGGATGAAGCGGGTCAGGTAGTGTGATCATAGGTTTTTTTAGTAGGAGTCAACGGTCAGGAGATCCCTGCAAAAAGCCTTTTCCTCATTTGCATCTGCATCTGCATGCGCGGATCGGGACCCTTACCTATCACATGGCTTTCCCCTCCGACAAAAGTACTCTCCCATAGTTTTCAGGATCTACCTGTAACCATCGGTAGGGGACTGCCTCTCACCTGGTTGGCGCTGCCAGCCTTCCCACGATAAAATCTCCCATCCGGATCTTCTCCACCTCCGGGTCGTCCAGCCAGGCACGGAATGGACTTCCTTCCTGCTTGCGGAAATGAATGAACCAGGCATCAGGTTCGGAGGCCCATCCTGGCGGGGATTCAAAATGGCGGGCCTGTTTACCGGCATCGGATGCGATCTCCATCGGAGCTTTCACCCCATGATAGGTTACGTCTTCGTCCAAGTAGAATTCCAACCCAGGCCAGTAACGATCGGAATGAACCGAGACAGCTCCGTGGGATTGCAGGTAGCGCGAGACCTGTTTCAAACTTGAATTCCTGCCCAGGGAAGTTTCCATCCGTGGCGCCATCAGCGAAGCAGAGGTGTAAAGAACCACCATACTTCCGGCCAAGACCGCCACCGCCCGCAATGACACAACCGGACGCAAAAGCCAGACGCGTGCAAAGACCAAGGCCACCCAGGGGGCCAGAGTCAGCGTATACGTCTGAAGCTTGGACGAAATAAGCGAAAAGACCAACAGTCCGGTAACGACAATGATGACTTCGGGGGAGGCCACCCATCCATTCTTCCTCAGACGCGGCATCCTCCACCCGGTTTCCCGAAGGCGGGCAGTAGCCGACACCAGGGCCAGTGGCCACCAGGGCAACCAGCTAACCAGACTGGTCAGGAAATAAAAATACACCGGCCCGTGTCTCCCATCCACATGCCCGGTGATGCGTCCGGCCATTTCGCGGTGAAGAAAAAACTCCTTCAACTCCGGGTGGATCTTGACGATGTAAAGAAACCAAGGGGATCCCAAAACAAGTATCAAAGGAACCAATATCATCAGTTTAAGCGCCTGCCGCTCCCTAGGCCCGCCCCAAAAACAAGTATAAAGCCCGAGGCCCAACAAAGGAATCAACATCGGACTGGCCTTGGTCCACCAACCCAGCGTCCAAAACAACAACTGTGCAACCCAAGGCCCCCAGGCGCCGTTCCTGTGCTGGGTTTCCGCCCACGCACCCACCGCCAGACTGCACCAACCCGCCAGCAGCATGTCAGGCGTGAGCATCCTCGCCATTACCCAGATATGCACCATTGTTCCCGCCATCAGAACCGACCACCAGGCACAACGGTTTCCATACAACCGCCATGCCGTCCAACCCAGGCCAATCAGGGCACAGACCGCACCCAGAACCGAAGGCAAACGCGCGGCCCACTCATTCATCCCAAAGATCCGGAAGAAACCAGCCGCGACCCAGTAGATCACGGGCGGCTTGTCGTAATGTCCCAGATCCGACATCTGCGGATCCAACCACGAATGCTCCCCCTCCAGCATCTCCTGGGCGATGTTGGCGTAACGCCCTTCATCGGGTTCATTTAGTCCACGGAACCCAAGAAATAGAAAGAAGAGCCCCAGAAGACCGCTCACCAAAAACATCCAATGAATGACCCCGGGCTCAAATTTTTCTGCCGTCACTCCTGCTTTCATCCATCTTCCCCACACATACATTTATTTGTAAACTACGCTCCTCCCGGATTCCCCCCAAGATAAAACGAGGCTCCGCTTACGTTCTCCCGTGTAAGCGGATAAGCCTGGTGGTCTGAGCGCCAAGGTGTGAAGGGTTGGTTGCGTGAAAAACAGCCTACTGCGGAGGCGTGAGTATGGCGTTAGTATCAACTATTCCAGCGACCGACGGGCCGTGCCAGAGGCAGATCCGTCCTTTGGCGGACAACAAAGGCGCCGGGTTGTTTTCCACGCAACCCTCCGGGCCGCCGTTCTTTTTACTGCTGGCCGCGTTGCTCGCTTGATACCTATAAGTTCAGTTAGGGGCTTGCGCTCGCGCCTTGCCACCCGCCAAAACTCCTGTCGGCCAACCCATCCTACCTTGGCGCTCGAACCACTAGTCCTCGATTACGATTGTTACGTTTAGGTGACGGACAGGTTCGTGCTTTTATTGAACGGGGAAGAGCCATTGAATGGCTTTTATGTCATTATCAACAGGTGCCGGGGCTTCGTGGCGGGTTTGGTTGCGAAGGGAGTTTCCTCTGTCTGAATTGCCCGGCTCCCTGCCCGTCGCGTTCCTTAGCTATTTTCTTTCGCTTATTTTTGCCGTGTCGTTTGCGGCACTGATTTTTAGGGGGCCTGTGGCGGCGGCCCTTTCCTCTGGAATAGCCATGACCCTGTTTACCGGTTTTGCCACTTGTTTGGTGATCAGTCTGACGGGCAGTCTTTCTGGGGCCGTAGCCATTCCCAGCGACCGTATTGCCCCGATCCTCGCGGTGATGAGTTCTTCCCTGCTGGCACTGCTTCCGGCAGACACCTCGTTCTTGGTGAGCATGCACACTCTCATGGCGGCCCTTTTACTGACAACCCTGCTGACCGGAGTGGTGTTGGGTCTTTTGGGACATTACCGTTTGGGCGGTCTGATCCGCTATATTCCCTATCCGGTGATCGGGGGGTTCATGGCGGGGGCCGGCTGGTTGCTGGTCAAAGGGGCGTTTACCGTTCTGTTGGGAGTCGAGTTGGGATGGGGAAATGCTTCTCTGGTTTTTCAGGCTGAGTTCCTAGCCAAGTGGCTGCCCGCCACAGTGGTTTCCATCCTGATGATTTATAGCCTGCGCCGTTGGTCCAGTTACCTGGTCATTCCCGGTTTCGTGCTTGGATCGCTGGCCTTGTTTTATGCCATCGCCATACTAACAAAAACCCCGTTTGAGGATCTGAGATCCAGCGGCTGGCTGGCCGGACCTTTCCCGGAAGCTATCCAGTGGGTTCCCTTTTCCTACAGCCAGATCCATCTGGCGGAATGGTGGGCCGTGCTGCTCAGTTGGGAGACCATGGTTTCGGTCCTGATTGTCAGCTCTGTTTCGGTTCTGATGATCGCCAGCTCACTTGAGCTTGTCTCAGGCAGGGATATGGACGGGGATCGCGAACTGAAGTCTGCGGGGTTGGCCAACCTGGTCAGCTTTCTGGGCGGAGGTATCGTGGGACTGCACTCCCTTTCGATAAGCAGCCTGGTGCTGAAGCTCGGCAGGAACACCCGATGGGTTGGATTGTTGACGGCCCTGGGGATGGGCCTAACACTGTTGGCGGGCCCTTCCCTGGTGAATTATCTGCCCATGCCCGTTTTGGGTGGGCTGCTGCTTTTCTTGGGTCTGAACTTTCTGACGGAATGGCTGGTGGATTCCTATCATCGAATTCCGCGCAGCGATTATATCATTATCCTGGTGATTTTGGTGGTGATTGGAACGGCGGGCTATATCACCGGGGTGGGGGTCGGGTTGATCACGGCTCTGGGCCTTTTCGTTTTGCGCTATAGCCAGGTCCAGGTCGTGCGCCAGGCACTGGCCGGCCACCAACACCGGAGCAATGTGGATCGCTCCGAGGCCGAAAGAAAATTGTTGGTGGAAAAGCGTTCCCGCATCCACGTCCTGACCCTGCAGGGCTTTCTTTTTTTTGGCACGGCCCACTCACTCCTGGAAGTTGTGAAGCAGCGCCTGGACGATGAAAGCACCCGGCTCCGCTATCTCGTCCTGGATTTTCGGCACGTCAGCGGAATCGACAGTTCAGCCCTGATCTGTTTCATCAAACTACAGAAGCTGGCCTCTCAAAAAAGTTTCTATGTCATTCTGTCCGATATGAGCCCCGAACTGGCGGCCGCCCTGCGGCGCAATCCGGATCTCAAAAGAAACAAAGGGCTGCATTTTGTCCAGTTGCCAGACCTGGATCATTCGATCGAGTGGTGCGAGAACCAGATCCTGTCCGACTATCTGGCCTTGAACCAGGCCATAACGCCCTTGAAGAAACTGCTGGCGGAGGCGTTCAAGAAAAAGCCCGGACTGGCCGAAAGAATCCAGCCATCCTTTGCCATAAAAACACTGGCCAAGGGAGAAATTCTGGCCGAGCAAAATGCAGATAGTGGCAGTCTTTACTTTATCGAGTCAGGACAGATCAGCGCACGTTTGAAAACCGGCAAAGGAGAGATCATCCGTTTACGCACCATGGGTGCAGGCTCTGTCGTGGGGGAAACAGGCCTCTATTTGAACGTGCCGAGAACGGCCTCCCTGGTGGCAGACCAGAATTGCATCGTCCATGAGCTGACGTGGGCGGATCTACAGGCCCTGGAAGAGGCGGATGCAGAGGCTGCTTGCGGATTTCATGAATTCCTGGCCCGGACCTTGGCCGACCGGTTGATGCAGACGAACCGCATGTTGGAAGCTGCCATGCGCTGAGTCTTCTCCCAGTCAGGGGGCTCTTCGCAGGTAGGGAACATTCGCCAGCCAGGTCGTGCCTATCACGGAAATAAAAGCTGCCGTCCCCAGCCCCTTGGCCAACGATCCGGATATCCGTTCCGGATCCAGTTGCAACAAAATGTTGGCTGCGCCTGCTGTTAGGACAAGAAGCGTTATGGCCCCGAAGAGCAGTTGGCCGATTCGCGACTCATTGGTCAGGGTATAAGCCAACGGAAAGGACACCCCGACCAGGACCATGGACAGGGTCATCAGAACAGCATTGTCGATGATCAGGGACACAGCCATAAACGGTAATCCCAGCATCACGCCGCCACCCACCAGAATTCCCTCCCATTTCTCCAGTGGGTTCAAGGCATGACGGGCCAACCTGTCCGTCAGAAGGATAAGATTGCCCACCCCGCCGGCCACATGCACCCAGAGGCAGAAGACCAGATAAACAATGGCCAGAGGCAGGTATAAAACAGCCCATGGACCTACCAAAATAGTAGAGGCAACCTTCATGAACACAAGAAGCCCCAGGATCACCGCCCAACGCGCCTTCTCATTCAGGCGCTGCATCCAGAAACAGTAGCTTAGATAGACGCGATAAAGTGGCGACCGGGCCTTGTAGGATTCGAGCAATCCCTGGCGGGCCAGCGGATTGTTCGGGTCCAGACGCAGGGCCTCAAGAAAATGGGTCTCCGCTGTCAGACGCTCGCCACGTTGCAGGGCCGACCAACCCGCAGCAGCGTGGGTGTCATCGTTGTCAGGGGCTTTTGCCAGAGAGTAGGCGATTTGCTCGGCATTCTCCTGCATTTTGTTCTGGAGTCGAAGAGCTTGGGCGAGAAAGTTCGATGCCGTTACATTATCAGGATCCAGCTCCAGGGCCCGGCGCGCCCAGGTCTCGGCTTCACTCCATTTTTCCAGCTGGAGAAGGACAAATGTCCTGGCCACCACGGCGTAACTGGAAAAAGGGTTCAGCCCCACTGCTTCCTCCGCCATTTTCACAGCCTCGTCCTTGCGGCGCAACGAACAGAGAATGAATGCCTTCAAGGCAAAGTTGTCACCATCGGAGGGATCAGTCTGGATGGCTTTCTCCACCACCTCCAGAGCGGCCTTGTGGTTGTCCTGGGCATAGAGGCAGAAGGCCAGATGAAAGTAGAGTTCAGAAAATTCGGGATTCAGGCCGATCGCTTCACGAAAACACCTTTCCGCATCGGGATAACGACCCTGCTCCTTGAGCAAAACGCCGCGTTGCACCAGACCACCAAGAACTTCCCCGCTCATTTGACGATCCCCAGGAAAGAAAGGACATCGTTATAAAATCCGCCCTGGTTGGAATACAGCGCGTAGTTTTTGGCGCTGTCAAACCAGGCTTTGGTCGAGGGTTTGGTGTCCTTGGCCACGCGGATCAATTCATCCATTGTCAGGGGAACCACCCGGCCTTCTTTCATCGCCTTGGCCAGCGACAGCTCAATGGCCTGGTCAAAGACCGATTTCAGATCCGCCCCGGAAAAGTCCTTGGTCTTGCGGGCAAGGGCTTTGGCGTCAAGCCTGTCCACCGGTTTGTTTTTGGCCAGAATTTCAATGACGGAGGCCCGGGCCGCTTCGTCCGGGGGCGGCACAAACAGCACACGGTCGAAACGTCCAGGCCGGCGAAAGGCGGGATCGATGTGCCAGGGTGCATTGGTGGCGCCAAGAATCAGGACGCCCTCATTGTTGCTGTTGGTTCCGTCCATCTCCGAAAGGAACTGGTTAATCAGAGTGCGTCCGGCACTTTTTTTCATGTCGGTGCGATCGGCGGCCAGGGCATCGACTTCGTCAAAAAACAGAACCGTCGGGGCATGAGCCCTGGCCAGTTCGAAAATCTGATGCAGGTTTTTTTCACTGTTGCCCAGATAAAGATCCAGGATCTGGTGGAGGCCGATGGCCATGAAGTTGGCTTCAATTTCGCCAGCCGTAGCTTTGCTGAGCAGGGTTTTGCCACAGCCGGGAGGCCCATACATCAGAACCCCGCCACCGATCTTTTTGCCGTAGGCCTTGAAGAGTTCCGGATTTTTCAGAGGATAAAGAATCTTCATCCGGATCTCTTCTTTGACCACATCCATACCCCCGACCGAAGCAAAGTTGATGTTGGCTTTCTCCAGGTAGCGGGCAAAAGATTTTTCCTCCGCGTCCTCTGTTCCGAAAAATCCGGAGGACATGGGTTCGCCCGTGCTGGAGACCGGAACCGCTGTCGGGCGATCCGGGACACCGCCGTGGCCATAAAGATCTTTTTCCAGGCCGGAATCGGGGACAAACCCGGTGACTTCCCTGGCTTTTTCATAAGCCTCCCGGGCTGATTCCCTCTGTTCGTCCGCCCAATGCAGACGGCTTAACAGAATCCAGGCAGAGGCATGGCCGGGATGATCGCGTAGAAACGTTTCGGTCCGGACCAGGGCTTCGGAAAGTTGGCCGCCCAGATACAGAACCCTCGCGATGCCCAGTTTGGCTTCGGCATGGGTAGGATTCAGAGAAAGCATTGCATCGTAGGTGCTGCGGGCCTCATCCAAGGCCAGATCTTCCAGACAAGCCTGGGCAAAAAGTTGCAGCAGAGGCAGATTGTCCGGGGACTGTTTCAGGGCTTCGCGTAAGGCACTTAAGGACGACATAGGGGTCAATCTATACAGGCATCAGTCCGGGATGTTAAGATGAATTGTCACAAAGAGAAGCTGGGCAAGATTCGGGAAACGCCCTAAGTCTCACCCATGGATCGGACCGTTTCTCCAACACAACCTTCTTTCAAGGAGGCCCTGCTCTTCTGGCTCAAATTGGGTTTTATCAGTTTTGGTGGACCCGGCGGTCAGATCGCCATAATGCATACCGAATTGGTAGAGAAGAAAAAATGGATTTCCGAAGGGCGTTTTCTTCATGCCTTGAACTTCTGCATGCTGCTGCCGGGGCCGGAAGCCCAACAACTAGCCACCTATCTTGGTTGGCTGATGCACCGCACCTGGGGCGGACTGGTAGCCGGGTTACTTTTTATCCTGCCCTCCGTATTCATTCTTTGGGCATTAAGTGCGGTGTATGTCTTTTTCGGCCATGTCCCATGGATCGCCGGAATTTTTTACGGATTAAAACCCGCCGTGGTGGCGGTGGTGGTTGCCGCCGCCTGGCGCATCGGTCAAAAGTCACTGAAAAACAGTTGGATGTGGGTTTTGGCGGTCAGTGCCTTTGTCAGCATCTTTTTCCTCAAAGCCCCCTTTCCCCTGGTTGTCCTGAGTGCTTTGGTCATAGGACTCATCGGAGGACGTTTTCGTCCGGATCTCTTCCTCACTCCTTCAGGCCTCAACACCGCCGATGACACCCAACTGCCTGCCAGCACCCCGCCCACAGCAAAACGATTTTTCCAGGTGCTCTTGATTGGCCTGACTTTGTGGTGGTCGCCGGTAATATTGAGCGGCCTGATCTGGGGCTTTGAGAGCACTTTGTTCAAGGCAGGACTCTTTTTCAGCAAAGCTGCCATGGTCACCTTCGGCGGAGCTTATGCGGTTTTGCCCTATGTGGCTCAACAAGCCGTCGAAACTTACGGATGGCTGAAACCGGAGGACGTGATGGCTGGCATGGCTTTGGCCGAAACCACGCCGGGCCCGCTGATCATGGTTCTGCAATTTTACGGATTCCTGGGCGGCTGGAACTTCCCTGATCTGACCTCCACATTCTGGGCTGCAAGTTGGACTGGATTTATGGCCACCTGGGCGACCTTCGCACCCTGCTTTCTTTACATCTTTGCCGGTGCCCCCTACATCGAAAGCCTGCGCCATGTCAAAATCCTGAACGCAGCGCTTTCCGCCGTCACCGCCACCGTGGTCGGGGTCATTCTCAATCTGGCCCTCTGGCTGGGACTTCATACTCTGCTGATAGGCTATCCGGAGTCATCCGCCCCGGACTGGATCGCCATCGCCATCGCCTTGTGCTCCTGGATTGCACTACACCATTATAAAGCGGATATTATGAAAGTAATCGCCGCCGCCGGTCTGACAGGACTGGTGATCAGCTTTTTATGATCCGACTTTTTTTATTTTTTCTCTTCCTTTCCGTTCTTGCCCCCACGCATGCTGCGGAGGCCGGGCAATGGGAAACTCTCCACAACTGCCGGCTGCTCAAGAAAGAAACGTATGACGGAGACAGCTTTCATGTCCGCCACGACGGCAAGGAATACATCTTCCGCCTGCTCTATGTGGATACACCGGAAAAGAAAGAGTTGGGCCTGACCGAGCGCACGACGGAGCAGGCCAAGTATTGGAAGATCTACAAAAAAGATCTCTACCTACTGGCGGAAGAAGCCCTGGTCTTCACCGGACAAAAATTGTCTGCACCCTTCACCATCCAGACCCGCTGGGAGGATGCCAAAGGCAACAGCCAGCTCCCCCGCTATTACGCCATCGTTACAACATCAGATAACCAGGATCTGTCCTCACTTTTGGTGGAGAACGGTCTGGCCCGCATCCACGGCCGACCGGTCGAAGCTCCCGATGGCCGCGCTGGAAAGAAAGTGGTGGAAGACCTGGAAAAAATCGAAGCTCTGGCCAAAACACAAAAAAGAGGAGCCTGGGCCTTTCCCAGTCGCGGAACCAAGAAATAGGACTCCCTTCCAGGGATTGAACGGACAAGAAGATTCCTTATCGTCCTTATCTCGAACGGCTTTGACCTGTCTGAGTGATGTAAATTACCGCCCCCCCACTTGAGGCAGGCCAAAACATGGATCTACGTCGAGCAGGATTTGTTGGCCGTTTTTTTGCCGACGTTTGAAGCCAAGGCCGCGGATAGCGGAGCCAATCTGGAAGTGCTGATTCCGGGGTATGACAAGGTTTTTGGCGCCCCGCAGCATAGCTGAGAACCAGATACCGCAGACCCATCCCGTGCAGACCTATGTTGATCTTTGCCACTGTGGCGGTCGGGGGGCACGTATGTTTAGCACCCCGTCTATCGTCGATTTCCAGCAATTTCTTCGCGCTCTTGTAAATTCGTTGGTGGATGGTCGAATTCAGGGTGTTCCACACACACAGCGGCAGAAACACAGATGAAGGTCACTATGTCTTCTTCGAAATCCCCTTACGACCGGCCGCCTGAATTTCGAAGTTCAGTCATCAAGGAAGAGCATATCGAGAAGGCTTTCATCGAAAAGCTTCGCAGTCTTAAATACTCTATCCGTTCCGACATCACCGACCGGGCGTCATCGCCGCAGATTTCGTAGCTGACTTGGAGGCTGCCCTGGAGCAATTCGCATCGATTGAAGAAGATTTGAAGTAATTCTACGCCCAAAAAAAACCAGTAAGCTGCCTATTTGATAAATGGTGGCATTTGATTGTGAATGGGGTGCGTTAATCATTCCTGACTGATCACATTCATCGATGTGGGGGCTGACAACGAAGAGTTTTCGCGGATACGCAGTCTGTCCGTGGCCCTGCCTCCGCAGGGAAGTAAGAAGTAATTCATCGCCCGGCAAGGTCCTGTGCTAGATTTCCAGATACTATGTGGAAACTGTGGGCGATTTTTCTTATCCTTTTGTATCCAGGCAACACCGACAGGCTTCAAGCCGCCGACCTTTCTCCACGCCAGATCATTGACCGGGCTGTCCAGACTGACAAGCGACTCCGTGAAAGCAGGACAGCCTACGAATACGACTTTGTGTTGAAGACACAAAAACTCGACCGGAAAGACAAGGTCCTTTCCACCCGCGAACTCAAGGCCCGGGTGCGTCCTTCCAAAGAGATCAGCTACACGGTGGAGATTCTCCAGAATTCAGAAACGAAATCGGAAGCCGACAAGAAAAAGCAGACCAAGCAGATGCAGGAAGCACAGCAGTTGATGACCAAGATCGAGTTGGAGAAGCTGGCCGATCAATATGACTACGTCCTTCAAGGCACGGCCAAGGTTCTCAATCGTTCCTGTTTTATCATCGCCTTCAGCCCCAAGCCGGATTTCAAGGTAAGCTCGCGAGAAGAAAAAGTTCTGCATGCCTTGAGTGGTCGTTTGTGGATTGATCAGCAACAGTATTCCATTTTAAAATCGGAAGCTTCCCTCAAGAAACCCGTGGCGGTCGCCTGGTTTTTTGCCACCATGCGGGAGTTGAATTTCACCTACCTGGCCTTTCTTCTGCCCAATGGAGAACCGGCTCCTGCTTCCTTTGATCTCTTTCTGGACGTCCAGGTGTCCTTCGACTACCAGCGCCAACGCCAGCAGTCCACCATGACCAATTACCAGAAGAGCCCGGAGAAGCGGTAAAAAGGTGGGCATATCCATTTTTCAACGCTTTTGAGGCCTCGCTTTTCTGCTTCGCGTTTCTTTCTTCTTCGTGGTTAATTCATAGCCGATTTCATCACGACCATGCAGGACGACCCCAAACCTTTTCTTGATCACCTGGAAGATCTCCGTTGGACGATCATCAAGTGTGTCATCGCCCTGGCCTCGGGAATGGGCTTGAGCCTGGTCTTTACCGACCGGATTCTCCGTATCCTGGAGGAACCCCTGCGCAGGGTCATCGAGCCTCGTGGAAAAAACGTGGAGGATTTTCTCATCATGCAAAACATGATGGATCCCCTGACCGTCACCATCCAGACCGCCATCAGTGCCGGCATCGTGGTGGCTCTTCCCTTCATCCTGTTTTTTGTCGGGCAATTCATTCTGCCCGCCCTGAGCGTGAGGGAACGGAAATTGATCCTGCCGACCTTTTCCTTCGGTGTGGTTCTTTTTCTAACTGGTGTGTTGTTTTGTTATTTTCTGATTCTTCCGCAGGCCATTGAGGTTTTTATTTCATGGGGCGAGAGCATGCGGCGGACTTATCTGATGCCGCAGAATGAATACCTGGGATTCATTCTACAGATGTTGGTCGCGTTTGGGCTGTCATTTGAATTGCCGCTGGTGATCATCATCCTGTCCAAGCTGGGCATTGTCTCGGTGGAGATGTTAAAGGGGCACCGCCGTCACGCATTGGTGATCATCATCATCTTTGCCGCCTGCATCACCCCCACCTCGGATCCCTTCAGTCTCGGGATGCTGGCCGTTCCCATGTATTTTCTCTACGAACTGAGCATCTTCTGCGCGGCTTGGATCGAGCGCAAGCGCAACCGGGCTGAGCTGGAAGAGCTGAAAGTGGTGAAGGAAAGAGAAGATTACGACAGCCTGGGCTGATCCTGTTCAAAACTTCCAAATCATCGGAATCAGGGTGATCTGGATGATCCAGCAGATGATGTTCAAAGGCGTCCCCATGCGCAGGAAATCCCGGAAGTTGTAACCACCCGCGCCGTAAACCATGGTATTGGTCTGATAACCGATCGGTGTGGCAAAAGCGGCCGAAGCTGAAATGGTCACGGCCACCAGGAAAGGCATCGGGCTGACCTCCAGATATTTGGAGGTTTCAAGGGCCAGCGGGACCATCAGGGCCGCCGCCCCGTTGTTGCTGGCAAATTCCGTGAAAATGGATGTCAGAATCACAAAAAAGATCAGCATCAGCCAGGGCAGGTTTTCCCTCGTGAAGGTGTGCTGAAGGAAGTCGACCGAATTGGAGGCAATCCAGCGTGCGGTTCCACTCTGTTCCAGGGCGATGCCCAGGGCCATGGTTCCGCAGATGATCATGAGGATAGGCCAGTCAATACTCCGGTAGGCTTCCTTTGGCTCAATCACGCGGAATAACATCAGAACGCAGCACGCGGCGATGGCTGCCACCGAGATGGGCAGCCATTCCAAAGTCGAAACCAGTATCACCAGGGCGATGAGCCCCGCCGCAAACCAGCCCATCCAGGGGGATGGCGTGGTCCGGACTTCAGGTTCGTCGTGTGCTTCCAAAAGAATCAGATTTTCGTTATTACTGCTGGCATCCTCGATGGCCGGACGTGACCCCAAAAGGAGCAGGGAGTCACCCGGATTGAGGCTGAGGTTGGCAAAGTTGGATGAGATATTTTTCCCGTTGCGGTGAAGGGCCAGCACCTGAAGGCCATAACGCTGGCGGAGCCTGATCTGTTTGATGGTCTTCCCCTCCCATCCGGATTGAGGGGACACGACTGCCTCCACGATCCGTCCTTCCACGGGCGTCAAAGTTTCAAAACCCAGTTCCTTTTCCGTTTGTCCCTGAAGCAGTAATGTGACATCGCCTGCTTCACGTTGAATGGCCTCATCAGGAACAGAAAGAGTCAGCCTGTCCAGTTCTTCGAGGCGGATGGTATCGAGTTCGTCCATCAGTCGGTTGCCCCGGCGACGGGCTTCCAAAATGCGGATACCGGCGACATGGACATCGTGAAGCCAGGGAATCTCCGACAAGGCCTTCCCCTTGAGAGGGGAATCACGCCGGATGAGAATCTGCACCAATTGCGGCTTTCGTTCCGCAGGACTGAGCAGTGTCGTCAGGGTATCACGACGCGGGAGCAGGCGGGGGGCAAAATACAGGGTGTAAAGGGTGCCAACAATCAACAACGGAACCCCTATCTGGGCCAGCTCAAACATGGTGAATCCGGGCAGGCCCCGGGCCTGGGCCATGCCGTGAACCACCAGATTCGTGCTCGTTCCGACCAGGGTGCAAAGACCTCCCAGCACGGCCGCATAAGACAAGGGGATCAGAAGCTGGGAAACTGGTAGATTGTGGTCTCTCGCATGCTTCAGCACGACGGGCAATAACACCGCCACTACCGGGGTATTGTTAACAAAAGCCGAAGCCACGCCTGCCACGGCAAAAATCATGATCAAACTTCTGGATTCACTGTGTCCGGCCGTTTTTGCCAGAAAACCCGCCATCACCTCCAGCCCGCCGGTTTTGATCAGGGCAAAACTCAGGATAAACATCGCCGCGACGGTGATGGGGGCCTCATTGCTGAAAACGATGAACGCGTCCCTGGGCGTCAAAACACCCATCAACAGCAGCACCGACATCAGAGCCAGAGCTGTGATGTCCGCCGGGATCTTCTCCCAGACAAAAAGTCCGACGGCCAAGGCCAGCAGCCCCAGGCAAAGGCCCATTTCCAAAGTAAATTCCACAACTTACTCAACCCGACCCAGGCCGCGCTGGCAAGCCTGCCTTGATCTTGTTTTGTAAAAGAGGTATTCTTTCCCTTCCATGCCTTCGTTCTACATCAAAACCTACGGTTGCCAGATGAATGAACGCGACTCCGATCAGGTCGCGCGCCAACTGCAGCTTCGTGGTTACACCCGGGCGGATCACGAGAAGGAAGCCGATGTCATCCTGCTTAACACCTGTTCCGTGCGCGACATGGCCGAGCAAAAAGCCATCGACAAGATGCACAATATCAAGTCCCTGAAAAAGAAGAACCCGGCTCTGGTTCTCGGTTTCATGGGTTGCATGGCCCAAAGCCGGGGTTCCGAACTGACCAAACTCGTCCCCGGTGTGGATCTCGTTGTTGGCACCCAGAAATACCACCGTGTGGCTGATTACATCGAAACTCTGCTCCAGCGCAACAACCCGGACATGGACAATCTGTTGCAACCCATTGTCGATACCGAGGCCGAGGCGGGTTCGCAGAATACAATCCGCGATCACAGCGACGAAAAAACCGGCTACAGTTCCTTTGTTTCCATCATGCAGGGCTGCAACATGCACTGCACCTTCTGCATCGTTCCCTACACGCGCGGCTCTGAACGCAGCCGACCCATCGCTGATATCGTCACTGAAGTGCGCGGTCTGGTGGAACGCGGAGTCAAAGAAGTCACGCTCCTCGGACAGATCGTCAACCTCTACGGCCGCCACGAATTCCCCAAAGAAAACGATCGCTCACCCTTTGTCCAACTTCTCTACACCCTGGACGCCATCGACGGGTTGGAGCGTATCCGTTTCACTTCACCGCATCCGATTGGGTATCGCGACGATTTGATCGGGGCCTTCCGTGATCTGGAAAAACTTTGCGAGCATGTGCATCTGCCCATGCAGTCCGGCAGCACCCGCATCCTCAAGGCCATGCACCGGACCTACAGCGCGGATCAATACCGTCGTCTGACCCACAAGATCCGCGAAGCCTGCCCGGAGATTTCGCTCACGACAGACATCATCGTCGGATTTCCCGGCGAAACCGAAGAGGACTATCAACAGACACGCAGCCTAGTGGAAGAGGTCGGCTTTGACAACGCATTCATCTTCCGATACTCCGAACGGCGCGGAACCCCGGCGGCCGGACTACCTGACCAGGTGGAGGAGGAAATCAAAGAGGCCCGGAACCAGGATCTCCTCAAAGTGATCGACACTATAGCCATCCCCAAAGCGAAGGCTTTGGTCGGGCAGATTGTGGAAATTTTGGTGGAAGGCCCCAGCAAAACCAACAAGACCCGCTATTGCGGCCGCACCCGCGGGAACAAGGTGGTCATCATCCCGGCCGAACGCCGTCACCTGGGGCAGATCATCCCCGTGCGGATCACCGAGTCCACCGGCTTCACCTTCTACGGAGATCCAGCCATTCTGAATCTGGAAGAAGAGCTGGTGACGCTAAGAAGTGAATGTGATCCCCGGTAATCGGGCCGAATCCACCAGGCCTGAGACCTTGGTGGTTCTGCCTTTTGCTCTTCCCTCAGAACCCTAAACCCGCGGAACATGCGGCAGGATGTTGATCCGGGAGGTGATTTTGCGGACAAAGCGGCGGTGACGCACGCCGATCAGATTGGACAAGGTTTCTGCACTGAAGGGTTTCTGCAACAAATACAGCGGCAGGCCCTGGAACTCTTCCATGAACTTGGCGAAATGCTCCGGCGGATAACCGCTCATTAGCACCACTTTGATGTAGGGCGGCCTTTCCAGTTTCCGGAAATCGCCATACAGGGTGCGGATGAACTCGAGACCATCCATTCCGGGCATGGTGTAATCGACCACAATCATGCCGGGGATCGTGCCGTTGCGGATCAGTTCGATCACTTTCTCCGCCTTACTGAAACATTCCACGGCAAAACCGTTGAGCTGCAGCAGGGATTTGACCGACTCCATGACAATTTCGTTGTCCTCGATGACGAAGGACATTTTGGGGACATCAAGGGCGGCAGGCAGCGGAAATTCACGGGGCTCTTTTTGGATTACGGTCTGGGGTTCCACTTTGGCCGTTTTCCGGTAAATGGGCCAGGAGAAGGTCACGCTGGTGCCTTTGCCTAATTCGGACTCGACCGAAACACGGCCCCCGTGCTGCTGCATGATGCCCTGCACCATGGGCAGGCCCAAGCCTGTTCCAGCACCGACGGGCTTGGTGGTGAAAAACGGTTCAAAGATACGATCCAGATCTTCGGGCTTGATGCCGGATCCCTGGTCGGAGACGCTGAGAAAAACCCAGCCATTTTCCGCATGATGGGAAAGCCGGACGACCCCGCCTTCCGGCATGGCGTCCCTGGAATTGTTCATCACATTAAGCAGAGAATGACTGAGGGCTGAATAACAACCCATAATAAGCATTTCTTCGTCGACCGGTTCACCTTCCTTGGGCATGACCAAGCCTTCGTCTATTTCAATAAGATAGCGCGATCCATAGGAACGGCGGCACAACTCGATCACATCCTGGGCCAGCTCCCCGACATGCAGAATGTCCATGAGAAGGCTCTGGCGCCGGGCGTAACCGAGGAGGCTGCGGGTGAGGGAGGCTCCGTTGGTGCAGACTTTGACGATGCGCTGCATGGCCGTGCTGAGATCGGGATCGTTCTTGCGGGTCATGAGCAAAAACTCGGCATGACCCTGGATGGCCATAATGAGGTTGTTGAAATCATGGGCCACGCCGCTGGCCAGGGCGCCGATACTTTCCAGCTTCCGGGCGTTCATGACTTCTTCCTGCAGTCCCAGCCAGGGGGTGACATCGCTGAACGCAAAATGGAACCAGTAATACCAGCCGTCCGGGGCTTTTTCCTTGCGGGTCTGCACCTTGGTGGCGAAAGCGAGCTGCTTGGGCTCTTCCAATTCCAGAATAGGCAGGGCCATTTTCTTGTCCAAAGCCAGGCCCTCGAAGACACCGGAGAAATACTGGGCGAGGGAGTCGGGCAGATCGTCCCAGGACAGGGAAGGCTCGCCCGCCTGGACTTTTTTTAAGCCGAAAGTCTGGGCGGCAAAGCTGTTGACGTAGCAGATATGATAGATCGCGTCAGGCCCGACCCGCATCACCAGCTCGCAGGGGCCGGTGGATTGATCCAGAAAGCTTTCCAAAAAACCCACTTCCGACTGGGCCAACAACGATGACAGTTCTTTCACAACAAATATTTCAGTAAGGCGAGAAGATAGCTTAGCAGGAAAACGGGTTCAGGAAAGCGCAAAGCACACAATCTTGCTGACAAGGGAGGTGGTTTTGAGAATGATCTCTTCGACATTCCTTCATGATCTACCCATTCACACTCCAAGAAATTTCCCTAGTGCTGGGAGCCCTGTATCTTCTGAGTCATGGTCTGGCTTTGGTCCGGCCCACACTTTGCCGGGACTTCCTGCTGGCCGCCCCACGCAATTACCCGCTGGGTGCAGTCCTGATGACAGTGTCCACCGCATGGTTCACCTGGTTAATGGCCTCCATCGACTTGATGGAATACACTCGTTACCAAAAAATCTTTACCATCGTTGCTCTGGCAGGCGGTGCCCTGGTCATCTTTTTCCTGAGAGAGTTACTGACGGGCCGGGCCCTGGGTTCCCTGCTTTTATTGGTGGCCTACGTCCTTCTGGATGCCAGCTTCATGCGCGATGAGCCGCTGAAGCTCGTTCTCGTCTGCACCGCCTATGCCTACATCATCGCCGGGATGGTTCTGGTTTCATCGCCCTACCGCCTGCGTGATGTCATACAATGGATTTATCAGAATGAGCGGCGGGCTCAAATCGCCGCAGGCCTGGGCCTGGTCTTTGGTGCTGTTTTATTGGTTCTTGGTTTGACCGTCTTTTGACGCTAAAATGAAACCATGATCGTTGTTCTCCGACCCCACGCCAGCACGGGTGAAATTGACGCGGTTCTGGCAGAGGTGGTCAAACTCGGTTACGAACCCCGTCCCATCACCGGTGCCGTCCAGACCATCATCGCCGCCATCGGCGACGAACAAAGGCATCAGACCCTGGAATCACTCAGTTCCTGGCCCCAGGTCGAATCAGTCCTGCGAGTGCAGAAACGCTACAAACTGGCCAGCCGCGAAGCCCAGCAACGCGACACACTGATTTCCTGTCACGGACAAAAAATTGGAGCTGGCCAACCGCTATGCCTCATGGCCGGCCCCTGCTCGGTGGAGTCGGAGGAGCAGTTGCTCAGTTCAGCTCTAGCCGTCAAAAAGTCAGGTGCCACCTTTCTCCGGGGTGGCGCATTCAAGCCACGCAGTTCACCTTACGAATTCCAGGGCCTTGGTGAGTCCGGACTCAAACTTCTAGCGAAGGCGCGGACGGAGACAGGTCTCGGCATCGTGACGGAGCTGTTGGCGGAGGAAGACGTCAACCTCGTGGCGGACTATGCCGACATCCTCCAGATCGGAACCCGCAACGCCCAGAATTTCCGACTCCTGAAATACGCGGCCCGGACCGGAAAACCCATTCTACTCAAACGCGGCATGAGTATGAAAATCGAAGAATGGCTTCTCGCGGCCGAGTATATCCTTTCTGAAGGAAATCCCAACGTCATCCTCTGTGAGCGCGGGATCCGCACCTTTGAAACGTACACAAGGAACACCCTCGATCTGGGAGCCGTTGCCGTTGCCAAAAAAGAGTCGCACCTGCCCGTCGTGGTGGATCCCAGCCAGGGTTGCGGTCGTGCGGATCTGGTGATCGAGCTTTGCAAAGCCGCCGTGGTGCTCGGTGCCGACGGCCTTCTGATCGAAGTCCATCCCCATCCGGTTGAGGCCTGGAGCGACGGGGCACAGCAGCTGGATTTTGACGGCTTTGCCCGTTTGGTCGCGGAATTAGAACCTTTCTTGAAAATCATGGGACGATAAGGCATATTTTCAGATTCATGGTTCAGGATATCAAAAAGAAACTGCTCATAGTGGATGATGAGGTGGATGTTCACTACTCATTCACCCGCCTCCTCGGAAAAGAACCCCTGACCATCGTTACCGCGTCCAGCGGGGAGGAAGGGGTTCGTGTTCTCAAAAAAGAAAAACCGGACGTCGTCGTCATGGACATCCGTATGGGCAAGGAAAGCGGGCTCGATACGCTGCGCGAGATGCGGAAGATCAACCCCAAGCAGATCATCCTCATGATGACCGCCTACGGCACCTCCCAGACCGCGATTGAAGCCATGAAGCTCGGGGCCTTCGATTACGTCCTGAAACCCTTCGACATCCCCCAGCTTCTCGACCTGATCCGGCGGGCGCTCGATGCTGCCAGTGCGGCTTCGGAATCCGCCACGAACCAGGCCGCACAGTTGGATCCCGATGCTTTCCGCACCGGCATTGTGGGAACCTCCCCCGCCATGCAGGGAGTTTACAAACTGATCGGACAGGTCGCCCACACCGATACCACCGTGCTGGTCACAGGCGAGAGCGGAACGGGCAAGGAGCTGGTCGCCCGCGCCATCCATACCAACAGCAGGCGTAATAACAAAACATTCGTCGCCATCAACTGCGCCGCCATTCCGGAAAATCTTCTGGAAAGCGAGCTCTTCGGTCACGAAAAAGGTGCTTTTACCGGCGCCTTCGCCCAGCGCATCGGACGCTTTGAGCAATGTGACGGAGGAACCCTCTTTCTGGATGAAATCGGCGAAATGCCACTAACTATCCAATCCAAACTATTACGAGTGCTTCAGGACGGTGAGTTCATGCGTGTGGGTGGCAACACCACCATCAGTTCCGATGTCCGCATCATTGCCGCGACCAACCGCGACCTGGCCACTGCCAGCCAGAAGCGGGAATTCCGCGAAGATCTATACTACCGCCTGAATGTTTTCACCATCCACTTGCCCCCGCTCCGCAGCCGTCTGGGTGATGTGCCCAGTCTGATTTCTTTCGTCATGAGCAAATGGCGGACCCGCAACAACGGAGGACCCACCAAGATTTCCGACGAAGCGCTGAAGCTTCTGGTCAATTACCGCTGGCCGGGAAACGTTCGCGAGTTGGAAAACTCCCTGCAACGGGCCATGGTGCTGGCCAACGGAGATACCGTCAGTGCCAAAGATCTTCCCTCCGAAGTTCTGGGCAGCCATCAACCTTCTGCGGGACTTGCCGGTTCCGCATCTGCAGAACTGGCAGTCCTGGCTACCCAGAATACTGCCCCTCCTGCTGCGAAACCTGTTTCCAACCAATCCGTAGAAGAGGCCTACAGCACCCTTTTCGAAGCCGCCAAGAAGACCTCCTCAATGAAACTGCTCCCAGCGGCGGAAAAGGAGTTTATCATTCGTGCCTTGGATCAGACCAACGGCAACCAGGTGCAAGCCTCGAAACTTTTAGGCATCACCCGTGCAACCCTGCGCAAGCGGGTGGATAAATTCGGCATACATAAAAAGATGCAGGTAGACTGATTGAGGTGCTCAATCAAACCATGGGCCAGAATTCCAGCCCGGTTTTCTCTGATCAAAAAAACGGAGGCTGACATCCCTCCCGCCCTGTTTCATTCCGGGCGTTAAACCTGCCGAAGTGAAGCTCTCAATACACCGTCTCCGGCGGCAGCTTCTCCGCCCACTTCAGATATTTGGCAAAGGATTCATCGGCCAAAACCGCCTCTATCGTGTCCAGGTTCCGGGCCAGTTCCCGGTTTTTATGCAGGCGATGTAGTTGCGTATGGCATTGGAGACAGATCGGGCTGCCCTCAAACTTGATCTCCCATTTGCCTTTGACCCGTGAGGATTCCTGCATGTCATGTAAATCCGGGCGCTTGCAGAAGACACAGTGATCCGGCGGTGCGTTGAGACGGCGCTCCTCTTCTTCGAGCAGTTCCAGCCTTCGCAGCTCCTCCTGTTCCCTGCGTTTGTGTTCACTGCGTGCCATAATGGATTTGATACCTTACTCTTTTCTAGGGATCCGTCGATCCTCCAGAATAAAGAAATCCATCCGGGGTGTGATTCCCGCGCGTATCCTCCTTAAGGCAGAGACGGGTGAAGATGTCCCAGTGATTCTTTCCCGGAGCCAAAAACCAAACTTCATCACGCCCTCGCAAGTCCCCGATAAAATCCAAGGCAACAGCAAGCGGCGTTGGTTCTTTGAAAACTTTCGGGTGTGTGAAAACTCTGAGGCGTCGACTAACTAATAGGTCCGTGGGATAGACTACAGTCGTTGAGTCTGTGGAAGGCGCAGGCAGGGCGCGACGAAAGAGCATGTCCACCGGACCTGTGACTGAGAAGCAACGCAGCGTGGGGGTTCCAAAGGCTCAACCCGTAGGGCGGGGGAGCTTTTGCCCCTGGCCGGTATTGCTCATCGCTCCCCGCGCCTTGGCCAAAAAAAAATCTCCCGCCGCGGCTGTAGTCTATCCCACAGATCTATTAGTAAGACCAACCCGGAGACCGCACAACCTTTCGGCCCGGCCATGGCACTTTTAAGCCACCGCCTATATTCAATATGCCGTTTAGCATCCTGTCAGTGGCCATGGACCAGGATATTGACGTCCAACAAAATCACCGGCGCTCCATCACTTCAAGCAGGTCTGCCGACGAGGTCAGATCTACTCCAGACTGTGAACCAGTTCCCCTGAACGTTTTAATCGGAACCAAGGCTCCCTTTTTTTCCCTTAGGGTTTGGACAGAAGCGCCATACGCAGGGCATCTTCAATGACTTCACCAAGAGAGCACTTGCGGCGCAACGAAGCTTTTTTAGCCTGTCGCAAAAGATGATCCTGAATGGTGATCGTGGTCCTTATGCATCAAAGCATAAAAACCGTGCATCATGACGTCAATTGACCCTCCGCTTCGTTTTTACCATCGAATACCCAAAGCAGCGTATTGTCGCCCCACGGAAATTGCGTTAAAGTCCGTGTATGTCCCAGTCCACCCCCGATCTTGCAGCTCTGAGAAAAGAATACAGCACACGCGGGCTGCGCCGTGTAAACCTGGCCCCCGACCCCTTTGACCAGTTCAGGCTCTGGTTCAACGAAGCCATCCAGGCTGACCTTCTGGAACCCAATGCCATGACCCTGGCTACTGCCAACGCCAAAGGCCGCGTCAGTGCCCGCACGGT
>JBBSCO010000040.1:0-26633 GCA_038250235.1 Methylacidiphilales bacterium | reverse complement strand
TCCTTCACCGGTTCGGCCACACTTGCGGCAGGGGTGAAGGATAAAACCGAAAGAGCATCCGAGATGAGCGTGCATCTCCAGAATTGGCGGAGGGCCTCGATTCTCATTTCTTCCCGGCTGCTCTGCGCCATGACAAAAGCCCGGTAGAAAATGATGGAAGGCACATTGGAATCAATGCCCATTTCCCTAAGATTGGAAATACTACGACGTGCCTGCTCCTGAGCAATTTCCTGAAGACGCAAAAGTTCACCCTGGCCTTCCGTCGCGAAGGCTGAGGAGATCCGGATATCCTTGCCTGATCTCATCTGGTAAGCGGTCTGAATGGACCTGCTGTATTGGTTAAGCAACGTAATCAGCTTGTTTCCCGCTTCGACGGCCTGTTTGGAGTCTTCCTGGATGATATTACTTTGGGGGGCGTAACCGGTGCCTGGAACAAACTGGGACTCAATGAGGTTGCGTTCGCGACGTTCGATCAAATCTTCGGTCAGTCCGCCATACCAGGCCCGGTTGTCCATCTTGTTTTCCCGCGCGTTACGAAGAATGGCAACAAACGAAGCGTTCTGGACAAGTTCCTGACGGAAGGCTTCATCCGAGTGGATTGGCAATCGGTAGAAAAAGGACTCGGTCAGGTCGGCATAGGCCAGGCTGGCCAGATCCAGAAAACCGTTGACTCTCCATTCAGCCTCAAAAATGGTGCTTTCTTCCGCAGAAGCGATGAGAGCAGGCCGACTTTTTGTAAGCGTTTTCAGTTCCTGATCGACCGACCCGATCGCGTAAATCCAACGAAGCAAAGTTCCCGTTGTTTCACCCTCGTCGGCTCCACTCTTGGTGACTTTCATTTTTTTGACGGCATTGGAAGTGCTTTCCACCCAGTCGCCCAGGCCGGAAAGTTCGTCGTCAGTTTCCGAGAACAGGAGAGCTTTGCCGGAGGTCATCGTGACAATGTCCGTGTCCGGCTTTGTCTTCATCAGCATCTGAACATCCTTCAATAGGGCCTCGGAACGGCTCTCATAAAGTGACAATTCGGGAGCCTGGGTGAGTTTGCAAAGAGCGGCGATCGAAACCATCCGGGCATCACATTTTCTGAGCTGCTCAAAGGCGGAAAAAGTCAGACCAGCTTTGTATGCCAGAATACCCAGCCTGTGATGTTCTGCCGCCACGGCCCGGTAACCCTGTATTTCCAGCTCATGTGATTTTAGCCATTTGGGAATGATCAGGGGTTCGGCCAGTTGTTTGTTGTTTGTGCGCAGGAGTTCTTTGAAGTTGAGGTTTAGTTCGGGATCTGCTTCCCCGTTGTTTTCAGGATTCTCTGCAGAGCCTTTTCCGTTTTTGGAAGATTTCAAAAGCAGGACAGTCAAATCCGAAAGCATTTTTGCGCGATAACTTTCTGCTCCCTGGCTTTTGATCCAAGATGCCAGATTGACCATGTTTTCGTCCTCACCAATGACGGTTTGGGAGACGGGCAACACAAAGACGCGAAGACCTTGTTGCAGGCCCGCCGTGATCCGTTCCTTGATGTGATCCACATTCCGCAGGGTGCGGTCGGGATTTATTCTACCAAGAATGAGAATATCTTCGCGGAGTGTTTTCCTTTCAGCGGTAGCAATTAAGGCCAGGGCAAGAGAGGCTTCATGATCGCTCCACTCCGCCTTTGGCAATTCTGTGATCTGCCAGGAGGAAGCCAGCCATGGTCTCCCCCGGGTCACACAGGCAAAATAGGCTGCGGTATAAAGGCCGGAGCCAAAAATCTTTTCCGGAAGCAGGTCTTCCCCATTATTGGAAATGAAGCGGATATTTCCAGGATACCCGTGCTCGCTCATGGAGTCCGCTTCATGGCGCAACGTCACTTGGGTCAGGCTGGCTTTTTGTGAATCTTCGTTCCACGAGCTCAGCCAGATCCTGGCCTGATTGGGAGATGATTCAGTTTTGGCGGCAATAGCCGGTGAAAGAGGTAGAACCGCGCCCAGTAACACTCCGATAAGGGCTTTTCCGAAAGTGTTTTCCATACAATCTTTTCGCATCTTTAATGCCATAGACCCCTGAAATATGGGACATGTTCCACGCGAGGCACTTAAGCACGGTGGCCTGTGGCCAGCACCCATGGGTTCGAGCCGATTGCATGGTTATAAGATAAAAAATCGTGCAAATGGCTTGATCAACCCCAAGCGGATCGGAGGATATCCTCGGGGAAAAAACGTCCGGGACAGAGTGTTTTCTGGATGTCGCGATGAAGCAGAACGTTGGGTTTTCCCAGCAGAAGAGTGTTCTTCAAATAATCCACCAGTTCCGTCGTGGCTTTGATCTGAGCGGAGCTCGGCGGGTATGTTTCAAAATTTCCCACCAGACAGATTCCGATTGAATTGGAATTGTATAAGGGATCTTTGACATGCCCTCCCTGAATCTGGGACCGCCAACGCCTGGAGATTTCGACTTCGCCATCGCCTGAATTCGTTCCATTACCTATGACAAAATGATAGGCAAGCCCGTTGACCATTTTTCTGATTGTCCGGTGATAAAGATCAAAAATCGCGGCACTCCCCTGATTGGACGCGCTGTGATGAAGAATGATGTGTTCCCAGCGCCCGGGCTGCAGGTTCGCCATGTCGATCTTATGGAAGAGCGAAGGGGCTTCACTTTCATCTGTTGGCGTTTGGATCGGAGCGGGGGAAAGGGGGATTGTCGGAGCGGCATGTGAAGAAAGGATGTCACCATCGTTGCGCAGAAGTGTTTCACCCAGGAGTTTAGGCCTGCTGATGTAGCCCATGGTGGCCCCGGCCGCCAAATAGCAAAAGGACTTGCGCGTTAGTGATGCCAGATTCACAGAAGTTCTACTATCAAGGGGATTTTTTCATGCAGTTTTCTTCCTGGTTGCTGAAAGAGCGCCCGTTAATTTAAACCCAGCTTATTGCATGCCATAAAACCCGGTCGAGAGTGCGGATTTTTAGACAATTACCAGAGAGACGCATTCTGCCGAGTAGGATTTCGTTTTGTTTCTGGAAAGATCAGGTTCGAAAGAATATTTTCAGATTCCGGAAGATAAAAAAGACCCTGTTGCCCTCTGCGATTTGCACAAAAGGCAGGGTCTTTTTCGTGCGTTCTGCCTGTGAAAGTTCCATGCATATTACCCAATTTATTTTTGATAAAAAACAGGATGCAAAGATAAAAACATCTCTAAGCACGGACGTTATCAGCAGGTTCTGACTTTTAGGCTGGGTGTGATTCCATGCGATTTTCCAGGAATAAGCCCAATGGCATGGCTTATGCGATTTCTTTCTTTGTCCACTTTTGTCATCAAATCAACAAGGAAATATTATGCTTAGAAAAACATTCTTTATCAGCCAGACCATCGCACTGTTGCTCATCTTGGTCACCACCGGAATGGCTGTCTATTATTTAACCGCTCAAAACCGGCAGGTGGCTCAAACCTGGAGAGGTCTGAGTGACCAGGTTGACGGCCTGTATGAAATCCGGGAACTCGCACTGAGGACAGACGGCGCACTTTTGGTTGCCGAAAATGGACAGCATCAACTGGCCACTGACACCGTGATCGAAAGCCAAGGCCGTCTGGATGATATCCTGAATGACGGCTCGCTGGCTTTTTTGGCCGACACCACCATCCTCAGGGATATACGCAGTGTTTATGCATCCTATTCTGGTGAAGTTCTTTCTTTAATCAGTCAGAGCGGACAGGGTTATGATATTTTAGATGCGTCGATCAACTCTATTCCGGCCTATCGCATGGAAATTGATGCGTTGGTTTCAGACGCAGTTGAGAGACAGCACAGGCTGACAAATAATACCGACAGTTACTGGCTACAACAACTGAGTGCTTTCAAGGCCGAAGCCTATTGGCTTATGGGATTCGCGGTGATCATCTTGGTGGGCACTTCCATCGGAACCTATCGGCTGATTATCTCCCCCATAAGGGGAATGGCTGACGCAGCAGATGCCATGGCCTCAGGACACTACGAGGTCGCAATTCCCAAAGCACCCAAGCACAGTGAGACGCTGGTCAAAATGCGGCATGCACTCAAACGGCTGGCGGCCAAGTCAAGGCATTACCATCCCCACTCACACGCACATCAGGCATACCACCGCTGAGGGATCATGTTACCGGATTCAGGTCTCAAGATTGAGCCAGGCGATTTCTTCCGGTGTTAGTTCAACACACAGCCCACCCAAAGAACTGACGGTTTCCGCAATCGTGCGGGGACCGATCAGGGCAAAGGCCGGGAAATTTTGGTGCAGGACGTAGGCCAGGGCGATGTTGATGGCCGAGGTGTTCTTCTTCCGGGCCAGTTCCAGTGCCCGTTCACGGCGTTGGAAGTTGTCGGGGGAATACCAGCAGCGAACCAGTTCGGCGTCTGAATGTTTGTCTTTACCTGCGCGGTCGGTAAAAAAGCCCCGGGCCTGGCTGGACCAGGCGAAGAGCGCGGTGCCGGTTTTTTCTAACCATGCTTTGGATTCCGGATCGGAAGCGGCCACGCAACCGGTCCATACTGGGTCGACCATCCGGGCCAGACTGAAGTTGTTGCTCAAAGCGGAAAATCCTTTCAGTCCCTTCATCCGGGCATAGTCATTGGCTTCTGCGGCACGTTCAATGCTCCAATTGGAGCCGCCGAAGCTTTTGATTTTACCCTTGGCCTGGAGGTCGTTCAGGACATCGACGAACTCTCCGACAGGAACCAAGGGATTGTCGCGGTGCATCAGGTAAAGATCCACATAATCGCTCTGCAACCGGTTGAGGGTTTCCTCCAATTGCCAGAGTATATGCTTCGGTTCGCAGAGCGGGGAATGGCCACCCTTGCCAATAACGAAGACTTGTTTGCGAATAGCGCGGCTTTGTATCCAATGACCGAGGAGCACTTCCATCCGTCCCCCCGCATAAACCCAGGCGGTATCAAAGGCGTTTCCTCCTCTTTCAAAAAAATCATCGAACATGGCCACGGAATGGGTCATGGTTCGTTGATTGTCGCAGCCGAGAATCAGCCGCGAGACATCGAAATCCTGTCCGGCGATGCGACCGTAACGCATGGGTGCCTCCGCTTTCTTTTTCAGAGTATTACCGCTGATGGTGCGGGCGTTGTTGGAGGGGTGTTCGGACTGGTAAACCAGCCCGATGGCTTCCCGCCAGCGATCCAAGGTGAGCATGTTGTCGAGGCTGTCGTCGATGGGCATTTCGGGGACGGAGGATTTGCCTTCCAACCATGCGCGGGCAAAAGCATCCGCCTCCAGGGCATAAAGCCATTCTGTCGTGCCGACCTTGATTTCTTTTTCGTCCACATCCTTGGTTTTGACGAAGAGACTCAGGTCACCGCCGGATTTTGCAGGAATCCAACAGTTGGGAATCCGGATGTGACCTTCCGAACCAAAAATGGACACGCCGTTGTCCTGATTCAAATGAACTCCGGTGCAGAGTTGGGCCAGAATGCCTTTGGGGAATTCGAGGGAAGCAATGGCCCAGCCATCGACTCCGGTTTCCAGAAACGCTCCAGCTCCGCTGACATTGCCCGGACTGGCAAAAGGCAAATCCAGGGCTGCTCCGGCAATGAGGCGGGTCAGGGTTGTTGTATAGCAGCCCACATCCAGAATGCCACCGCCACCGAGTGCATTGTTGAAAAGTCGGCTGTCCGGATTGAAGTCTGCATTGAAACTAAACGTGCTCCGGATGAGACGGATCTCTCCGATGGTTTTCTTGCGGATCAGATCACGCAACGTTTCAATAAAGGGATGGCAACGCACCATGAAGGCTTCCATCAAGAGCACCTTGTTCACGCGCGCGGCTTCGGCTGCTGCCATGGCTTCGGCGTGGTTCAGGGTAAGGGGTTTTTCGCAGAGGATATGTTTACCCGCCTCCGCCGCTTTGATGATCCACTCCGCGTGTAAGGGATGGGGTGTGGAAATATAAACAGCATCAATACCTGGATCTGCCAGGAGTGCTTCGTAACTGCCGTGCGCAATGGGGATGTTGAATTCCTTGGCGAATTTGTCGGCGCTGGCCTGGCTGCGACTGCCCACGGCAACGAGCTCTCCCAGGTTGGAATGTTGAACCCCCTCAGCGAAGGCTTTGGCGATATTTCCGGCGGCAAGCAGTCCCCATCTGATTTTTTTCATGAATTTACGATACATGAAAAAGGGGATGCCTCAATCGGACGAATCGCGGAAAAGCTTGTAAAAATCGATGATTTTAGACTAAAAGAAGGGTTAATCATGGCTAAAATACAATCGGATCTACGTTTATGTTTGTGTGCCCGCATGAGAAAGAGCACGCAGCGGAGTTTCCATTCAGGTCCGCATCAACACCCCTTTTATGAGTTCGGAGTGGTTCTTTCCGGGCAGTGTCGATGGACCCTGGGCAAGAGCAAGAGAATGGTCTTGAACAGAGGGGAGATCCTTTTGCTTCCTCCGGGAACAACCCATCAGGAGGACGTCGAGGCTAATGCAGAGGGCCGTGTTATGTGGGTGGGTTTTGAATCCACTCAGCGGGACTTGTCGTCTGTTGCCTGGAAGAAGCTGGAGATGGCCGATATGACACAGGTGGAAGGATTGCTTCGCTGGATCGAACTGGAATGGAATTCGGCAGAAAAACACTCCGCTGTCATGGCCTGCAATGCCCTCGAGATGCTTTTGATGCTGATGGAGCGTGCAGTATCAGGAAGCGTTGCCAAAACCGGGAAGAAGAGACCGCTTTTGAATGAAAGACAAAGCCGGATAGTGAAGGCGGCGCGCTCCTATTTCGAACAGAACACCGGGATTCCGCGTTCCGTTGAGCAGATTGCCCGTTACCATTCCCTGAGTGTTTCCCACTTTTCCGCCCTGTTCCGCAAGGACCAGGGGATCGGTCCGCGCGAATTCGTGCAACGACTTCGTTTAAAGGAAACGGGCCGGCTCCTGAAGGAAACAGACATGCCCATGAAAGAAGTCGCGGTTAGATACGGCTATGTGGATGCGGCCCATTTTTGCCGACATTTCAAGAAAGAGACTGGATACACCCCCGGGGAATTCCGCCGACGGAATAGAGTTGACGTGCCTGCAATAAAATGATGCAATGCAGGCATAAAGAAAAAGCAAAAAGTCCAGTATACCATCCGGGATATACCGGAATCGACCGACAACCGTTTACGGGAGGTAGCTGCAAATCTGGATATCAGTCTGAATCAAGCGGTGGTGGAAGCCCTGCAACGTGGGCTGGGTGTGGCTGGAGAAAGAGTGAGCTACCGGCGGCTTGGGCATCTGGTTTCCGCACCGGGGGAACTGGATCGTAAAGCCTGGAACAAAACCCTGTCGGAAATGGATCAAATCAACCCGGAAGATTGGAAGTAGGCATGCGACTACTGATGGACTCCAACCGTTTCATCGATTTCTGCGCGGGCGATGAAGAAGTCATTCACGTTATGGAATCGGCGGCCTTGCTTTGCATCCCCTTTGTCGTCCTGGCGGAGATCCGTGCCGGGGCTTTTGTCACCAGGCGGGGACAGAACCAGGTGCGGGTGCTTCAGCAGTTATTGAACCAGTCAGGGGTTCGTTCGGTCCATGGCACGGATTCGACCACGCATCACTATGCGGCCCTTTATGGTCAGCTAAGAAAAGCGGGAACGCCGATCCCGACCAATGATATCTGGATCGCGGCCCTGGCGATTGAGCATGACCTGATTCTTTACAGCCGGGATGCGCACTATGAAAAGATTCCGAGCCTGGCGAGGATCGGGTAGATTCCAAGGGCAACCCTACCCGATCCTTCGTCCATGTCTTTGCTTGGCGACAATTGTGGAACATCTTGCCGCCGCGTGGCTCTTATCGGTTGTGTGGTAAAAAATCAGGATACTGTTTCCGCGATCAGATCATAATCGGTGTGGCCGATGATTTTCACCACTGTAAATTCTCCGATGGAGGCATCGCCCCGGATGTAAACACGGCCGTCGATGTCGGGAGCATCGGCTTCGCCCCGGCCAATCAAGTAGTTGCCTTTAAGCTTGGTTTTTCCACTGTCTTCTTCGCGGATCAGGCCGTGTTCCCAGGAACTGATATTGGCTTTTTTCAACTCGCGGGCTGAGGCCTGTCCTTCCACCAGAACGCGCAGTGTTTTGCCGACAAAGCTTTGGGAGACTTCCTTTGCGATCAGATGTTGGGCGGCCATAGACTGCTCGCGCCGCTTCTGCTTCACCTTGTCGGAAAGTTGTCCCACCATCGAGGCGGCGCGGGTTCCTTCCTCGTGGGAGTAGGTGAAAACGCCGAGACGTTCAAATCGGGTGGTTTTGATGAAATTGAGCAGGGACTCGAAATATTCATCGCGCTCGCCGGGGAATCCCACGATAAAAGTGGTTCGGATGGCGATGCCGGGAATGCCCTTTCTGATCTTGGCAATCAACTCTTCGATGTATTCGCGTGAGGTTTCGCGGCGCATGCGTTCCAGCATGTTTTCGTGGATGTGCTGGAGGGGGATGTCGATGTAGCGGGCGACCTTGGGGCATTCGGCAATGGTCTGGATCAGTTCATCCGTCCAGTGGGCTGGATGGGTGTAGAGAAGACGTATCCAGAAATCGCCGGGTAGGGCATTCAGTTCCCGCAAAAGCGTGCAGAGGGTAGTGGCGTCGGCAGACAGTGATTTGGTGGCTGCGTTGAATTTTTCCGGGGAGGAAATAGCGCGGCTGTGGTTGGGGCGGAGATCCAGACCGTAATAGGTGGAGTCCTGGGAGATGAGGTTGATTTCCTTGACCCCTTCAGCGATTAGTTTTTTTGCTTCGAGAATGATATCAGCCTGCTGGCGGCTACGATGGCTGCCGCGCATGCGCGGGATGATGCAGAAGCTGCAGGGATGGTTGCAGCCTTCGGCAATTTTCAGGTAGGCGAAATGTTTCGGAGTCAGGCGGAAGCGTGGTGTCCCGAAATCGGGAATAAACAGAGGACGTTGGGTGACATCAACCAGTGGCGCCAGGTTTTTAGGAGTGGTCAAAACCTGTCTGGTTTTGCCGAACTTGTCCGAACCGCGCAACGACTCTGTCTCTTCGTGAGGGCTGGTTTGGCGGTTCTTGTCGAGTTCGGCCAGGGTCTGGGCTACCTTTTTGCTTTTGCCGGACTTGGTCTTGGGAGCGAGGAGCCGCTCTTTGCGTCGTTCGATCGCGTTTTTGACGGCCTGGGTGATGTTGGCCACCTGATCGATTCCCACGAAGGCATCCACTTCAGGCAGCAGCTTGGGCAGGTCATCGCGGAAACGTTGGGGAAGACAACCGGATACCACCAGGCCCTGGCCCGGCCGGATCTTGTCGCGGAGTTGGGAGGATTCCAGGATGGTGTTGACGCTTTCTTCCTGGGCGGAGTCGATAAAGGAGCAGGTATTGACGATGATAACATCGGCTTCGGCGGGGTCGTTGGTGATTTCCACCCCGTCTTTAAGCATGGAGCCGAGCATGATTTCGGCATCGACAAGATTCTTGGCACAACCCAACGAGATCATGCCCACGCGGATGGGGGCTTCGACTGGGGTAGAGGTGCTCATGAGAAGAAATTAACGCAAAGGTTGTAAGACGCAAAGGCGCAAGTTTGATTGAAAGAGGAACCTCTGAGAAAACCCTGAACCAATGTCCGGGGACAAAGGAGCAGGGACTATTTAGCGCCTGCGGGGCTGGCCGGGACGTGGGGGGCCGGTAAACGGATTGGTGTTCACGCGGAACGTGATGCGGGCCTTGGTCAGGTCGTAAGGGCTCATGTCCATCTTCACCTTATCGCCGACACTGAGGCGGATGAAGTTCTTGCGCATTTTGCCGGAGATATGGGCCAGGACTTCATGTTTATTATTCAGCTCCACCCGGAAGGTGGTGCCTTTCATGACGGCTTTCACCGTTCCTTCGACTTCGATTGTATCTCCTGCCATGGTTGTTTTCGCGTTGGACGAGCTAGGAAGGTATAGGGAATGCTTCTACAGGGGAAGGAAAAAGATTGGGGGCTACATTGATTGGAAAAGGCTGAAGACGAGGCCTCCGAACCCCGGTTTCCTATTCCATTTTTTGCCATCCTGAGCATACAAAGGATTCAAAGGCAATACTCCAACGGGAAGTTGTACTGATGGATAACGCGTTGTCTTCGCTTGATGTCTGTGGGTTCTTTTTTGCGCCCAGGGTGTTAGAGAGGGAATGATCGTTCTTTACTACTTCGTTCCAAGCCGCCGCTGAATGTTTTGGATCACGCTCAATAATTCGGGAATCTTCAGAAGATAACAGGTTCCCAAATAGAGCAGGGCACCGAAGGAAATGAGGGCCGCGAGCCTAGCGCTGGAAGGAAGGAAGCCCGGTGGAAAGGGTGCAATTTTGACGATGATTAAAAGGAGTAGGCCCATCAAGGCGCACGCGGTAAAGATTTTGAGCAGGCTTGGAAGAAGGGTGGAGTCGCCCAGTCCGTTCAGCCGGGGACGAAGGGCCAGGGCGAGTTGACCGAAATTGAGCAGGGCCACCAGCGAGGTGGAAAGCGGAAGGGAAGCCAGACCCAGATCCAGCACGCGCAGGAATAAAAGGTTCAGAATGAGGTTGAGCACAATGCCGATCAGGCTGACCCGAAGCGGGATGCGCGGCAAATCAAGAGCATAAAAAGCCGGAGCCAGCACTTTGATTCCGGCATAACCGGCCAAGCCCAGGCAGAAGGCCTGTAAAACCAATGCGGTTTGTCGTGTGTCCTCTGCGTGGAAAGCCCCCCGTTCATAAATCATACGGATGATGGGTTCGGCCAAAACCGCACAACCGACCGCCGCTGGCAGACATAGGAAAAAGACCAGTTGAAGCCCTTCCTGGATTTTTGATCGGAAGGCGGGCAGGTCGGCGACGGCTGCACTGCGGGAGACGGAGGGAAGAATGACGGTGGCGATGGCCACGCCGAAGAGGCCGATGGGTAGTTGAACCAGACGGAAGGCGTTATAGAGATACGTGATGGCACCGTCCCCGAGGAAGGAGGCAAAGTAGCCATTGACCAGGACATTGACCTGCACGGCGGCACCTCCGATGACGGCTGGAGTCATCAGGATGAGGATTTGTTTCAGGCCGGAATCCTTGAATTGGAAATTAAAACGGAATCGATAGCCGAGGCTGATGGCTTTGGGAACCTGGATGAGAAGTTGCGCCGCCCCACCGATGACCGTGCCGATGGCGAAACCGTAGATGGCCCGGGGCCCGAATCCCGGATCCAGCCACCAACCGAGGGCCAGGCCGCTGACGATGGAAACAAGGTTGAAGGCAGTGGAAGCGGAGGCGGGCAGGCCGAAGCTGCCGAGGCTGTTCAGTAGTCCCATGTAAACGGCGGCCAGGGAAACCAACAGGATGAACGGGAAGAGAATGCGGGTGAGTTCGATCGTCAACTCGCCTTTGCCTGCACTTTCGAAAAAGCCTGGGTTGGTGAGATGAACGAGATTGTCGCTGAAGACGATACCGAGCAGGACCACCACAGTCATCAACAGAATCAGTGCCGTCATGACCAGGTTGGCCAAACGAAAGGCTTCTTCTTTGCCCTCTGTCGTCAGTTTTTTGGAAAAGGTGGTGACGAAGGCAGTGGAGAGGGCTCCTTCTGCAAAAAGGTCCCGCAGCAGGTTGGGGATGCGGAAGGCGGCGATGAGGGCGTCTAGTTCCTTGCCGGCACCGAAGATGGCGTTGAGGATGACTTCCCGCAGGAGGCCCAGAACCCGTGAACCCATGACGGCCGCCATGATCTTGGAGGCGGATTTGGCGGTTGAAGGCATGGAAATTTTTAACGCAAAGCCGCTAAGGGGCAAAGACGCAAAGTTTGAGAATTCAAATTCTTTGGAGAACGGACAGGGATGTCCGTTCTCCATTCGGGGATAAGGACCAAGAACTGTAAACTGTTCTAATGGCGTTCATCTTGAATGATGGAAAGACGCAAAGTTACTGCATTTGGCTGAGTTTTTTGTATTTCAAATAAACTTCGTGAGCGTTGAGGCGGGCGATTTGCCATCCGAGGGTGCCGCCTTTGATCGCGCCTTTGACAAAGAGGCTGCGGAAAAGGCGCCAGGCAGAATGGGTGTAGGGGTCGAGGAACCCGGCTTTTTTTCCTTCGGCTTTGGCGGTTTCGGCCCAGAGGGTGGAGTAGTATTCGATACGGGATTTTTGATCGGCGACATCCTTGTAAGTGTAGTGATGGAGTTCGCCGGAGAGGTTATCAATCGTGCCTTTGATTTCCAGACGTTCGTGGACTTTTCCGCCGGCGAATGAGGCTTTGCGCCTGTCAAAGAGGCGGACGAGAAGGTCCGGATACCAGTCGCCAAAGCGGATCCATTGTCCTTCATAGAACACCACACGGGAAACCTGGTAGCCGACGGGGGCAGAGTAGGAAGGCTCCGGCCCTTCGTGAATTTTTTTGATTTCGTCCTGCAGTTCCGGGGAGAGTTCCTCATCAGCATCAATGCTGAAGACCCAGTTGTAGCTGGCTTTGGATAGAGCGAAATTTTTCTGGCCGACGTATCCTTCCCAATCGTGTTTGATGAAACGGGCGTTGTACTCGGTGGCGATAAAGGGTGTGCGGTCGCTGCTCCCGGAATCAACAATGACGATTTCATCCACGAGGTCGCGGATACTTTTCAGGCAGCGGGGCAGGTTGGCTTCTTCGTTCTTGGTGATGATGCAGGCTGAGATTTTCATAAACAGGTGGAGAACGTAACAGGAAGATCGCGAAGGGGCGCGAAGTTTTTTTTAAGGGTTTAAAAGATGGTTGTTGGAAGCTTCCAGCACAGCGGAAGCACTGACGGCATTCATGCATCGGAAATCGATGGGGCACTCGCGGAGAAAGCAGGGACTACAGGGAACATGGTGGCGGAGGACAGTGACGGAATCGCTGATGGGTCCGGTGAGTTTGGGTTCGGTGGAACCGAAGACCGACACGGCTTTGGTGCCGAAAGCGGCCGCCACATGCATGGAGCCACTGTCATTGCAGAGAACAAGAGAGGCGTGGGCGATGCTGTTAAGGAATTGGGCGAGGGAGGTTTGGCCGCAGAGATTGGCCGCATTAACACCCGCTTTTTTCAGAAGACCGGTCAATGTTTCAGCGACAGGGATGTCAATGGCACTGCCGAGAATTACGATCTGGAGCCGGTGCCGGGAGCTCAATTCTGCGGCCACGGTGGCGTAGCGGTCAACGTGCCAGCGTTTGGCGGCACCATATTCCGCGCCCGGACAGATGACGAGACAGGGGTTGGGATAAGGGGATGTGGGAGGACGGGGTAGGGGGGTAACGTTTTGGTTTTCGGGTTCCGGGTGTTGAGTTGTGAGTAATGCAGAGACCAGATCAAGGTAGTCGAGTTTTTGATGACGGTAGCCCTGGGCGCGGGAGGGTTTGGGAAAGACTTCACTCAGGAGCCAGCTTCGGTTGTGGCCTCTGTGGCCGTAACGCCCCGGAATACCGGCCAACCAGGGTTCCAGGGCACTGCGCAGGGAATTGGGAAAGAGAATGGCGCTGTCGAAGTGGTAAGGCTTGAGAGTGTCGGCGGTGATGGCGATGTTGTTATCGACAATGAGCACGGATTCCAGGCCTGGAACGAGCTTCCAGAAGTCGGCCAGTTTGGCGGGACTGAGGATGCAGACACGGTTTTTTTTATCGAGTGACCCGATAAGAGCCTGCACCGCAGGCAGGGTCATGACGGCATCCCCCAGCCAGTTGGGGCTGCGCAGGAGGATTTTGGAGCCAAGCTTGGAGGGATCGGGCATCTGGGGAGAGTTTATTGTTTTCCCGGTTCTTGCCAAGCCCTGGCGCTACACCGAGGCGCCCTACAACAGGTGGGCCGGTTTCGGTGAACCGGCTTTAATCGGCGGATCAGGGCATGACGCCTGAGGCGCAACGGCGGTTCTTGGCGTGGGCGGATTCGCCTTCACCGGTATCGGACGGACGTTCCTCTCCGTAGCTGACGGTGATGAGGCGGTTGCCATCGGCCCCAAGGCCCAGGAGGTAGTCCCGGGTGGCGAGGGCCCGGCGTTCGCCCAGTCCAACGTTATATTGTGTGGTGCCGCGGACGTCCGTATGGCCGGCCAAAGCGATGTTGCGTCCGGGATTTTCCGACATCCACTTGGCTATAGCATTCAGCTTGGAGCGTTCAGCGGCATTGATGGAGAAGCTGTCGAAGTCGAAATAGACCGTGAAGGCCTGCAGGATGGAAAAGTCTGCGTTGTCGGGATTGCCCTGGCGATCAGGAAGAATGCCACCGCCAGTGAGGCCTTCGGATCCGAAACCGGATTGGTCGCTGCCTGTGCCTTTGATATTTTTGGAGCAGGCGCTGAAGACGAGGGTGAGAGTCAGGGATAAGGCGAGAAGGGCGAGATGGTTGGATTTCATAGGTGTCATTTAGTTGGGTGTGGATGGTGTTGAAAGTCTAGCGGGAAACGTTGGGTTCGCTGTTGCGGGTGAGTCCATTCTCCAGGGGGGTGGTGGCCTGGGTCATGGAATCCAGGAGATAAAGTTTTCCACTGCGGGCAAAAACCAGATGGCGTGAGCTGCGGGCCCAGCTAGGGGTTTCGTTGGTGCCGCCGGTGGTGAGGATAGTTTGCTGGCCGTTGGACAGAGTGGTGAACGCGATCTGGTTCTGGCCGGCGGCCTGGATGGAGTAGGCGATTTTGGAACCGTCCGGGGACCAATCCGGTTCTGTGGTGTAGGAGGCGGAAGTGTTGATGCGTTGGGGGGTGGAACCTGCTGCAGCGGAGATGGTGAAAAGCTGGGGAGTGCCGCGATCATCCGAAACGAAAGCAATGGTGGAGCTGTCAGGAGACCAGGTTGGACTGGCCTCGGTGCCACGGCTGCGGGTCAGACGTTCGGGGGAGCCGCCACTGGCAGCGATCGTGTAGAGTTCCGTGTTGCCATCTTTGGAAAGAGTGAGAGCGATATTGGAGCCGTTGGGGGAAAAGGAGGGGCCGCTGTTGACGCCGGGGTAGAAAGAGATTTTACGGCGGTTGCTATTGGCCAGATCGATGACCCAGACATCGGGGTAGCCGCTTTTGTACGAGGTGTAGGCAATCTGATTACCCAGGTTGGAAAACTTGGGTCCCAGACTGATGGTTTTGTCCTGCGTGAGTTGGCGGACATTGGCCCCGTCGATATCCATCACATAGAGTTCTTTGTGTCCGGTGTGGGCGGAGACAAAGGTGACGGAGCTGGTGGCGATCCCCGGTGTTCCGGTCAGTTTTTCCACGATGGCATCGGCAAAGAGATGGGTGGCTTTGCGCCAGCCGCCGCTGAAGGTTTGATTCAGGAGCACGGTTCCCTTTTTATCGGTAACGGTTCCCTGCACAGTATCAGCGGAGGCAGTGGCCTTGACCAGAACAGAGGCTGCTTCAGGGCTGGTCAGGTTGAAGGAGCCGTTCAATTTCAAGTCATTCTGAAGAACCTTGCCTGCGGCTGCCCCCTGGGCTCCGCTAACTCCGCTGACAGAAAGATCAATCCCTGCTTTAACCACGATATTTTCATTTTGAGCGAACAGGTTGTTGCTCCAGATAACACAGCTCCAAACAAGGGCCGCCATCGTTGTCGTACGAAAATGTTTCATCATCATAAAAGGAATAGAGTAAGCAGAAGGGCAGGTGAAGATATTTTTATATAAAAAACTGTAAAATCAATCAGAAATAAGAATTACCACGTTCGGTGCAACGTGTACAGAAGGATTTTCAGTAGAATGGAGAACGATATTTTGGGCTGACGGTCTTCAAGCTCTGCGAAGGTGCCTGAAAACGAGTGGAATGAACTCAATGTCGGTGCATTCATTGACGGCCAGCTGTATCTGATTTCTCAGGATATCCAAGGAGACGGGGTGTTGATAATCGGACAAACTGAGATTAGTAGCCTCCAAGGGACTGAGATTTTTTGCTTTGGCGGTCCGGTAGATTTTGACTGAAAGTGTTTCGGCAGCTCCGACGTAAATATCTTTAGCGGCCCAGGTTGGTTTGGAACTGAAGGGAAGGAGCGAAAAGGTGTCTCGTTCTTTCAGGATTGCAAGAAGCTGGAAGGCTCCTTCTTTGGCGTTTTTCAGGCGGTCTTCATCGTTCATGCTGCCCGAGATGTCCAGAACGAGACTGACAGCCGGATGTTTTTTATGTTGGTTTCATAGTTTAAGAACGGCATCCATGACTTCAACTGATGGAACAGACAACGTGGTCTGGCGTTCTTTCGGATCGACGCCATGCGCGGTATGAAAAGGTGCGCCAAGAGTGATTTCCACATCTATGGGGCGGAAGCCAGAAGGAACGGCCTTTTCCTGTTGAGGTCAGGCCAAAAGATATTGAATGTAGGTTTGGGCGCCTGCGCGGTGTTCAGGCGTCACCCACTCCCGTTCAACAATGCCCACAGGATGATCAGACCAGAAGGTGCTTTCCTTGGGGTAAATGGCCACCACGGGAAAAGGCCGGTTGTACTTGGAGGAAGTGGATTCGATGACCATATTTTCATACAGAACGGCGGCGCTGAGATAGCGGGGGCCGTTGCCAGATATTTTTTTGCCCAAAAATCCGGTCGAACTGCCGTAGTGGACGATGGATTTTTTAATCCCGGACAGGTATTGTGCCGTGGACGGTTTGGCCACATCTTTCAAGGTCAGGCCAGCTGTTTTGCCGGTGGCTGCGTATACTTCGGCAAACAGGGAAATCAGTCCGCTGTTACTGAACTTAGGATGGGTATGTCCGAATTCGAAGGATCCCCAGCGGGGAAAACCGCGGGAAGATCAACCTTTGGAGTTGTTGGCCATATTGAGAACTTCAGCCCATCCGATCGGTTTTTTCCCCATCCCAATGTTTCTGCCATGGGTCTCCACATCGCGATTACAACGGGTGAAAGAACAAGATTATCTGTTGAGGCGACGAGATCTTTTCCAGTTTTTTACCCGCGACTCGGTATTTCCTGATTTAATGAAGGTCCCTGAGGCAGGGCTGATGAGATGGGCCTGGCGGCTGATGCTGATAACTTCATCGATACATTCGCCGGAGCCCATCGATACGGCTTGGATGAAGGTGGCCCTGCCCTCGGAGGTTTTATTTTCTGTTTGTTGAAGTCACTGGTCACTTATTTCAGCCATTCTTCTTTTTCGGAACTATAGGTGTAAACCAGCTCCAAAGCGTCCCTGGGTTTGGAAGGGGCGCTTTCCGCTGATGCAGGCGGGTTGGAGCCGGAGTCGCCAAAAGAACTGAGCATTAGAGTGGGAAGCAGAGTCAGGATGAATGGAGGCAACGTTTTCACGTCGATAGGGGGGCTACGCGGCAAGGTTTGGGAAGTCGAACCGGAAGGCATCACCTGATTGTAACAAGTCATCAACTCTCTTTATTCTGGCAGTATCTGCAAAGTAAGGTGAAGAACAAGAAAGAGATAGCTAAGATGTTATATCAAAATTGAACTATACAAAAGCAAGCAGGTCTGTAGTTTAAACCCCCTGTATGCAAACGACTCTGATTTTATTGAAGCCTGACTGTGTCAGCGCCAAAAACTGCGGCGAAGTGATCAGCCGCCTGGAAAAAGCCGGATTCCGGATCTGCGGGACCAAAATGATCCACCTAAGCAAAGAAATCCTCAGAGAGCATTACGCCCACGTGGCCGATAAGCCTTTTTACCCTGAAATCGAACAGTTCATGCAGTCCGCTCCGGTTGTAGCGGTAGCTCTGGCCGGTGATGACATCATTGATAAAGTCCGCGAAATGCTCGGACCGACGGATTCCACCCAGGCCGCCAAAGGAACAATTCGCGGCGATCTGGGTAAAAACAAGATGATCAACGTGGTTCATGCCTCAGACTCCCAGGCCGCTGCTGAGGTCGAGCTGAAGCGTTTCTTCAAGCCCGAAGAGCTCTACACCTACTGATTGGGTTTTTGAATTACGCGTTAAAGGCGCTAATCCTCTTCCAAAACCAGGTCATCCGGCTGCACATCGAGGCAGCCGTCATGATCCTCCCAGAGCAGCATCGGAAAATGATCCAGGAAATCCGGTAAAATATCCGTGACCAATTCCGCAATCAATCCCTCGGCCTGTGCCGCAGCATCGTTGTAGGCCTTGTCGTAATCACCCCGCCGCTCTTTCTCTTCCTCGGTCCAATGCGCCACGGCATGGACAGGCGCGTAACGGGAAGACCATTCGCGCAGCGGCCCCTGGAGTTCCTGCGGCAGATCCTCGGGCGCGAGGGCTTTGCTGTTGCAGTGGATGCAGATCAGACCGTCTTCCATGACATCACGTGTGATAAAAGGGATCAGCGGGGCTCCACAACACTCGGACTGGGTGAAGTCATGGGGAATACTAGCAAGACGATAGAGCTTAAGTCCGCGTTTGTGGGCGGCGATGGCGGCCAGGCGATAGGAGCCGATGAGCGGGTGGGATTGGCGCCAGAGGCCGCCGTTTAGCTGGCTAAGGGTCTGTGCCATCCAGCGGGCCAGGGTCAGATCGTCCCAGGACTGCAGGAAGGCACCATATTCTTCCCAGAGTTTTTCCAGACGGCCGGGGTCGTGTTCAGGCATAGTGTTATTTTTTGGCGAAAAGGGCCCGGTAGTAGGTGGCGGTATTGCCGACACGGAGAATGAGCTGGCTGCCTGTTTTTTCAGCGATGAAGGGGGCCAGGATTTTCTTTTCGTCCTTGTGGCCCTCGAACTTGATTTTGATCAGGTCATGGTGGGCGAAGGCATCTTTGACCTGGGAGACAAAGGCGTCGCTGACGCCGGCTTTGCCCACCCGAAGAATGGGTTCAAGCATTTGGGAACGGCTTTTTAATTCGGCGAATTTGGCGGAAGAGGAGGACTTGTCGGACATATCCCAACGTTGAACAAACCACGTTGGATGCCAAGCACGGCTTTTTTACAGCCGGGGCTTTAAAGCCCCGGAAGGTATCGATGAAGAACCGGGGTTACGAAACCTCGCCTACAACAATGAAACGGACATGCTGCCGGCATTTCCCCTGTCCTGGTCTTTACTTTTCGTCTATCAAAAGCTGTGCACTGTTTTTTGAAATGGCTGGGCGGATTTCTTCTCGTCGCCGGGATCGCCCTAGGCTTCCTTTTTTCCTACGCGGATGCCCCCCTCGAAAGTTGGCTCAATTCGGAAAGCTTCCGCAGTATGCTTTCCAGAGAAGTTTCAAAAGCGATGAAGGTTGACGGTGAATTCGCCCCGCTCACGGTGAAGGACTGGACGTCAACGACGGCGGAATACACGAGCGAAGGTTGGCCCGGTGAGGCCATCGGTTCCCTGAACGCGCACGGGGTCAAAGGAAAATTCAATCCATGGGCCGTGCTTTGGCGGGTCTGGCAGATCGATCGTATCGATATTGAAGCAGGAGAGTTCGCCCTCCGCCTGCCTCAGGACGAGTTAAAGAAGACTCCCGTCAAAGGAAAGAAGCCCTGGTATGCCTGGCTGATGCCGCAGCGGTTTTACGCGAAGTGGATCGAAACTCCCAAAGCATTGGTCACCTTTCCTTTCATGGGCAAGGAGGGAAAGCTTAAGGATGTGCATCTCGGCGCCACCATGATCGAACGTGATTTCAAGTATTTCATTTACAACGGCACTCTCGAATTTCCTCTCCTTCCCGAACTCCAGATCAAACAGCTCCGCATGCTCATCACGCGAGAGAAAATGGACATTGAAAGCGCCCTCTTGACCGGGATCAACAACGATCCGGCCAGCGCACTGATCGTGGCAACGGTTGGCATGCGCGAGGATAAATCGGTCAAGGCCGTGGTCAAACTGAAGGACATGCCTTTTGACCAGACCATGCCGGAAAATCTGAGAGGCAAATTGTCGGGCCGCATCAGCGGAGGCCTGGACTGGAACACGGACAAAACAGGTAAAGAGATTTTCAGCACGGGAAAACTTGAAGTGAGGGACACGCTGTTGCGCGACTGGGTCTGGTTAGACCAGTTGTCGAAACTCCATAACAATCCGGAGCTTTTGCAGTTCGATTTCGAAAAAGGCAGCCTGGTTTTTAAGATCGAGAAAGAACATTTTCATGCGGAACAAGTTGAACTCCTCATCCGCAACAAGGCCCGCATCCGCGGGAATCTGGATTACGGGTGGAAGGAGGGAGATGGGAAAGTCGATATTGTTTTCGATGAGATGCCCATCGAAGCCTGGCTTCCCCGGCAGTTGAAGGCCCGCTTCGACGCGGGTATGAAAGGCCGTCTGAAATGGGAAGGGAAGTTCAATGATTGGAAAGAATCGAAAGCCGAAGGCATGGTCAATTTTGACGGGGCCACGGTCAAAGCTCCCTTCAGTAGCGTGATCGCCCTCAAAAAAGCCGGCGTCCGCTTTCCCGAGGAAATAGGACTGAAACGGGCCCAAATCGATTTCAGTTTTGATGAGAGGCTTTTCAGAGCGGATCGTTTCGAATTTGATGCGGGTAGATATGGCTACCTGAATGGCAGTGCCGAATGGTCGATGGAAAATGCAGTGGCTGTGGATACGAAATTCCGTTTGGAAAAAATTCATGCCTGGTTTCCTCTCAAATGGGCCAAACATTTCCAGGGTGATGTGGCTGGAGACATCCGCTGGAAAGCCAAGGACTGGAAATGGGCGCAGGGACGAGGTGAAGGGAAAATCGAAATCACCCAGGGAAGCCTGCAGGATCTGGATTTCCAGAAGGCGGTGGTCCGCTTCCTGAAAAACGAGGCCTTTTTGCGTCTTGATTTCAAAAGAGCCGGAGCCGAATGGCAATCGACGGGCAAGGGAACCGAAGTATCGAAACTGGATTTCCTGTCTCCGGGCCTTTGCGGGCTTCGTGGCAACCTGCTAGTGGGCCGCGACAAAAGCCTGAGTGGCAGAATCAAAGTGGGCCTGGGAAAGAAAGATCTCGAATGGCTTCCCAAAGCGACAACCACTGTCTTCAAGGAATCCAGCGACGGCCTTTATTGGGCGACGGTCAATATTTCCGGCACTTTGGAAAAGCCCAAGCAGGATCTGGTCAAACAAGTCATGAGTGTTCTTTACCGCCATCCCTTCGCCCTCATTGGCCTTGCCGCCCGTGGCCTCAGCTGGTGGCTGGGGGATGTGTTTGGGACATATAAGGCGGACGGCAATTAACGCAAAGGCGCCAAGGCTCTGAGACGCTATTTTTGTTCGGCGTTTCGGCCTGCCCCGGCCAATGCCGAGGCGCAACGTCGGGGGGATACCTGGTATTGTCTGTAGTTCTCCTGAAAGAAGATGTCCTCGATCTTCTTGCGACTTATGCTTCTTAGCGACTTTGCGTTAAAATGATTTTCCCGTTTTGATGGCTAAAAAGCTGAGGCTTGCCTAGTGGGCGCACTCTGTCTAGTTTTTGAAGCTCATGCTTAGCCTTTCCAATGTCAGCAAAGCCTTCGGCGGTCGCACGCTGTACGAAGACGTGTCTCTTCAGATCAACTACGGCGACCGCGTGGCTTTGGTCGGTGCCAATGGCGCGGGTAAATCCACGCTCTTTTCTGTCATCCTGCGTGAGAACGAGCCTGATGCGGGCAACGTGGCAATGGACCGCAATACGACGCTGGGTTATCTTCCCCAGGAAACAGCGGCTACCGGTGACGAAACCGTCCTTGAATTGGCCACTGCCATCACGCCCGAGTACGGAAATCTCCGCCGTATCCTTACCCAGTGTGAGGCTGAGGGTAAAACCGATACGGAAGCCTATCATGAGGCCCAGGGAAAATATGCGGAGCTGGGCGGTTTTCAACTCGATCCCAAGGCAAAACGTATCCTGAACGGCCTGGCTTTCCGCGAAACGGATTTCAACCGCATGGCCCGCACCATGAGCGGGGGGTGGATCATGCGCGCCCACCTGGCCCGGCTTCTTGTCATGGAGCCGGATCTTTTGATGTTGGATGAACCGACGAACCACCTTGACCTCGAATCTCTCGGTTGGTTCCAGACCTATCTCCAGAATTATCCCGGTGCCATCCTGATGATTTCGCACGACCGCGCCTTCCTCAACGCCCTGATCGACACCATCCTGGAAATCCGCAACAAGAAGGTGAACCGGTATCGCGGAAACTATGACGAGTATGTGGAGCAGCGTGCGGCGCGCGAAGTCCAGCATTTAGCAGCCTACAAGAATCAGCGGAAGGAAATCGACGACCTCCAGCGATTCGCCGACCGGTTCCGCGCCAAGGCCAGCAAAGCAGCCCAGGCCCAAAGCAAACTGAAGCAGATCGACCGCATGGAGAAGATCGAGGCTCCGGAAGGCAGTGAGAAAAAAATCAGCATTAAATTCCCCCAGCCTCCCCGCAGCGGCCAGCGTGTCATCGCCCTGGACAAGGTTCATTTCGGTTATACCGAGCAGAAAATCTACGAGGGGATCGATTTCGAAGCCGAACGCGAGCAGCGGACGGTTCTGGTCGGACCCAACGGCGCCGGGAAATCGACCATGCTTAAATTGCTGGGTGGTATGCTCCAGCCCGGAGAAGGTGAGCGTAAGCTCGGACATAACGTCCTAGCGGGTTATTATTCCCAAAACCGTGTGGAAATGCTCAACCCGAATAACACGGTCCTACAGGAAGTCATGAGCATTGATAAAGAGGTGCCGGAGCAGACCGCCCGCACCGTGCTGGGTTCATTCCTTTTCCAGGGGGACGACGTTTTCAAGAAGACCAGCGTCTTGTCCGGGGGAGAAAAATCGCGCCTGGCCCTGGTCAAACTGTTGCTTGATCCTCCCAATCTTCTGTTGATGGACGAACCGACCACCCACTTGGACATGTCGAGCATCGATGCCTTGATCGAGGCGTTGAAGCAATACAACGGAACCATTATTTTTATCAGCCACGATGTTTACTTCATCAAATCGCTGGCCAAGACAGTGTTGCATATTTCAGCCGGGAAACTGATGCCCTATGCGGGCGACTACGATTACTACCTGGAAAAATCCAAAGCCATCTCGGAACGCAGCGGTCTAACGGCGGGCCAGCAGTTGACCAACAGTCGTCCCCCCGAAGACGTGGTGGAGGAAGAAAAGCCCAAGGTTTCGGTCTTCAAGACCAAGGAGCAGAAGCGTAAGGAAGCCGAGGAACGCCAGGCCAAGTCCAACAGCCGCAAGAAGGCGCAGACGGAAGCGGAGCAATTCGAAGGCGACATCATACGTTTGGAACAAAGGCAGAAGGAAATCGAAAAAAAGTTGGAAGATTCTGACACCCATGGAGGGGAGATGGTCAGCCTAAATCGTGAATTGTCGGAAAATACCGAGAATTTGGAACGTCTCAACCAGCAATGGCATTCCGTTTTGGAGCAGCTGGGCGCTGAGGCTTGACGGCTGAATTTTAGGGCGGTTCGGCTTACAACCCAGTTTGCCTCCTCAGCAATCATGTGACCTGTCATCCTGAGCAAGGCGAAGGTTCTACCGGTATCATCGTAGGTTTTGCATTACCGGGTTGATTAAGGAATGATCCAGAACTGTAGCCCGTAGGTCCTTCTCCTGCTTTACGGGATCAGTAAAGATTTTTTACAGAGCGCGTCGGGAGTGTTTCCAGATCGAGGGGTATTTTCCGGGGGGTCTGGCGCTGGATGGGATTCAGGTCAGATAAGGTTTTTCCCAGCTTTGTCAGGGGTCATTTGTTCTGCCCAGTGCAGCATGGAAGCGTAAGCTCCCACGGTCACCTATTTCACTTTATCCTTAGTAAGGCGCTGGAGGATGAGTTCAAAGGGTTCCATATTGGGCGGCGATCTTTTGTTGCAGGCGCTGAATTTCACCGACGGCCTCACCGTGTCTCCGCATTCTCTCCAATGGACTCAGGCAGATATCGATTCCGTATTCGCGTGTCCGATGCAACGGTTCGGGGGCGAAACTTCTTTCAATCGTTGAATCTGGAAATCCCTGGGATGGAAGTATCCTCTGATGGGCTTGGTTCGTCAGCTGCTGGTGGGAGGGAAAGGCGGTGGCGGAATCACCGGCCAAAGGTTGTAGTCGGGCCCAAACTGGGCCAGGCAATCCAGGGTGAAGCTTTGGCGGAAGACATGATAGGGGAGTGTCACCACTGTGTTGAGATAAGGGAGGAATCCAAGACAACAGGTCAGGCAACCTGCAAACAGGGCCAGGATTATGAAAGCGAATCCCATACAGAGGCGGATGAAGATGAAGACGAGGCAGTCCAGGGTGCGTGTCCGCAGCAGGTGCCAGAGATGGACGCAGGCCTTGGAAACGGAACAGCGGTGTTTGGCCATGATGGGCACGCCGAACTCGCGCAGGAAAAAGGCAAAAATGCTGATGGGTAGCATGAGGAGCATCAGGGCCGCAAATCCGAGAATCCAAGGCAGGTAGGCGGTGAAGGGACGGGTGGTTCTTGTGAGAAGATCCGTCCAGAAAAAGACCAGGGCGAGAGCGAAAAAGCTGAAGGTCAGGATCAGTGGTAATAGGCTAAGAATGGTGTGCCAGAGCGTGAGGGCGTTGGCCTCGCGGCTGAACTCCTTCCAGGGTTTTGCCACTTCATCGCGGTTATGGATTACATTGTCGAGGAACATGAAATGCCCGCGGCATCCAAGAATAATGAAGACAAAAACCACGAAACAAAAAAGCAGGGTTAACAGGGCCAGCACCATGAGCCAGAGGGGGAGACCCAAATCCAGCATTTTGGCAAAAAATTCCGAAACGCCTTTTTCGAGTCCGGGATTACCTTTGCCTGTAACCGGGCTGAAATCGTTCCCGCTGGGGAACTGGAAGTTTGTGCTGTTGCCTCCGGTAAGAAAGGATGCCAGCCAGGCACTGAAGCCGAGACAAAACCATTTGCGGAGGCTGAAGGGTTGAAAGAGCACTTTGGCCGTGTGATCAAAAGCTTTCTGGAAAGGTCTGGCGAAATCAATCATGGCTGGGCTCTGTCCCTGAAACTCTGAGCTGTGATGAACGGATGTCGAGCTTGGGATTGGGGATGGAAATTGAGGCTGTGCCCGGTTCTGACGTTGGTTTACCATCCCTTCAGGTGTTCCGTTCATCAGTTGATCAAAAACAACCGGGTCTGGGATCAGGCCACCCGGGATAAAAATCCGGATTTATTCACCCACCTGATCCATCAGCAGAGCCCGGAGTATCTCTGGATCGGATGCTCCGACAACCGGGCGCCGGCCAATGAGATCGTGGGGCTTCTACCGGGTGAGATTTTTGTTCATCGCAACGTGGCCAATGCGGTTTCGCAAAGCGACCTTAATTGTCTTTCCGTCCTGCAATATGCCGTCGGTGTATTAACGGTGAAGCGTGTCATTGTTACAGGCCATTACGATTGCTGGTGGTGTTATCACGCCCTGGAGGACAGACGGCACGGACTGATCGACAACTGGCTCCGGCACATCCTGGACGTGGCCCGTGAGCACTAGACCAAGACGGATGCGTTGCCAGCGGGGAAAGCGCGTTTTGACAGGCTTTGTGAATTGATTGTCCTGGCCCAGCGCCAGCATGTCTGTCAGAGAACCATTGTGCAGGATGCCTGGGTGCGGGGTCAGGAACTACAGGTGCATGGCTGGATTTATAATCTCGGAGACGGACATATACGGGAATTGAAACCGCCCGTGACAAAACTTTCCGGGTTCATGTTGTAGGAGGAGATTGGAAAAAAGTACAAGGATGGTTCCCGACAGAGTTGGGGTTTTCCATGTAGAATTTAATATCGTTTTGGTGCCGCAACTTTGGCCCGGCATCCGAGTTTACGTGCTTCGCTGAAGCGCGCAGAGACTTTATCTCATCAGGTCAGGATTTCTGCCGATGATAAAGCACGGATAGCATCGTTGGTTCATCTTTGTTTTGAGTACGAACGGGAAAAGGATCCGGAGGAAAAAGAGAATATTCTCCGCACGTTGGCTGAGATCAGTGCCAATGAACCTCTCGTAATGCCTGATCAAAGCCTGGAAGAATGGGAATCAGATTTGAAGTCGAACGATCCGGCCTATGCCAAAGCGGACAAAATTTCAGACACGCGTGTCCAGGTATTTCTAAAACGGTATTTTTCTGTAAGAGCCAAATCCGGTTTCAAAACACAGGCTGCAGTTGCCAAAGCTTCCGGGTTGAAGCGAGGGTATGTTGCGGTGATAGAAACAGGCGGGCATTTTCCCCAGCAAAAAACGCTTCAGAAACTGGCCAAAGCTTTTGCGGTGGATATCTCCGAATTATTGCCCTGATTTCCAGGGGCTGCTGCCTTTTCCAAGTTGGGATTTCAGCTGGCGAATCCGCTGGTTGACTCAATGGACGTCTGCCGTGGTCAATTGATTGGTCTTTTTCCAAAACAAATCGACGAAGAACATGGTTCGTGATTTCTCATGAACCCAAAAAGCTGCTCTCAACCAACCCCGTTTGTTTATCTGGGGATTTTCTATTGGCAATTCTACCCCGCCACCGAAAGGTTCTAATTTCATCTCTGGGGCAGCAGGGTAAGTTCCGGTAAGCTCGGCCAAATTTATTTCTTCCCTCAACTGGGCCGCGAATTATATTTTCCAGTGTTTTCAGTTCTGGAGAATATAGGTCAAACAATGATTTACAGGTTAGTAGTTAACCTGATTATCAACTGTAATCCTTCACGTCCCGGAAAAGAACCTTGGGATTGTTTTCCAGGTAGCTGCGGATTTCTCCGGCAAATAGGGCGGCAAACTCCGCCTTTTTCTTTTCGCCCACACCGCTGATACTGTCGAAATCGTCTTCATCTTCCGGATAATAACGCGCCATTTGACGAAGGGTGTTGTCGCCAAAGATGATGTAGGCCG
>JBBSCO010000039.1:0-27421 GCA_038250235.1 Methylacidiphilales bacterium | reverse complement strand
GAATGGAGGCAATACCAAGGCCGTGCCGGCCCGTTTTTCCAGCCGCGTCATGCAGGCTTACTGCGTCGTCTTCCAGTTGCTGAACATGGTGGAGGAAAACACTGCCGCCCAGATGCGCCGCGCCCGCGCCAGTCTCCCACGGAAACAGGATGAGACGGGCCTTTGGACTTTCTATCTGAAACGCTTGAAAAAAAGTGGCCTTAAAGAAGACGAGATTGTGGAAGTCCTCCGTCAGGTCCGCGTCGAACCCGTTCTCACCGCCCACCCCACCGAAGCCAAGCGTTCCACCGTTTTGGAACAGCACCGCGCCCTGTATCTCCTGCTTGTTTCCCGCGAAAACAGCATGTGGACACCGGCCGAGTTGGAAAGCATCCGTGAAGAAATCAAAGTGGCCCTCGAACGACTCTGGCGCACCGGGGAAGTGTTGTTGGAAAAGCCTAAAATCTCCAAAGAACGTCAGACCATCACCTACCATCTGCGTGAAGTTTTTCCCAAAGTTCTGCCCCGCCTCGATCTGCGCCTGCGCCAAGCCTGGCTCAAGGCCGGGCTTGACCCCAAATGGATTGCCAACCCGGACAATTTCCCGCAACTCGCCTTCGGCACCTGGGTGGGCGGCGACCGGGATGGACATCCACTCGTCACCCATGAAGTCACTGTGGAAACCCTGCTGGAATTACGTCTCCAGGCCTTGCAGGTCCTTCAGGAACAACTCAGAAAACTTCCGAAAATCCTCAGCCTTTCCGAAGAACTCCACCAGGTTCCCGAAAAATTCACGGCGGAAGTTCAAAGCCTGGCCCGGGAACTCGGGGAACGGGGCGAAGCCTGCCTGAAACGCAATCCCCTCGAACCCTGGCGTCAATTGGCCAACATCATCGTGGCACGGCTACCCTTGAACAAAGGAGGATCTGCCCTCGAAGAATGGCCCGGCTCCTACCGCTATCCCCGCGAACTTCTGGCCGATCTCTATCTGCTGCGGGATTCCCTGATCAAAATCGGTGCCTCGCGCCTGGCCATTTCCGACATCGACCCCATCATACGCCAGGTGCAGACCTTCGGCTTCCACCTCGCCCGCCTGGACATCCGCCAGAACAGCCAGTTTCACGACAAAGCCATGAGCCAGCTCATGATCGCCGCCGGACTGGACGGAAGCGACTTTGCCACCTGGCCGGAAAATGATCGTCTTGGCTTCCTCATGAAAGAACTGCGCTCCCCCCGCCCCTTCCTGTATGTGGATTCCGAAGTCGGACCCCAGGCCGATGCGGTGTTGAACTGTTATCGCGCCCTGGCCGCACACATCAATCAATATGGCAGCAGCGGGTTAGGCTCGCTTATTGTCAGCATGACGAAGCGGGTGTCGGACCTTCTGGTGGTTTACGTCCTGGCCCGTGAAGTCGGCCTCGCCAAATACACTGCCAAGGGTCTCTACTGCTCCATGCCGGTCGTGCCGCTGTTCGAGACCCTGGATGATCTGGAGTCCAGTGCCGGCATCATGCGCGCGTTTCTGCAACATCCCGTCACCCGCGCCTCCCTGCGTTATCAGAACAAAGTGGTCAAGGATGAGAAGGACGAAAGCTTCCCGCTCAACACCCGCCCGATCCAGCAGGTCATGATCGGTTACAGCGACAGCAACAAGGACGCGGGCATTCTGGCCAGCCAGTGGGGTCTTTACAAAACCCAGAAAGAACTCCAACAAGCTGGTGAAGAAAATGATGTCAAAACCCGCTTCTTTCACGGCCGCGGCGGCACCATCAGCCGTGGAGCAGGCCCGACCCATCGTTTCCTGGAAGCGCTGCCCAACGGTGCCCTGGAAGGTGATCTGCGCGTGACCGAGCAGGGGGAAACCATCTCCCAGAAATACGCCAACCAGATCACCTCCGTTTACAACCTGGAACTACTTCTGGCCGGAACCACCGGGGTCACCGCAGGCCACCGGCATCGGCCGAAGGATTATTCCAAATTTGAGCCACTCGCCGCCCAGCTCTGTCTTTCCAGCTCGGAATTTTACCGGGAATTCATTCTGGCGGATGACTTCATCACCTTCTACGGGCAGGCCACTCCGATCGATGCCCTGGAACAAAGCCGCATCGGATCACGTCCCTCCCGCCGCACTGGGGCCCGTTCTCTGGAGGATCTGCGTGCCATTCCCTGGGTCTTCAGTTGGAACCAGTCGCGCTTTTATGTCCCCGGCTGGTTCGGGGTGGGCTCGGCCCTGGAACAATTTTCCAAAGGCGGAGAAGAGGCCTTCGCTTCGCTTCAGGAAGCGGTCAAAGTCTGGCCCTTCCTGCGCTATGTCCTGACCAACGTTGAAACCAATCTGGCCAGTGCCGACCTGGAGATTATGAAGACCTATGCCGGGCTGGTGGAAAACACCAGGCTGCGCAACCGTTTTTTTAATCTAATCGAGTCCGAATACCACCGCACCCACCGTATGATGGACCTGCTCTTTGGAGGTGGAACCCTGGAAAAACGCAGGCCGCGCATGGTCGCTACGCTTAAACTGCGTGAAGAGGCTCTGGCCACCCTGCACCGCCAGCAGATTTCCCTCCTGCGGGAATGGCGCAAACTCAAGGAAAAGGAAGACCAGGGCGAAGCCAACAGACTTCTGCCTGATGTGTTGCTCTCAATCAATGCCATCGCCGGCGGATTGCGCACGACCGGCTGATTCCCTTACCGACCCGATGAACCAAATCCCCTGATGACAATCACGGGGAATGCGCTAAAGAGTATGGAGACGGCGTTGCCCGCCGACTATGTCTCTTCCCATGGAAACCTCATTGCCTCCTCCAACGGATGGAGAGGATACGTTGTCGCCGCCACCCGTGCGGGGCGTTTCCCTCTCCACGGTTTTCAAGCTGCTGGAAGAAGAAAGCCACGAGCATCCCATCACTATCCGTCGGATGCTACGACATCTGTCCGGACGTGGTTATCCGGCGGTGATCGCCCTTTTTAGCATCCCGGCTATTCTGCCCGTGATTGCCGTGCCTATGGGTTTTGTTTTGATTTTTTCTGGGTTACGGATGGCCTTTGCCCGGAAACTCTGGATTCCCAGCAAGGTGCAGGATTATGAGCTGCCCCAGGTGCGGGTGGTAGAGATGGTGAGCAAAGCCACGGATGTTTGTGTCCGGGTGGAGCGTTTTTTGAAACCCCGGCAAAGCTGGATCTGTTTGCATCCCTGGTCACACCAGATTCACGGGGTGTTGATTGCCATGATTGCGACAATGCTGCCCTTGCCGATTCCCGGAACCAATTGGTTGTATGCCCTGCCGCTGGTATTCATCGGGCTTGGGTTGATGGAGAACGACGGGTTGGTTGTGGCGATTGGGGATATCCTGGGATTGCTGGCGCTGTTGGCCACCCTGCTCGCCCTTTTCCTGGGGAAAGCCGGCATCCAACAGCTTTTTTCATTCGTGATGTAGGGTTGGAAAAACCAGAACGAATTGAACAGGAAGACCGCCAAGGTCCGCGAAGATTCCTGATTACTTGTCCCGGACTTCGACCAAACCAGGTTTGGATGGCCAGACCCAGTCGCCTTTGTTTCTGTCTTTGGACGTGTAGCCTCCGTCATCGGTGCCGTTAAGTCCTACAGAATATAGCAGGTAGTCCTCCCCGTTCTTGCCCACGAATTTCAAAGGCTCACCATTTACGATGTCCAAGGGTAAGGCGGACAGATATTTAGGAACCAGCACTTCCAGGGATGCGGGGATTTTTCCTGTCGCCAGGCGGTAACGCTCTAAGGAACAGGCGATTTGGATCATGCGATTGAGGTTTTCTGTTTCGACACTTCTTTTAAAGACTCCCGAAAGAGCCGGAAAAGCAAGAAAGGTCATCGGTGTCATTAGCCGTTGCGTAACATCCCCCGACTTGCTTAAGAATTCCTCATCCAATTTTCTAAATTCTTCCAAACCTGATAATCCTTTTCCGAATTTTCCGCACAGCTCTATATATCGTTGCATCATCCCTGAATAAAGCCCGCGATCCATATCCATCCAACCTTTGGGCCTTAAAAAAAAATATGTCATTGTCAACAAGCTCTCCCAACTGAATGAGGATAACTCATTCAAGCTCGTCATCCTTTCCAAAAATTCTACCTGGTTCCCTTGAGTGGCCTGCAGAAATGTGGTCCGCTCCCAACGCAGGCCTTTTTGGTAATCTGAAAATTCATCAGATTTTTTAGTCGCCAGATCCTGAAGCTCCAATATCTGTTTTTCATTCCACGCTCTTCGCTGGAGGCCTGCCCATATCGTGTTCCCATTGACACTGTTTACGGTCATGGAAACTAGATTTTCCATGAGGAAGGGATCTTTCTTTGCAATTTCGGAAAGCCGTTGGATATAGCGGATGTCTTCAAGAGCCAGGTCTGACCTACCACTGTCCATGTGATCCAAAGCCTCCAACTGATAATATTTTCCCAGATCCATGATGGAACCCAAATGTGGTACGGATAAGGAAAAACGTAAGGAATAGTCATGGTTCCAGTTGATTTGAGGCCGATCCAAGGCTTGTCTGATTTCCGATAAAAGCGCTCCGTTTTTGTCCTTGAACTTTTCTAGCACCGTAAAATCCGGAATCGAAGCAATCCTTCCGTAAGCATAGGAAGGAAGAACGTTAGGTTTTAAATTTAGCTCATTGATCACCTTATTGATCTGCTGAATGCGGGGGACAGGCGGCATTTCCTGTTTTGAAATGGTTTCTTTGGTGGCTTTATCGTAAGCAAAAACTTCCTGAAAGATGGCCGCCATCGCGACATTTCTATCATCAGGGACTGGGGCCGGAACCAGCTCCGCAATGGTCAAGGGCTCGCTTATTGCCCGTAGCTGTGCCTCCATTTCCTTCCACGCACGGGCTCCACGCCAATTTTCCACGGCATAAAAAAGGGTGATCAAGGTTCCCAGAACCAGCAGCATAACCGCCGTCCATCGTAACAGTTTCTTTTTCATAAATATTCCTATATCCAGCCCTGTCCCGCCATAGCCTTGGCGTCGGCGGAGGCGCTGACCCGGGTGCTTCTATTGTGTTGTTTGAATGTCCAGATAAGTCGGCCTAACCCAAGCGCCGTCCGCGCCCCGGTCAATAACAAGCCTCTGACTTGCGCATTAATTCGTTTTGAGATCCTCCCTTGGAATTGAGAAATTTCCCTTGTCCAAACCCACTTCGAATCGGGGCGTTTCCAATTGGGCCAAAAGGTAATCCCTCTCGAGCTTGGCCTCTTGCCATTCTGCCCAGGATATCGGCGGCCCGGAGGGAGCGATGCTTTTCGGTGTGTCCAAATGCAAGGCAAGAATGATCAGCCAGATACAAGCGAGACTACCGCAGAACGTATGACCCGGATATAGGGCTCTTAAAAAACTGAAACCCGAAAACCGAAGACTGTGAACTTCCGTTCCTTCTTCGCAACCTGCAAAAACAACACGACGCAGATCCGACGGCACCGCCTTCGGCCTCAGTTTCTTTAGTTGTTTTTCCAGATCACTCATAAAGTTCCTTGTAAACAGGACGCAACAGGGTCTCCATTTTGTCTAAAGCATAACGATACCTGCTGGCTGCAGTGTTGCCCAGTATGCTCAGGATCAGGCTGATTTCAGCAAAGGTACATCCCTCCCAGACTCTCAAATGAAACACGGCACGTTGATCTTCAGGCAGCTCTTCCAAAGCCCGGCTGACCCCCGCACTCCATTCCAGGTCGTTTCCGGTTTTGGGATTTTCGAAAAAAAGAGGGGTTTCCAAAGCCACGGCCTCTTCCATCTTGTCCCGCGACTGCCGATGCCTGATCAGGTCAACAAAAAGATGGTAGGCCGAACGCAGCAGGAAGGCTTTGGGATTCTCCGCATGGTCGAGAAGGCCCGGTTTGCGGGCGATTTTAAGGAAAAGTTCCTGGATCAGATCGCGCGAGTCCGCTTCGTTGCGGGTCAGGTTCAACAGAAAGCCGAATAAGGCATTTGCGTGCTCGTCATAAAGCCGGTCCAAAGGAAGTCGCTCCCGCATCAGTATATGACGAAGCTGGTGTTAGCTTTTGTCTAGGATAATTTCCTGGATTGTAGGACGGGCTGCGACACTTCACGTTGTGGCGCAGACGAGCTCGTCAATGTTGACCGGCTCATGACCTTTCATCCGGCAGATGCGGAGGATGGCGTTCTCGAAACTTTCCGTGGTGTTGATCAGCCGGATTTCCACCCGCAGGAAATAAACCGGAAGGTCCCGCCGATCCACCCGGGGGAAGCGGACCGCGTCTTTTTCCGTGGTCAAGAGCGCATGACCGCCGCGGGCACGGGTGCGGTTGATGGCATTCAACACTTCCTGCTGGCTGAAGCGGTGGTGATCCGCGTAGTGACGACTGTAGATAATCTGCCCCCCCAGCTGTTTGAGCCCGGCTTCAAAACTTTCCGGAACGGCAATGCCCGCAATGGCCCCGATCTCGCGATCCTGCAGATATTTCAGCGGCTTCTGTTCGCCGGTGTAGAGATCCTGAAGATAAAGGGGATAATGGGCGCATTCAAAAATTTCCGCGTGTTTGTTATAAAAGCGGATGCGTTGTTTCAGCAGGGAGATATCCGAGCCATCACACTTGGTGATAAAGATCACATCCGCGCGGTTGAGGTGATTGTGCGGCTCGCGGAGCGTTCCTCTGGGCAGAAGGTATTCATTCCCGAAAGGTGTGTGCCTGTCCACCAGGGTGATGTTAATGCGTTCTTTCAGTGGCAGGTATTGGTAACCATCATCCAGCAGCATCGTGTCGCAGTTGAATTTTTCGATGGCGTAAGTGGCGCTTTTCACCCGGTTTTTGTCCACAAGAACCACGACATTCTGCAGATTGGACGCCAGCATGTAGGGTTCGTCCCCCGCCCGTTCCGAGTCCAGAAGCAGAGAGCGTCCGTTGGAAACCACCCGGGGCGGTTCTTCGCCGCGGCCACGGATGTAACGGTCGATCAGGCGTTGGCTGAGAGGTTTGGGCACACTTTTGTAACCGCGGCTGAGGACGGCGACTTTGCGCCCGTGTTTGGTCAGGGTTTTGGCGAATTTTTCCACGATGGGCGTCTTGCCCGTGCCCCCTACAGTCAGGTTGCCGACACTGATGACCAGGCTGCCCACCGGGTGCCAGCGCAGGATGCGTTTTTGGTAGAGCCACCATCGAAGGCGCATGATGCGGGTATAAAGCAGGGATAGGAGAAACAGAAAGGCCCGCAACAGGGTGGCGCGGTTGCCGTAACGCCTCTCGAGAATGACGTCGATGGCAAACTGTTCGAGTTGTTCAAGGGTTTTGCTGGCCATGGATTTTGCTTACCAGTAACGGTGAATACCTTAAGCATCCAAGCGATGGTCTGCGCTGACAAGATGCAAATTTTCAGCCATACACCGGGCATCGAGCGTGTGGTCGAAGAAATCACGTTGATGCATGGGAAGCGACTTCACGTGGATTCTTTGAAATCTTTCAGAGGCCCATAGAATCCGGCAACATCCAGATTAATCCAAACCACTCAGGCAATCAGCTTTTCCGTTGCAGCATCAAAGAAGCGAACCTTCTTCATGTCAGCCACCAAAGCAATTTTGTGTCCAACCTCGTTCTTGGCCTGCATCTGTTGGGAACGGGCAATGATGCTGTGATGACCGGTGTTGAGATAGAGATAGGTTTCCGCTCCCATCGGTTCGAGAACCTCCAGGGTCGCCTCAAAGGTGGCACCCGGATCGGGATCGGAGGCATAAAGTTTGTCTTCCAGGTTTTCCGGACGAACTCCCAGAACCACCTTCTTGTTTTCGTAGGGGCTGAGTTTGCGGGCATGTTCATCGTCCAGAGTCAGGGAAACCAGGCCGGGCTTGTCATCCAGGCTACGTTCCTCAAAGACGATGGAATTGTTTTTACGGACAATAATGCCGTTGAAAAAATTCATCGGAGGACTGCCGATGAAGCCGGCCACAAAGAGGTTGGCGGGTTGGTGATAGATGGTCAGGGGCTCGGCCAGTTGTTGGATGATTCCGTTCTTCATCACCACGATGCGGTCCGCCATGGTCATGGCCTCGATCTGGTCATGGGTGACATAGATCATGGTGCTGTTGAGACGGAGATGGAGCTTGGAAATTTCCGTGCGCATTTCCACGCGCATTTTGGCATCCAGGTTGGAGAGGGGTTCATCGAACAAAAAGGCCTTGGGCTGGCGCACGATGGCACGGCCGAGGGCCACACGCTGCCGTTGTCCACCGGAAAGAGCCTTGGGTTTACGTTCCAGAAGATTGTCAGGATGAGTCAGTCCCAGGATTTTGGCGGCGTTCATGACGCGCTTGTCGATCTCCGACTGGGGCAGCTTGCGGAGCTGGAGTCCAAAGGCCATGTTCTTATAGACCGACATGTGGGGATAGAGGGCATAGTTCTGGAAAACCATCGCGATGTCACGGTCTTTGGGGGGGACATCGTTGACCACTTTGCCGTCGATGTAGATCTTGCCCTTGGTGATTTCTTCCAATCCGGCGATCATACGCAAGGTGGTGGTTTTTCCGCAACCGGAGGGGCCGACCAGAACCATGAACTCCCTGTCTTCGATTTCGAAATGGGCATCATCGACCGCCACTTTGTCCGGGCCTTCCTTTTCCCCTTCATAAATTTTATACACGTGTTCGACGATGACTTTGGCCATGGTTTTTGTTCCTTTGATCAGGTTGTTGGTTGCCCATCATAAAAGCGCGGCGGATGGGCGGTCTGCCGTGCGTCATCCCGTCTTAAAAATAAAAACGGAAGTCCTTTGGTAGCGAAGACTTGTATCGCGGTCAATGCGAATGAGGCCTTCCAAGTTCAGCGCGTGACACAAGGTGGCGTTTTTTGGCATAATGAGGGAATGTCTGATCAAAAATTGTTGCTCTGGGATATCGACGGCACATTGGTTTCAACGGGAAGGGCGGGAGAGTTCGCTCTTGATAGTGCTCTGGACCGGTGCTTTGGAATCAAGGGCTCCATTGAACACGTGGATTACAGGGGACGCACGGATCGCCGCATCGGTGAAATGTTGTTGGAACTACACGGGGTCGAACGCAGCCCGCAGAATCTGCATGACTTCATGGAAACCTACCTGGTCTGTCTGGAACAAGAACTGCCCAGGAGGGAAGGGGTGGTTCACCCGGGCATCCTCGATATTCTCGAACTGGGCAGGCACAAGAAGCATCTGGTCAATGCTCTCCTCACGGGGAACCTGGAGCGCGGGGCCAAACTGAAGCTGGAACATTACAAAGTTTGGCATTTTTTTGAATTCGGAGCCTTCGCGGACGATTCGGCTAACCGCAATGATCTGGGGCCTGTCGCCTTGAGACGGGCGGTCGAGAAAAAAGGGCTGCATATTCCCCCAGAACGGGTCTTTGTCATCGGCGATACCCCGCATGATATTGCCTGTGCACGAGTGATCGGGGCCAAGGCTATTGCGGTGGCGACGGGAGGCTATCCCAAAGACGAGTTGGAGGCCCACACACCGGATGCTCTGTTTGACGATTTCAGACACCCGGAAGAGTTTTTTCGGTTGATTGAAACAATCCGGTGACAGGCAAACCTGTGCTGGACAAAGGCCTGAAGCTTTCCAAAGTTATAGGATAGTGTTCCCCCCGACCATGCAGCCCAAGATCCCGCAAAAAATCAACGTCATGCTTGTTGAAGATGAGGAGTCCCTTCGCCTTTTGTTGGGCAAAGTGCTGACCCAATCGGGTTTGAATGTCATCGCAGCGGAATCTTCCGAGGAAGCTCTGACCCTTTGGGATGAGCGTGAAGGAAAGATCGATGTCCTGGTCACCGACCTGATGATGGACGGGTTGAACGGGTTTGAGCTGGCGGAAAAACTACGCGACAAGAAACCGGAGCTTCAGGTTATTTGTATTACCGGCTACAGCCTGGACATGCTGGACCAACAGTTGTCCCGGCATCCGGACTACAGCCTTTTACAGAAGCCTTTCCGTCCCAGGGATCTGGCCGATCTGGTAAGGAAACAATTGTTTCCCGCTCATACCTGAGCCAGCCCACGGTTCTGGTGTGAATGACTATATTTTTAGTCTTTTGTCAGGAAGTTTTTTGCCTTAGACTGCTTTCACGATTCAGCTCGAAACATTCCAGCAGATCCCTCTTTTCGCCGGGCTTGAGCCTGCGGCTCTGGAATTTCTTTGCACTTTGGCCAAGCCCATAGAACTGCATCGCGGAGATATCGTTTTTCAGGAAGGCGATGAAGGCCATTCCCTCTACATCATGGCCTGGGGAAGGGTGGAGGTGGTGCACCGACTCGGCTTCGGGGATGAGGTCATCCTGGCCGAGCTGAATGCCCCTGATTTTTTCGGGGAGATGAGCATTCTGGACAATCACCCCCGTTCCGCCTCCATCCGTGCCCTCGACGACTGTTCGATTGATGTCTTGTTGAACACGGACCTCTATCATCTTTATCAGAAATGGCCCGAGCAATATGCCATTCTTGTTCTGAACATGGCCCGTGATTTGGCGCGCAGGCTTCGGGTCATCAATCAGGAGTTCATTCTGCGCAAAGAACTCATGCAGGGCCATCTCTGGAGTCCGGAGGCTGTTCCCCCGCAGTAGGTGCAAAAATTTTATCTTCTACTCAGATCTATCTGGGGATTCCAGCGCAAATAGGTTCCATTGTTCTCCTCGGCCAGCTTCATGAGGAAAGACTCTTCAACCGATCCTGCCTTGAGATAAAAACCGATGGAATGGATACGGATTTGCCTGTCCGTTTTCTCGCGGAGGAATCTGGTTTCTGTCAACAGAGCCTGCGGCTCGGAGGATGTGGGTATTCCGTCAGTCAACAACACCAGTGAATCCGGTTTCATGGCAACTGCGAGGCGGATACCACCCTGCAGATTGGTGCTGCCGCCACAATCCACATCACTATCAAGGTAGCGGTAGGCTCTCAGTATATTATCACGAGTTGCTTTGAGCGGCTGCGGGGAAAAAGCACTGACCCGTTCAGCAAAGAGTATGATGTTGAAGGATTGATCCGGACGCAGGCAGGCCAGGGCCCGTTTGAGTTCATCATAGGCCTGGGTGAGCCGGGTGGAGGTTCCGCTATGCTGGAGCATACTGCCGGAGATATCGATCAGGAAGACAGTCCTGTTTTTTTCTTCCGGCCTTAATCCAAAAAAGTTCATGCCCCCTTTTCCGATTTTTAGATAATGCGCGAAGAGCGACTCTGGAGAGCCTAAGGTGTCGTTGTTATCGCGAAGTTCCAGCTCAGCTGGGGCGGCGTTTTCCGATTCTGGAGACAGATTGACCGACTGTGTGGGAACCCGGTAATGTCGTTCCACCAAGGGCGCCTGTCCGGGAATGATCACGTCACCGGGGACTTCGAACATGACGAAACGGGTATGAGGAAAGGAGGGGGCGGGCTTGGAATGAATCACCACACCGCGAAAGGTCAGAATCACCAGGATATGGACGCCCAGGGAGATGCCGAGGATTTTCCAAAAGGTGGGGTTCTTCACTGGCTGTAGCTTAGCTGCAGACGGGCTTTAGTACAAACCGAAAGATACCGTGTCCGCAGACTACTTTTTGTCCGTGCGGGAGGAGTCGATCATGGCCCAGAAGTTGGGGTTTTTTTGAAGTTCTTCATCTTCAGCCAAGGGAAGCTGGGAACGGTAAAAAAAGTCCTTCAGGGAATTTTTGTTCAGGACACGGTGTACTAACAAACCCTCCTCGGTCTTTTCGAAGTAAAGGCGGTAATCCGTGGCCCGGAAGCGATAAAGAGTCCGGTCATTCTGAGTGATCTTCCCGAATTTGTCGGGGTTGTTTTCCACGTAGTCGGGGGAAAAAGCCTGGAACTCATCCAAAATCTCCAATTGAAGTAGTTTAGGAAGCGCGCTCATTTCGGCGGAGCTGACTGGTGTGAAGATGATCTGGAACATGGTTGGAAAACATTGATCTAACGGGGTCGCGACGATCTTGTAAAGAGGGTAAAATCCTGTTTGATATGAAGATGACGATTTCCTCCGCTCCCGGCCAACTCCTCATCATGGGCGTCCCGGGCCCCCGCCTGACCGCCGGGCTTCGCAGCATGATCCAACGCATCCAGCCCGGTGGGTTCATTCTTTTTAACCGCAACTTGGAATCCGCCCGGCAGATCTTCGAACTGGTCTCCGAACTGAATGAACTCTGCGAAACGCCTCCTATCATCACCATCGATCAGGAAGGCGGCCGCGTTTCGCGTCTTAAAGCCGTGGGGGAGATTCCTCCCTCGGGCCTGGAACTGGGGCTGGCGGCCAACGCGGCCTGGTCCAGGGAGCATGGCGTTTTAACCGGACAATTGCTTCGTAGTCTGGGATTCAATCTGAATCTGGCGCCCGTTGTGGATTACACCCTGGATGAAGCTGCTGACAATTCTCTGCGCGGACGCTGTTACGGAAACAACCCGTCCAGTGTCATTGCGCAGGCCGGTGCTTTTCTCGAAGGAATGCAATCCGCTGGCGTTCTGGGCACGGCCAAACACTTTCCCGGTTACACCTTCTGCGAGCTCGATCCACATGGGGAACTTCCCAGGATCACGCGGTCCAAGGAAGAAATCGGACGTGATGAACTCACTGCCTTCCGGGCTTTTGTGCCCAAGGCCGAGTGCTTCATGATCGGTCACGGGCATTTCACCGCATGGCACAAGGAACCTTTCCCCGCCTCCATGTCCCGCGCGATCGTAAACGGACTTCTAAGGGAGGAGCTGGGTTACCAAGGGGCGATCATGACCGACGATCTGGAAATGGGAGCCATTGCCAACCGTTATGGAGCCGCCGAAGCCACACGCCTGGCCATCGAAGCGGGAGAAGAATTGTTGTTGTTCTGTCACAACCCGGCCTGTGTGGAGATTGCCTGCGATCAAATTGCCTTGATGCCTGAAGCAACGTGGCAGCCTGCCCTGGAGTCCGTTGCCAACCTGAAAGCCAAACTGGCTCCCGCGCCGAAGTCTTTCGATGAGGCAGCTTTCCTGACCATCAACGAAGAAATCAAAGCACTCCGATTGAAAGTCCATAGATCCTTACAGGCTTGAGTTTGTTTCCCAGTATCCCATCGATATTCTATTGGAAGAGATCAACGCAGCCCTGAGCCGTGTTTCTGGTAGGAGCGACCTCCCGCCGCGACTGTAGTCTATCCCACGGATCTATTAGTAACTACCCTCCGCGACACGAGGTTGCTCCTACAATGGCAAAGGATTCCAAAAACGAAAAGGAAAGCCCGCAATGATCGTCATTGCTCACGGGAGCTTTTCCCCCAAATTTAAAAAACTGGCCGACACGAAGGTAGCTTGGGCAAGATGCCCAAGCCACGAAACCCTTGGCCGACCAGGATTCCGGCTCTATGTTGGGAGGATGCCCTCCAAACTATCAACCCCAGACATCAAGGCAAAGTTGCGCAGCCTTCCCTCATGGCAGTTGAAAAAGAAGAAACTGCATCGCGAATTCAAATTCAAGGACTTTGTCCAAGCCTTCTCCTTCATGACGGCCTGTGCCTTGGTAGCGGAGAAAATGAATCATCATCCGGAATGGTTCAACGTCTGGTCTTCCGTCATGGTTGATCTGCAAACGCATGATGCCGGGGGCATCACAGAACTGGATTTCACCCTCGCAGGCAAGATGGAAAAGCTGGCTAAGAAATTTTAAAGATGGGAGGGTTGCCCAATAAAGGCGCTAAAGGCGCTAAAAAACGCGAAAAGAAAAAGGGGGGCGGAAATGACAGAACTGAAATCATGCATCGGGCGTCCCCGATTTTAGCGAACTTTGGCGTGTTTAGCGGGCACCTTTCCCTGCGCTTTACTTCTTCACTTCTGTCTTTGTGACCATTCCCATGACCGGCGTGATGATGGTATTGGGATCAAAACCCTTGGCCATGGTCAACAACTGCATCTGTTCCTGCTGAGTCAGTTGCGCGACGGCATTCATGATCACAGGCTGAATTGCGGCGATAAGTGCCTGCTGTTCTTTTTCCGGCAGGCGCTCAAAATCATTCATGGTAAAACCCTGGGGCTGGCCCGCTTCTGTCAGCTTCGTTTTTTCCTGGATAATTTTCCAACCAGTGGGCGTCGCCTTCTGCACCATCTGCATCAGGTCGGCCGGGGTATATTTTTGTTCAATGTTGCGGATAATAGGAATGATCTGTGGAGGAATTCCCTCCAGCGCCACATTGCTTTTCTGGGCCGGTAAATGGGAAGCGGACAGCAACAGGAGCAGGAGAAGAAAAACAGACGAAAGAATTTTCATTTGTTAAGATTAACCCATTTTCCAAAAAAAGACGAATTCATTTTTTACTTGTCAAAGTGATGTTTCCCTACCAACGGGTTTAATAATGCACTTGCAGTGCGTGTAATGGAAGCTAAGGCTGAAAGGCACATTCATGAAGCAGCGCTCCACGCGGTTGGACACATGGCCTGTCATGGTCCGGTTTTACGGTTACCTTAAACCCTATTTCGGCAAGCTCGCCTTTATCTTCTTCCTGATTTTTCTGGTTTCGTCACTTGATATAGCCAAGCCCTGGCTGATCAAGAAGGTCATCGATGCCGTGATAGCCAGCGATCCGTGGCTCAGCATTCAGGTTTTCCTTTGGCTTTTCCTGGTCGTGGTTCTATGCCGTTCCGCAGTTCTCTTGGCACGCAACTATCTTCTCCAACGCACCGGCATGCGGGTCACCTGTGACATGCGGGTCAGCATTTTTTCCCATCTGCAAAAACTTTCCCTCAAATTCTATGAGGAGCGCCACACCGGGAAAATCGTCTCGCGCATCAGCGAAGATACCAGTGCCATGCATAATCTGGTGACAGGTGCCTCGGTCAATATGATCGGCGATCTGGTCACCATTCTCGGCGTGCTCGTGGTGCTGATGTTCATGGACTGGAAACTTGCGCTGGTCACCTACGCCGTGCTGCCTCTTTTCGTTTTTAACTTCCTGTGGCACCGCCGCCGACTCCGGGTGGAAGCCCGCATCCACCGCCGCAATTGGGACAAGGTGCTAGGCTTCCTCAACGAACGCATCGCCAGCACCCGCCTGGTCAAAGCCTTCGCCACGGAAGAAACCGAAACCGAACATTTTCGTGGCGGCATCGAGTCCGATTATCGCAACTTCAACCGCGTAATGTGGCGCAATACTCTGTTGGGTGTCGGAGCTGAGACCATTGCCGGAATCGGGGCTTTGACCGTGCTGGCCTATGGAGCCTATCTGGCCATCTACAAAATCAACGGTTTTAGCATCGGGGATCTAACTGCTTTCAACCTCTATCTGGGCATGCTCTACGCCCCCATCACCCGTGTGGTCGATGCCAATGCCGTGATTCAGCGGGCCATTGTCGCTCTGGATAAAATTTTCAGCGTCCTTGATACCCAACCCCACATTCCTGAAAACGAAAAATTGCCCGCCCTGAAAAATGTCCAGGGCGAAGTTTTCTTTGATCAGGTCAGTTTCGCCTACCGTCCCGGTCAGGCCACCATTCAGGATGTTTCCTTCAAGGTCAACCCGGGCGAAATGATCGCACTGGTAGGACCCAGCGGCGCGGGCAAGAGCACCATCATTACCCTGCTCGCCCGTTTTTACGACCCCACCACCGGCACCATCCGCATCGACGGACGGGACATCCGCGACTTCAATGTCCAATCCCTGCGCCGCCAGATCGGGATCGTCATGCAGGACAATCTGCTCTTTGCCGGCACCCTGGCGGAAAATATCAAATACGCCCGCCCGGACGCCTCCGACGAGGACATGTTCACCGCCGCCGTGGCCGCCAATGCCCACGAGTTCATCCGCAAACTACCGCATGGTTATGAAAGTGAGATCGGGGAAAGAGGGGTGAAACTATCCGGTGGGCAGCGCCAACGCCTGGCCATTGCCCGGGTTGTTTTAAAAGATCCTAAAATCCTGATTTTGGACGAAGCCACGTCGGCCTTGGATTCCCAATCCGAACGTCTTATCCAGGATGCCCTGGAGCGCCTGATGAAAAACCGCAGCTCCATTGTCATCGCCCATCGTCTATCCACCGTGGTCAACGCCGACCGTATACTGGTCATGGAACAGGGCAGGATCGTGGAGCAGGGCAAACACGTAGAACTCCTGGCCATGGACGGCATCTATGCCAAGCTCCACCGGATGCAGTTCCGGGAATAGCCTTCTTGCGTAGGGAAGAGCGCCTCTGAAACAATGATTGTCTCGTGTCGGGGTGCTGTGATACGTTTTCCTTCTAATCCGAACTAATTGGGTTCTTCATTTTGGACGTAGTCCCTTGATTTCGGAATTTGGTTAGCCGGGGGTATAGCTCAGTTGGTAGAGCGCTTCGTTCGCAATGAAGAGGCCAGGGGTTCGAATCCCCTTACCTCCACATATCATGTGGAGTCCGTCCGAAGGACAAATCCAACATGATTCGAACGGAGTTCGTTTGTTTCATCGCGACAGCGATTGCCAGATTTGCGAAGCTCCATTCACAACTTTCATCCAAAGGATGAAACATCCCCTTACCTCCACATTTCAAGTGGAGTCCGTAGTCCGTCCGAAGGACAAACCCAGACCCTAGACCTTGAGAAGTTCGACCTCTTTGGACTCCATCGATTTGTCAATCTTCCCGATGTAGGTGTCGGTCAGCTTCTGCACTTCTTCTTCCGAATCGGCTTGCTGGTCTTCCGTCAGGTCGCCTTCCTTCAGCAGTTTTTTCAGGGCGTCCATGGCTCCACGGCGCTCGTGACGGACGGCAATGCGTCCGTCTTCGGCAATCTTTTTGACCACTTTGATCAGGTCGCGCCGGCGTTCTTCGGAAAGTTCGGGAATGGGCACGCGGATCATTTTCCCGTCCACCATTGGATTGATGCCCAGCTTGGATTCTTCGATGGCTTTGCGGATCGGATCGACGTTGGCCCCGTCCCAGGGTTGTATCAGGATCATGCGTGGTTCGGGCGTCGTAATGCCCGCCAGTTCCCGCATGGTCATGCTGGTGCCGTAGCAGTCCACCCTGATATGTTCCACCAGGGCGGGGGAGGCTTTGCCGGTGCGGACAGCAGAAAATTCATCCTGCAACCGGCTCACGGTTTTATCCATCTTCTCTTCACATTCCAGCAAAACATCATCAGCAGCCATAGGTCTCAGTTTTCAGTTTTAAGATTTAAGTTTTCGGTTTTGGGTTTGAAAGGGTGTCGAGGCGGGGCTCCCGCTTTATTTGTCAGATACCAGCGTGCCCACTTTTTCGCCGAGAGCAACCCGCTTCAGGTTGCCTTTTTTGAACATATCAAAAATGATAATCGGAACATTATTGTCCATGCAGAGGCTGAAGGCAGTGGAATCCATCACTTTCAGTCGCAGGCGGAGTGCGTCAATGTAGCTGACATTCGTGAAACGTTTGGCCTGGGGATTCTTTTTTGGGTCGGAATCGTAGACACCATCCACCTTGGTGGCTTTGAGGATGACGTCGGCATTGATTTCACTGGCGCGGAGTGCTGCCGTGGTATCCGTGGAGAAGTAGGGGTTACCGGTGCCGGCAACGAAGATGACGACGCGTTTTTTCTCGAGATGACGGATGGCGCGGCGGCGGATGAAGGGTTCGGCCACATTTTTCATTTCAATCGCAGTCTGGACCCGGGTGAAGACACCTTCCCGTTCGAGGGCATCCTGCAGGGCCAGACCATTGATGACGGTGGCCAGCATGCCCATGTAGTCGGCGGTGGTGCGGTCCATGCCGGTATTACTGCGGGTCAGGCCGCGCCAGATATTGCCTCCGCCGATGACGAGGGCCACCTGCACGCCCATTTCATGGATTTCTTTGATCTGTCGGGCGATACTATGGGTCAGTTCGGAGGAGATGTGGTCGTTGTCGTCTCCCAGCACTTCCCCGCTTAGTTTGAGGATGATACGTTTATAAACGGCTTTTTTCTTGGGACGGGATTTGGATGAAGAGGACATTCTCTGTGACTATCGTATGACAGCGGTAAAGCTGTCAACGCGAAAGCTTTACCCTGCGGCAGGAAAAGCCGGAGGAATGTTTCATGCCATGGCGTAAAAGGCGCATAAAAAAGAAGGTCAGCCTGTTTGGTCGAGAAGACGCGATTCTGAATTTTTCACAGCTTTCTGGATCTTTTTGGTTTAAACTGGGCTCAGGATGAACAGAGTCAGCAAGGAAAAGAGGGATGCGGCCCGGCAGGAGATAGCCCGTAAACAGACCCGGCGACTCCTGGCCGTTTTCACGGTTCTCTTTGTGCTGGGAGCAGTTCTGGCTTTTCCCCCGGCTGTGGCCTCAATCCGGATGTTCGATGCCCACAGGGCGACGGAAAACCCTGCAACCATCCTTCTCTTTCTCAGCTTTTTCAGTTTCCCGTTCGTTCTCTTGAGCAGCACCATTCTGGCCTGGCTCTGTTATGTCATGGACCATTTCCGCAGGGCGCGTTTGTTTCTGCTGTTTCCGCTGATCAACCTTCTGGGGGCAGGTATAGGTTTGGCTTGGTTGCAGATTGTCTATAACGGACTCTTTGGCGGGAAATTGTAGTGCCCGCCAAAGACGAGAAATGGCGCTAATTTTTGGAATTTTCCTCACTGTGTTTATCGGGCCAACCAATGCAGGGCTTCTTTTGAATTCTTTTCCTTTCCGGCAACCTGCGTGCATACTCACCCCTCATGAGAAAGACTTTCCCCCTCAGCCTCCCAGGTAAAGAACCGGCCCGTGTGATGGAAGGCATCAAGCAGGACGTCCGTAAATATCTTAAGCGCGAGCGCCGTAAACGCCTGCCTGAAGGGGTGGATTATTGGGATTTTGACTGCAAAAGCGGAAAGGACAAAGAAACAGCAGCAGTATGTCACACAGAAGATCTGATCGGAGCCATCGATCGGGCCTCGGCTGAAATGACTCCGACCATCTACCTCGAAATTATGGCCAAGCCGGGAATCCGCACGAAAAAGATGCCCAAGACAGGCGGGAAACCCAGCCCGTTAACAGGGGGGAATCCGTGAAAATCAAATCGGCTGTTTTTACCTCCAGTGCTCCCGACCTCAATTTCTGTCCGGAATCGGAGCTGCCGGAATTCGCCTTCATTGGGCGCTCCAATGTTGGAAAATCTTCCCTGATCAACATGCTGGCCGAGCGCAAAGAACTGGCCAAGGTCTCCGCCACGCCCGGTAAGACCAAGCTCATCAACTTTTTTCTGATCAATGAGTCCTGGTCTCTGGTGGATTTGCCCGGTTACGGATATGCCAAGGTGGCCAAAAAGGACAGGGCTGACTTTAACCAGTCGGTGGCACTCTATCTTGAGCAGCGGCCCAATCTGGCCTTCATTTTTGTCCTGATCGATTCCCGGCTTCCCCCGCAGGCGATCGATCTCGATTTCATACAGTGGATCGGCGAGAGAGGGTTGCCCTTCGGACTCATCTTCACCAAAACGGATAAACTCTCTGCGGCCAAGGTTCAGGCCAATCGGGATCTGTTTCTCGAAAACATCGCGGGGTTGGTGGAAACGCCTCCCCCTCTTTTCAACAGCTCCTCGGTCAGCAAAGATGGAAAATCTGTGATTTTGAATTTTATCGGACGGGCCCTTTCAGGGCAGGAATAGGTAGCGGGCTATTTTTTGACAAATGCCGGCATCATGTAAAGCGAGGCATTGTCCTGAATGTCGCTTTTACGGTCGCGCTTTCCTGTGAGTTTATTGTGTTGCTCATCATATACGTAGCGGTTGATGCGGTCCTTCCCTCCGATATCGCAATACGTGATGATTTCACCTGTTTTATCCATTTTCCACTTTCCTTTATAACCATTATCTAGGACGTAGGTTCCGTTGCTTTTGAAAGTACTGGTGGCCACTACCTGCCCGTTTTCCAGGCACTTCAATGGTTGGGAGGTGAGAAAACGGATTGCCTTCCGTTTTTGGGGATCCATGCGGTCGAGTTCCAGGTCGTCTGTTTTCTCCGTCGGGTTCAAACTTGAGGGGTCGGCAGGAACATCGCTCTCCGCAGTCACGGCGGGTGGCACCTGAGCCGCATGAGGGGTGGGGCTGGCCGGGGCAGCTCCGGCAGCTTTAGGTGAATCCGCAATGAGCCGTGCACGTTTTTCGGCCAGGCTTTTTTTGTCCCATTCCTTCCGAAGCGCTTCGGCGCGGTTCACGTAATCCGTGTCCGTGTAGGGGACAGTGGCTTCACTGGTTCCCACCAGAATGCGAAGCTTTTGATCCTGAACATCGCGGAGTTTCACAGCGCGACCGGACGGGACGGTGATTTCGCCTGTTTTTTTACCGCCACTGAACACGTCAATTTTGACCGGTTTTCCGAGAGTGACTTCTTCGGGCCGGAATTGTTTGTTGGCCAGCAGTTCGGCCAGTTGCCCAGGGGAGGTTTCGGCGGCAGGCAGGTAAGTTGCCCCCGAAAGAAGGACGGCAAGGATCAGGTTTTTCATGGGGATTCTCCGTTGATTGTTGTGCATAGGTAAAAGGATTATAGTTAGGATTAGGGTCTGGTGGTTCTGGCCGGGCTGTGCCGTTCAAGGTATGTTCCCGCCTTGCGGTCATCCGGGTGGCTGCTCCCTATCAGGCGGCGGGCAAAAGCGTTCTGAAGTTCGCGGTCCTCCTCCGCGTTGGGAAGATCCTTGGTCACTTCATGGAACTCGCGGAGCTGTTCTTCCAAGTATGCGTAATCCGACCCTGATCCCGGGAAGTTTTTTTTCAGCTGATCAAGGGATTGGAGGGCCTCGTTCAATTGGAAGGCCGCCGCATGAAGCCGTGCTTTAAGCATCCACAGTTCCGGAACTTCCGGATTCAATTGACGCGTATTTTCCAAAGTGTCGTAGGCCGTCTGCCATTGTCCGAGTTCCAATTCATTGCGGATCCGCCTTGCGGCGGTGCCGTTGTCCAGGCGTTCCCTGGCCACGGAAACAACACGGGTTCTTTCCTCTATGGCTTTGCGTTGGCCGGCTTCCGCCTGTAGACGTTGTTTATCCGCTTCCGTCAGTTTGAGCTCGGCCTCGCCACGGGCCTTGCGCTCAGAATCGTATTTGGCCAACAGGGCTTCGTTTTCCCGTTTTTCCCTTTCGAGTTGCACCATGGCCGTATCCGCGCTGTTGCGGGCTTCAAGTGCGGTATTTTCACTGGCACGGGCCGCACGCGCACTTTCTTCTGCGCTGATCCGCAGGCGTTCCGCTTCAATCCGGCGCATGTTAAGGTCCACCACAGAAAGGGCCAGAATGACAAAGATTGCCACCACGGATCCGGTCACGGCAATGAAAAGCGGCCGGTTGCGCTTGATCCATTTTCCGGTGATTTCGCGGAGGCTTACGGGACGGGCATGGATTACTTCACCAAGTTGATAGCGACCCAGATCATCCCTCAGGGCGGCAGCACTGCGGTAACGCTCTGCCGGGTCGGCTCTCAGTGCTTTCAGGGTAATGATTTCCAGATCGGGATCGATCTGCGGCCGGTGGATGTGCAGAGGAATGGGATCCAGGGTTTGGAGTTTCTGGGCGTCATTAAGCAGGTGCCCCGTGGTGTAGAAGTGAGGATTACCTGTCAGCATGCGGTATAACACGGCTCCCAGCGAGTAAACATCGGCCCGCTCATCCACATCCTTGCTGGAAAGGGCCTGCTCCGGCGCCATAAAATCGATTGTGCCCACGGTGTGTCCGGTCATGGTGTTGACCCCGAGGCTGGGAGCCGAAAGGCTGTTGGCTCCGGCATGACGTTCCAGTTTGGCCAGGCCGAAGTCCATGACCACGGGCTCGCCGTCCGCGCGGATCATGATGTTGCCGGGTTTGATGTCGCGGTGCAGAACGCCCTGTTGATGGGCGTATTGAATGGCATCACAAACCCGGGCGATGATGGCCAGAGTCTGTTGCACCGGCAAAACCAGACTCCCCGACGAGGCACTGGGGATGGGTATAGTTCGCAGATGTTCCCCCTCAACGCCGGCAACAGAAGCGGCGGAATGCCGCCGGATGGTGGCGATAAGGGAGCTGAGGTCGCTGGAATCGGAAGCTGTGCGGGAAGAATCCGGTTCCGCCAGCAGCCTGTCCATGGAAAGCCCGTCCACATACTCCATGGCCAGGTAGGAACGTCCGTCGTATTCGCCGACCTCATGGATGCGGCAGATGTTGCGGTGGGGAAGTTTCGAGAGGATGCGGGCTTCCTGCTTGAAACGTTTGAGTTGGTCTTCGGAGGCAGACTCACCTGCCAGCAGCATTTTGATGGCGAGAGGATTGCCGAAGGTATCTGAGGCTTTCCAGACTTCACCCATGCCCCCGCGGCCCAGAACTTCCTGAAGGCGGTATTTCCCAAAAATCTTTTCCCCCCGCATATGCAGGACGGCCTGGTCATTGAGGCTCAGGGTGGTTTCGTTTTCCTTGGCCGCCACGACGGAGAGAACGGGGAAGGGTTGTTCGATACCTTTGGCCTGGAGCATGTAGAGATAAAAGAAATAGTATTCCGCTTTGGAATGGTCGCCATCCATGTTTGGGCCGATGACAATCACTTTGCTTTGTAACTCTTCCGGCAATTCGAAAACCGCTTCCGCCTTGCTTCCTTCGGGCTTGAAATCCACGGGCTCCTCCAAGCGCGTTTCCAGGATTTCCCAACCTTCCGGGAGAGTCTGCAGGGCCGCGTTCAGAGTGGTTTCGCTTAAAAGAACTTCCCCTCCCCGCGCCACACTGCAGAGGCGTGATGCCAGGTTCACGCTGGAACCCAACACGGTGTAATCCTGGCGGGTGCTGGTTCCGATATTACCCACGACCATGTCGCCCGTGTTGATACCGATGCCGCAATCCGGCATGGGCCGTCCGATGCGTTGGAAATGGAGCTGCAGGGCGCGCAGTTTTTGCATCTGTTCGCAGGCTGTCTTGATGGAGCGCAGAGCGTGATCGCGATGATAGCGGGGGGCTCCGTAAAGCACCATCACTTCGTCTCCGATAATTTTGTCCACGCTGGCGTGGTTGTTGTCCACCGCTCCAATGACTTCTTCAAGATAAGCGTTGATCATTTCCCGGATTTCTTCCGGTGAAAGGGTTTCGCTCAGTCCGGTGAAACCCCGCAGATCGGTGAAGCTGACACTCATGAACCGGCGCTCGGGAAACTTGAAGGTGCTGAGGTCTTCTTCTGTCATACCATCCTGGCCGGGGGGAAGATAGCGGCGCACGTAGGTATGAAAACGCTGCAGATCCGTCACGTCATGGATGACGATGTCCCGCACCGTGCCATGGAAGGAAACCTTTAATTCATAACTGCGGTTCAGGGTGTCCCGGATCAGGCGGACACTGTCGTTCGTGCTTGCCGGACTGATGAGGGTGTTCAGGGTGTCCGATGAGAAAAGTTGCTCTAGAATACGGATAGATTGGCCGATGATCTCATCTTTATCCATGTTCAGAAAAGACGCAAAGGCACTGTTGGCGTAAAGAATGGTTTCGTCGGCCGAGACCCGCAGGGTCATGGTGTCGAGCCCGAGAATGGATAAAGGATCAGCCACAAGTGCGCGGCTGAGTCGGCGTTTCTCGGACGGTTCAGTAATTGAACTCATGGTGGCTGGTGAACGTGGATATACCCTAGAGGAGTGAATCGCGTCTGTTAAGTCCAAAATACATCCCGATAGTGTTGTGCCTGGAAGGGGCTGATCTTGCCCTCTTGCCCTGAATTGTTAGAATAATGGAGAGCAGCGTGCAATACCTTGTTCCTTGCCCGGCAGCCACCAGAGACTTAACCTCCGCTCATGGCATCTCTTTGTGTCTACTGCGGCTCCAGCCCAGGCTTCGAGCCGGCCTACAGGGAACTTGCCATCGCCGTCGGAAAAGAAATCGCAGATGAAGGACATTCCCTGGTCTATGGCGGAGGCAGAACCAGATTGATGGGTGCTGGGGCGGATTCGGTTTTGGGAAATGGAGGAAAAGTTGTTGGCCTGATCCCCGGACACCTGGCCACGGAGGAATTGACCCATACCGGATTGACCGAACTTCACATGGTCTCTTCCATGCACGAGAGGAAACATCTCATGGCCTCACGTGCCGACGCGTTCCTGGCCCTGCCCGGAGGCATTGGAACCCCCGAGGAAATCATGGAAGTAGTTGTCTGGACCCAGTTGGGACTTCACCCCAAGCCCTGTGCTCTTTTCAAATTATGTGGGTTTTACGATCCCTTGGTTCAGATGCTCCAACAAATGGCCGGGGCCGGTTTTCTAAGGTCGGACACGCTCAGCCCTTGGCCAGCCAGCGGACCTTGTGTTCCAGATGCTTGAGGAAAGCATCCTCCCGGGTTCCGGTTCCCGTGGCCTGCTTCATGAGTTCCTGCGGCGTGTAACGCTGGCCGTGCTGATGCACCTTTTCCCTAAGCCATCCCAGTAGGGGCGCATATTCCCCCTGGGCCAGACTTCGATCCAGTCCGGACAGTTCTTCGCCTGCTTTAACAAACAACTGGGCCGCATTCAGACTTCCCAGCGTGTAGGTTGCAAAATAACCGAAGCTGCCCATGCTCCAGTGCACATCCTGCAGACAGCCCCTGGCATTGTCCGGAACCTCCAGACCTAACATGCCTTTAAAGAGTTCATTCCAGGCTTCCGGAATGTCTGCCGCTTCCAGGCGTCCCTCAAAAAGATCCACTTCCAACAGGAACCGCAGGATGACGTGCAGATCGTAGGTCACCTCATCCGCTTCCACCCGGATATAGGAACGCTCCACGTGATTCACATAACGGGCCAGCGCCTGCGGCGATAATTCAGAAAGCTGTGGGAAAAGGTGACACGCCTCTCCAAACCAGTGTTCCCAGAATTCAGGGCGACGGCAGACCTGATTTTCCCAGAGACGCGATTGCGATTCATGGATGCCCAGCGAGATGGCTTCTCCCATCGGTGTGCCGAAGTGCTCGGCCTTCAACCCCTGCTCATAAAGCCCGTGGCCCGTTTCATGGATGATGCCGTAAAGAGAGCTGGTGAAATCACTCTCATCATAGCGAGTCGTCAGTCGAACATCGTGCCTGCCGTTCGTGGTGCAGAAAGGGTGGGCTGTGGTGTCGATACGGCCTGCCTGGAAATCAAAGCCCAGAGCTTCGGCTATCTTGCGGTTGAGAGTCTGCTGCGCTTCTACCGGATAGACACCCAGAGGTAGTTTCGGCTTGGGAGGTAGTGAGGAGACCGCTTCATTCAGAAGTGCCGTCACCCGGGGTGCCAGTCGTTCAAAGAGGACTTTGATCTCTTCCGTTCTGGCTCCGGTTTCATATCCTTCCAGTAAGGCATTGTAAGGGGAACCTTCGTAACCCCAGCACTGCGCCATTTCGCGGTTGATCGCCACAATCCTCTCCAGTCCGGGCCTGAACAAGGAAAAGTCCGAATGTTTCCGGGCCTCGACCCAGCTTTCATGACCCAGCGAGGTCTCGCGCTTAAACCGTTCGACCAGATCCACAGAAAGTTTTGTCGCGCGGTCATAACTTCTCCTCCACTGCCTGACATTGACTTCCCCGGCACTCCCTTTTTCAAAGCCCGCATCTTCACATTGCGAGATCCAATCACCGACTTCCGGGGCCGTCCAAAGGCGATGGCTTTGTCCGGCCAGGTAGGCGCACTGGTCGGCCCGGAAAGGGGCCGCGCCGGGGGGCATGTAGGTCTGCATATCCCATTCCAGCAAAGCGTTGGCCGATCCCAACATGACGCATTCCCGGTTTCGTTGGCTCAGGATTTCATAGGCCTCTCGATTATTTTTAGTCATAAGAATTTTAAACCACTGATTTTTGCGTGATTCTTCCTTTCAACATCCATCCAACAAAGAGCAACAACATCATGACGCCCAAGAAATACCAGGGCCAGATTTTAAGTGATTCCGCATACGCCGCCTCTTTGCTGCCCTGATCAAGAAAACGCACCCAACCCGCATAGGCCAGACCAATCGTTCCGTAACCCAGATTCAGACTCAGTCCCTTGAAACTCAAAATCGTGGCGCGTTTGTCGGAATCAATCGCCTCGTTCAAATAATGACTGCCGAAGTAGCCGATGAAAAACATCCCCGCACTGCAAAGCAGCGAAAAAACCACGCCTCCGTAGGGAATGGCCCAGGACAGACCCCAGAGCGACAACCAAACATACAAGGCCAACAGCGTGAAATTCTTTTTCCAGCCGAACTGCCTGACCAGACGCTCGGCAATCTTCGGCATGAAAAAACCGAGTCCGGCGAATATCGCGCTGAACAGCCCGAACCAGGCTTCGGGAATCTCCACCAGGCGGAGGTATTGGCTGCCCAGGGTCAGATGGAGGCGGATGATGCTGTCGCAGGCCACCAGAAAAATCAGGAGATAAGCGACATAGGGACGATGCAGAATCCAGAGTGCCGCTTCTTTCATGTTGCTCCAGGCGCCGGCGAATTCAAAACCTGCGGCGCCCCGGAATCCGGAAAGTTCCCTCATCCGCAGTGAAGCCACGCAGGCCCCCAGAGACATGAGCAGCGTGAGATAGATGGGAAAACGAATGCAGGTTTCCTTGGTCAACTGCAGATCGGTCTGGAAAAAGCCCAGGACTTTGTTGACCAGCTCAACATCATAGACCATGGCACCGGTCAGCATGGCGGCAACAAAGCCCACCGACTGCCAACGCATCAGTTTCGAAAGAACCTGCGGCCATTCTTTTTCGCGCCCTGCTTCCTTGAGGGAATCATAAGCCAAAGCTTCGTCGGCCCCGCTGGCCGAGGCTTCCGCCGCACCGCTCAAAACACGGTTGAGCAACAGGGCCCAGAAAACCAGGCTGACATTGCCCAGAGGAACCAGGGCCAAAAGGAGCATCTCCACCACCATAAAAAAAGAAGCTGCCACAACCATTATCCTGCGCCCCAACAGATCTGCCAAAGCTCCCGAGGGCACTTCCAGCAGGACGATAGCTGCGGCCCAGCCGACATTGAGCAGGGCAAACTGCTCCACGGTCATTCCATAGTCGAGAAAGAGAACGGCAAAAACAGGGTAATAAAAGCGGCAGTTGAAAAAGATCCGGAACCAGATAAAAAGCCGGATGTTAGTTGGGTAAGATGAATTCATTGAGCCATTAGCGGACAACAATCGACACTAAATGGAGAGGAAAAGCAACGGGCTGTTTTTGTTTCCTCCCGTTGCGTAATATAAATTTTCTGAAATTGGAATTACATCTGCATAGACTTCAGCTTTTACAGTTCCTTCAGATCATCCTCGATCTTTGTCTGCGTTTCAGTCGTAAATTCCGTTACATGTTCAGCCCTCAAAAGTTGGTGCTGAACCAGTGCGATACAGATTCTCATGAATTGGCTTCTTCTCCAGTCATCAAAACACATGGCAACTATTTCATTCCTCCCGGTGACAATCTCAAAAATCCTGCTCCGTTTTTCGTTGGCAGAAAGGGTCCTGAGCGCCAGGCACTCTTGAACCTCGAGGTTGATGCGCGTCGACAACTCATCAAGCATCGGCTCCTTTAACCGACGCAAACTTTTCCAATCAGCCTCAGGAAGATTATTCATACGATGACAGGTTTATATGTGGATGTTACCAG
>JBBSCO010000038.1:0-28941 GCA_038250235.1 Methylacidiphilales bacterium | reverse complement strand
ATTCGGAGCTAGTTATCTCAAATTTGCCTGAATTAGGCATAATCTTAAACTTTAAACGTCACAAAGCCAATTTTAATTCAAAATAGCATTGTTTGTTCTGAAAGAAATTTAAAATATAGGAATGTGAGAATTGAATATTCAAAGGTTGCCGTGGAACAGTTGAGGGCGCAACTCCACTAAGTTGCAGACCCTCATTTTTCAGGAACGGCACCTGAAGATTTCTCTGATGAAATAAAGTTGATGGTTCAGCATATCTCCGCAGAACACAGGCGGGGAAAGCTTTTTCATCGAACCAAACGCGTTCAAACATGGCGCCGCTTTGCAAAACTTTAATGGAGGCTTCTCTATCGCTACGAAAATAGCAGGGATCTGTTGACAGAGCTGTATTTGAAGAACCCCACAACAATGGCAGGGTCCTGAAGAGTTACTTACTGGATCTGTGGGCTTGCAGACCCCGACCTAAATAGTCCCATGTCGCTTTGTTGGACAGAGTTCTGACTTTTCCCAAGTCAATGGCATCACAGAGGGTTTCCCAATCACCCATCATCGCGTTGCTTGGGATTGGTGACAGGGTTTCCAAGAGTTTGTTGCAAATGGCTTCAGGCCGTTTTTTAGGCAATCTCAGAATCTTTTTTTCCAGCAAGGAAAAAGCATGTGTTGTCTTGGATTAAGCATGGTTGCGCAGGAACAGGCCGGTCAACTTCTGCCTTTTGATTTCTTGGATTTTCCTCTTGGCAAAGGGGATCCTTTGGTTACGCTCTTCCTTTCTGTTGATGACAAAACGTTCGCCTATGCGGACACAACAACAAAAACCCCCATTCGCTAGAAAGCGAAGTCCTGAGTTTATCGAAGGATCATAAAACGAAAAGAAAGATGCAGCAGTATGGCTAAGATTGACCCCAAGACATTATTGGAAGCCGGCGTTCACTTCGGTCACCGCACCGACAAGTGGAACCCCAAAATGAAACCCTACATCTATGAAGCCCGCAACGGCATTCATGTGATCAACCTCAACAAAACCTCCGAGCAACTCGAAAAAGCCGCCACCTTCCTCCAGGGCGTCGCTTCCAAGGGTGGTAAGATTCTTTTCGTTGGGACCAAAAAAGCCGCCCAGGACGGCGTCAAACAGGCCGCCGCCCAGGCCGGTGCCTTCTACGTCTGCGAACGCTGGCTCGGTGGTATGCTCACCAATTTGAACACCGTCCGCAAGAGCGTTGCCCGCATGCGCGAAATCGACGATCTCGAAACCTCTGGCAAAGCCAAGGACATCCCCAAACAGGAACTTTCCGCCCTGCGCCGCGAATCCGCCAAGATCCATAAGAACCTTGATGGCGTCGCCGACATGGCCAAGTATCCCGATGCCATCGTCATCGTGGACATTGCCCGTGAAAACATCGCCGTTCTTGAGTCCCATCGTCTGAACATTCCGATCGTGGCCATCACCGACACCAACGCAGACCCGACCCTGGTTGATTACCCCATTGCCGCCAACGACGACGCCATCCGTTCCATTAAGATCGTGCTGGATACACTGGCCGCCTCTGTCCTCGAAGGCAATGCCGCCGCCCCGCGCCGCAACAAGGATGGCAAAGATGCCAAGGAAAAAGGCGATAAAGAACCCAAAGTGGAAAAAGAAGCTGCCACCGTCACCGCAGCCTGAGTTCCCACCGGGACCCTCGCCCCTGTTTCATTAAAACAACTTTAAACTGGAGACAACCATGTCAACCGTAGATCCTAAAATCGTCAAACAACTCCGTGATATGACCAATGCCGGCATGATGGATTGCAAAAAAGCCCTCGAAGAATCCAAAGGCGACCTCGAAGAAGGCGAAAAAATCCTCCGCAAACGCCTCGGACTCAGTGCCGCCAAAAAAGCCGGGCGCGAAACCAAGGAAGGTATCGTCGCCAGCTACATCCACATGGGTGGTAAAGTCGGCGTGCTGCTCGAAGTTGCCTGCGAAACCGACTTCGTGGCCAAGAACGAAAACTTCCGTGAGTTCGTCAAAGACATCACCCTGCAGATCGCTGCGGCCCACCCCCTTTACGTGACCCGCGAAGAAGTGCCCCAGAACCTCGTCGATGCGGAAAAAGAAGTCGCAGCCGGCCAGGTCAAAGGCAAGCCGGAAAACGTGGTGGAAAAGATTGTCAGCGGTAAAGTGGATAAATACTACTCCACCGTCTGCCTGTTGGAACAGAGTTTCATCAAGGACCCCAACAAAACCATCCGCGACATCGTCAACGAAAAAATCGGCCAGATCGGTGAGAACATCATCATCAAACGATTTGCCCGCTACTCCGTGGGTGAGTAATCTTTAACAATGGATTACAATAAAAGCGCAGACCCCCTGGTCTGCGCTTTTTTGTTGGTTTCCATCCCCCTTCCCCCGGTTTAGCCGCGACCTCCGAGTCGCGGAATTTCCCCTCCCATCGGAGGGCCCAGCTCCGTCTGGGCCGTTTCCCATCCCCTAACAGAAAACCAAAAACAAGAAACCAAAACCACAAACCATCCCCCCCGCATTCCCCCTTCCCCCGGTTTAGCCGCGACCTCCGAGTCGCGGAATTTCCCCATCGGAGGGCCCAGCTCCGTCTGGGCCGTTTCCCATCCCTCAACAGGGAACCCAAAACCGAAACAAACCTCTCGACATCTGTTAGTTCCGTTTGATAGAACCCTAGAGGTGCAATGAACTTCCCAAACTTCATGATCCACGCGAAGCGAAACCCCCATTCCCCGGATTGGACCCCTGCTTTTCCCAAAGCTGGTTAGAACGCTCAAAAAACTTTTGCCCATCCTTTTTTAAACGGTCATCCATAAGAAACTCCTTACCCTTGAAAACGGGAGACGAAACAACCCAAAACACAGACACAAAGTTGGCATTATCGATTTTCGGCAACCAGTGGCCTATTACATAAATCCCAACCAGTTGTCTAACATGCGTTAGCAAACAAATTTTGCACCTACTATGAAAGCATCTGTTAAATGTTCGAACTGTGGAGCTGAAATCACCAACTTGAATTTCTCATGGCCGAAAAAGCAATGGTTGTTCATCCTTCCAATAGTCCTGCTTGGGTTTTTCCCAATGTGGCAGCTTTACAAGCCGAAGGGGGATTTCCGCAAGGATTTGCAGATTACGGTACTGGAAAAGCGACAAGTCGATAATACCTTCGAGATTCTTGGAACTGTCGAGAATACGGGAAAGACAAAATGGAAAAGCACTAATATCGACTGTCTCTTTTTTGATGGTAACGGGACGTTCATTGACAAGGCCTCCGGTCGAGTCGATGCCGTCGTAATGCCAAACGGAAAAGAATACTTTAAGATTACAGTCAAGGATACGGACGGAAAGCTCAGCTCACCAGACGTCAAGTTGGAAGCAAAAGTAGCAGATGCCTACTCTAACCCATTCTGAACAATAATGCGAACAGCCCAGTCCAGCCAATCCCCTTCCGCCTTCGGCTTCAGGGGATAACTGACCACGGACGTTCGAAAGATAAAAGGAAACAAGAAGACTTTTAATTCCAGAGTCCTATGCGAGCTTGGCGACTTTGCGCGAGAAACAATCTTCAAAAACAGAGTATAAACCAATGAGACCACAGACCTTTGATTCAGCCATGACCCAGACCCAGGTCAGATCATCCCTACCACCCTCCAGCGAGGGCCGTCTATTTAACATGCCAGATGCAGGATAACCTGATAGAAAGATTTCTGAACAAGCTGGTTGATCCAAGCCGCAGAAAATTGGGGAGGGTTGACCACAGAAACTCAGTCACCCAGGCTTAACCCTTACACATAAAGGAATCTATATGGCAGACCGCGATCTAACCAAAACTTATAGTCGGGCCCAGTTCGTCGGCAAGCTGCGCCGCCTGGCAGATGCGATTGAAAAAAACCGGTCTTTTTCAATTCAGGTTGGTGGGGAGAAATTGCGCATTCCTCAAAGCGCGAGCTTCAACATCGAACACGAGCGGAGCGACGGACAACAGGAGCTGGAATTCCAAGTCATCTGGACGGAGGAAAAGGATTAACAAGTCTTCCAAGCCGACGCCGGATAATGGCAGAACTTTACACGGTCTTTAATATGTCTGTTCACGGCAGATTGCAGATATCAAACAATCTACGAATCGGGAAGGGCTTTTACGCCGCGGCCCGAGTGGGCTGGAGCCGGGAAGGCTCCGTGCGTCGCTTTGGCTTCGAACCCTGCCGGGGCTACCATCCGGTTGCGGGTATTTGCATACCCGCAACCGAACGGAGGTCACGCCAGGCTATTTTTGGCTGAGTTAAAACTCAGCGCCTTGAAAACCAAAAACCACCGCCGCCGAATAGAAGAACCAGAATAACGATAATGAGTAATGTTGACATGCTGAAGTATTGTCCAATTGCTGATAGAAGGACATGGGGTCTTAACCTTACAGCAGAGAAGTCGAATCAGCCCTCCTAAAAAGAAGTGGTGAAGGTGATTGCCAGCGTTTATCAATAGGCCCGGTAAAATTAAAGGAAGTAAAAAAAGACCTTAGACCAAATCAGTTTGAAAATGGGGGTTGAGAGGAAGTCAGGTCAAAAGAAATGAAAACTCACGCAACGGGACTCGTTACAAAGATTGGCAACTTTGCACGGGACATCTTCATAATGGATAGTAGGAAATCTGGCTTCACTACAGAATGAGCTTAGTTGGGAGAAAAAGATGAGAAAATCACCAGTCATTTTATGGCGTTGGGTTTTGGCTTTGTTTTTCGTGTTGGCCGGTGCAAATCACTTTCTGAATCCGGGAACTTACATATCAATGGTTCCAGCATATCTTCCCTCAGCCGCTGCACTGGTGTGGATTAGCGGTCTCGCGGAGGTGGTTGGCGGGTTCGGATTACTGTTTTACGCAACACGACGATTTGCGGGTTGGGGTCTCATTGCATTGTTGATCGCGGTGTTTCCAGCCAATCTGCATGTAGCTTTGAATGGTTGGCCTGGTATGGAAATACCGGGGTGGGCACTGTGGCTGCGCCTTCCATTCCAGTTACTACTGATCTGGTGGGTCTATTGGGTGATCGCTTCCTCATCTGACCGCCGTATTGCGTCGTCCTGATGGTCGACGCTCAGCAAAAGATTGCAACAGTCTCTGGGGAGGATGATTATTCCAATAAAGAATCCCGCAGCGTTATTAGCATAAAGATAATACTCTCTCTTGGACCGAATACCGCCGTCCTGTCTTAAGTATTTATCGGACTGGTAAGGAATTCCGGTTGGGCTCAAGCCTGCTTTGGCGATCCCAGTCCCGCAGGGGGAATTTTGCTCTCCGTGCATTTCAGCATTGCTTCAGCGTCCGTGCTGCTGCTTGTTTTCCGCGACCCGGAACTACGTTCCGGGTTGTTGTTGTTGCAAATTATTTACAAAATTACCGCACATCTAACTGCGGAAACACTCAGCAACCCCTCTATCATCAGCGATCTTTGCTTTGCTACGTCTCATCTTATTACACTGTTATTGACCTGACGAGTTATGGGCAGCCCTTTCAAAAGAAGATAAATTCTGAAAAACACAGGCCAGTCGAGGAAGCCAGCCAAACTAGGGCCAAGCTTTTTCTCCTACCGAAGTAGGCCCTCGTTGGTAGGAACACTGTTTTGTGCCAACATTCGCCGGGCGAGTTCTCCAACAATCGAGCTATAGGTCGGGTAGGAGAGGCGTGTGCTCGCCAGAATGCCCAGGGTCACTCCTGCGGACATGGAGATTGCCAGACCTTGGATCAGTTCCAACGCATTCTCACCAATGGCGTGCGCGCCCAGCAGCCTTCCCGTCTGTCGATCTGCAATCAATTTTACAAACCCATGCTTACGTCCGTCAATGATAGCGCGATCCAGGTTCGCATAGCTTATAGAGGCAGAGGTATAATCAAGTTTTTCTAAGCTCGCCGCGCGCTCGGTCAGGCCTACTCCGGCGTGATCCGGATCGGTGAAACCGCCGCTTGGTAACAACTCAGAGCGATGTTCCAAGCTCGCTCCGAGCACAGCGTTTTCGGCTGCCACCATGGCTTCGAAATGAGCCCCCTGCACCAGCATATCGCGCCCATGAACATCGCCGGCAGCGAAGATGTGTTCCAGGTTTGTCTGCATAAAGCGATTCACCTTCAGAAAACCCCGTTCCGTCTCGAGACCAATCGCCTCGGTGCCGATATCTTCGAGCGCAGCGGGCCAGCCTAAACAGAGCAGCACCGCCTCAACCTCGATTACGCGGTGTTCTCCGGCTTTTCGAAAATGCAATCGGCGCATTCCGTTCTCCGTCATCTCTATCCGCTCTACTGCTTCGATTTCGGTCACGACCACTACACCAAGAGCCTCAAAACGATCGCGCAGGACCGCACTCACCATTTCATCTGCGCTCGGGACAATAACTGGCGCCACGTCGAGAAGTGTCACCTGGGAGCCAAAGGCATTCATGATTGTGCAGACCTGAACGCCGGTGTAACCGCTGCCGATAATCGCAATGGATTTGGGCATCTGCTGGAGCGAGAAGAGTTCTTCCGGGACGATGCCAAGTTCCACCCCATCAATGTTGGGCCGCCTTGCCTTGCCTCCAACGCAGAGGATGATCTTCTCAGCGTGAAGTTGCCGTTTGGTATCGGCAAGTTGCAACACCTTCTGACTGATGAACCGGGCGGAACCCTCGAAGAAAACATGCCCTCCGGATGCAAGGATACGTTCCTCCGTCTGCTTCTTTGCCAGCACCTCCTGCACCACCTCCTGCACCCGGGCCAGTGTGCGTGACCAGAGGAGTTTCGGATCAGATACTTCAATGCCATATAACCCCGCCGAACGAATATCGCGGAGAAGCCGGGCCGTGACCGCGAGGACGCGGGTAGGCACGCAGCCGGTATTCGTGCAGGTGCCGCCGATTCGAACCCGGTCAATCAGTCCCACTCTGGCCCCTAGTTCCGCTGCACGCAGGGCAGCGCGGGCTCCCGAAGGTCCGGCTCCCACGACCAAAACATCAAAGCCTTTTTTTTCGGGTTTCGTGATCAATTGAAATAACCTAATTTGATTTGTCCGATAATCAAACTTTACAGCAAACCCAGGTTCCGCTGATGAAAAATAGCAGCCCTCAAAAAAACGAGACAGAAAATTTTTTCGAGTCCTGAATGGGGCTGTCATTCGACATAATGAAATCCTTGATTGTGCCTTTTTGAATACGGATAAGGCCAGTCCGTCGAATAATCCCATTTTAAACCCGCCCTTAAAATAAAGACATTGAACCCGTCGATCAAAGCGAGGGGCTTCCAGTTCCTGACAAACAGCGAACCCGGAGAAAACACATGATGAAGACAAATCTAACCAATCAATCAATTGTCGTTATCGGAGGTACATCAGGCTGGAGTTTCTCCATTGCCCGTAAGGCTGCCAAACTGGGGGCATCCGTCACCGTGCGTAGCCGATCAGCAGAGAAAGTTGCTGCAACCGCCCAGTAGCTTGGGGTCTTCGCTCGCAGACTTGACAAGACTGACGAGGCCTCGGTGCAGGACCTTTTGCGGCAATAGGCGTGGTCGATCACTTTGTAATCACAGGTAGTTCGGTTCCCACAGGCACATTCAAGGATGCTCTGTTGGCGGATGGCGAATTGACCTTTCGCAGCAAGTTCTCCGGATCCTACCTTTGAACCAAGCACGCTCCGATGAAACCCACAGGATCGATCAAGCCTTTTCTCGTTTGTATTTCACGCCGCCCCAGCCTGAACGATGCCGTGCTGGCGGGCGTCAACGCTGCTGTCGAGGCCAAGGGTTGGGCTAGCGCGCACCCACGCACACGTGCGTGTGATCACGCTCCCGCCAGGCATGACCCGGGGAACCTCTGCTTATCGTTCCATGCCAGAAGCCGCCCGTGAGGGAATGTATTCATCCATTGCATCCCGGCTACCGGTGTAGCGCGTAAGAACAGGAGAAGACATCGCGGACACAACGCTCATGTTGATGCCTAACGGCTTTATAACGGGAGCAACTCTCGTTGTCGATGGCTGAGGCGTTTTGGTTTAGGGCCTGTCAGTGAATAAAGAAAGGTGAAATCACGCGCTGCAACTCAGATCAGGAGGCGACCCTCGATCAGACCCAGGGGGAGGGCGTCAGGTCGCGCCGGACGGGAATGGACGACTTCGCGGCTGCCGGAGTCGGAAGATTTTTCGAAGGCATGCATGATCTCAAGAGCGTGGTAGGCCAATTCGCCGCTGGCGCGGTGTTTATGGCTGCGGTCGAGGATGGCGTAGGCCAGGTCGGCCGCACCGATGCTGCGCATGTTGGTGGCGTAAGGGTGGCTGAGGGCCTGGGGCAGCCATTCCTTGGAAGTGGGAGTCCAGAGTTCGACGGGACCGCCGAAGGTGTTGGGATCAGGAACTTTGAGTGAGCCTTCGGTTCCATAGAGTTCGATCGGTCCGTGGCTGTGGCGGTGTACGTCAAACGAGAGGGTGGCATTGACGACGGCTCCGGAGTGAAAGAGGAGGGAGCCGGAGTAATGGGTGGGAACTTCAACGGGAAGTTTTTTGCCGAACTGTTCTTTGCAGGTGGCGGTGCGTTCAGTATAGGCCCGGGTGGTGACGGCGGCGACTTCCTTGACAGGGCCGAGCAGATGCACCAGTGCGGTGACGTAATAGGGACCCATATCGAACATGGGACCTGCACCGATCTGGTAAAAGAAGGAGGGGTTCGGGTGCCAGCTTTCGGGACCGTGTGACATCATGAAAGCGGTGCCGCCGACAATGCGTCCGATCCAACCGTCATCGACGAGCTTGCGGCAGGTCTGCAGGCCGGCACCCATGAAGGTGTCAGGGGCACAACCTACGAGAAGATTTTTTTCCGTGGCCAGATCCATGACCGCCTTGGCATCCTTGAGGTGGACGGCCAAAGGTTTTTCGCAGTGGACGTGCCGGCCTGCGCGAAGGGCCGCCAGGCTGACCTCGGCATGGACGGCGGGGATGGTCAGGTTGATGACCAGCTCAACGTCAGGATTGGCGAGAAGCTCATCCACGGTCTGGGCCACGCAGCCATTTTCCGCAGCTTTGGCTTTGGCTGTTTCGGGGTTGAGGTCAGCGCAGGAGACGATGTTGAGGACTTCAAAGACTTTGGCGCCGTTGAAGTAGGCCTGGGAGATATTGCCGCAGCCGATGATGCCGACGCCGATTTTTTTAGGGATGCTCATAGTCAGCAGATAGGGGTTTTAGGGGGTTATTTTTTACCGACGGCGATACCTTTGGAAGTGAGGTAGGTGTAGCTTTCCTGGATTGCAGAAAGCATGTCGCCTGCGTAGCTGTCCAGTTCCACGGCGATGTATTCCGCGTGGGTGGCGGCTTTGGAGGCGGCCATCAGATCGACCTGGCCGGCACCGGCGGGGAGGAAGGGAACGGCATTGCTGACCATGATTTTTCCGGACTCCGTTTCGGCTTCGGTGAAGGAGTCATCGGCACTCAGAATGCCGTCTTTGAAATGGAGGGCCTTACCGCGCGGGCCAATTTCCTGGAGGAAGGCAGCGGGATCACGTCCGGCTTTGGCCACCCAGAACACGTCGGCTTCCCAGAGGACGGTGGCGGGGGTTTTATCGAGGAAGATCCGGTAGCCGGGTTGGCCGTCGATGTCGACGAGATCCCAGTCGTGGTTGTGGTAGCCGATTTGCAGGCCGTGTTTCTCCAGATTGGAGGCCGCTTCACAGTAGAGTTCGGCCGTGGCTTTGACGGCATCAGCGGAAGCAAAATTTTCTTTAAACTTGGGTGGGCATCCGGTGATGAGATAGCGGTGGCCGAGCAAGAGGGCGGTTTCGATGATCTCGTCCGCCTTGTCGCCGATGGGCAGGCCGCAGTGGCAGGTTGGAGCTTTCAGCCCAAGTTCCTGAAAAAGTTTGGCTGCTTTTTCAGGGGAGGAGCCGGGGAAGCCGGCGGGTTCGACGCAGCCAAAGCCCATGGCGGCAATTTTACGGACGGTGCCTTCGTAGTCTGCGGAGGCGAGGTCGCGGACGCTGTACAATTGAACGGTGATTTCGGGTATCATAGAGTAATTAGTTGATTAAAACAGTGGTTTAAGGGGACAAGGGTAAACCATATCAGAGGAGAAGCAGACTCTCAATTGACAAAAACGCTGATTAATGGTGTAAAACACCTATGGCCCCCAAGAAGCTTGTCGCGCTGGAAAGTATCGGTTTTTATCGCAGTGAAGCGGGCGGAGCACCCCAACCCGCCGTCACACAAAAGGGATACCTGCTTTTTGAACTGATCACGGATGGGGCTGTCTATGTTCCGGGTGGTGATACGCTTCAAGGGGTCGGTGCGGTGTTTCTCCATCAGGCGGGCGAGGAAACGGTCTCGCGCACCGAGGGCGGTGGGCGTTATGCCTGTATGACCGCCCAATTTTTCAGTGGGCGAGTCTCCCCCTGGGTGAAGTGGCCACGCTATTTTGTCTGGGAGGATCCAGGGGAGGCTCTGCGTTTTGCGGAGGACATGCTGCATGCGTTCCACCACGCCGGGCAGGACCCCGGGGTGATTGGCGACCTTGTTTGGAGTCAATTCCGCTACCAACTCGACAGATATCAGCGGAGGCCTTTCACCCGGGGGATTCCCCCCCGCCTGGCAGTGGTGCTTTCCCATATTGAACGGCATTATGGGGAAGATCTGGGAATCGGGGCCCTGGCGGCCCGCGTGGGATTAAGTGCATCGCACCTGCATGCGGAGTTCCGCGAGCACCTTGGCCTGACCCCGCACCAGCAGCTTATCAGCCAACGGATGCGTGCGGCACAACACAGGCTGGCGACGACCGGGGACCCGATCAAGGTGGTGGCAAGAGCGGTTGGTTATGCAAACACGGAGAACTTCTGCCGGGCCTTCAAAAAATACGGGGATCTTACTGCGGCTGCCTATCGCCGGAAATACCGGACTTATGAAAGAACCAAGGAAGCGGGCCGTCCACGGGTGGATCCTGGTCAGGCCAGGTTGAAATAATGTTTGCGGAAAGCGCCCGGAGAACGTCCTGTATGAGCTTTGAAGGCATGGGCAAAGGCAGCAGCATCTGAAAACCCACATTTCTGTGCAATCTGCTTCATCGAATCCAGACTACCCACGAGTTTTTCCTTGGCCACTTTGAGCCGTTGTTGGATCAGCCATTGGTGGGGGGAAGTGCCGGTGTGCTGAAGGAAAAGGTCGTGCAGATGGGCGGTGGAGCATGCTGCCTGTCTGGCAAGCCGATGGAGTGTCAGTTTGCTTGCGTAATCCCTCCTAATCAGGTCCATTACAGCGCGGATACGCTGCGGATACCTTTCTGTCTGGGCGGCATGTTCGTGCCGGCGGATTTGGAAGACAAGCAGGCCGTGCAGGTAGTTCAGGAGAGTTGGCCGGTCGAATTGTCCGTTGATGAACAAGCGGGTGGCTTCATCTGCCAGTTTGGAAACAGCTTCCAGGTCAGGCCAGAAACTGAAACGCGGGAAACGCCGCTGGCGGGTTGCGCTCAAACGGAAGGAAACGGCCAGGCATCGGTAGGGATTCTCCAAATCACTGCGTCCGATGGTCATGTCACCGGCCCAATTCCAGATCAGGTCCCCCGGATTGACTTCCCGCCACTGTCCCTGGTCCTCGATCCAGCCCCGGCCCCCGGTCATCAATTCCACCCGCTCATAGCCGGAAGCGATTTTCATGGGGCTGGGCTGGATGCCGTGACGTTGATGGTAGTGGGAAACACTTTCCAGCGACAAAGAGACGGGTTTTTTTCTGGGTGAAGATACTAGTTTTTTCACGAACTATCCTAGTTTTCGACAAATCATGGTAATTGTCATTATTAAATAGAAAGGATAGATTATTTAACACCCTATTATTTAACAATTATGAGCAAAGACATCCAATTCGGTTTCATCGGAGCAGGAGCCATTGCGGCTTCCAGTGCAGACTCCGTCAATAAACATCCACACGCCAAAGTCGTGGCCGTTCAGGACACCGACGCAGGTCGTATGACCGACCTCTGTAAGGAAAAATCCATCGCCAAAAGTTATAAAACAGCTGAAGAGCTTTTTGCCGACAAGGAAATCCAAGCGGTTTACATCGCGACCCCCAACAAATTTCACATTCCGCTGACGATCAAAGCCCTGGAAGCCGGAAAACATGTCATCCTGGAAAAACCCTTTGCCATCAATGCGGAGGAGGCCGAAACGGCCGCCGAAGCCGCCCGTAAAGCAGGCAAGGTATTGACCCTGGGTATGAACCAGCGTTTTAACGAATCCTCCCAGATTTTCCGCACTCTGGTTTCAGACGGTGTTTTTGGTGAGATCTATCATGCGAAGGCTTACTGGACCCGCCGCTCAGGAATTCCCAAACTGGGAACCTGGTTCGGCAGCAAGGATCTGGCCGGCGGCGGCTGTCTCTACGATATCGGCGTCCATGTCCTCGATCTCTGCCTTTACATCACGGACAATTTTAAACCCGTCAGTGCCTTCGGCAGCACCTACAACAAATTCGGCGGGCGTGGTCTGGGTGAAGGCGGCTGGGGCAAATCCGAAAAGAGCGGACTGCCTTTCGAAGTCGAAGATTTCGCCTCCGGCCAGATTCGTTTTGCCGATGGCAGCACGGTTTCGCTCGACGTGACCTGGGCCCGCCATGCTGCTGAAAATGACAAGGTCGATGTGGAATTGTTCGGCACGGAAGCGGGCGGTTCCGTTTACGGGAAGAAAATCCACCGTCACGATCAGGCGTTGGGCGCCCACTACACGGTAGAGAATCCCAAAGCTACCCAGGCATTTCCGCACAACGACCGGTTCCATAACTTCATCAACCATCTTCGTGGCGAGGAAGCCCTCTGCGTCACCATGGAGCAGGCACTCACTGTTCAGCGCATCCTTGATGCCTTGGCCAAGTCCTCCAAGACAGGAGAATCCGTAAAACTTTGAGTGGCGCTCCATTTCCCAAAAAAGAATCTTGTAACCAGAAAAATGAAAAGCATGGGCCCGGAGGCCCATGCTACAACTAAACGAAAACCCTATCAAACCTTGAAGAAAATAATACTATGAGTACATCCATCGACTTCGGCGTGCAGAGCTGGTGCTTCCGCCATTTTAAAGACAACGCCACCGTGGCAGAAAAAGTGCGGGGCATCGGCCTGGACAAGACAGAGCTTTGCGGGGTTTACGCCGATTTCAATAAACCGGAGTTGTTTCAGGACGTGGTCAATATCTACAACAAAGCCGGTGTTTCCATCACCTCGCTGGGAGTGCAGACCTTTGAAGGGAATGACATTGAGAAGAACTGGTTCGAGTGCGCCTCCATTGCCGGAGCCAAACATATTTCTGCCCATCTGAAGATCGAAAGCTACGTCAAGGCCATTGCCAAGATCAGGCGTTGGAGCCAGGAATACGGGATCAGGGTCGGCATCCACTGTCATGGCGGCTATCTGTTTGGCGGATCGCCGGATGTGCTGGATCATTTCTTTGCCCTGGGCGGGCCGGAGATCGGCCTATGCATTGACACGGCCTGGGCCATGCAAATCGGGCCCCGTCCCGGCAATCCTGTGGAATGGGCCAAGCGTTACGCAGGCCGGGTTTACGGCATCCACTTCAAGGACTTCGTCTTTGATCGGAACGGACAGTGGAACGATGTCGTGGTCGGCACCGGCAACCTTGATCTGCCTGCCTTTGCCCAAGCTGTTCTGGATGGCGGATTTGATGGGATGGCGGTGATTGAATACGAGGCCGATGTTGAAAACCCCGAACCAGCGCTGAAGAAGTGCGTGGACTCGATGCGTGCTGTGTTGAAGTAAACAAAAGGTGGAGTTTCGATAAAACGGGTTCTGCTCTTAGGATCGGGCCCGGTTTTTTCGCGGGGGTTTCTTACCGTCATCCTGAACGAAGTGAAGAACCCACAGGCCATCTCTAGAGGTGTTGCCTGTGGGTCCTTCGTTGCACTCAGGATGACACAGAAAGATATGAGCCCGATGACCTCACTGCGCGTCTAGAGTTCAACAAATGCGGCCGCGTTTTCCGGCCTGGCCGTGTCCGACCGGATTATCCCCGATCCAGCGGTCATCCACAGGCTCGTCCGAGCTTTGATAACGTGTGTCAGTGGAAAGCCGGACGCGGTTCGTCGTGTTGTCTGTGCTGGCATGAACCATGTCCATACGGAAAGTGAGGAGGTCGCCCATCTCATATTCAGCTGTCAGCCAGCGACCACCTAATTTTTCCTGGAGGGAAGCGGGATTGGAAGAAAGGTTTCCGGCCATGCGTTTCCAACCGTCGCGGCCGGGTTGGTTGCTGCAGAAGGTATCCACGTCCGACTTCAGATAGTTCTGGATCCGGTCCGCCTGCAAATGTGATTTTTCCAGGACCATCAGCCCGCCCAGCTTATAAGAAACCGGCCCGTAGGGAATCCAGGCCGTAAACAGCCGATGGGTGCCCCTGCCCATATAAACAATATCACAATGCGGCTTGGTACCCTGGCCGAAGCCCATAGCCCGCAGCCAGACAAAATCAAAGTGCCGGATACTTCCGTCAAGGAACTGCGTATAAAAGGATTTGATCTCAGGGCCGAAGACTACCCGGTAAACGGCGTCGTCTTTCCGGGCGATTTCCGGTAGGAAGCGGATGTCGGTGCCTTCTTTCAGGATGCCATCCATGGGGTTTGTTCCTGGTTCCAGAACCCCACGTAATTCCAGTTTGGAAACCAGGGAATGTCGAGCCGCCAGGACAAGGTCTTTGGGGAGCAATCCGCGCAACAAAAGATAACCGTCCTCGTCCATGCGGCGGTTTAGGGCGGCGGAATCTCCCAGATGGCTGGAGGAGTCAGAAAGCTCGCCGAAGGAATGGTCATCCATGTTCAGGTCATGGCCACAGGACCGCAGGGCGGGTATCAGAGTGTTGATCATGAGCGCAGCATCGCAGAACGCATAGGTATTACCATTGTCTCCCTGGGAGAAAACATGTAGATCTTGGTAATGGGTCCAACAACACTAAAGGCATGGAAAAATCAGCTGTTCACAGTCCCGTCCGGCGAATGCAGTCTGGGCCGAGTTACGATTGCCGGGTCTCTTTGCAACAGCCGGGGCGCAGGAAATATTCGCCAGCGTGTTTATGGGCAGTGGGCTTTTGTGTATCTGGTGGAAGGATCCGGTATCTATGAGGATTCTTTGGGAACACGGCAGGAAGTGGAGACGGGAAACTGGATCATGGTCTTTCCGGAGCTGGCTCATCACTACGGACCCAGGAAGGGGGAGCACTGGAACGAAGTTCATGTGTGTTTTCAGGGTGCGGTGTTCGAGCAATGGCGTGCCTGCGGTATTTTCGACGCGGCGAGGCCGGTGGGAACCTTGGAACCTGTGGCCTTTTGGTGGAAAGAACTGGCCATGGTTTTCCGGCAATTGGGAAAAAAGGAAACTTCGTCCCTCGAGGCCCTAACCCTGTGGCAACAATGGCTGGCCCGGATATTGACCCGTCACTCCGTCCGTAAAAGCGGGGAGGAGCAATGGATAGAACAGGCCTGCCGCCTTCTGGATCAAGGCATGTCCGGGGAGGATTCCGGAGGGCAGCGGGTCGCCAGACAGTTGGGCATGGGCTACGAAAACTTCCGTAAACGGTTTGTCCAACACACGGGCGTTCCCCCGGGCCGTTACCGTGAAACGTTGCGTATCAAGCGGGCCAAGCAACTATTGCAGAGTAAACGTCTCACGAACAAGGAACTGGCCGATATGCTGGGATTTTGCGATGAAGCTCATTTTTCAAAAACATTCCGGCGTCTAGTGGGGCAGTCGTCGCGTGAATTCCGAAATTCGCTTCGTTGCCATTAAAGGATTCAGTCCAGGAGGGGAACGAAGCTGCGGATACTATACCGGCGAATTACCCCTATTGCACGGGTAGCACAATCTTCATTTTTTCCTGGCCCCGCAGGACCGTCACCTTGACCTTATCGCCCGGCGGGTGATTCTGGAGGATGCGACCAAAATTCCCCTTCCGACATGCGCCTGGTAAAGCCGTCGATTACCACGATCACATCGTCTTTCAGGAAGCCGGCATTTTTGGCTGCGGCGTGTTTGCCGTATTGGCCCACGCTTCTGGCGCGGAAAGGCGGGGCTTGAGGCTCGATGGAGAGGGTGTTGCGATCGTTGTCCCTGAGGTCTTTCGACAGAGTCCGCCGCTGGCCATACCACGAAGAGGCCGGGTGCCAACGCGTCTTAAAAGGTCCGACTTACGCCGCCAGTCAGCGGGCAGGCTAAAAATAATATTTTTTGGTTTCGTTCCCCTGCCTCACTACGGCGTTGAGGGAGCCGGTATCGGGGGCGCGGGACAGTGCCCAACTGACATCCGCGAAGGAGACGGGGTGCAGGCCGTCCTTGGAGAGGAACGCGGCACCGGGTTCAAGTCCGGCTGTTGCTGCGATGGATCCGAGTTCCACAGGGTCAACGCCGGCCACCGGGTCTGCGGAAGGGGAAAAGCCAAGGGTTTTGGGGCCCGGCCACGGGTGGATCAGTGAGGTGGGAATGGCATCCTTTTTGTCACGGTAGGAACTGCGGAAGGCACCGCTGATCTGGTGGCAATGAACACAGCTCTTTACCCAATTGGCATTCCAGTCCAATTCATTGGTGTATTTGTCCTTAAGATCCGAAATTTCAACTGGGGTTTTACAGGAGACAGGAAAACCCTGTTTTCCGGAAAGGTGGCTTTTGTTGGCTGGATAATCGCGGTTCAGGGCCAGCACAGTTTCCTTGGCAGCTTTATAGCCGACGGTTGTTTTGTCCAAAGGATCTTTTTAATGCCGCCATGAGCCGTAGCGTTCGTAAACTGTGCCGTCTGCGTTGGAAAAGAGGGTAGAAAAAGACAGGTCGTAGTCGAACTGGAACAAATTCAGATCCAGGGCATTGGCGTTAAGCACCCGAACGCAGACAAACTGGTCAAGAAGGGTCGTGATATCATTTTCACTGAGCACCGGGGCATCGATGCCCGCACAGGCCGGACAAGGTACGCAGAGCAAGACAACAACCAGGGGTTTACCACTGCGTTTTGCTTCCTTAAAGCCTTATTGCCAGTCATTATAGATACAGCGCGAACTCTTTTCCATCTCTTCGCGGTCTTTGACTGTGGCGGCGTTCAAGCCAAAGGCCAAGAGAAGTGTGAGGAAACTGGGAATAAGGAGTCGGCGATTCATGCTATTACTGTAATCCTGTTTCCAGGCCGGAAACAATAACATAAAAATGCTTAAAAAGAGTTTATTGCAACAAAGTTTCTTCAAAGTAAAAATGGGTTGCCAGTGTGATCAAGGTGGCTGTACCGGAATGTAAAAGACCTTTCAGAATCGGTCCGAAACTGTAAAGTAAGTATCATGTCCCATTTTAAACGTATCTCTCGCTTTTTTGGTCACTGGTTATTCCTTCTTGGAATTTCCCTTTTTCTGAGTACCTGTTCCACCACAACCTCGATTCCCCAAAAGGGGGATAAGCGGAAAGCAAATCTCAGCTCCCATTGGAAAGGGGAAGGCAAGGAAGGGCAACGCAGGATTGTGGTTAAACTTTCCCAACAACGTGCGACTTTTTATGTCAACGGGTCTGAAGTCGGATCCTCCCCCATTGCCAGTGGCCGCCAACAATTTCCAACGCCTACGGGCAACTTCAAAGTGATCCAGAAAGTCAAAGATTACAGATCCAACCAATATGGAGACTTCGTGGATGCCAGCGGAAAGATAGTGAAAAAGGATGTCGACAGCTTCCTGGACAAAGCACCGGAAGGAACCAGCTTCTCCGGAGCCAAAATGCCTTACTTCATGCGGATCAGCAATGGCATTGGTTTTCATGCCGGCCATGTGCCTGGTTATGCTGCTTCCCACGGATGCCTGCGTCTGCCCCCTAGTATGGCCAGAACCTTTTACGAAAACACACCCATGGGAACACCGGTAACGGTGGTCTATTGACTTCTCGTTATTGATCAAAAAGTTCTGTTAACCCATCATGGAGTCACCTTATACCAGGAGCTGTCCAGTCCGGGCAGAAAATCTTGCGGATCGGGTGGTGCAACAACCGTTTTTCCGGAATTTTTTTTTCGCAGAGAAGTTTTCTTCCTGCTCCCGTGCTTTAGCAGCACGCGTTTGGCCTCGGCCCGCGTCCCGACCTGTCGCCGGAGTTCCGTGATCCGGGCTTTGGATTCCCGCGGGGCTGTAACCGGATCCACAAGGGGGGCCGGGTAGTCCCTCCCTATGCGGCAGCTGCTCTCCTGTTGTTCTTGTGCACTCATCAGATCGGGTCGAGGCAGATGGGTGAGCGGAACCTTGTCCAGCTCGGGCACCCAACAACGGATGAACAAACCTTCCGGATCATGATCGCGGGCTTGTTTGGCAGGAGAATAGATGCGTAAGACATTGATTCCGGTTGTACCGCTCTGCATCTGAAACTGGCTCCAATGAATACCAGGTTCAAAATCCAAAAACTGCCGACCCAACCAGAGTCCGGTTGGCCTCCAATGCAGGCCCAGATAATAAGAGGCAAAGCTGGCCACCATGGCGCGCATCCGGAAATTGAGCCATCCGGTTTCGTGGACACAGCGCAGACAGGCATCAATCATGGGGTAGCCGGTTTGTCCCCTGATCCAGGAATGCAGTCGGTCCTGCCCCTCTTGCGAGGCCGTGAAGCTTTCTCTTAAACCATCGTAGGCCCGGACAAAATTCTCGAACTCAATACGGGGTTCATCTTCCAGCTTCTGCATAAAGTGACAGTGCCAGCGCAGGCGGGCCTCGAAACTGCGCAGCGATCCAAACCAACGCCTGTCCATAGGATCACCCACTTCGCGCAGGGAACGAAGTTCTTCCAAGCGGCAGGAAGCGGCCCTTGCCACCGTCCGTAGAGAAATACAGCCCCAGGCCAGATAAGGGCTGAGCCGGGAACAGCCTGCCCAGCCTGTGACCGGACTGGACATGTCCGCCCGGTAATTCACTCCGCGGTGGTTGAGAAAGGAGTGCAGGGTTTCGTGGGCGGGCATTTCTCCGCCTGGTTGGGCTCCGGGTTGGGTGCTGGATTCAAGACCGAGCTGGGCAGGTGCCAGAATACCTTCGCTGATCAGATAGTTAGGGGTGCGGAGCAGCGGGGGTGCGGGGAGGAGAGGTTGTGACATGCGTTCTTCCCAGCGGAGAGCCCATCCGTTGCGGGTTTTTAAACGGCGGACAACCCCGTCCTGTCTCCGCTCCTCCCAGGTAATCCCCCGCGAGCGGCACCAATCCGCGACCCGCAAGTCCCGTTGGTAAGTCACTGCATTGCCTGTTTCGGCATGTGACCATAACCTTTGGAAATGGCACTCGTGCCAAAGCTGTTGCAACGCATCCACGGCTTCTCCCCGCCGGATGAGCAGGCACGACCCGCGCTGTTTCAGTTCGAGCTCAAGTTCGGCCAGCGATTGGTTGATAAACAAAAGATGGGAACTGGAAAAATCCCGGGCCTGCAATAACTCTTGTTCATAAAGATAAAGGCAAAGCACCGGACCGTGTTCGGCCGCTTCGCACAAAGGGGCATGATCCCGGATACGCAGATCCCGTTTAAACCAGACAAGCTGAAGGGCTTTTAGCCGTTCGGACATGTTTGTATGTAAGCCGGAAACAACCATGAGCAAATAAGCGGGATTAAGTGTTGGGACTTTAAGCACAGAATTAATCGAGTTCTCCGGTTTAAGGATGGTTTAGGTTTTCCACTTTCAACCTTTGAACTTTTAGCTTTAATCACCTCCCTGGCCCTAAAACTGCTTTGTTCAGCGTAACTCCTCATGTCCACTTATTTTCGACAAACCAAAATCATCGCCACCCTCGGCCCCGCTACGGAATCCAAGGAAATGTTGGTCAAACTTATAGTGGCCGGGGTGGATATTCTCCGCCTCAACATGGCCCACGGCTCCCATCAATGGGTGGCCAACGCCATGTGGTTCATCCGCGAGACCTCAACGGAAGTCGGCCGTCATGTCGCCGTCATGATGGATGTCAAAGGCCCTGAAATACGAACCGGCGTGGTCGCCAAGGCGGTCGAACTCAGGACGGGCGACCTGTTCGAATTCCACATCGAAGGTGTCGCACCCACAGGGGATATTCCCGCCGTTTCCGTCAATTATCCCGGATTGGCAAATGATCTGATAATCGGGGCCACGGTTCTGGTGGACAGCGGCCTGATCCGCATGCGGGTGGAAGAGAAAACAGAAACCCATATCCGTTGCGCTGTGCTTACCCCCGGAATGCTCGGTTCGAAGCGGCACATCAATCTGCCCGGTGTTTTTGTCAACCTGCCCTGCCTCACGAGCAAGGATGAAGAAGATCTCAAGGCAGGGGTAAAGGCAGGAATTGATTTTGTGGCCCTGTCCTTTGTGCGTCAGGCCGAGGACATCCGCACCCTGAGAAAACTGCTGGATCAGCTAGGATCCGCCGCAAAAATCATCGCCAAGATCGAAGACCAAGCCGGGGTGCGCAATATGCGCGAAATCATCAAAGAGGCAGACGCAATCATGGTCGCGCGAGGAGATCTGGGAATCGAAATCGACTATCAGAGATTGCCTCTGGTTCAGACCGAGCTGGTCAAAGCCTGCCAGGCCGAGGGTAAGCCCGTCATTATCGCCACTCATTTGTTGGAGACCATGATTTCATCACCCATGCCGACGCGGGCTGAAATCTCCGACGTGTCCAATGCGGTCCGCGAGCAGGCCGATGCCGTCATGTTGTCGGGTGAAACCACGACGGGTCTTTATCCTTTGGAAACCGTGCAGGTTTTGAAGAATATCATTGAGAGCATAGAGCCCTCGGTCAGCGGCGAATTGAATCACACCATGGTTTTGGAGCAGCCCAAGGCCAAGATGCTGCGCTCCGCTGCGGTGCTGGCGCAGGATCTGGGCAATTCGGCGATTGTTGTCTTTACCCGCAGCGGTCACCTCGCCTACGTCCTGGGAGCCCTTCGCCCGCGGGGTGTGCCGATCTATGCGTTTACCGATGTCGAATCTGTTTTCCGGCAGCTTCTCCTGCCCTGGGGGGTAGAACCCTTCCTGATCAAATTTTCCGAAGACCCGGAAAAAACCATTCTGGATGCCATTCAGTATCTAAAACAAAAAAACTGGTGCGAGAGTGGTAATTGGCTCGTTGTCATCACAAACGCCCTGGCGAGTGACCGCGTCATCGACACATTACAACTCCGGAAAGTGGATTAGTTTTCTGTCAGAAGATGGTTCGGAGATGAAGGAACTTCAGGGTCAGGGCCCCGGACTAATTTAACAAATGAAATTCCGCTTTAGCAGCGCTCTCTATGCGTCGTTGGTTAGGGTAGAAGACGGTCTGAGATCGAGGCCACTAATTCTGATGAAACCATTTCCTAAACACTAGAAAAGATTTTTACAATGGCGCGTTATGCTGGCCGGCAAGCAGTTACTCCAGCTCGTAGATTTCGTAGAGGTTCCAGAGGGCGAGTTCATTTTTACCGTTACAGGTGCAGAGGCGCAGTCCATGACCGGAAAAGGAAATTTTCGTGTAGGGATTCTGGTCTTTTCCGAGTTTCCAGCGCAACAAGTTGCCTTCTCCCTGCAAGGATACGAGCACCATGCTGTCCTCCTCCGAAATGATGAAGTAGTCAAGTGAGGGGCTCACGTCATAGACGATCTCGCGGGATTCACCGGGATGGCTGAAGGCAATTTTCTGGATTTCTTCGGCGGTAGCGCTGTCCCAGTAGTGGAAACGGATGGTGTGGTCCGGGTCAGAACGCAGACAGACGCTGATGCCGATTTTACCGTCAGTGGAAAAAAGCAGTTTACCAACAAAGAGGTGTTCCTCCCGGCGAAAGAGTTCATGCTCGTCCCGGTTGTTCCAAGCGACCAGATTGCCGTCGGCGCTGGAGGAGTAAAGGTGGTCGTAAAGCCTGTTGGTGGCCAGTTGGGTGATGGTGAAGGTGTGTCCTTCGTATTTGGTGGTGAGCTCTCCGGTCTGCAAATTCCATCCCCTGACAAGTCGTTCAACACCTCCGCTGAAAAGTTCTGTCTCGTCATTGGAGAAGGCTATGGCATGGATTTCATTCAGGTTGCCACCGAGATAGAATTTACCACGGTTGCCCCGCCGGTCCCAAAGGTGGATACGATGGTCCACGCCGGACGCGGCTGCCGCGAGGTAGCTGCCTTGGAGGGAGAGGTTGATGAACTCGTAAGGTTCACCTTCGGCCTGGTAGGTCTGCAGAAGGGAACCGTCCTTCGTGCTGAAACCCAGGATGCAGCCCTTCTCCATCAGGACAATGATTTCCAGGTTGTCCGGAGTGAAGAGCATCTGGAGGACTTTGCCTGTGAGGGGAGGCAGCGGGATTTTGGTAACGGGCTCCAGGGAGTTGTCGCGTTCTTTGCGGGTAAGGCGTTTGATGCCGCTGAAGACTTTGGCCAGGCCGCGTTGTTCTTTGGGCTTAATTAGAAGATAGGAATCGTCTGTGATGAGGTAGGCGATGCTTTCCACGGGGGCTGGATCGTCCTTGTGATGGATGCGGTTGAGTAGGGGATGTTCGGAACCGTTGAAGCCGCTGCGGCGTTGTAGGAAGAGTTCCTTCAATTTGGCCTCGGGATGGATGGCAAGGAGTTCCTGCACCCGGCTGTAATCCATGGGAAGATCAAAGGCAAAAAGGTAGTTCATGAACCGGCCCATTTCCTCGCGGTTCTTGACGGAGAGCACTTCTTCCTGGGTGAGGAATTGGTCTTCGTTGGCGGAGAGAAGAAGGACGGTTTCGGCCAGGTCGGCCTGTTTACGGGAAAGGATTTCGGCGAGTTCGGGAATTTTGGAGGAGACGAAGCGGCGGCAGAATTGGGCATGGAGCCGGTTCAGGTCAGCGGCATCGGTCAGAGTGTATTCCTCTATTTTGAGCGGGTCGCAGGCGACCTGGAAAGTCTGGAGTTGGGAGTGGAGTTCGAGACGGAATCCCTGCCATTCCTCGAAGGCCGGCTCCTGGTTGAGTTTGCTGATCCAGGAGGGAAGTGTGCTTTCGAAGAAGTTCTGGGCGAAGGCGGGATGTTTGGACAACCACTCAATGTGGACGAGTTCGTTGCGGTAGGACAGGGGCATGGAGGGGGAGAACAGAAGCAGGACAGCCATGAGAATCTGATCCTGGTTCATATTCCGGTCGTGCACGATCTGGTCGAATTTTTGTTGGCGTTCCGGATCGTAAAAATCCCCTTTGAACCAGGACTCCAGGGAACCGCTTTGAAGCAGCAGGAGAGCGGAGTCCCAATGGGAAGAAAGGGCGTGGGCCAGGCTGGGCAGCTCGGTGTAGGAGGAGCCGAGAAAAGTAAGGGGCTTATAGGCGAAGGATTTGGCCTGGGTCAGCGACTCAAATTCCAAGCTGCTGACCATCTGTTTGCTACCCTTGAGCCAGTCGTTGACTTCCATGTCCTGCCAACGGCGGATGGGGTCGCGGTTAAGCAGGCCTTTGAGAAGAACTACCCAGTCGTCCGGGATGAGGGTGGGGATCTGGATGTCCTGGGAAACGATTTTGAAAAGCATGTCTGTTTCCGACATGCCCTTGAAGGGATGCTGTCCGAGCAGGGCTTCCAGCACCAACATACCCAGGCTCCACCAGTCGGAGGATTTGTTGGGAGGTCCGGATAGGGCTTCGGGGGCGGTATTGAAGAGGGCGCGTTTCTTGGCGGAGTCCGGGGTGGATTGTTCCCCGAGGGCGGCCAGGGAAAAATTGCTGAGGATGAACTTGAGGGGTGAGGAACTACGGAGCAGGATGCTATCGGCACAGATGTTCTGATGAAAAATACCAAATTGGTGCAATTGGGTCAGCACTGGTGACATGTCGGAAAGAATGCCTCGCACATCGTTTTCCTTCAGTTTATGGGTGTCCATATAATCCCGGAGAGAGCCGAAGGTAACGCGCTCGACTACTTCGAAATGTTGTCCCTGAATCTGACCAACCTCGTAGATTTCGGAAACTCCCTGACCTTTCATCAGGCGCAAGGTATCGAGAATTTCCAGCCTGGGTGTTATGCCGCGGCGGTAGACACGTACGAGGACGACCTTGGAAGTGCGGGTGTCTTCGGCCAGCCATGATTCTGCTTCGTGGGAGCTGAGATCCTGGGCCTGGAGAATTTTATAATGGCTGAAGTTGGAGCCGGGCTGGAAATTGTAGGAGGGGACGCCGCCGGTGTTGATGAAGTCGACGTTGACGTTGCTGGTGGTGACGCGGAGTTTACGGGTATCGAAGCGGGTGCTTTTCTGGCGTTGCAAGGGGACGATCTCAGGAAGATCAGGCTTGGGGGCTGCAGGCGTTGGAAAGTCGTCCATCAAGGCTAAAGTGAAAGATTTTCAGAATAAAGGCAACGAAGAAGCACCAAAGGGTTGAATGCTGCCCGGAGCAAGGGGCCTGGGGGTAGGGTTAGGGGTGGGGGGGAGGTAGAGGTAGAGGTAGAGGTAGAGGTAGAGGTAGAGGTAGAGATAGTGGTCAGGGAGTGGAAGAGAGGAGGTGCCTGGCGATCAGGAGGGAGGAGTCGGCGCGGCAGGAGGCACGGAGATTTGCTTGCCAGCGTTTGGCCAGAGCAGCGTTATCAGCGAAAGCCTTTTTGGTCCAGTCCGCAACTTCCTGCGGGTTGGAGGCCAGAGCGCCTCCTTCAATGCAGCGGATCAATTCCCAGTTTCCTTCTTCCTGGCCGGGAACGACCTGGTTGATAATGAGGGGGCAGCAGGCCGCGAGGGCCTCCTGGACAGTGGCCCCTCCGGCTTTGGTGATGATGAGGTTGTGGGTCATCATCATCCGGGGCATCTGATCGGTCCAACCCAGAAGTTCCACCCGTCCGGGATAGGCGGAAGTCACTTCTTCGATGAGGCTGCGCAGTGTCTGGTCGCGTCCAACGGAAATGGTGAGCCTGGCGGGGGTGGCGTCCAGCAGGGCCCGGACGGTGTCGGGGGCTTTGAGTTTACCGGAGTTGATGATGTAGAGAATGCGGGGGATCTCGGTGGCAGGGTCGGGCGGGATTTGTTTTTTGTCGCAGAGATGGAAATCCAACTGAACCGGGAAGCCGAAGACTTTGAGGCGGTCAGCGGGAACCCCGGCCTGGATCATGACCTCGGAGGTCTGGGTGTTGGGAACAAGCCACTCGTCCGATGGGCTGCGATACCAGAGGGAGTTGACCGAGATGGAGTCGGTGACGATGTTGACCAGGCGGAAGGGGCGTTTGGCCGGATCCGGGTAGAGGCGGTTGAAGAGGAAAGCGTAAATGGGGTAGGTGGTGCAAACGATGTCGGGCTTTTTTTCTTCCATCAGGACGCCGAGGTTGCGCTCCAGTTTACGCATGCTGAAGAGGGTCTGTTCAAATATCCTGGTCTTGTCGAGCATGTTATAGAAGCCTTGCCAGACTTTGGGTGTTTCATTGATGGCTCCGATGTAGAGTTTCCGGGTAAACTCGTTGGCCTCGCCGTAGGTCAGGGCTAAACAGTCAAGCACGTCGGCTTTGACCTGATCCCCACCAACATGGAGGAGTCCTTGGCGGACGTTGCGGGCGGCGGTGTTGTGGCCTTCGCCAAAGCCGGCAGTAAGGATGAGGATTTTTTTTGGGCCAGAAGGCATTGAAGCTTCTGATTAACGGTTTGGACAGGGCTTGGCAACCCTGAATTGGGGGGTGTGTCCTACGCAAACATGTAACATGTCATGGAAGGGATGGGTCGGCTGCGTGTTGGGGGCTCAGGTTTAGGGGTTTAGGGCTCACTGCCTGGGGTAAAGGCGGTAGACAGGAGTCGTTGTGAATTCTATACTGAAAGGATGAATTCGTTGGAAGCCTGGGAAATGGCCAGTTATGTGGTGACCGTGGTGGGTCTTCCCTTAGCCATTACAGTTTTTCTGCTGGAACAGCGCAAAGAACGGCAGGGTGAGCAGGAAGAGATTTATCAACGCCTGTCGGATGAATACCGGGAGTTTTTGAAATTGGTTCTGGATAATGCAGATCTCCAACTGTTGCGGAACACGAAGCCGGACAAGGAGTTGACAGAGGAACAGAAAGAAAGGAGACAGGCCATTTTCGGCATACTGATTTCGCTCTTTGAGAGGGCCTATCTCCTGGTTTTTGAGGAAGAAATGGATTTTCATACCCGTCGCTTGTGGTCTTCCTGGGAGGATTACATGCGGGAATGGTGCCGGAGGGAGGATTTCCGGATCTCCTTGGATGAGATTCTGGAAGGGGAAGATCCGGATTTTACCAGGTATATCCTGAAATTAAGCAGTGATACCTGAAAAAGCCCGATCCTTCCGGTAAAAAAAGGGGAGCGCACGCGGAAGAATCTTGTCGGCATGGCAGTTCTGACTAAATTGATCCCTTCTCCCCTATGCGCCCGTTCACTTTTCAGGATTCATGAGCGACCCGATCAAACATGAATGCGGTGTGGCCATGGTGCGGCTGCTCAAACCCCTTTCGTATTACTACGAAAAATACGACACTCCGCTCTGGGGTCTTCTCAAGCTCTACCTCCTGATGGAGAAACAACACAATCGCGGCCAGGACGGGGCGGGTGTGGGTGCGGTCAAACTGGATGTCAAAGCGGGTTATCCCTACATTTTCCGCGAGCGCGAGATGCGCAGCAATCCCTTGGATCGCATCTTCAACGGGATCTTCAAGGATTACAACAAACTGGTTCGTGAAGGCACCGTGCACCCGGAATTCGCCATTACGGTCAAAGAGAACTTTGATTACGGCGCGGAAATCTACATCGGTCATCTCCGCTACGGCACTTCCGGCGGTTACAACATCGGCTGTTGTCATCCTTATTTCCGACGCAGCAACTGGCCGACGAAGAATCTGCTACTGGCAGGAAATTTCAACATCACCAATGACCACGAGATGAACAAACATCTCATCGACCTTGGCCAACATCCGATTTTCAGCACGGATACGCAGACGCTTTTGGAAGAGATCGGGTTCCAACTGGATCAGGATCACGATGCGCTTTATCGCCAGTATCGGGATGATGGGATGAAAGGAGCGGATATCGCCCACCGCATCAGCGAAGACCTCCATCTGCCGGACATCATCCGGAATGCCTCCAAGGGTTGGGATGGCGGTTACAGCCTGGCGGGAATTGTTGGAAACGGCGACTGCTTCGGCCTGCGTGATCCCCAGGGTATACGGCCTTTCTTCTATTTCCAAAACGACGAAGTCATCGCCTTCGCATCCGAGCGTGCGCCCCTTATGACGGTGTTTGATCTGGATTTGAGCCAAGTGCGGGAAGTCCGGCCCGGTCATGTGGTGGTGGTCAAAAAAGACGGTTCGAGTTTCGAGGAACCTTTTACCACCCCCGGAACACTGAAGCAGTGTTCGTTTGAGCGGATTTATTTTTCGCGCGGAAACGATCAGGATATTTATCAGGAACGCAAGAAACTGGGAGCGCTGCTGAGTGACCAGATCCTGCACGAAATCAACAGCGATTTTGACAATTCAGTCATCAGCTTTATTCCTAACACGGCTGAGACAGCCTACTTCGGTCTGATGCAGGAACTGCGGCTGCGACGTCGCCTGAGTGTGCGCGACCTGATCCTGCAAGCGGCCAAAGAAGGCGTCCTGGATGAAAAATTTCTTGATCCGCTCATCATGAAAGGCTGGCCCCGCACGGAAAAAGTGGCCCACAAGGACATCAAGCTCCGCACCTTCATCAGCCAGGAAAACGGACGCAACCACCTTTCCTCGCACGTGTACGACATCTCCTACGGCACGATCACCCCGCACGATACCCTGGTCTGTATTGATGACTCCATTGTGCGTGGCACCACCCTGAAAAATTCTGTCATCAAGATCCTGTCGCGTCTGAACCCGAAAAAGATCGTCTTTGCCTCGACCGCCCCACAGATCCGTTATCCGGACTGTTACGGGATCGATATGTCGCAACTGGGCAAGTTCATTGCTTTCCAGGCGGCCATCTCACTGTTGAAAGAAAACGGCCAGGAGGAATTGATCCGCGAAGTTTATCAATCCTGTCTGGAGCAGGCGGACAAGCCCTCTGTGCAGATGCAAAATCATGTGAAACGAATTTACGAGCGCTTCAGCTGTCAGCAGATTTCCGACCGGATTTCGCAGTTGGTGACACCCAAGCTGGACAACTGGCGGGGTGAGGTGAAGATCCTTTTTCAAAGCATCGAAAATCTGCACAAGGCATTGCCCAATCATAGCGGCGATTGGTATTTTACTGGAAATTATCCCACCCCGGGCGGATACCGGGTCCTGAACCGCGCCTATATCAATTACTACGAGAATGCCAACGATTCCCGTAGTTATTAGGGCCAGCAAAAAAAGGCGGAAAGCGGCGGCTGATCCAGAGGCTGCTTGGAATCCCCTGACTATCTGGTAATCGGGGCCAATGATTGGGCGGCGGATTCCACTTTCTTTTTCACCTCTGCGGGAAGACCTTCGGCGTCTATTTCCCGGAGTAGCCCGCTTTCCTTGTAGAAGGCGATCAGCGGTTCTGTCATTTCATGGAAAACGAGGAGTCGTTGCCGGATGGTTGCCGGGTTGTCGTCATCGCGGCGGAACAGAGGCCCACCGCAATGGTCACAGATGCCTTTACTGGCAGGCGGCTGGAACTTGATGTGGAAGGATTTCTGGCAGTTGCGGCAGACCAGTCTTCCTTCCAGCCGCCTGACGATTTCTTCATCGGAAACCTTGAGATAAAAAACGGCGTCGAGCTTTTTTTCCCCCTTCTGGAGAAGTTCTGCCAAATCCCGGGCCTGTGGAAGGGAGCGGGGATATCCGTCGAGGATGAAGCCTTCAGCCGGTGGCAGCTGCTGCAGGATGTCCCTGAGCAGGCGGGAAGCCACCTCATCGGGAACAAGCATGCCGCGGCCGATGTAACGTTGGGCCAGGATACCTAGTTCCGTGCCTCGCTGGATGTGGTCGCGAAAGTATTCTCCGGTGGAAAGATGTTTCAGTCCCAACAATGAGGAAATGATTTGTCCCTGGGTTCCTTTGCCTGAGCCGGGTCCTCCCAGAACGACCAGACGCAGCTCTTTT
>JBBSCO010000037.1:0-29376 GCA_038250235.1 Methylacidiphilales bacterium | reverse complement strand
CCCAGTCCAGAACTTCATAAGCCCCCAGATCTATCGAGACAGTCTTTGTAGTTACTTATAAGGCATACACAGACTACTGACCGATTCAAGAGATCTGCAAAAGTTGTTATGACAGCGTCAGCAGGTGCATCCATGGAGGCAACCCTTCAAAGTCTGGACCTCTGCTCGTCGACTATACAAGTTAATGTCCTTACCATGCTTTGTCCGCAGTCAACAATTGATCCCGTTTGCAACTCCCTTCTGGGACTACGCTTCGGGGCAGGGTTTCACCCTATGGCAGGTCTGTCGATATGCGGTAATAGTGGGATTCCTATGAAATACGCTCCATTTGCTCTCCTGGTTCTTTGCTCTCTAACGATCGTTTCCTGTAGCAAAGAAAAAGCCGAAATCGACAAACAAAAGCAGTCCACGTTGAATACGATTGAGGATCGCAAAGAAGCGGTGAATGTGCAGGCCAAAGATGCAACGGTTCAGACAGACATCAACGCCCTGGTCGACAAGGCAAACATTGAAGCTGACCGGGTAACCGACCAGGCCCGCCTCGATGCCGATAAAAAGAAGGCGGAAGCCGATGCTGTTGCCGCAAAAGCCCGGGTGGATGCGGAGAGGCAATAATTTCGAAGGCCATTAGACCGGCGTTTCATAACCCTTCGCTAAAGCTACGGCGGACAATCCGAAACACCCCCACACATCCTGACACTTGGGAAAAGTTAGCTTCTCCATGATGAAATAGGAGATAAGTTTCATATAGCATCCTGGGGCCAATCATTATTCGGAGCGCCGCAAGAACCCCGCCGGATCTCCCCAGCCACTGATTCGATAGCCTTCCTTGGCATCACCCAGGTTCAACCTTTTGCGGCTGCCCTCCCTGACATTCTGTTGCACTACTTCCATGAACCCCTCATCCACTTTCGAGACGATGGCGACATGCCCGTAGTTTCCTTGAGTCCAGACCAACAGGTCGTCGAGGCGTGGGGACTCGCCACTTCCATTGGTAAACTGGAGAAGTCCACGTTTTGGGTTGAGTGCCCCATGGGCGATCGCGGGATCAAAGAAGGTCTTGGCATGACCCATGCCATCAGGAAAGGCATGGTCCAGACTGTCATAGTAAAACCGCTTAACGTATTCAACGCACTGCCATTGCCGTCCGTAATAATAGCCGTCCGGGCCGACGTGGCGGCCATGGCTCTGGTTATAGTGAATACCGTTGGCCCTGACAGGAACATCCCTCCATCTGTCAATGACCTCACCCAAATCGGCAAGGGACTGGAGCTCGCGCAGGTCGGCACCCGGCCGGAACACGGCCTGCCCGCTGGAACAAGGTCGGCTTAATACAAAACAGCAAAGAACGATCCCTGAAAGTCCGAAGACAACTGTGGCCAGAGCAATCTTAAACCAGCGGGACATGTTCCTCTTTTAGCACAGTATCTGGGACAGTCCACTCAACGCACCAATCCGGCTGTTCTACGAGGGCTTCACAGCGGAAGCAACGGCGGAGTCCTGCGTGGGCTCGATGTGGATGATTACATCCAGAATCCTGGTGTTTTGTTTCATCAGGAATGCTTTGACCTCATGACCGATCCGGTGGGAATCCTCCACGGTCATCAGAGGATCCACCATAACATGTAGATCGATGAACAAACCGATCCCGCTCCTCCTGATCCGGCACTTTTCCGTGGCCTGCACCCCAATGATGGATTCAGCACCCGACCTCACCCCGTTGTAAATTTCCTTCGAAACATTTCCGTCCAGCACATCGTGCAGGGAATGTTTCACAATGTTTCCTCCATTTACGGCAATGACAAGGCAAGCGATCAATGCAGCCCAATCGTCCGCCATTTCGTAACCCTTCCCTCCGATGAGGGCAACGGTGATGCCGATCGCCACAGCTGCCGAGGTGATCGCATCCGACAAATGATGCCAGGCATCCCCTTTCAAGGCATTGCTTTCCAGATCATTCCCTGCGGCAAGAACGCGCCTGGATAAAAGCCATTTGACCGCCACCACCGCCAAGAGCACAGGCAGTGTGAACCAAGCCGGGGCATGATGCGGGGTATGAATTTCCAGTATGGCCTGGTAGGCGATGAATACCGCAGCCGCCAACAGGGACAGACCTGAGAAAACCCCTGCCAGAGATTCAATTTTGCCATGTCCATAAGGATGGTTTTCGTCGGGAGGCCGCAGCGAAAGATGAAATCCTGCCCAAGTGACAAGGGAGGAAATAATATCGCTGGCGGATTCAATCCCGTCCGCAATCAAGGCATAGGAATTACCCCACACGCCCACACCGATCTTGATCAGCATCAAGGCCACGTTGATCCCAATCGTCAGGATGCCAAGTTTGATCAATCGATTCGGTTCAGCCATTGGGGAGAGTGAAAGGTGGTGCCTGTATGCGCTTTAAAAATCGTTTTTAGCCTGTCAGCCCGGCTCAGGAAAGCCTGGTTCGAAGCCGTGAATACAACGCCATAACAAACGTGGATAGCGTGAAATTAAAAAAAACAGTCCGTTTCCAGTTTTCGATCCGAGGTCTCGCTCAGTCCTTTTTTACTGCCGGTGCCGATGCCGAAGTTACGGCATGGATAGGGAAAAGCATGGTGGCTGAAACGTTGTAGATCCTTTCGGAGGGAGAAGGAGCCTCCCCACAATCGTATTGAAACCGGAGGGCCGCTCCTTTTTTTGCGACATGAGTAGTCCAGAACTCACCCCGGTGATTCCCAGGTCCATAAACAAATAATACGGCGGAAGCCCTTGATGAATCAAAAAATGAATCATTCTTTAGAGGATATCATTTATCTAAGCAGATTGAAGACAATTAAGCCGGGGTGAAATCCCCTTTTAGAATCCGCCTGCACTTCAGAATTGCTTCGTTGATTCATCTAAACATTGTCGGGCGTACCTTTCCATGCAGCAGGATAAAAGGGCCTGAAACTACACGCATTTCCTTGTAAGCCGTCAGCAGGCTGTTGATGGCCCGGGGAACACGCAGTGCTGCTGCATTTTTTTATCCGCATGCCAACGACTTATTTCTCGGGAAAACATGCACGGAGCTAATTTCGCACCAAATACCCTATTTTGTCTATAGACTTTATTGTTTTTATGGGTATACTTGCAAATAGTCGAAACAAGTCCACGTTAATATCCTTTCAGACAACCCATAAACATAGTAAACCCACTCAACAGCCCATTCTAATTCCATGTTCCCAGAACACGCCCCTTTTTCACCTGATCAACGCCGAAATCTCGATGTCCTCGTCGGCACGCTGACTTCCGTCCAACGCGCCTGGCTGGCAGGATTCCTTTCCATGGACTCTGCTGCTCCAGCCCATACTGCGGTTACCCAAACATCGGGGACCAAACTCACGATTCTTTACGGTTCGGAATCTGGGAATTGCGAAAAGCTGGCCGATCTCTCCGCCAAAGAGGCGAAAAACAAAGGCTTTAAAGCCACGGTCAAAAACATGGCCGACATCACGCCTTCTGAATTGACCAAGGTTGAAAATCTACTCGTCATTGTCAGCACCTGGGGTGATGGAGATGCCCCCGAGACCGCCGTGTCATTCCATAAACAACTGATGACGGAAAAGCTGGCCCTGCCCAAACTTCGTTACTCCATTTGCGCCCTGGGTGATACAGCCTACGCCAAGTTTTGCCAGATCGGAAAAGAAGTCGACACGCGCCTGGAAGAATTCGGAGCCACACGCACCTTTCCCAGACAGGATTGTGATCTTGAGTTCGAAACCCCCCACAAGCTCTGGCTCAACTCCGCCCTCCGTTCGTTTGAACCTGCTGCTACCGCCTCGGCAACGGTTACCTCCTTTGTTACGGAAACAGCGGAAGTCGGCTACGGAAGGAAAAAGCCTTTCCCCTCCGAACTTCTCGAAAAAATCCTCCTCAACGGCAAGGGCTCCGCGAAGGAGACCTTGCACTATGAACTTTCCCTCGAAGGTTCCGGACTGAGCTATGAACCCGGCGATGCTCTTGCCGTCATCCCGGTCAATGCCCCCGATGTGGTGCAAGGTATCCTGAAAGCCGCCAAACTCAGCGGCACCGAAGAAGTCGAGGTCAAAGATCAGGGCAAAAAAATCCTGGCAGATGCCCTGCGCGAAGATTTCGAAATCACGGCACTTTCCCGTTCCATCCTGACGAAACTTCAGACTCTCACCCAAAGTCAGGAGCTGGCCGCTTTGCTGGCCGAGGATGCGAAGGATAAGCTCAAGGACTATCTTTGGGGCCGCTGGATTGTGGATGCTCTCCATGATTTCGCCCAAAAAGGCCTCAACTCTTCCGATTTAACAGACTTATTCCGGAAGCTGCCCCCGCGTCTCTACTCCATCGCATCCAGCCCTTTGGCCCATCCAGACGAGGTTCATCTGACTGTTGCATCCGTCCGTTACAACGCCCACGGTTTGAACCGCAAAGGCGTCGCCTCCACCTATCTCGCGGATCTGGTCAAGCAGGGGCAGACGGTGCCGGTCTATACCCACAGCAACAAAAACTTCCGCCTGCCCAGCTCAGCCGACACCCCCATCATCATGATCGGACCCGGAACCGGCGTAGCTCCCTTCCGGGCCTTTGTCGAACATCGCGCCGCGCAAAACCAGAAAGGCAAGTCCTGGCTTATCTTCGGAGACCAACGCTACACCTACGACTTCCTCTACCAATTGGAGTGGCAGGAACATCTCAAGGATGGTGCGCTGACAAAACTCGACGTCGCCTTCTCCCGGGATCAGCCCGAAAAAATCTACGTCCAGGACCGTATTCGCGAACGCTCAAAAGAGCTTTACACCTGGCTCCAGGACGGTGCCCACTTTTATGTCTGCGGTGATGCCTCCCGCATGGCCCATGACGTGCATCAGGCTCTCATTGCCGTGGTGGAAAAAGAGGGCGGAAAATCCCGTGAAGCCGCCGAAGCCTATGTCGATGAGCTGAAAAAAGCCAAACGCTACCAGCGTGATGTATATTGATGGAAAATTAAAATTAGAATTCGAATTAGAAATAAGAAAATTTCAAGTTATGTCAGACCAAAAACTCGCTGCCAACGAAGGCATCAAAACCCGCTCCAACTTTCTGCGTGGCACCATCGCCGAAGGTCTGTCCGACCTCTCAACCGGCTCCCTTTCGGAAGATGACCAGCAGCTGATCAAATTTCACGGAAGCTACCAACAGGATGACCGCGACCTTCGTGCTGACCGGCGCAAACACCGTTTGGAAAAAGCCTTCTCCTTCATGCTCCGCATCCGGGTTCCCGGCGGTGTGGCGACATCCAGACAGTGGCTCGAAACCGACAGGATTGCCGACACCTATGCCAACGGCACCATCAAACTAACCACCCGTCAGGCCTTCCAACTTCATGGCATCATCAAAACCAATCTCAAGCGGACCATCAAAGAGATCAACGATTCTGCCCTGGACACCATCTCAGCCTGCGGGGACGTGAACCGCAATGTCATGTGCAATCCCAACCCCCACCTTTCTAGCATCCACGAGCAGGTGCTGAAACTATCCCGGGACATTTCCACCCATTTGACACCCAACACAAGGGCCTATCATGACATCTGGCTGGATGGCGAAAAAATCAATAGCAGCGAAGTGGAAGAAGAACCGATCTACGGGAAAACCTACCTTCCACGGAAATTCAAAATCACCATCGCGGTGCCACCCAGCAATGACGTGGACATCTTTGCCCACGACCTCTCGTTCATCGCTATTGTCGAAAAGGAAAAGCTCGTCGGTTACAATGTTGCAGTCGGTGGCGGCATGGGCATGACCCATGGCAACGAAGCCACCTTCCCACGGCTGGCCGATGTCATTGGCTTCTGCACCCCCGAACAGGCGGTGGACGTGGCGGAAAAAGTGGTGATGGTGCAGCGTGACTTCGGCGACCGCACGGACCGCAAACACGCCCGCTTAAAATACACCATCCAGGATCACGGTGTGGACTGGTTCCTGACCGAGTTGAACAAATACCTTGGCTACAAACTACAGCCTGTCCGCCCTTATGTGTTTGAAGATAACGGCGACCGCTATGGCTGGGTCGAGGACGAAAAAGGAAATTTTCACTACACCCTCTTTGTCCAGGGCGGACGTGTTCTCGACAGCAAAGACTACCCGATGCGCAGCGGGTTGCGTGAGGTAGCCAAAATCCATGATGGAGATTTCCGACTCACCGCCAACCAAAACCTGGTCATCGCCAACATTTCGGCCAAGAAACGCTCCGAGGTGGAGGCCCTGTTGGAAAAATATGGCATGGCTCAAAGCCATGAACGCAGTGCCCTGCGTCTGGCTTCGATCGCCTGCGTGGCTCTGCCAACCTGCGGTTTGGCGCTAGCAGAAGCTGAACGCTATCTCCCGGATGTCATCACCGATCTGGAAGCAATACTGGAAGAGGTCGGCCTGAGGCACGATGCCATCACCGTCCGCATGACCGGCTGTCCCAACGGCTGCGCACGCCCCTTCATTTCCGAAATTGGTTTCGTCGGCCGCGGCCCCGGACGTTACAATGTCTATCTGGGAGGAGGCCATGCCGGCCAGCGCCTGAGCAAACTTTACCGGCAGGATTTACTTGCCACTGAAATCAAGGATCTCCTCTCGCCCATCCTGAAGCGTTATGCCAAAGAACGGAGCGAGGGTGAAAAATTCGGAGATTTTGTTATCCGCCAGGGCTATGTGGCAGCAACGGAACAGGGTGAAGATTTCCATAAGAACATCAAACCCGAAGCCATCCCTGCTGCTTGATCTTCAATCTTCCTGAGAGAGCATCCGTCTATTGTAAGGAGTCGGAAAATCTCAGGCAGAAGGTCGCCTGGATAAAAAACCGAATCAAGGAACCTTGCCGACATCGGAGGATTCCTGCGGTGGCATCTTCCACATTCGGAAAAGAATCCAGACCATGCTCAAGGAAATGCAGCTGTCGGCGATATTGAATACCGGCCAGTGGTAAATTTGAAGATTCACATCCACAAAGTCGATAACATGTCCAACGCGGATGCGGTCGGTCAGGTTCCCCACCGCACCTGAGGCAATCATGGCCGCGATGATGTTCACCTCCGCTTTTTTCCAGTTCAGGTTCCGGCTATACCAGAACATCCCGGCCATGATGCAGGTGACGATGATCCCGAGCAGGACATTTTTCCCCTGAAAAAGCCCGAAGGCCATGCCGTCATTCAGGACGTAGGTTAAATTCAGGAAGTTTGGTATGATTTCGCGGCTTTGTCCCACCCAGAAATTCTCCTGCACCCAGCGTTTGCTCCACTGGTCAGAGATCAACAGCAGCGAGCACAAGATCCAGAAAATCGGACGTGGTTTGGGCCAATAGGAACTCATACAGGCCTCAAGCTTTCTCCATATTGCACTTCGTTATGGATGACAGGAATAAAGCCCAGGTCATTCTGAGCCTGTCGTAGAATCGGTCTGTTTATGCGGAACATAGGGAAACTCCTTAGGGGATTAAACCAGGCCCGTTACAGCCGTGCTGCAACGTACACATAGTTCAGGGTGGGCGGGATGTGATCCCAGGCTGTCGAAATATTTCCAGCAACGCACACACTTGTGCCCTGTTGAACGCACAACCTGGATCGGGGCTTTTTTCCTTTTTTCCAGCCGGACTCTGGAAACAATAAGCACTTCTTCCAACAGGGCCTGGTCTTCGTCCTCCCATTCCGTGTCAGAAAGAGTGACTTCCGCTTCGAGACTTTTTCCTATTTCCTTTTTCTGACGGGCCGGTTCGATCTGCTCGTTCACCCTGGCCCGCAGTTCCAGAATTTTCGCCCAACGTTCTTTCAATGCAGAATTGACAGGTTTTGCCACGGGAAACTCCTCCATGTGAATGGAGCCTTTTTTCCCAAGAAACTCCCATGTTTCTTCCGTGGTGAAAGGCATGACGGGAGCAAGCAGCTTGGCCAGAACGACAACGATTTCGTGCATGACAGTTTGGGCAGAGCGGCGGGAAACAGAGCCAACCGCGTCACAATACATCCGGTCTTTCAAAACATCCACATAGAGCGCAGAAAGATCCACGGTACAGAAGCGGTTGATGGTCTGATAAACCTGATGGAATTCGTAGTCGTCATAGGCCTTGCGACAGGTTGCGATGACTTCCTGCAACTGGCCATACATGTAGCGGTCAATTTCTGTCCATTCTTCCTGAGGCAGACCATCCTTGGTTGGATCAAAACCGTTGAGGTTTCCCAACAAAATACGAAGGGTGTTGCGGATGCCACGATAGGAGTCGGATACACGTGAGACGATATTTTTGGAAAAGGGAATGTCATTGGTGTAATCCTGGCTGGCCACCCAGAGTCTCAGAACGTCCGCGCCATACTCACCCAGCAAGGTATTGGAATCTGTTGCCCCGCTGGACTTGGAGTATTTTTTCCCGTGCTCGTCGACGATAAAACCATGGGTCAGCACAGCCCGGTAGGGTGCCACGCCGTTGACAAGGATAGAAAGGCTCAGGGATGAGTTGAACCAGCCACGATGCTGGTCGCTGCCTTCAAGGTATAGATCCGCAGGAAAAAGGCCTTTCTTTTTCAGAACCGCCACTTGGCTGGAACCGGAATCAATCCAGACATCGAGGGTGTCTTTTCCTTTGCGAAGCCCCTTGGGCAATCCCAGACGCGCCGCCAAGGTATCAGTATCCCATTTAAACCAGGCCTCCGTGCCTTCTTTTTCCACGATGTCAGCAAATTTCCTGATCAACTCTTCGCTGATGATGGCTTTGTCATCGGCACCGTAAAAAACTGGGATAGGTACACCCCAGGAACGTTGACGCGAGATGCACCAGTCAGGTCTGTTGGCGATGGCACTGGAGATGCGGTTTTCGCCCCAGGCTGGAATCCACTGAACCTTTTTGATTTCATCAAGGGCCATCTGCCGGAAGGCATCGACCTTGATGAACCATTGTTTGACCGAACGGAAAACGATGGGTGTTTTAGAGCGCCAGCAATGGGGATAGTCGTGGACATAGTCTTCCTGTGCCCAGAAAACGCCTTTGGTTTTGAGCAGTTCGATGACGATGGGGTTGGCTTTGAAAACATAGACTCCTGTCAGTTCGGCGACACCGGCTTCAGCGGTCAGGCAGCCGCGGTCATCCACAGGTGAGAAGGGTTCGAGGCCATGCTGCATTCCGAGAAAATAATCGTCAGCACCGTGGCCGGGTGCGATGTGAACCATGCCGCTCCCAGCATCGGCTGTGACGAAGTCGGCGGAATAGACCTTGCCTGTGCGTGCAAGAAACGGGTGTTGATAAACAAGTCCAATCAGTTCTTCACCTTTGAAGGTTTTGGATACCGATGCCGCGAGGTTAGGGATTTTTTCCTGCAGGGCAGTTGCTGCGATGACATTTCCATAAAGTCCGTATCCCAAAGTTGTGGAAACAGCCACGGCCAGGTTGGCCGGAAGTGTCCAAGGAGTGGTAGTCCAGATCAGAAGTGATGTCCCCTTCTCCACGCCCAACCTGGTGCAGCTTTCATCTGTCAGCGGAAACTTTACAAAGATCGAAAGATCGGTTTTTTGCTGATACTCCACCTCAGCCTCAGCCAATGCGGTCTGACATCCCGTGCTCCAGGAGACTGGGCGCAGGCCTTGATAGACCAACCCTTTTCCGACAATCGTCGCAAAGGAACGCAGTTCCTCGGCTTCGTAGGTAGGCTCCATGGTGACGTAGGGATGATCCCAGTCGGCAATAACACCCAGACGACGGAACTGTTCCTTCTGGATACCAATGTATTTCCCGGCCATCTCCGCACATTTTTCACGGATCAGAACCGGGTCATCCGCTTTGTCCTTGTTGTCCACCATGATCTTGTGTTCGATCGGCAGACCGTGGCAATCCCAACCGGGAATAAAAGGAACCTGGAATCCTGACATGTTGCGGGACTTGGCCACAATATCCTTGAGCGTGAAAGTCAGGACATGGCCGATATGAGCATCGCCGTTGGCAAAAGGGGGGCCGAGATGAAAAACAAAGCGTTTGGCATCCTTGCGCAGTTCCTGAATCTGTTCGTAAAGCCTCTGCTCCTTCCAACGTGCCGCAAAGGCAGGCTCCCTCCTGGGCAGGTCCGCCTTCATGGGGAAATTCGTCTTGGGCAGATTGAGTGTGTCTTTGTATTCCATGGCAGAAAGGTGAATAAGCAAAGTTAGCCGTCCCCGTTCCCCCTGCAAGCAGATTGAAAGTGGTCGAAGTCACTGATTTTTAATGGCCCGCTAGAAACGCCAAAAAAGACGCGAAACGAAGCTTTGAGTTAAACAATATAAAAATAAGCAGGAATCTTTTAGAGTGTTTTTTCTACATTTCGCAAACTTTAGCGTGTTTCGCGGGCATTATTCCCATAACGTTCTGGGATGAAATCAGCCTATGAACTGGCCATGGAACGCCTGGCCAAGACCGAGCCCGCCCAGAAACTGAACGACAAACAAAAGGCCGAGTTGGCCGAAATCAACAACCGTTACGAAGCCAAGATCGCCGAGCGCCAGACCTTCCTGCAGGGCAAATTGGGGACTGCTGAAGCTTCCGGGGACATGAAGGGAATCGAAGAGATTTCCCTGCAACTGCGCCGTGACCTGGCTACCCTACGCGAGGAACTGGAGGCGAAAAAAAAGGCGGTTTGGGATAAGGTGTGAACAAAGACATTTTACTTCAACGACAGACCGGGAACAGGAAGATTACTTCTCCGTGAACTCCATGGTCTCTGTGTAAAAATCCGCTCGAGTTTTTTGTTGAACGGCTTTCCCGACTGAACTACTATTTCCCCCCTTATGGCGGCCGTAGCTCAATGGTAGAGCTCCAGATTGTGATTCTGGCTGTTGCGGGTTCGAGCCCCGTCGGTCGCCCCATTTCTCCCCTTCCTTTTAAAAGTGGCTATTGGGTAGTTGTTTTTTCCATTTCTTTCCGGCGCAGATCTTTGCGTGCGTTCTCCAATTCTTCCACAGTGCGGGCATAGTTCCGATGGTCGGCATTGTTGATATCCAACTCGTAGTTCACTGTGAACCAATCTAGAAAATCATTGGCTTTTTCCCTTACCTGCGAGGCTTCTTTTTGCCAGTCGCGGGCGGCGCGCAGGTTGCGGGCATATTCATCGATATTGCCGGAAGACCAGGCTTCCAAAGCCCTCCGGTAGAAACCGGCTACCGGCTGGATCAAGGCATGCGCGTTCAGTTCCAAATCCGCCAGCTTCAAAGCCAGTTCATCAACCGGCTTGAGGCTCTGCAAGGAAGCTGTGCTTTTGGGCAACTCCGTGATGGAAATCAGTCGCTCCCCTTCATCGCCCGTGTATCTGACGGTGAAAAAGGTGGAATCGCGCAGGCGAGCCACGGATTGTTGCCAATTTAAACCGGGTATCTGCTGCTTAAGAGCCACACTGGTCGAACGCTGCCACCATTCTTCATTGGTGGCCTCCGCCGTCCAGTAGTTCCTCCCCGGATCCTTGAGCTGCATGGAAAGATAGGACTGTAGCGTGACTTTTTCAGCCCTATTACGGGTGGCCTGTGTGAAAAGCCAGAAGCTGAAAGCCTGTTGCCAACTCCGCCGGATACCGTCAGGGCTCAGTTCTTCCCATTGTTGAATAGACTCCAAAGTAGGCACTTTTTTAGACAACGAAAAGCGCCAGACAGCATAAGCAAAATCCTCTCGGCGTGATTCCATCAGTGTCTGAGTCAATCCCTCACTCAGCCAAAGGGGAGGGTCGGGCAGATTGTTTGGCCCCAGCTTTCCTTTTTCCGGTAACATACGGGATTGGAGAACACAAATAGCCAGGGTGCGGTACAACTGCTCTTTCCCGTCCTTCCAGTTCCCCTGCCCTTTGATAGTAAAAATCCATCCATCCTCATCCTGGCCGATACTTCGCGGAAAGGTGTCGACCCAGTGCGAGCTCGGCAGGTCTTCGTTCCAGATGATCTCGAAACGGATTTTCTTCCAATCAGTCAACTGAAGTCTGGAGGCCATCTGGAGGAGGGCCTTTTCGCAGAGCAGGAGACGGGAAGGATTCTCCACAGCTTCTGCCGATTTGAAAACCAGGGGCTGCCTCTCGCTCTCGACGCTCAAGAGTTGCTTGACGGTCCTTCTGCCGCTTTCAGAAGCCTCAAGGGAGATGCCACCTATTGCCACCACCATCAGCAAAACAAGCAGAAATGTCCGGATGAGCTGCATTGATGGAAACTAACACGAACAGGAAATCTTACAAGAGGCTTGCCAGAATGCCCGCAAGTTTTCATAAAGAGTGCGTGAATCTCAAACAGTATTGGAATGATCGGCAAACCAAGTTCGAAAAAACTCTGGATAAGGCCCTTCCCAAAAAAAACGTCCGTCCCGCCACCATCCATGATGCCATGCGTTACAGCCTCTTTGCGGGAGGCAAACGTCTGCGCCCCATCCTCTGCCTGGCCTCGGCTGAAGCCGTGGGCGGCCCTGTTCAGAATGCCTTCCCCCTGGCCTGCGCCGTCGAGTGTATCCACACCTATTCCCTGATTCATGATGATCTTCCCTGCATGGACGATGACGACCTGCGTCGTGGGAAGCCGACATCCCATAAAGTTTACGGGGAAGGACTGGCCGTATTGGCCGGCGACGGGCTGTTGACCATCGCCTTTGAACTCGTGGCCCGTTGTCCGGGCTGGCCACGCTACAAGGTAGCCGATCTGGTGAAAGAACTGAGCCAGTCCTCCGGAAGCCAAGGGCTGATCGGAGGGCAGGTCGTGGATCTGGAAAGTGAAGGAAAAAAAATCTCCATTGAGGATCTTCGCTATATTCACCAGAACAAAACATCGGCCCTAATCACCTCTTCTATCCGCCTAGGGGCCATGTCCGGCAACGCCACGTCCGCCCAACTGAAAACACTAACCCTCTTTGGAAAATCACTCGGCCTCGCCTTCCAGGTCATCGACGACATCCTGGACATCACCCAGACCAGTGCGGAACTGGGCAAGAGCGCCGGAAAGGACCTCAAAGTCCAGAAAGCTACCTACCCTTCCCTTCTCGGGATGGAAGGAGCCCAGAAAGAAGCGGCCCGTCTGACAAAGCAGGCCCTGAATGCCCTCAAACCTCTGGGTAAAAAGGGTGAACGCCTGCGGGAAATAGCCGAATACATGCTGGCCAGAAAGAACTGACCACAGAGGACAGCGGAAAAACGAGGCCCGCGGAATATAAGCAATTTAAATCCCAAATGGATCGAGATATTTTCTGATCTCGGTCACGGCCTGTTTATTGGCTCCCTGACTCCCCAGTTGATCGACAACAGCACGCAGATTACGCCGCATGGTATTGGAGGCTTCCTTGGATTCCAGCAGCACCTTGGCGGCAGCGAAAAGCATTTCCGGCTTTGCCTTGCTCTGAAGAAACTCAGGTACAATTTTTTTTCCTGCAATGAGATTGACGATGCTCAGGAACTCAAGCTTGACCAGACGACGTCCAATAAAAAAAGTCAAAGGGCTGGTCCGGTAAACCACAAGCATGGGAATTCCAGCCAAGGCACATTCCAATGTAGCGGTTCCCGACGCCACCAGGGCGAGCCGCGCACGGCTCAAGTGCGTGAGCTGATAGCCTGAGTGGATCTGGATGTTCAGATTTTCGGCACCGTTGCGGCTGATGAGTTGTCTGATCAGATTTTCTGAGGCCTGGTCCGCCGCCAGAATGCTGAAGGTGTAGCCGCTGAAATAACAGGAAAGGTCTCGCACGGTTTCTAGAAACAAAGGCAGATGAACAGAAATTTCCTTGCGTCTGCTGCCGGGCAGAAGCAGCACTGTTTTCGGCAGTTGCTCAAGAGGCGTTACCGTATTAAGAGGATCCCAGCGGTCCAGGATCGGATGACCGACGAAGCGGACATTGAAGGAGGGTGTTTTTTCGGCGAACCATTTTTGCTCGAATGGGATAATAGTCAAAAGAAGGTCGATCTTCTTCGCCATAGCGAAGGCCCGATTCTCCTTCCAAGCCCAGACCTGGGGGCTGATGTAATACACTACTTTGGTGGCCGGAAGCTCTACTTTGACTTTTTCTAAAAGTCGCAAGTTAAAGCCGGGGAAATCAACGAGGATCAAAACCTCGGGCCGTTTCAACTTCATGTCCGCCAGAACTTGACGAAAGAAACGTCTGAACTTGAAATAGTTAAACACCACATCGGTCAACCCCACAACAGCATGTTCGGCCAGATCAAAAAGCTGATCCTGTCCCGCCGCCTTGAGGTGACGGCCGCCGACTCCGGCAAAAGATGAACGGGGATAACTTTTTTTCAACTCTCGTAGCAGCTCGGCCGCATGTTTGTCCCCGCTGGCTTCACCGGCGACCAGGTAAAAAAGACTGTCCGTGCGGCTGGTATCAGTCATGGGTGGTCCAGTCAGGTTTGGGCGACGTTCTGGCTATTTCATCGGCAATCAGTGAAGCCAATTGCAGGGCGCGGGTGCCATGATCACCTGAAACGACAGGAAGGGATTTGTTCTGGATACAATCGACAAAGGACTGAAGCTGCCGCTTGAGGGGCTCATCTTTCGCCACCGGAATTTTTTCGCGCGTGATCTCGGATCCTTTTTTACGATACATCTCACCCTCCTGTTTCTGATAATCGAGCGATAAGTATGCGTCGTCCTGGAAAACCCGGATCTTGCGCATTTTCTCGGGGCTGATCCGGCTTGTCGTGATATTGGCGACACAGCCATTTTCGAAACGGATACGCACATTGGCAATATCCTCGCTTTTACTAAGGACAGGAATACCCACAGCATCGACTGATTGCACGGGGGAGGATACCAGATGAAGTATGATTTCCAAGTCATGGATCATCAGATCCATCACCACGCTGATGTCCGTGCTGCGGCCGGGATAGGGCGAAAGACGGTGGGCTTCGATGAAACGCGGGTGGGTCAGGCGTTCTTCCAAGGCCTGTAAAACCGGGTTGAAGCGCTCGATGTGTCCGACCTGGAGCACGAGATTTTTTTCCTTGGCCAAAGAAACGAGGGTTTTGGCCTCTTCGGTGGTGTTGGTAATGGGTTTTTCCACCATGAGATGTTTGCCGGCGGCCAGGACTTTCTGTCCAATTTCAAAGTGGGAACTGGTCGGAGTCGCCAAGGAAACTCCATCCACGCTAGCCAGGAAAGCTTCGAAAAAATCAGTGCTGTAAGCTGTCGTTTTGTTTTGTTTGGCTATTTTCTGGGCTGTCGACGGGTCGCCGTCAAAAACGCCATTGAGAACCGCATTGGGCAATCCGGCATAGACGCGGGCGTGCTCCTTGCCCATGTGACCGACCCCGATAACCCCGACCCTGATTTTTTCTGTCATGATGAATGTCCCCAAAGTGTCACGCGGTGAACGTGGGCAAGTTGTCTAATTTCCTCCGGCTGTAAGAGCAATGTTTTTTTTGACTCGATCACGATCGAGGACACGCCAGCCTCCGCACAAATCCTGATCGTATCGGGCCCGATCACCGGCACATCAAAACGCATATCCTGTTTGGGTTTGGAGACCTTGATCAGCATTGCGCCGCCCTTTCCCAGTTCCCCGCCACGGCGGATCGTGGCATTGGTGCCATCATAACCCTCTACCGCCAGGATAGTGCCTTTTTTCAAAATAACACTCTGCCCGACATCCAATTCACTGTTCATTTTGGCCACGGGCCAGCCAATTTCCAGGTCGCTGAAAAACCGGCGGCCCGGTTTCGGCCCAGCCAACAGATCCGCTGCGGCGAGACAATCCTCAAGGTAGGTTGTTGCGGGCAAAAGCTCGATGCCGTTTTTTTCAAGTTCATCCGCCACGGCGCCAAAAAGAGTCTCGGCATTACGTTTCTTCAGTCTGGCCAGGAGAAAGAGTGCCTTGAAATCGGGCCGTAGATCAAAAAGGCGTCCGGGGGTGATTTGCCCGGCCATCAAGGCCTGCCTGACCTGATTCTTTTTGAAAAAGGCAATCAATTTACCCAGCTGACCCAGGCGCATCCACTCATGCTGATCCCCGGAGGACGCCAGTTCCGGGGAAGTTTCCCCTTCAAAAGCGGCGACATAAACCTGGACTCCACGTCTGCGCGCAGACTCCAACACCAGATGTGGATAAATTCCCTTGCCCGCGATTAAACCTAAGCTGCTCATATTCAACAGGAATTAGCAATATTCACGAAATGAACCCTTGACCGTATTTTGAGATTCCCCTACGTTCAAAGGCGGTTGACGATCGGAGTTCGGCATGAGTGGGAACCCAGTGGTTTCCACTTTTTTTTTCCGTGAATCGGCCGGACATTTTAACAGAGAAACGAGCAAACACATGAGTCAGGAATTTTTAGCTGTCCTGGAGTATATGGAAAAGGAGAAAGGCATCGACCGCAAGCAAATGATTGCGGCGGTTGAACAGGCTCTCCTTTCCGCAGCCCGGAAAAGTTTTGGTCCCGCCAAGGACCTGCGCATCCAGATGGATTCAAAAAGCGGCCAGATCCGTGCCTTTGCCTCGGTCAAGGTTGTCGCCCACGTGGCAGACCCGCACGAGGAAATCAACCTGGCCACGGCCCACAAACGCCGCATGCTCAACGCCAAAATTGGCGACACCGTGGAAATCGAAGTCAATACCTCCGATCTCGGACGTATCGCTGCCCAGGTTTTCAAACAGACCATCAACCAGAATATCCGCGGCATTGAGAAAAACATGATCTTTGACGAGTTCAAAGACCGTGTCGGCGATATTGTAACAGGAACCGTCCGCCGTTTTGAACGTTCCGACGTCCTGGTGGATCTCGGAAAATTTGAGGCCATCATGCCAGCACGGGAACGTGTCCCCACGGAGGAGTACAACCAGGGCGACCGCGTCCGCGCCATTGTACTTTCCGTCGATATTACCCCCCGTGGACCCCAGATCATTCTCAGCCGCAGCCATCCCGACTTCGTCCGCCGCCTCTTTGAATTGGAAGTGAATGAGCTTCATGACGGCACCGTCATCGTCAAAGGCCTGGCCCGCGAGGCCGGTTACCGCACCAAAATTGCCGTCGCTTCCAAGGATGAAAAAATCGATCCCGTCGGAGCCTGCGTCGGCTTGCGCGGCTCACGTGTCAAAAACATTGTCCGCGAACTCAACAACGAGAAAATCGATCTGTTCCGCTGGTCGGATAACATCCGTGACCTCGTCATCGAGTCCATGAAGCCCGCCAAGCTCAAGAGCATCAACGTCGACGAAGAGAACCACCGTATCAAGGTTCTGGTCGATGAAGAAAATCTTTCCCTTGCCATTGGCCGCCGCGGCCAGAACGCCCGCCTGACAGCCAAACTGACCGGCTGGGAGATCGACGTGGAAAAAGAAGAAGTTGTTGTCAAAGGCTTTGAACAGAAGCTGGAAGAAGTTGTCGTCAGCTTCACCCAACTATTGGATATTGACCATGATACAGCCCAAAAAGTGGTCAGGGCAGGATTCGGAAGCCTCGAAGGCCTCCGCGAAGCCGAAGTGTCCGACCTGAAGGAAGCTTTGCCGGATCTATCGGATGAGATCATCCAGAAAATCCGGGACAAAGTTGTCTCCACGACCGCGAGCACCGCGTCCTAATTTTTTTTGCGATTATTGAAAGAAACTATGGCTGTAACGGGTAAAAAGTTAAAAAAAGAAGCGGATAGTCCTGAGTCCTCCGCCGCCACGATCGTGGCAACGGATGCTCCTAAGAAAACGGCTGTCAAAAAAACAGCCGTGAAAAAAAGTGCCGAAGGAGCAGCCACACCTCCAGCCAAAGCACCCCGTAAAAAGAAGGAAGAGGTGATTGTCTCTACCCCTGCCGAAGAATCCAGTTTGGTAGCCTCCGCAACGCCAGAACCTATCAGAACCGAGCCAACGGCGGTGGCAGAAACAGCCGCCCCGGCTGATGAAGCAGCAAACTCCGACTCAAAAATTATCACGATGAAGTCCCCCGTCATCGTGAAAGATCTTTCCGTCAGGATTGGGCTCAAGCCTTTTCAGGTTGTCCATCTTCTGATGGAAATGAATATTTTCGCCACGCTGAATCAGACTATTGACGAGGAAACCGCCAAAAAAATCTGTGAAAGCAAAGGTTTCACTTTCGAACTGGAGCGTCGCAAAGAAGGTGGTGGTGTCCACAAAGTCGAGCAGGTCATCGAGGTTCCCCAGGCACCAGTCATTACAGAAGACACCAAACTTACCCCCCGTCCGCCCATCATCACCTTCATGGGCCACGTTGACCACGGGAAGACATCCCTGCTCGACGCCATCCGGACGACCAAAGTGGCAGCCGGTGAAGCCGGTGGCATCACCCAGCACATCGGTGCCTACAGCATCGTCAAAGACGGTCATACTATCACGTTTATGGACACCCCGGGCCATGAAGCCTTCACGGCCATGCGCGCGCGCGGAGCCAACCTGACGGATATCGCGGTGATCGTGGTTGCGGCCGATGACGGACTCATGCCCCAGACCCTGGAAGCCATTTCCCACGCCAAGGCAGCCAAGGTTTCCGTCCTGGTTGCCATCAACAAAATTGATCTCCCCGGAGCCAACATGGACCGCATCAAAACCCAGCTTCAGGAAAGGGGTCTCACCCCGGAAGAATGGGGCGGCGAAACCATCACCTGTGAAGTTTCTGCAACGAAGAAAATTGGTATCGATAAATTGCTCGAAATGTTATTGCTACAGGCAGAAATTTTAGAACTCAAAGCCGATCCTACACAACCCGCCCGAGGCTCCGTGGTGGAAAGCCAGGTGGAAGTGGGCCGTGGCCCGAACGCCACCATTATCGTCCAACACGGCACCCTGAATGTCGGAGACGCCTTTATCTGCGGACAAGAGTGGGGCAAAGTCAAAGCCCTGATCAGTGATTCCGGCGAATCCATTAAGAAAGCCGGACCTTCCACCCCTGTAAAAGTCATGGGCTTCAGCGGATCGGTTGTTCCCGGCGACGAATTTTTGGTCATGCGCAACGAGCGGGAGTCCCGCACCTTGGCGGAAGAACGTCAACAAAGCGGCCGTCTCGACAAACTCAGTTCTTCGCGCCCTGTCACCCTGGAAGGTATCTTCGACAGCATGGCCGACGGCCAGAAGAAGGTTCTCAACCTCATTCTCAAGACCGATGTGCAGGGCTCCCTCGAAGCCATTATCGAGTCCCTGAAAAAGCTTCCCACCGACAAGGTACAGGTCAATTTCGTCATGAACTCGATCGGTCCCATCACGGTCAACGACGTCCTGCTGGCCAAGGCATCCCAGGCGGTTATCATTGGATTCAGCACCAAAACCGACAACGCTGCAGCCACTGCCGCCAAGCGCGAAGAAGTCCAGATCAAGCTTTACAGCATCATCTATGAACTAATCGACCAGGTGCGTGAAGCCATGACCGGACTTCTCGATCCCGAACTGCGCGAAAGCACGGTAGGAAAAGCCAGTGTCAAAAAGGTCTTCAGCCTCTCCAAGTTCCCCGTCGCAGGCTGCGTGGTCGATTCCGGACGCATTGTCCGCACTGGTCGTGCCCGCGTGGTTCGCAAAGGCCAGCCCATCTACGACGGCAGTGTCCAGACGCTGAAACGCTTCCAGGACGACGCCGCTGAAGTGCGCACCGGCATGGAATGCGGAATACGCCTGGGTAATTTTGACGAGTATCTGGAAGGTGACATCATCGAGTGTTATATACTCGAAAAAGTCGCCCAACAGCTGTAACCAGGCCGCGCCCCGGTGTGGCCAACCAAAAAGTGTCATGTCATCACGCCGCATTCTTCGTGTTTCCGGAGTCCTTCAGGCCGAAATCAGCCGTCTGATTTCCCAGGAACGTCTGCTGGAAGGCAGCATCATTACGGTAACCGCCGTGGATGTTACACCTGATCTGCGCCAGGCTTTTGTTTATGTCAGCTTTCTGGAGAGCACACGTTCAACCGAGCGCGTTCTGGATGTTCTGGCCAAAAAGGCCTTCGATTTCCAAAAAGAAATCGCTCACCGGACCCAGTTGAAAAACACCCCGAAACTCACCTTCCGCTACGACGATAATCTCGAGCGGGGAGACAAAGTTCTCGAATTGCTCAAGCGGGTGGAAGAAGATGACAACAAGCGCGGTGCTTCGTCATAAACGCCCACCCTCCGTCTTCTTTACATCGGGCCAAAAAAACAGGATGGCTGTATAACCTGTCACTCCAACGACCAGCCCGATCAGGAAACAGCCGACAAACAAGGCCGCAAGTATCCTTCCAATTTCGCCAATTTCTGGCCCCAAAGCGTCGAAGTTCAGGTGCGTGATATGGTGCAATGTTTCCCTCCAGCCCCTGATGCCCTCGGGGGAAAACCTCAAAAGTTTGCAACCCAGAATGAATGCCGCAGGATAGTAAACTGGTGCGGTGAATGGATTGGTCAACCACTGAATGGCGAAGGTCACCGGCAGATTGGCCTTCAGCGGTATGGCCAGAACACAGGAAAGCAGGATATGCACGCCCATCAAGGGGCTCGAACAGACAAGACAACCCAACAGCCAGGCACGGGCCACGGGTTCTTTTTTAAAACGCCAAAGATCCTTGTTAAAAAGATGATCACCCAACCAGGAGTGGAGCCGCCCCCCCTGCATCTTTTTTCTGGAAAAACCGCGCTGATGAAGCCATCGGAAAAGCTTTAATGACATGGATTCAGTCCGGCTTGGGAGAAACGGCTCCAGCCAGCTCCAAAGCTTTTTGCACATCTTCCGCTTTCATGGTCTGCTTCAATAGGGCGGCGTCTTCCCTTGATTGCATATCACCCTTGAGTCCGGACTGAACGAACCACTTCAAAGCTAGGATCTGATTTTTAGGAACCAACTTTCCCTCTTCATAAAGAATTCCCAGATTGGCCATGGCGTTGTTGTTACCCTGGGCCGCAGCCTTTTCCAGCCAAAGAACGGCCTGGCTTCCATCGGCTGTCACAGCTTTCCCTGCCATATAGAGAAGTCCAAGGTCATTTTGTGAACCGGCATGACCCTGTTCGGCGGCTTTTTTATACCATTGGAAGGCCTCTTTGGGGTTGGCCAGAACACCTCTGCCCTGCATGTAAATCGTTGCCATAAGATTCTGGCTTTCAACATCCCCGGTTTCCGCACTGAGCCGCATCCACTCCGCGCCTTTGGAATTGTTCTGCCCTACGCCAAAACCGTTCAGATATGCTTTGCCCAGGTTGAAATAAGCGGATTTGTAACCGGCATCGGCGGCCTTCTGATACCACTCGACTGCCGCCTTGGCATCCGGCGCTGCCCCGTATCCATTGGCATAACAAACACCTGCAGCATTCATGGAGCGGAGATGTCCGGCCTGGGCCGCGCGAAGTGTCCATTCGAACCCTTTTTCTTTGCTTTTTTCAACTCCCTGTCCAGCCCAATACCGCATACCCAGGCTGGCCATGGCTTCGGCATGATCAGCATCGGCCATGACACGGATTTCGTTCAGAGGCTTGGAATGAAGTGGGTCGGGGTTCTCCTCTGCTCCCACCATGCCGGGGGGCACGGCCAGCCACAGCAATAACACAGTCATGAATCGGATCATTGGCGTCAGGCTCCTATTTGTATCCGCATCGCAAGCGGTTCGGGAAGTTTGGCCGCAAGAATCTTGCGTTGGGCCAACTCAATGTTATAAGCCACACGGCGGAACTCCACGACTGTCTGGTCCGGGGAATAGGTTACATAACTGGCTCTCCAGTCACGGTCTCTTGGCTGTCCCACCGCCCCTACATTGACCAGGTAGCGTGCACCTTTTTTCAGTTCCAGGCGGAGCATCCGGGGCATTTCGCTAACGCCCCGCTCCTTGATGAATACTTTGGGAATATGGGTGTGCCCGCAAAAGCAGAGCGACGTGGTTTGGTAGGTGAAGCTGCTTTCCGCCTCCAGATCCGACGTGACATAGTTCCAATGGCTTGGATCATCCATGGAAGCGTGAACAACAGTAAATCCACCTACCTTCAAATGTAAGGGAAGTTGGCCCAGATAGAGCTTATCCTCATCATTGAGGCGCTTTTTGGAATAGGCAATACCTTCGCCGGCCAAGGCATTGAAATTCTTGCCATCCTTGGCCCCTGAAACGATTTCGTCGTGATTCCCCTGGATCACGGGGCAGCCCAGGGTTTTCACCAGTTTCAGGCACTCATGGGGGCTTGCATTGTAGCCGACAATGTCGCCCAGGCAGATCGGGTGGGTCACCCCTTGCTCATGCATATCCCGCAGCACAGCAACCAGGGCTTCCATGTTGCTGTGGATATCACTAAAGATCCCGTATTTGATTTTCACGTAAAATGGAGGAGAAGCTTAGAAACCCCGCCCAAGAAGTTCCAGATAAATCAAAGGATTTTGCGCTTTAACCGGAAATTTCCAAAAAAAGGAACTAAATACTCAGGATTGCGTTGGGCAGTTGCATTACCTAGATTTGAAAGTTATGGAAAACAAGCCCAAATCCGTTACCTCAAGCCAACCCGTCAAACTTCGCATCAAATATGAAGAACTCAGTGCCAAATACGCCAATCAGGTAATCGTCAACAGCACCCCTGAGGAGCTGTACCTCGATTTTTCCTCAGGAGCCATCTCCGATCCAGGGTCCAGTGACTCCGTTATACCTATCCATAGCCGTATTGCCATGAGCATTCCAGCCGCCCGCCGCCTGACCCAGGCTTTACATCAGACCTTGATCCGTCTGGATGCCCAGAACGCCAAGGCCAAAGACGACCGCTCAGCCTCCCTGCCCAAGCTCGAATCCAGGTAACCAATCCTCTCGGCCTCCCTCCCTTCCCTTCCCTCCCTATTCCAGGACATGAGTAGCAACGGCACACCGACCAACACGTCTATCCAGCCTCTGGCGGACATGAGTGTTGATATTCTGCGAATCGAACCTGAACTGGTTCAGATCGTGGATCAGTCCAAGGATTATGAGCAGATGCTCACATCGTTGTTGGCTTACCTCCGCAGCCTGACCAACGCGCGCGCCAGCCTGCTGGTCGATACCGATCTCAGCCGGCCCACTCCGGAAAGCTGGCAGGTCTGGACTCCGGACACGAACAACCAACAATCCGCACTGCTGGGGGATATCCGTGGAGTCCTCCGGGGGGTCTCCGGAAAAGGTCAGGCCCTGATCGAGCCACTCCCAAGCCAGACTGACAATTATCTTGTCGCCACACCCTTCAGCCTTCCCGGTGCGGCGGGACGCTATCTCTGCCTGATCCTTGTGGCCCGCGATCCCCGGCAGTTGGAGCCTTTCATCATCATCCTGCAGACCATCACGGGATTCTTCCATTACGCCTACGACCGCAGCAAAAATCGCGGAGGCGACTGGGCCTTCGATCAGGCTTCGGCTCTGGTCGAACTGGGAACCGTCTCCAGTGAGGCGGAAGATTTTCCGCAGGCTGCCCGCATCCTGACCGACCGCCTGCAACGCCACCTTGGCTGTTTCCGTGTCTGTCTGGGCCTGGCCAAACGCAACGAGGTCCGCCTCATCGCCATTTCCGGTGTGTCCAGCTTCGACCATAAAGGAACCTCCGCCTTCGTGCTCCAGGCTGCCATGCGCGAAGCCTTCCAGAAAAAGGAAATGATCGAATGGCCCAAAGACGACGAACGCATTGATCTGACCGAAGTGGCTCACCAAGAGCTTCAACGCCTGCTCGATCTGCAACGCGTCATCACACTTCCTTTTTTCAAAGCCAACGGCAAACCTTTTGCCGCCATCAGCATGCTCTGGGATCACAACGCTGCACCGCGTCCCGAAACACGGCGCTTTCTCAGTGCCTCCCGGGAATATCTGGGATCGCTGCTTGGGGTGCTCAAAGGCTCCGAGCCTCCGCCACCAGTCCGTTGGTGGAACAAAACCTGGGGTAAATGGTCCCAAAACCGCCGCAAGCTCGCGATGTATGTGGCAGGCGGACTGATCCTCCTCTTGGCCTGGCCCTTCCCCCACCACATCCGTGTCCCCTGTAAGATTCAGCCCGTGGTTAAACGTATCATTGCGGCACCTTTCGACGGCCAGTTACAAAAATCCATGGTTGAGCCCGGCGAAATCGTCGAAAGAGGCCGGGTGCTGGCGGTGCTCGATGAACGTGAATTACGGCTCAAGCAGGCGGAACTTCAGGCAGCCCGTGACCGCGCACTCAAAATGCGCGACCGCTCAATGACGGATGAAGACTCCGATTACGCCCTCTCTCAGGTGGCCCAATTCGAGGCCGAAGGGCACGAACAGGAGTTACGCCTCGTGGACTGGAAGATTGAAAATCTGGAAATCAAAACACCCCTCGACGGCGTTGTACTTTCGGGCGACCTGAAACGTGCCGAAGGTATTCCGGTCAACAAGGGACAGATTCTTTTTGAAGTGGCTCCGTTGGAAAAAATCGTGGTCGAAATGGAAATCCCCGATTACAACATCGCCAATGTCAAAGAAGACATGGAAGTCAACGTGAAGATCGAGGCCTTCGCAGGGGAAACCTGGGCCGCCAGAATCCGTAAAATCAACCCCCAGTCCGAGGTCAAAGAGGGAAAAAACTCTTTCCTTGCGGAAGCTCCCCTTCCTGCCAGTGCCGATGTCAGTAAATTGCGACCCGGCATGAAAGGCAAGGCCGTGATCATCGGCGAGCGCAAACCTCTTTTCTGGATTCTGACACACCGGCTTTGGGATTTTATCCGTATCACCCTTTTCTGGTAATCTTTCATAACAAATGGATGCTAAAACCCTGGATTCCAGACTTCATCCGACCACGGTTTTTTTATCTGGTATTCATCAGTCCTGAGCAGCAATAGGCCGCCTATGTCCGAAAACTTCAACACAGCAGTACGCGAAATCGGATCCACCCGGCCCCGGGTGCGTTCCCGCCTGAAGTTTTCGTTTCAGGAATTCGGCGGAAAACGCTGCTGCGTTCTGGAAGATCCCCTTACCTCCAAGTTTTTCCGGATCGGTCTGTCGGAGTATTTCTTCATCAGTTTTCTTGACGGCAAAGTGACTTTTGATGAGGCCTTTGCCCGGTCTTCCATTGCGGGAGGGGCGGAATCCATCAGCGAACGGGAAGCACTGTCTCTTGTTTCCTGGTTGGCGGAAAACAATCTGGCGGACTTTGGGACAACGACGGTGGGACTTCTGGAGGAAAAAGCTGCCAAACAACAGCGCGTCCAGTGGCAGAAGTTCACCAATCTCCTGTTCATTAAAATCCCCCTCTTCCAGCCCGAAGCTTTTCTGGAAAAGATCTACCCAAAGTTGCGCTGGGTCTGTGGATGGCCCTTCTTTGCTCTCTGGGCCGCTTTGGTTTCCATTGCGCTGGTTCAACTGGTCTGGAGCTGGGATCTCTTTGGACGGACCTCGGTAGGCTTTCTGGCCCCGGAGAACTGGCTCTGGCTTGGACTTATTTGGACTTTTCTGAAAGTGATCCATGAATTCTGGCACGCCCTCCTCTGCAAACACTACGGGGGCAAAGTCCGCGAAGCCGGATTGTTCCTGATTCTTTTTCTTCCCGTTGGCTATGTCGATGCAACTTCCAGTTGGGGCTTCCCCTACAAGTGGCAGCGGATGCATGTGGCGGCGGCAGGCATGTTCATCGAACTCATGATCGCCGCCATCGCGATCCTGGTCTGGAGCGCAACCGATGACGGACTGGTAAATCACCTTGCCTACAACACCGCCATCATGGCTTCTGTCCTCACCCTCCTGTTCAACGCCAACCCGCTGATGCGGTTCGACGGTTATTATCTGCTGTCCGATTGGCTGGAGATGCCAAATCTGTCCTCTAATTCCCAACAGATGGTCACCCGCCTGACCAAGAAATGGATCCTGGGTCTGCCGAGAATCGACTTGCCGGATTTTCGCGAACGCGAAACCTGGATTCTTATCTGCTATGGGGTGGCTGCTTTCATCTGGAAAATCATCATCACACTTTCCATTTTCATCGCAGCCAGTGTGATGTTCAAAGGCCTGGGTCTGATCATCGTTCTGATTGCTTTGGCCGGCATGGCCATTCCCATGCTGAACAAATTCTATCTTTATCTGAAAGAAGGGAGCGGATCGGAACGGCCCGTCCTGAAAACAGTGCTGCCACGCCTCGGCGGCATTGCCCTGGTTCTACTGATCATTGCCTTTTTCCCCATGCATCCGAGCATCAAGTCCCAGGCCATCATTGAGTTGGGAAACCTTTCCATCATCCGCTCACAAACAGGCGGCTTCATCACCAAAGCCCACATCCAACACAAGTCTTCCGTCCGCCAGGATCAACTGTTGGTGACCCTTCGTGACCGGGACCAGGAAGTGTCCGTTGAACAGCTCGGTCTCAAGATCAAAGCCCAGGAAGCCCGGAGCAGGCTGGTCTACGGCGAAAAAGACGTGGCAGCCTACCAATCGGAAGCTGTAGCACTGGACGCCTTGAAAAAGCAGTTTGAGGAACGTCAGGCCGACCTCGACACCCTGCAGGTTCGTGCCCCTGCCGACGGCTATGTTGTCGCCCCGAAACTGGAGCAACTGGTGGGAACGTTTATTAAACCCGGCCAGGAGATCTTACGTGTGGGAAACCTGCCTGCCAACGAGCTGAAAATTCTGGTTCCCCAGGAAGAAGTGGATGCCTACCGCCAGCACGTCGATTACCCGATTGAAGTCAAAGTAAAAGGGCGCAGCACCGTCTATGAGGCCATCCTGAAACGTGTCACCGCCCGTGCCAGCCGTGAAATCAAATACCCAGCCCTGACTTCTGCCGGCGGAGGGTCTCTACCCATTGTCAATGCATCGAAAGAAGAAAAGAACTCACAGCGTGAGGAGGCACAAACCGAAATGCTGGATTCCTATTTCGAAGCCACAGCCCTCATTAGTGGAAGAAAACTTATCGACCTAAACGGAGGGGAAGTCGCCCGCGTGCGCTTCAGCAGCCGTGAAGGACAGGCCGTGTGGTATTATCTCTACAGCAAGGCCTCCCGTGCTCTGGGCCGGTTGATCCGCACAGCGGAATCAGCAACGGAAATTTAATAAAAAACCGGTCTCAGGGAAGTTCCCGGCCTTCCAAAATCGCTAGAGAAAAAGGATCACCTACAGCCGCAAATTCACGCAAATGAGTTCCGGCCAGTTCCTGCACCTGTGAAAGAGAATTTTCCAGCGCAGCCTGCAAAAACTGCCATTCCGAATAACGGCCTAACATTATCTCCGACTCTTCCAGACTGGCCACGGGCAAACGCGCCTTGTAATCGGCCCGGACCAGGGACTCCAAATAAAGAACATCATGAAAATCCTTTTCCTGACCCGTTTCAGACTTGCTTTGGTTCAGGTCCAATGGGGAGGGAAAGAAGGTCCCATCCCCGCTCCGGGAGGCATTTAGGATAACCTCGTCAAACTGGCCCCCCTTGAATTCATTGGGTCTGCGGAAAATAACCAACGGACAATTCAATCCCAGAATACGGACAAGCCCCGTTTCCTCCACAGCCAGGGCTATTTCCTGCCAGGATACAACAGACCAGCTGGAAAGCCTGTGGACGGTTGTTTCGGAAACCTGGGAACAGGTTCGGACTATCATCTCAGCCCACTCTTAAGGAGAAGTCAGGGGATCCAACCAAATGTCCACGTCTTGCCTAGGCCTGGAGAGGCCGTGGGCAATTACTGCCAGTACGCCCAATACAACTACCCGATAGCGGGAAGTCTGACTGTCGATGAAAGTTTGCACCGTTGAAGCCATAAAACTTCGTTTTCCCGGATACGCCTGGATATCTCAAGATAATCGGCAACCGAATCCGGGTTTTCCATCCAAGGCTCACTGTTGTCCGTGATCTTACTCTTGGGACGTGGTCCGCTGTTCGGGGACATCCGCTTCAAGGCCAGACGTCTGGCAAAATCCTCCTGCAATCTCCGGATCGGGGGTGGTATTGGGTCAGATTCACAGAACTTGGATTATCACAGTCACACCAAGGGAAAAGCCCATTAATAGGCCGTCAGGCCTTTGTCTTCTCCCGCTTCAGGCTCGTCTCTTAGGCTCTTGTTTTCCACGGCCAGTCCGCAACGTACACCACTTTTATAAATACCGAGCTTGTTCGGGATGACAAATTTAACCCTCACGGTGCCACTGGCGGCATCCGTCACCGGCGATACAAAATCCACTTTGGCGGGAACACTTTCACGCGTTTCAGGAATGACCAGAGTTATGGGAACCCCGCTTCTCAGCTTGAAAGCCTGCTGCGGTGCCATGTGAATCGTTAGCAACAATTTGTCCAATTGCACCACGGTGATGACAGGCGTGTTGGGGTTCACGCTTTCTGAAACCTCTTTTTTGATTTCACTGACGATTCCATCGAAGGGTGCGCGAAGTGTGCGGTTGTCAATCTGGGCCTCCGTGCGCTTGAATTTATGCTCCTCCACCTGAGCATCCGTGGCCGCACGGCGGAGCTCCTCAGGCGAGACACGGGCTGCCACTTCCAATTCCTTCAGCTTGGCCAGACGGGTTTGCTGAAGCTCCATCTGTTTGCGGGATATCTCCAATTCCTGTAGTAAGACCTGAACGTCCAGTTGCACGAGGATCTGTCCTTCCTTGATGTTTTGCCCCTCCTTGACTTCGACCCGTGAAATGACCCCTGTTTCCGCAAAGGCCATTTTGACATGACGATAGGGTTCGGTGTAACCGAACACTTCTTTGGTCTGGGCATGGGCCTGGCTCAGAATTGCCAGTAAGGCAAGCCCTCCCAGGAGACCAGCATATTTCAAATCAATTTTCATCAACCAATTACCGGAGCTTCCAGAAGCTATAGCCACAATTTCGCGGAACCGAAGCCATAAAAATCCTTGTTCCGTGCAACAAAGGCCGCTCCGTATTCCAAGGAAATGGCATCATGCTGGGCGTATCCAATCTTTTTCAATGTGGCATCGGAGGCTTCGGAAAACTTTTTCAACAGGCTCCAATGACGATCACTGGATTTTAATATAAGGCAATTGGGCAAAGAAAGCAAAGTTTCGATCATCCCAAGGGCCTAAGGGAGGGGCGCGGGACCGCCAGGAAAGTCCGAGTGCGTCACAATCCGGACAAAAGCTGCCGCCACCAGGACAGAAAGTCCGAAAGGTTCTTCCGCCGAGGCCAAAATTTCAACTCACTGCTTATAAGAAGGATTAGTGAATTTAGGTTCACGTCTCAACATTCAACATTTAGCGAGGTCATCCCACTTTCCTTTCAAGCTCCAAATGGTCTCTAGCCTTATCTCAAAGCATTTCAATATCTTGCTGCCCCTATTTAGATTTCCCGCAACTTTAGGCTTCAATGGAGAGCTAATCAAAACGCTCCAGCCCGATCAATCACCAAAGGTCGCGTTAATGCTCATGATAAGACGCTCTCAACTGATTTATAAATGTTGAATGTTGACGGGCTGTTGCCCGGATGAGCTATTTTCCTGACAAGTTATGATGAATTTCTATTTTTTTTGGAAGTGACTTTAATTATGGAAAATCGGTTTTGGCCACATGTATATGTGTAAAAGTCCGCGCAGATATTCCCCATGGATG
>JBBSCO010000036.1:0-29393 GCA_038250235.1 Methylacidiphilales bacterium | reverse complement strand
CCCATCAATGTGCAGGCCATGGGGATTGATCTTTTGAGTCTGGCCCCACACCGTTTTGGCGGTCCGTCGGGTGTGGGAGTTCTTTACCGCCGCAGAAATAGTGTTTTGGAGCCACTGTTACACGGGGGACGTCAGGAATTTATGTTCCGGGCCGGAACGGAGAATGTGGAAGGGATTGTGGGGGCGGCGGTTTCGGCCCGCCTGGCTTCCGATGGGATGGCTCTGCGTCTGGAACGTTGTGTTGCTTTGCAGAGGCTATTTTTGGCCCGGCTTTCCGAAGAGGTCACCCATTGGAGGCTTAACGGGCCGGAGCCCGGACCAGGGAGGGATCCGCATCATTTAAGCATCAGTTTCCAGCATGTCGAAGCGGAGGCTCTGGCCTTGCGTTTGGATCTGCGGGGGATTCAGGTCGGGGCGGGTACTGGTTGTAGAAGCCGCGAACTTAAATTATCGCCGGTTTTGGCAGCCATGGGTGTTCCCAAGGAATGGGCTTTGGGCACTCTGCTGATCGGGCTTTCAGAAACTTTGAGTGAACAAGAGATCGATCGGGCTGTTAAGGAAATAGCTGCGGCAGTGGCTAAACTGAGGGAGATGTCCGCCGGCTGGAAAATGATGTAGGAGCCTGCTAGCCCCACCCATTGTGTGGCAAGCAGGCTCCTACAGGCACTTTTTGCTTCGCCATTCATACGTCTCACTCCTACATTTCATTCCATGGCATCAAAGGAACAAATTTTAGAGGCTCTCAAACAGGTCAAGTATCCGGGGTTCAGCAGGGATATTGTTTCCTTCGGCCTGGTTAAGGAAGTTGCCGTTCAGGGTGCTGATGTAACCTTGCACCTGGAGGTCACTACTGGGGATGCACGTATTGTGGAGCATCTGAAACAGGAAATAGAAAAGGCCCTTGGAGCTTTGGATGGAATTGCCTCGGTCGAGATCGATCTCAAAGTGACGGCCCCGGTTCAGGCTGCGATGCAGGCCGGGGATCTGCCCAAGAATCCGATTCCCGGAGTCCGGCATATCATTGCGGTGGCCAGTGGAAAAGGTGGGGTGGGAAAGTCAACGGTGGCCAGCAACCTGGCGGCGGCTTTTGGCAAAATGGGATGGAAAGTGGGGCTTTGCGATTGTGATCTTTACGGTCCCAGTATCGGGATAATGTTCGGCACGACGGATCGTCCGATGATCAATGATCAGGAGGAAATCATTCCCATCCGCCGTCATGGTCTCAGCCTGATGAGCATGAGTTTTCTGGTGGAAGAGGAAGCTCCGGTGATTTTACGCGGTCCGATGGTGACCCGCTACACCCAGCAGTTTCTGCGTTCGGTGGCCTGGGGGGAACTGGATGTTTTGGTTTTGGATCTGCCTCCCGGAACCGGGGATATTCAATTGACCATTGTGCAGACGGTTTCGCTGAGCGGGGCGGTTGTGGTCAGCACACCTCAGGAGGTGGCTTTGATTGATGCCCGCAAAGCCGTGGCCATGTTCAACAAAGTCAACGTGCCTATTTTGGGTTTGGTGGAAAACATGAGTTATTTTCTCTGTCCGGACAACGGAAAACGTTATGATCTCTTCGGCCACGGAGGTGGACGTAAGGAAGCGGAACGTCAAAACGTGCCGCTCTTGGCAGAAGTTCCTATCGAGATGGAGGCCCGCCAGGCCAGTGATGAGGGCATGCCCGTAGTATTGAAATCGCCGGAAAGTGCTTCGGCCAAAGCCTTCCAACAACTGGCGGACGCACTGCAGTTGATTTTGAAGTTGAAAGCTTCCTGAAGCGACGAGAAAGACTGAATCCTATAGACCTCTTAAATATCGTTAAGTCACTCTAGGGAAGTGACTTGTGATTTTTGTTAGAAGAAATTTAATGAGATTAAGGGTTGACAGTAGGCGCGAAGATCGTAGAGGTATATTAAGTTCATCATGACGAAGACGACCACGGATTCGGAAAATTACTTCAAGAACTCCGCGCTTTACCGGGAGTTTCTGGCAGAGCGGGAAGAGATCTTGAAGCATAAATGGATCGAGAGCGAGAAGCTGGGTTACGACATTGGATTTGAGAAGGCCTTGCTGGACTGGATCGTGCGACACCGGGCCAGTTGGAGAACCCAACGCCATCCAAGCCAGTCGGGACGGTAATGATTTTCGTTTTTCCGGTTTTTGGATAGAGTGAACCTTTAATAGGGTCCTGTGAGGCTCTGAAGGTACGTAAGTGCAAAATAACATAGTATTAGATGCCAAAGCTATCGAGCGAGCGCTTAACCGCGTGGCTCACGAAATTCTGGAATCCGTTCCGGACACCTTTGCGTTGGGTTTTATCGGCATTCATACCCGCGGGATTCCCCTGGCCTTGAGACTTCAGGCTCTTTGTTATAAATTCGAACCCTCCCGTCCTGTGCTGCCCACCGGCAAGCTGGACATCACCTTCCATCGGGATGATCTCTCCAATGCCTTGCCGCTCCCCAAGGAGACCCATGTTCCTTTCGATATCAACAATCAGATGATCATCCTGGTGGATGACGTGCTCTTCACCGGGCGCACGGTCAGTGCGGCGTTGAACGCCTTGGTAGATCTTGGAAGGCCCAAGGTCACCCGATTGGCGGTTCTGGTGGATCGTGGGCACCGGGAGTTGCCGATCCGGGCGGATTATGTGGGCAAGAACCTGCCTACTTCACTTTCCCAGTCAGTAAAGGTCAAATTGATGGAAACGGACGGGACGGATGAGGTGGTTCTAACATGATCTGGACCCGCAAAGATCTGGTTGGTATCCGCGAACTAAGCGCGGAGGAAATCACATTGGTTCTCGATACGGCGGCCAGTTTCAAAAGCATTCTCAGCAGGCCGATCAAAAAAGTTCCTTCGCTCCGCGGCAAGACCGTGGTCAATCTGTTCATTGAGCCCAGCACCCGGACCCGGATTTCGTTTGAATTGGCCGCCCAGCGCCTGAGTGCGGATGTGATCAGTATTTCGAAAGAATCCAGCAGCATCCAGAAAGGGGAGACCCTCAAGGATACCGCGCTGAATCTCCAGGCGCTCAATGCGGATTTCATTATTCTCCGGCACACGGCGGCTGGATCGGCGCAGTTTCTGGCCGAACGGTTGAAGGCATCTGTGATCAATGCCGGCGATGGTTCCCATGAGCACCCGACCCAGGCTTTGCTGGACACCTTTACCATGAGGGAAAAACTTGGGCAGGTTGGCGGCAAGCATGTTGTCATTGTCGGGGACATTCTTTACAGCCGTGTGGCCCGGTCCAACATCTGGGCCCTGACCAAGTTGGGTGCCAGGGTGACCCTGGTCGGTCCCTCCACTTTGGTTCCGGAGATGTTCAAACAGATGGGGGTTGACGTGAGCAGGGATCTGGACGCCGTGCTCCCGGAGGCCGATGTGGTGAATCTTTTGCGCATCCAGCATGAGCGACAGCAGAAGACCATGTTTCCTTCCCTCGGCGAATATGTGTCGTTGTTTGGACTCACCACGGCCCGGTTCCGGAAGTGCAAGGAGAATGTGTTGATCATGCATCCCGGTCCGATGAACCGGGGTGTGGAAATTGCCAGTGATGTGGCCGATGGGCCCAATTCGGTGGTGTTGGAACAGGTTACCAATGGGTTGGCTGTCCGCATGGCGGTTTTGTATTTGTTGAGCGGCGGAACGATGGCCGAAACTTCCGCCGTAACAGGAGCTGATTTATGAGCAATGTCCTCTGGATTCGCAACGCCAGGGTCATTGATCCGGCCAACCATCTCGACGGGGTGACGGATCTCCGGGTTCAGGATGGCAAGGTGGTGGAGTCTTTTTCTGCCGGAATGGTGCCGCAGGAAATCAATGCCGATGGTCTGGTGCTGGCCCCGGGGTTGATTGACATCCATGTCCATCTGCGTGAGCCGGGCCAGTCCGCCAAGGAGACCATCCGCACGGGGACGGAATCCGCAGCTGCCGGAGGGTTCACCACCGTCGTGGCCATGCCCAACACCTCTCCTGTGGCCGATGGCGTGGACGTGATTGCCTGGATCCAGCAGCGGGCCCGGGAGTCTGCGGTCATCAATGTGCTTCCTTCCGGTTGTATTTCCATGGACATGAAAGGGGAATTACTGGCCCCGATCGGATCCCTGGTCAAAGCGGGTGTGGTAGCGATCACGGATGACGGCCAATGCATCCAAAGTAACGAGCTTATGCGCCGTGCATTGGAATATGCGAAAATGTTCAATATCCCGGTTTTTGACCATTGTCAGGATTTTCAGATGACGGCTGGGGCGGTAATGAATGAAGGTTACTGGTCCCATGTGCTGGGCCTGAAAGGTTGGCCGGCCATTGCCGAAGAGGTCATCATTGCCCGGAACGCGCTGTTGGCTGAATTGACCGGAGCCCATGTCCATTGCCAGCATGTGACCAGTGCCGGCGGGGTCAGGATCATCCGTGAAGCCAAAGAGCGGGGTGTTCCCATCAGCGGTGAAATCTGTCCCCACCACATCTGCCTGACGGACGAAATGTTGCAGGGTTACGATACGAATTATAAAATGAACCCGCCTTTGCGCACGCCTCGCGATATCAAAGCCCTACTGAAGGGTGTGGCTGATGGAACAATCGAATATCTGGCCAGTGATCATGCCCCCCATTGCGATTATGAGAAAGAAGTCGAATTTGATGACGCTCCTTTCGGTATTTTGGGTCTGGAAACGGAGTTGGGCCTTTTCATGACCCATCTGGTTCATGCCGGAGTGATCACCCTTCCGGAAATGATCGCCCGGCTTACCAGCAAGCCGGCGGATCTCATTAAAAGCAAAAAAGGACGTTTGGGCATCGGATCCGACGCGGATATCGTGTTGATCAATCCTGATCTGAAGTGGAAGGTGGACAAGAACGCCTTTTTGTCCAAATCCCGCAATACGCCCTTTCACGGCGTGGAGTTGACAGGTCGTGCGGTGATGACCATTGTCGGCGGTCGGATGGTTTGGAGCCTGGAAAAAGGCATTTTTATTTAAAAAAATTTATGACAGCATTATTGGCTTTGGAGGACGGCACGGTTTTCCGTGGAGAATCGTTCGGTGCAAACGGATCAGTGACAGGGGAAGTCTGCTTCAACACGTCCATGACCGGTTACCAGGAAATTCTGACCGATCCCTCCTATAAAGGCCAGATCGTGGCCCTGACCTATCCGGAAATAGGAAATTACGGCGTCAATGAAGAGGACGTGGAATCCTACCAGCCTCATGTCAGTGGCTTTATCGTCCGCGAGCTTTCCCCAGTGGCCAGCAATTACCGGAGCAGTGGAACTCTGGAAGATTATCTCAAGAAGAACGGCATCCCCGGCATCAAGCACATTGACACCCGCGCCTTGACCAAAAAACTTCGCGTTACCGGCTCCATGAAGGGAATCCTCACCACGGAAAAGCTTTCGGATGCGGAGGCAGTGGCGAAGGCAAAGGCCTGGCACGGCATGGTCGGAATGGATTATGTGAAAGATGTGACATGCAAAAAAGCCTACCGCTGGGATGAACTGGGAAAGCAGGCTGCCACCTGGAACGATGCCCATGAGCTGAAGCAGAATCCCGGGTTGGCCGACATGCCGCCGCTAAAGCACCGGATTGTGGCCTATGATTTCGGCATCAAATACAACATTCTCCGCCGCTTGAGGGAGCAGGGCTTTGATGTGACGGTTGTCCCTGCCACAACTCCTGCCTCGGAAGTGCTGGCCATGAAGCCTGACGGGGTATTCCTCTCTAACGGGCCCGGAGATCCTGCGGCTTTGGATTATGCCCACAAGGCTGTTTCTGAAATCGTCGGGAAAACCCCGCTTTTCGGTATTTGCCTGGGACACCAGATCATGGGTCATGCCCTGGGCGGTTCCACCTTCAAGCTGAAGTTCGGGCATCGTGGAGGCAACCAGCCTGTTAAAGACCTGATCACGGGCAGGGTCAGCATCACCTCGCAGAACCATGGGTTTGCGGTTGATTCCACAAAAATCGATTCTGAAAACGTGGAAGTTACCCACATCAACCTGAACGACGGAACCTGCGAAGGCTTGAGACACAAGAAGCATCCTGCCTTCTCAGTGCAGTATCATCCCGAAGCGGCACCCGGACCGCATGACGCGAACTACTTTTTCCGGGAATTCCGTAATGTGGTTGAACGCTTTAAAAAATAAGTCTAGAAACTGGGATGCCTCGTTTAATTGCCAAGTCCCCGGAGTTTGCCGGCCAGGAGTTCGAACTTTCCGAACCCCTTGTCAGCGTGGGTCGTGTTGAAGAAAACACCATCCAATTAAGCCATCCCAGCGTTTCCAGCCGCCATGCGGAGCTTCGGCTGGAGGAAGGGGATTACCGGCTGGTGGATCATAATTCCACCAATGGCACGCGTGTCAATGACGAGCGCGTCAATGAGGCGAAACTCCGCAACCAGGACGTGGTGATGTTCGGCAACATCATCCTGACCTACGCATCGGAAAACGCCCTGGCAGCACCTCCCCTCCCTGAAACCAGCGCGAAAGTGGTGGTGAGTGGAACCGGCGGTGGCCGTCCCCCTGGTTTTACCAATTTGGCTCCCTTTTCAAAATCCAAACCCAAGTCGGGGGGATTTCCCACTCTCGTTTTGGTGGGAGTTTTGGTTGCCCTGGGTGGCGCAGGGTTCCTGGCCTATAAACTCTTTTTGTAATAGTGCTACCCTGCAAAACTTTTTTGGGAGGCAACATCGGAATTCAAGGTGTTGCTCCGGCTTTCCTCTTCAATCACTCCTTTTCTAAAACGTTCAGAGCCCATCAAGGAAGAAAATCCTGAGGGACATATACTTAACTCCTCTTAAGTAATTGACTTCTTTCGCTCGGAAAGTCAGAGGGGTAAGCAAAACTCAGACCGTGTCCTCAAATAAACTATTATTTTTAAATGAATTTGTTGACACCCCGAGCTTGAATCCGTAGAACATTCCTTCCCTTTCACTCATTTAGTCTGGACGTGTGCCTTGTACAGATGAAATGGGTGGAAGGGAAACTTGGTAAAATACTTTCAGGACCGAGCCGTAGTCGGTTCGGTGGGTTTTGCCCACGTAGCTCAGTTGGTAGAGCACGTCCTTGGTAAGGACGAGGTCGACGGTTCAAGCCCGTTCGTGGGCTGTCCACCAACGGGTGACGGCAGAAAAAATAACGCAGGTTCCATAGGAGGAAACGCAAAACAGGCACAGAAGACAGTGATAACGACAGATTAAGGATATATTTATGGCAAAAGAAGCATTCGCACGTATCAAACCCCACGTTAACATCGGCACCATCGGCCACGTTGACCACGGGAAAACAACCCTCACCGCAGCCATCTGCACAATCTTGTCGAAAAAAGGCTTCGCTGAAGCCCGCGACTATTCCTCGATCGACAACGCTCCTGAAGAAAAAGAGCGTGGTATCACGATCAACACGACGCACGTTGAGTACCAGACCGAGGCCCGCCACTATGCCCACGTCGATTGCCCAGGCCACGCTGACTATGTCAAAAACATGATCACTGGTGCTGCCCAGATGGACGGAGCTATTCTCGTTGTCAGCGCCGCTGACGGCCCAATGCCTCAGACCCGCGAACACATCCTTTTGGCCCGTCAGGTCGGCGTTCCTGCCCTCGTGGTCTTCATGAACAAAGTTGACATGGTTGACGATGCTGAATTGCTCGACCTCGTTGAACTCGAAGTTCGCGAACTACTCACCAAATATGAATTCCCCGGCGACACCATCCCTATTGTCCGCGGTTCCGCTTTGAAAGCCCTCGAAGCTGCCGATATCAACGCTCCCGGTGCCAAGTGCATTCTGGACCTGATGGAAGCTGTCGACAAATACATCCCCATGCCTGAACGCGCCAAGGATCAGCCCTTCCTCATGGCTGTGGAAGACGTCTTCAACATCGCCGGCCGTGGCACCGTTGTTACGGGCCGTGTCGAACGTGGTGTTCTGAACAAGAACGAAGAAGTTGAAATCGTCGGCATCAAGCCCACGGTCAAAACAACCGTCACCGACATTGAAATGTTCCGCAAGCTCCTCGACAACGCCGAAGCCGGCGACAACGTGGGTCTCTTGCTGCGTGGTGTGAAGAAGGAAGACGTTGAGCGCGGACAGGTTCTGTCCAAGCCCGGTTCCATCAAGCCTCACACCAAGTTCAAGGCGACGGTGTATATCCTAAGCAAAGATGAGGGTGGCCGTCATACCCCCTTCTTCGCGGGTTATCGTCCCCAGTTCTATTTCCGCACAACCGACGTGACCGGTATCGCCAACCCCAAAGAAGGCGTTGAAATGGTCATGCCTGGAGACAACATCGAGCTGGTAATCGAGCTCATCACACCAGTGGCCATGGAGCAGCAAATGCGCTTCGCCATCCGTGAAGGTGGCCGCACTGTCGGTGCAGGTCGTGTTGTTGAAATCATTGCGTAAGCCGCGCGGCTAGCGTAGCTTGGAAGATTCGGAAAGACGCCAAATCCGTCTAAAGCGGGTTTGGTCTTTTCCTTTGTAATGTAAAGGGCAGTAGCTCAATTGGTAGAGTACCGGTCTCCAAAACCGAGGGTTGTGGGTTCGAGTCCCCCCTGCCCTGTACGAAGAAAGATAGAATGGAAGCTTTTAAAATTGGTGGTAGCTGGCTGGTGGCGGCTTTGGTTTACGGTCTGGTCGTTCTGGTTCTGTTTGTCGTTATGGCATACAGAACCCGGATTGTCAGGTTTGTCCGTGAAGTCAGGGTTGAATTGGCCAAATGTACGTGGCCTTGGGATCCCGAGCAAACGGGATTCCGAAAATACAAGGTGCTGATCGATACCACGATTGTCATTTGCGTGGCCACCCTTCTGATGGCGGGTTACATCACAGGTTTTGATTTTGCGATCAACAAACTCGTCGGTTGGCTGGTGAATTTCTAAAATCATGAGTGACGAAACATTAGATACAACGGGTGAGGTGGAGCAGACGCCCCGCAAGTATCCTTCCCAGTGGTTTGCCCTACATGTCCTCTCCGGTCAGGAAGACAATGTGCGCAAGCACATGGTCAGCCGCATGCGAACCGAAGAAATGGGTGACAACATCCATGAGATCGTCATTCCGACCGAACGTATTTCCGAAGTTAAAAAAGGAAAAAAGATCGAGACCGAGCGCAAACTTTATCCCGGCTATGTTTTCGTTTCCATGTATCTTTACGACGAGGAAAAGAAGATCGTTGGTGAGACCTGGTATTTTGTGCAGGAAACCCCCGGTGTGATCGGCTTTGCCGACGGCCAGAATCCGATCGCCATGCGTGCTTCGGAAGTGGAGGGGATGCTTTCCCAGATCCGCGAAAAAGAAGAGCGGGTCACCCCGAAAATTTCCTTTGCCATGGGCGACAAGGTTCGCGTTGGTGACGGGCCTTTTGAAGGACAGGAAGGTCTTATTGGCTCCGTGGATGAAGAGCGCGGACGTGTCCAGGTGGACGTCAGCATTTTCGGGCGTTCCACTCCTGTGGAGTTGGAATATTGGCAGGTTGAAAAACTCTAGTTTTTCGCGATCCGGAATCCGGATTGCGGACAGAAGAAAAAATTTATGGCAAAAGAAGTAGTAGCAAATATCAAGTTGCAGATTCCAGCCGGAGCCGCAAACCCTGCGCCCCCGGTCGGTCCTGCTTTGGGTCAGGCAGGCGTGAATATCATGGCGTTCTGCAAAGAATTCAACGCCAGGACTCAAAAAGACGCGGGCAACATCCTTCCTGTGGTGATCACGGTCTATAAGGACAAAACCTTCACCTTCATCACCAAGAGCCCCCCGGCTGCCGTGCTTCTGAAAAAGGCCGCCAATATCGCCGCAGGCTCCAAAGAACCCAACCGTGTCAAAGTCGGTAAAGTGACCAAGAAACAGGTCGCCGATATCGCCAAGTTAAAAATGAAAGATTTGAACGCCCGCACCGACGCAGCTGCCTTCAAGATTATTGCTGGAACGGCCCGTCAGGCAGGTATCGAGATCGTTGATTGATTTATTTCGGGTCTGTCCTGGGCCAGCTCCGGACGGACATTTAAAGCAGGAGGGTCGAGGCCGCAAACCAAAACCCGCTGGAACTGCAACAAAGGATAAAAAATGGCTAAAATAGCAAGTAAGCGCTACCGCAAGGCAGCAGAGCTCGTTGATTCGAGAAAAGAATACAAACTGGAAGAAGCCGTGCAGATTCTGAAAAAGATGCCTGCCGGTAAATCCGACCAAACGGTTGAACTTTCCTTCAGCCTCGGTGTCGACCCCCGCCAAAGTGATCAGATGATCCGTGGCACGGTGGCTCTTCCCAATGGTTCCGGAAAAAAAGTCCGCGTGCTGGTCTTCGCTACCGGTAAAGCCGCCGAAGACGCCAGGGCCGCCGGTGCCGACTTTGTCGGGTTCGAAGATCTTATCAAAAAGGTTACCGAAGGTTTCCAGGGCTTTGATGTTGCTGTCGCCACCCCTGAAGCCATGACCGAAGTCCGTAAGCTCGGCAAGGTTCTTGGACCCCGTGGCCTCATGCCCAATCCCAAAACTGGAACCGTTTCGGAAGATGCCGCCAAAGCTGTCCGCGAGTGCAAGGCCGGTCGTGTCGAATACAAAATTGACAAGACTTCCAACCTGACCGTGGTCTGCGGAAAAGTTTCCTTCGACGAGAAGCTTCTTACTGAAAATGCGGCGACCGTTCTAGCTGCCATTTCCAAGGCAAAGCCCTCCAGCGCGAAGGGGAAATACATCAAAAACTGTGTTCTGGCTTCAACTTTTTCGCCTGGCATCAGAATCGAAGTCTCCACCAAGGCCGTCGATTAATCCGGAAAGAAACGCAAACCTCTAATAAGACTACCATGAGAAAAGAAAAAATTTCCGTTGTCAGTGAAGTTCAGGCCTGGGTTCAGAACTCGCCCTTCATCCTCGTGACCGATTACACCGGCATCACCGTCGACCAGTTCAGCGAACTCCGCAACCGTCTGGATGCGGTGAAATCTGAAATCCATGTGGTGAAGAACACCTTCCTGCGCCGCGCCCTGAGCGATGCCCAGTTGCCACAAGTTGACGACTACCTCAGCGGCCAGACCGCCGTTGTTTTCGGCGAATCGGACATCGCGGGCACGGCCAAGATCCTGAAAAACTTCAAATCAGAGTTTGAGAAACCCAAGATCCGCGTCGGCATTGTCGACCGCTCGGTCTTGAGCTCGGAAGACGTGTTGGCCATTGCCGACCTTCCTTCCCGCGAAGTGCTCCTGGCCAAGTTGCTTGGCTTGTTCAACACACCTGCTCAACGTTTGGCTTCGATCATCAACGTGCCCGCCTCGCAATTGGCACAGGTCATCAAGGCTCACGCGGAGAAAGGCGACTAAAACTTTTGATCCTGCTTCCTGAAAGGGGACGGGATCGAACAAACAAAAAGGCAATGTGTTTTCTCTAGCCCGGAAGCCTTTCCGGGATAATTGGACAACAGGTGTTGTCCGCTAGAAAAACCGAAAACCTGGAGTATAGATGGGCTGGAGTTGCGGAAGCAACAAACGTTCATCTCCAAAATAAAAGTATGGCAGCAGATCTGGAAACATTGGTAAGTCAGCTGAGCACCTTGACCGTGCTCGAAGCCGCTGACCTCGTGAAGAAACTTGAAGAAAAATGGGGAGTCAGCGCAGCCGCACCTGTGGCCGCAGCAGCCCCTGCTGGTGGCGCAGCCGCTGCACCCGCTGAAGAAAAGACAGCATTTGACGTTATCCTCAAGGAGGCCGGATCGAACAAGATCGGCGTTATTAAGGAAGTTCGTGCTGCCGTCGCCGGTCTGGGCTTGGCTGAGGCCAAAGCTTTGGTCGAAGGCGCACCGAAGACCCTCAAAGAGGGTGCAACCAAGGAAGAAGCAGAAGACATCAAGAAAAAGCTTGAGGCTGCTGGCGCCAAAGTTGAGATCAAGTAAGATCTCTTCACCTACAGGATCGGGAGAGGGCAACTTCTCCCGTTTCCTGACATTTTTATAAGAAATGCGGAGGAACGATATCCGCAAGTGGCAGAGTAAACGTTAAAAGACAAGGCAAGCACATTATGGTAACGGCACATACCGGCGAACGCATCAACTTCGGAAAAATTCCGGACGCAATTGACGTCCCCAACCTGATCGAAGTTCAGCTCAAATCCTATGATGATTTTTTGCAGACCGATCTCCCCGTGAGTAAACGGAAAAAAGAAGGTTTGCACGCGGTCTTTTCCGAAGTGTTTCCTATCGAAAGCTATGATGAAAAGATCAAGCTTGAGTTCGTCGGTTACGAAATCACCGAAGCCAAAATGTCCTCCCTGGAATGTCAGCGTGAAGGTGCGACCTTTGCCGCTCCCCTTTACGTGACGTTCCGCCTGCGTAACGAAGGCAATATCATCGAAGAAAAAGTCTACATGGGCGAACTGCCCATGATGACCGAACGCGGAACGTTCATCGTCAATGGAGCCGAACGTGTTGTGGTCAGCCAGTTGCACCGTTCCCCCGGCATCTGCTTTGAGTCCAGCATCCACGCCAACGGCAAGACACTCTATTCCTTCCGTATCATTCCTGACCGCGGATCCTGGCTGGAAGTGGCTTTCGACACCAGCGACCTGATGTATGTGCATCTTGACCGCCGGAAACGCCGCCGTAAATTCCTCATCACAACCTTCCTCCGTGCTTTGGGCTACAGCTCCAACGAAGAAATTCTCAGCCTTTTTTATCAAATCGAAGATTTCGAGCTGAACGCGAACCTTGATGAAGAAGTCATCAGCTACAAAGTTCTGATCAATGAAGTGCGTGATACCGCCAACCAGGATCTGGTTGTGGCCCGCGCCTTCGAACCCCTGACCAAAACGGTCGTCCGCCAGTTGCTGGACCTCGGCATCAACACGGTCAACGTTGTCGATATCCGTAATGACGACACCATCATCCGTTGTTTGAAAAAGGATCCGAGCCGCGACACAGAAGATGCGCTCAAGGATATTTACAAACGTCTTCGTCCCGGAGATCCCCCAACCGTCACCAACGCCAAGGCTTTGCTCAAACGTTTGTTCTTCGATGCAAAACGTTATGACATCGGCCGCGTCGGTCGTTACAAGATCAACCAGAAACTCGGCCTGGGCGTAGAACAGGAAATGCGCGTTTTGACGAACGAAGATATCATCGCCTCCACCAGCTATGTGATTAATTTGAAGCAGGGCGAAGGTTCCACCGATGACATCGATCATCTGGGCAGCCGCCGCGTCCGCGCCGTAGGTGAGCTTTTGGCCAATCAGTGCCGCACGGGTCTTGCCCGCACGGAGCGCCTGGTCAAGGAGCGCATGACCTTGTTCGACGTGAACACGGAAGGCATGACCCCCCAGAAATTGATCAACCCGAAAGCGTTGTCTGCCGTCATTCGTGACTTCTTCGGACGCAGTCAGCTTTCCCAGTTGATGGATCAGACGAACCCCCTGTCCGAGCTGACCCACAAGCGCCGCTTGTCGGCCCTTGGACCCGGAGGATTGAGCCGCGACCGCGCAGGCTTCGAAGTCCGTGACGTTCACACATCGCACTACGGCCGTATCTGCCCTATCGAAACCCCTGAAGGTCCTAACATTGGTCTGATCTCATCGATGTCGAGCTTTGCCCGCATCAACGAATTCGGATTCATTGAAACGCCCTACCGCAAGGTCATTAGTGGCAAGGTTACGGAAAAAATCGATTATCTGACTGCTGACCAGGAAGAGAACTACGTTGTTGCGCAGGCGAACGCCTCGCTCGGCAAGAACGGTGAATTCCTCAGCCCGAAGGTTTCCGTCCGCTCCAAGGGCGACTTTCTTGAAGTCGATCCGGCCAAAATCCATTACATGGACGTCTCCACAAAACAGCTTGTTTCCGTGGCGGCAGGCCTGATTCCGTTCCTTGAGCACGATGACGCCAACCGCGCGCTCATGGGCTCAAACATGCAACGCCAGGGCGTGCCTCTCATCCTGACCGAAGCTCCCCTCGTGGGAACCGGCATGGAAGGCAAAGTTGCCCGCGATTCCAAAGCTGTTGTGCTGTCTGAAGGTACTGGGAGAGTTGCCTCGGTCACCGCGAACGAAATCATTATCACCAAGGACGGCGAACTGCCTGAAGGCAAGAAGAAGTCCAAGACGGATGCCGAAAATGGAATTTTCAGCCATAAGCTTCGCAAGTACATGCGCTCCAATGCTGGTACCTGCGTCAACCAACGTCCTTTGGTCAAGAAAGGCCAAAAAATCACCAAGGGCCAGGTCATTGCTGACGGTCCTTGCACGGATCAGGGCGAACTGGCTCTGGGCCGCAACGTGCTCGTCGCGTTCATGCCCTGGAATGGTTATAACTTCGAAGATGCTATTCTCATCAGTGAGAAGATTGTCAAGGAAGACATCTACACCAGCATCCACATTGAAGAATTCGAAATCTCGGCCCGTGACACAAAGCTCGGACCTGAAGAAATCACCCGTGACATCCCGAACGTCGGCGATGAAGCACTCAAGAACCTCGGACCTGACGGTGTCGTTCGCATCGGTGCGGAAGTCGGACCTGGCGATATTCTCGTCGGTAAGATCACCCCGAAGAGCGAAACTGAACTGGCTCCCGAAGAACGTTTGCTTCGTGCCATCTTCGGTGAAAAGGCGGCTGATGTGAAAGATTCCTCCCTCGTTGTTCCCTCTGGAACCTATGGCATCGTCATGGATGTCAAGGTCACGGCCGGCAATACCAAGGTCAAACTGGAAAAACTTTCCCCCACTGAAGCGAAACGTCAGGGCAAGGCCATTGGCGACAAGTATGCCAAGAAGACTTCCGAGTTGACCGAGGAACTTACCCAATCGCTTTCCAACATCCTGCTAAATGAAAAAATTCCTCTCGATGTCGTGAACGCCGAAACCGGTGAGATCATTATTCCTGCCAACCGCAAGATCACCAAGACGCTGCTTCGCAAGATGGCGGCTGTTTACGATCATATTGAAATTGATCCAAGCCCGATCCGTATCAAGATCCGCGAGATCATCAGCATGTTCGAAGCGAAGTTCCAGCAGTTGGAAAACGAAAAGGATATGGAAATGGACCGCGTTGAAGCAGGGGACGACATCGATCCCGGCATCATCAAACAGGTCAAAGTTTATGTCGCCTCCAAGCGCAAGCTTTCGGTCGGTGACAAAATGGCCGGTCGCCACGGAAACAAGGGTGTTGTCGCCAACATCGTTCCTGAAGCCGACATGCCTTTCCTTCCCGATGGATCTCCCGTGGATATCGTCCTGAATCCTCTCGGCGTGCCTTCCCGCATGAATGTTGGTCAGGTTCTGGAAACCCACCTCGGCATCGCAGCCCGCATCCTTGGTTTCAAGGTCGCGACTCCGGTCTTCGACGGTATTTCTGAAAATCAGATCCGTTCCTACCTCAAGGAAGCCGGTCTGGATGAAGACGGTAAAACTGTTCTTTATGATGGACGCACCGGTGAATCCTTTGACCAGCGTGTGGTTGTCGGACAGATTTACATGTTGAAACTCGGACACATGGTCGCGGACAAGATCCACGCCCGTGCGGTCGGACCCTACTCGCTCGTTACACAGCAGCCTCTTGGTGGTAAAGCCCAATACGGCGGTCAGCGTTACGGGGAAATGGAAGTCTGGGCCATGGAAGCCTATGGAGCCGCCTACACCCTCCAGGAATTGCTCACGGTCAAATCCGATGACGTTCCAGGCCGCACCCGCATCTACGAGAGCATCGTCAAGGGCGACAACTCGCTCCAGGCAGGTACTCCCGAATCCTTCAACGTTCTGATCAAGGAAATGCAGAGCCTATGCCTCGACATCAAAGTCGGTGAGCGCAGCAAGGACGGTTCCGATCAGATCAAGAACCATAATGACGATTACGGCGCTTCCGCCCGATCCTCCTAATACGATTACGAATCACGCAAGACACCAAAGAACGACGAAATAAAGCACACTATGAGCAAGGAAATACAATCAGCACGTGAGATTCTCGGCGCGGAGCGCGCGGTCGGGTTTGATGAAGTGGCGATTTCCATCGCCTCCCCTGAGACAATAATGTCCTGGAGCCGCGGTGAAGTGAAGAACCCTGAAACCATCAACTACCGCACATTCAAACCGGAATTTGGTGGACTGTTCTGTCAGCGCATATTCGGACCCGTCAAGGATTACGAATGTGCCTGCGGAAAATACAAACGTATCAAGTATAAGGGCGTCATCTGCGACCGTTGTGGCGTGGAAGTGACCTTGGCTCGTGTCCGCCGTGAACGCATGGGTCATATCGAACTGGCCGTGCCTGTCACCCATATCTGGTTCTACAAATGCATGCCCAGCCGTATCGGTCTGATGATGGACATGACTGCCCGTGAACTCGAGCGCGTCATTTATTACGAAGATTACCTGGTCATCGATCCCGGCAACACGCCTCTGGAAGCCAAACAACTCCTGAGCGAAATCGAATATCGCGAAGCCATTGATCAATATGATGACGGTTCATTCCTGGCTAAAATGGGTGCTGAAGCCATCCGTGATTACCTGAAACGCATTGATCTCGGTGCCCTGATCCAGGAACTGGAAGTTGCTTTGGTTTCGACCAAAAGCAAACAGCTCCGTAAGAAGATCTCCAAGCGGCTGAAATTAACCAATGGGTTCCTCGGTTCCAACAGCCGTCCCGAATGGATGATTCTGGAAATTCTTCCTGTCATTCCTCCGGATCTGCGTCCCTTGGTTCCTCTCGAAGGTGGACGTTTCGCCACTTCCGATTTGAACGACTTGTATCGTCGCGTCATTAACCGTAACAATCGTCTCCGCACTTTGCTGCAGCTCAAAACCCCGGAAGTCATCATCCGGAATGAGAAGCGCATGTTGCAGGAAGCTGTTGATGCCTTGATGGACAATGGACGTCATGGCCGCCCCGTTACCGGTGCCGGCAACCGTCCTCTCAAATCCCTCTCCGACATGCTCAAGGGCAAGACCGGTCGCTTCCGTATGAACTTGCTGGGCAAGCGTGTGGATTACTCCGGCCGTTCCGTCATCGTCATTGGACCTGAACTCAAGCTCAACCAGTGCGGTCTACCTAAGAAGATGGCCCTCGTCCTGTTCGAACCTTTCATCATCCGTCGTTTGAAGGAGCTCGGCTACGTGCACACCGTGCGCAGTGCCAAGAAGCTCATTGAGCGCCGCGAACCGATCGTTTGGGACATCCTCGAAGAGGTAACTGTGGGTCACCCTGTCCTCCTTAACCGTGCTCCGACGCTTCACCGTTTGTCCGTCCAGGCTTTCGAGCCTGTTCTGATCGAAGGCGATGCCATCCGTGTTCATCCCCTGGTTTGTACGGCTTATAATGCCGACTTCGACGGTGACCAGATGGCGGTTCACGTTCCTCTATCGGTCGAAGCCCAGTTGGAAGCCCGCATCCTCATGCTGGCCACCAACAACATTTTTGGACCTTCCAACGGACGTCCGATCACGACACCAACACAGGACATCACCCTGGGTTGTGCCTTCCTGACCGCCAATCCCAAGAAAGCGCCCGTAACAAAGTCCGTTGAAAAACCACGTCTTTGTATCATGGATAATGCCGATGAAGTTCTCTATGCCTATTCCGAGGGCATGTTGACATTGCACTCACCCTTGCTCTTCAAGAACCCCGACCTCGGTAAGGACACCATCTACGGTGACAAAGCCAACAAGTTCATCGAAACGACACCGGGTCGCGTGATCTTTAATGGCATCTGGCCCGACGAAATCGGCTTCTACAACAAGAAAGCCGGCAAGAAACAACTGGGCGACATTATCAACCGTTGCTATCAGGTCTGCGGCCATGCCCGCACCGTCCGCACGCTGGATGACATGAAAGAAATCGGTTTCAAATACGCCACCAAGGCCGGTATTTCGATCGGTATCGATGACATGATCATTCCCGAGGAAAAAGGAGAAGTTGTCAAGAAGGCCTACGAATCGGTTGCCACTGTGCATAAACAGTACAACCAGGGAGCCATCACCGACGGCGAACGTTACAACAAGATCGTCGACATCTGGACCCAGGCTACTGACGAAGTTGCCAGCGTGGCGTTCCGCGCTTTGGAATACAACAAGGGCAAGGCTGAAATCAACCCCGTCTTCCTGATGGTGGATTCCGCCGCCCGTGGCAACCGCAACCAGGTTCGCCAGTTGTCCGGCATGCGCGGTCTGATGGCCAAGCCCTCCGGTGAAATCATCGAACGTCCTATCGTCGCGAACTTCCGCGAAGGTCTGACCGTTCTGGATTACTTTATCTCCACCCATGGTGCCCGAAAAGGTCTCGCCGATACTGCGTTGAAAACCGCCGACTCCGGTTACATGACCCGTAAGCTCGTTGACGTGGCCCATGACGTAATCATCACCGAACCCGATTGCGGAACGGTCAAGGGCATCTGGGTCGAAGCTGTTTACGAAGGTGAAGACGAAATCGTTAAGCTACGCGAACGTCTTATCGGCCGTGTATCCTGCGATGACATCGTTGACCCCGTCAGCGGAAAAGTGGTCGTTGGTGCCAGCGAGCTGATTGACGAAAAGAAAGCTGAAGCCATTGAGGCTCTTGGCCAGGAGAAAGTTCGTATCCGTTCCGTCCTGACCTGCGAAACCCGTCGTGGCGTTTGCAGCAAGTGTTATGGTTTGAACCTTGCCACCAACAAAGTGGCAAAATTGGGTGAAGCCGTCGGTATCATTGCGGCCCAGTCGATCGGGGAGCCCGGCACCCAGTTGACCATGCGTACCTTCCACGTCGGCGGAACAGCTTCCCAGGTCTTTAAACAGCCCCAAATCAAAGCCAAGAACGACGGTATTGCCCAATACACAGAACTCAAGACGGTGCAGGCCCTTGATGGAACTTACATCGCCCTGAACAAGAGCGGAACCATCAGCATCCACACCAATGATGGTCGCGAGCTGGAAAAATACACCATCGTTATTGGATCCGTCATCACGGTTGCCGAAGGTGCCAAGGTCAAGAAAGGTCAAACCTTCGTCACTTGGGATCCCTACAACGTTCCTATTCTGACCGAGAAGTCTGGAAAGATCGAATTCCGCGACATTATCGAAGGCGTGACAATGAACCGCGAGGTTGATGACACGACTAAGATGGTTGAAACAGTGATCATCGAACACAAAGAAGATTTGCATCCGCAAATCCTCGTGGTGGATGACGCCGGTCAGCCTCTGGCAGCCTATTCCATTCCTTCCGGTGCCCACATCGAAGTGCAGGAAAACACCAAGGTCAAGGCCGGCCAACGTCTGGCCAAGACTCCCCGTAAGGTCGCCAAGACCAAGGATATCACCGGAGGTCTTCCCCGCGTGGCAGAATTGTTCGAGGCCCGCAAACCCAAGGACGCTGCCGAGATCGCCAAGATCGATGGTGAAGTCAACATGGGTGGCACGTCCCGCGGCAAGAAGCTCCTCACCATTAAGGATAAGGAAACCGGTCTGGAAGAAGAGCATCAGATTCCTCTTTCCAAGCACCTGATCGTGTATCAGGGAGACTTGGTCAAGAAAGGCCAACAGCTCACCGAAGGACCTGTTGTTCCACACGAAATCCTGGAAGTCTGCGGACCCCAGGAATTGCAGGAATACCTCGTCAACGAAGTGCAGGAGGTTTACCGCCTGCAAGGCGTGGAAATCAATGACAAGCACATTGAAACGATCGTGCGCCAGATGCTTCGCAAGGTCAAAGTGACCGAGCCCGGTGATACGGTGTTCCTCTGGGGCGATCAGGTGGATCGTCTTCAGTTCGAAGAAGAGAACCGCAAGGTCTCCGGTGTGGGTGGTAAACCTGCCGAAGCCACGCCAGTTCTCCTTGGCATTACTAAAGCCTCCCTCGAAACGGAAAGCTTTATCTCGGCAGCTTCTTTCCAGGACACGACACGTGTTCTGACCGATGCGGCAACGCTGGGTAAGACTGACCGTCTCCGTGGGTTCAAGGAAAACGTCATCATGGGTCACTTGATCCCTGCCGGAACGGGGTTCCATACCTATCGCCGCATCCGCCTGGTCAAGCTGGGTGAGGAAATCGGCGAACCCTTGGTGGGCATGGAAGATACGGCCAAAGACGAAGAAGCCCAACGTAACAAAGTTGCCCTGGAAATCCCCGCCTTTGCCAGCTGATCTTCAAGAAAGAAATCGACTGTCAAAAAGGCCCGCTAAACTGTTCTTTACTACAGGAGGTACCCACTTCATTGAACTTGAATCTTACGTCAACCCAATTCCAGGTCATCGCAATCTAGAGTTTGATCCTAAAAAATCAGCTAATCCCTAGCAATCAAGTCTTGACGCTAACGAGGAGCTATTAGGCTCACTTCTAAGCGGGCTGTTGCCGGTTTGAACCGGGGACATGTGTTAACGGGGTCAACCGTTAGCTTTTAACATATTAGAACACCCAAGAAGCCTTTGGTTGGGCCCCCCAACTTGGTTTGGATCTGAGGAGGGTTTACCCGGTTTTTTGAGAGAGACCTCTTTTATCCAGGAGCAAAGAAGAGATCCGCTCTTGACTTGTATTTCGACAACTACTGAAAACGACCTGCAGTTCACTTAAAATAGTCCCAAATCATGACTGAAATTGGCATTGCTTTGCCATTGACCGGACAAATCTCCGTTTTATGATGTACGGCTATGTCAGACGGCGTAGCAGATCTGGTTCCGGTAGGAATTTTGTGCAACATTTCCCCCCAGGACTTGGAAACGTTGAAATTTTACGGTGTGTTCGGCGAATTCGGGCCGGGCGAAATCGTGGTGGAGCAAGGCGTTCAACAAACGTGTCTCTTCATCGTGATATCCGGTATTTTGGAAGTGATGATTACCGGGCAGGCCAAAGATGTAAAATTGGGTGAAATTGGTCCCGGTGACTGTATCGGGGAAGTTAGTATTTTCGAGCCAGGAACTGCCTCTGCATCGGTTCGTGTTGTGGAAACATCCGTCCTCTGGAGTCTGGATGTCCAATCCCTTCAAACCTACTTTGAGCAGCTTCCAGTTGCGGGCGGGCAGTTAATGCTGGGAATCGCCCAGTTGCTTAGTAAACGTCTTCGCCAAGCCAATCAGACCATCCTTTCCAATCAGATCGTGCCTGTTCACCTCAGTGTCCGGGCCGGCACCCTCCGCGAGCCCATCAAGGCCAGCACGACTGAAACGAAAGAGTCCGGCGGCGGGCTCTTTGGCGGTGTCTTCGGTTCCAAAAAGCCGGAAGCCCCCAAGATCTCGACCCGGATCAAGAAGTAAGCAAAAGGTTTCGCACCCCGGGTGTTGTCGGTGGGACAGCTCGTCAATCCACTGGTCTGACCTGGGTGCCGATCTGGTTTACTGGTCACATCGTTCTGGCGACCTGCCGAACGAAAGGGATAACCCGAAGCAAGTTTTCACGCCAACTCTCCGAGATGCCCACGGTTCTTGGGGATTCTGAATAAAGAAAATTCGAGGCAAGCCTCTTGGATGCTCTTGCTTTGTCAGGGAAACTTTTGGTGTAATTTTATTCTTTTCTGATCCTCTGATGAATACTATCGGCATTCATTATGCCAGGGAGTACCGGCCCCGCCGCAGTGCGTGCGCAGATTGTTCAAGTTGGTTTGAGCTGGAGCGACTTTGTCCGCTGTCGATCACAGAGAGGATCAAAGTCGCCTTCAGCATTAGACAGCGTTTCTCATGGTTCCGGCCCAGGCGGCGGAACCCTTGAACAAGGAACGATCCGGATGCACTATTAAGTGCTGCCGAAACTGTGGCTGGAATTCTCATTGAGCACCAAATCGATACGGTGGTCATCGGGGCTATCGCTTTAGCCGCCCACCACTATTTCCGCCAGGCTGGGGATCTTGATTTTGGGGTTAATGCTTCTTTGCCGATGATGCGCCAACTGCCTAAAGTACTTCTCAACGCAGGGTTTCAGACCGATTTAAGGGAACCCGATATGGAAGATGGAAAATCCTCTGGGCGGAATCATTGACGTTCGGGGCTCGTTTGACCTTGTGCAGGTTGTCAATTTTTCGGCTGGTTCCGATTCCGCACCTCATCGCGCTCAAACTTTATGCGGGGGGATGAACTGATAGATCCAGCTGACATTGTGGAACGTATTGTGCGCAATCCCCGACTGGAGCTGGAAGTAATCCGTAAATTATGTGTTCACTACAGGCTCAGCTGAATCGACGAATTGATTGAAGAAGCGGGTAAATATCACTGAGGATTATTCCACCACTTCGACCGGGGTGCCGATCGAGACCATTTTCATCAATTTTTGTGCATTCCAGTTGGCCAGGCGGAAGCAACCGCTGGAGCCGGTTCTGGAAATGTCCATGGGTTCCGGTGTTCCGTGGATACCGTAACCCGGCAAGGTCAGGCCGATCCAGGCCAATCCCACGGGATTGTTAGGGCCCGGTGGGAGGATCATCTTGGCGGTTAATCCTTCTTTTTCTGCCAGGGCTTTGAGCACATCCGGATTGAAAGTGTAGTTGGGGTTGGGGGCCACCACTTTTACTGCCAGCAGACCGTTCGGACGTTTGTTCTTGTCTGCGGCTATGGAGCAGGGAAAACAGGCCAGGACACGGCCGCTGTTGGAATAAACAAGAAGGGTGGTTTCCTGAAGGATGATCTGGATTTTGTCGGCCTTGGGGATGGGGTAGGACTGATCCATATTGGTTCCGATAATTTCTGTCCCCACTCCTATGCTGACGACTTGCGGGTTCAACTTTTTGAGGAAAGCCGGTGCTGTGTGGAATTTTTCCGACAGCATCTCCCAGGCATCGTTAAACCCGAGATAGGTTGCTTTGGCTTTTTCTGCCCAGAGAACAGGAGTCGGCTGGATCATGTCCATATCTGCCTGCGTCACCACATAGGTTTTGAAAGGATTTCCAGGTGTGCCCAGGGCCATGCGGGATTCAAAATCCAGTTCTCCGGTGACCGGTAGATTCCGGTTTTTCTGGAACTGGGTGATGGCGCGTTTGCTGCGCATTCCGAAATCGCCATCAATGGTTCCTGAGGAGAAATGGTGCCGCTCCAATTGAACCTGCCAGGCGGCAATTTCAAACTCGGTGACGGGCGCTGGTACTATGACGGGTTCCGCTCTCAGAGCTGGACCCGTCGGAACCGGGGGCTGCGGTGTGGGTTTTGCGGTGGGTTTTGGTGTGGGTTGCGGTAAGGGAGTAGGGTCAGGCGGTGGGAAGGGTGTTGCTTTGGGGGCAGGAGTAGGCTGAACGGGAATGATATCGGCTGGAATAGGGGTGGGGTCAGGAGGTGCCGGTTTGAGGCCGGGTGCTGGTGGAACGGGTATTTTGATCGGAGCGTTGGGAGCTGTTTTTTGTGTGCTTTCCACACCGCCCCCCAGCGCCTCAGCTTCGGGGTTTTCCCGGCTCAAAAGCTTGGTTTTTTCGCTGATGCTGGCTTTGGCCCGACTTTTGTCCTTTTCTTTTTGTAAAAGATAAAGGCCGCCGATAAGAAGCAAAAGAGAAAGACACGAAAGCCCAACAACCAGGGAATTTTTACTCATTTTCCTGGGCCGTTTGGAGCGAGGAGTGGGTGTTCTGCGGCGTCTATTAGGGCTGGGCGCCATTTGATCAGGTTAATAGACGTCGCGCAGATAGCGATGCTCTTCTTTCATCAAGGTCTTGTTGATGTATTCATCGGCTTTCTCCGGGCTGAGTCCACCATGTCTGATGGCGATATCGATCAATGTTTGGTGGACGTCCTTGGCCATGCGCTTGGCGTCACCGCAGACGTAGAAGTAGGCACCTTTTTGTAGCCATACCCAGAGTTCGGCACCGTTTTCACGCATCCGGTCCTGGACATAGATTTTTTTCGCCTGATCACGGGAAAAAGCGGTGTCGAGCCGGGTCAGGAGGCCGGATTTTGTCCAGGCATCAAATTCTTCCTCGTAGAGAAAGTCGGTGGCGTGGCGTTGGTCGCCGAAGAAAAGCCAGTTGCGGCCTTTGGCACTGTCCACTTCGCGCTGCTGGAGGAAGGCCCGGAAAGGGGCGATGCCGGTACCGGGTCCCACCATGATGATGTCGGTGGCCGGATCGTCGGGAAGTTTGAAGTGTTTGCTCAGAGCAACAAAAACAGGAATTTCTGTTGTGCCGATGGTTGAGTGGTCGGCCAGCCAGCCGGAGCAAAGTCCTTTTTTATCACGATCATGGGTATGATAACGGACGACGGCAATGGTCAGATGAACTTCCTCTTTTACTTTGGCCTGGCTGGAGGCGATGGAGTATAGGCGCGGGTTGGATGGGCTGAGAAGGGGAAGCAGTTCTTCCACCGTAAGTTTGATTTCCGGATGTTCGCTCAGTACATCGATGAAGTCACGGGTGAAGATGTAGGCACTGAGTTGTTCGTCGTCCGCAGCAAGGGCCAACAGTTTTTCTTTTTTTTCGCCGTCGGAAAGTTTTTCGGCAATCCCTTTGACGAATTTTCTGTTCGTCCGGTTGAGGGTGTAGTTGTTGAGCAGAAGATCCCGGATGGGGGAAGGCTCGGCACCGGGCTTGGGAGCGATTTTGGTGGCGGGATCAATGTTGAGTTTGGTCAAAAGCTCGTCGACCACGACCGGGGCGTTCTGTCCAAAAACTCCGAGGGAGAAGCCGGGGTTGTATTGGAGGCCGCTGCCGGCCAGATCGATGATAAAGTGGCGGGTATCTTTTTCGGAACCTTCCTTGTTCAGGTGGCTTTTCGATTTCAGCTTGGCCTTGAATGGATTGTTTTTGTTGTAGGGGCTTGGGGCTGGGATAACGGCGGGTTGATCGCTCATAGGTAGGTTGGTTCTAGAGGTTAAAATTCGGTTCGGGAATAGTCACTCAGGGCTCAGATTTCGTCAACGATTATGAGATGAAGAATCTGATGTTGCCAGGTCATAAGAGGCGCAAAATTGATGGGAGGGAATACGCTTTCATATTATAATGGTAATCAATTTAAACGTGTTTATGCGAAGCGTTTCGATCATTTTTTTTTGCGTCGTGCTGTCGGGAGCCGTATCGCCGGCAAGGGCGGTTATTTTGTTTGGGAAAGGCAATGCCACCCATATCGTTGATCCAGGTACAGGGTTGCCTTAGGCCAACGTTGTGGATTTTCGGAACGGTTCGGGTACGTCTTACGGTTCTGGCGTTTATTTGGATAATCAATTTGTTTTAACGGCGGCCCATGTGGATCAATCCGTGGGTTCTCAAATTAAAATTGAAGGTCAGACTTTTTACGTGGATACCTCTTTCAACACAGGGGGGTATGTCAATGGCACACAAAAGGTGGGAACGGCAGACCTTAGGCTGGTGCGTCTGACAATGGATCCTGCCCAAACAGTTTCAGGTTTGACAACAATCAACCTTAATTCGAACATACGGAATCTTAATCGAAACTCTGTTTTGTCGGTTTTGTCGAAGGGTAAGGGTCCGAAATTGTGGGTGAAGGCTGAAACTGGGCTGGTGTTTCAACAGGCGGGGTAAAAAGATGGGGAACCAATACAACGATTGGTTTTGTCTATTCGATCCCTAGCGCTCCCTACACGTCGACCTCGATTGAAACAGTTTTTGACAGTAATGCGGGAGCGGACGAGTTTGCCCTGACCTTGGGCGATTCCGGTGGAGGTCTGTTTTATGAGTTTGGAGGCACCTGGTATCTTTCTGGTATTGCGGCTTTTGTGGAAACAGGCGGTATGTCTTTGTATAATTCTGTAGATCCCGACTCAAGTTATTTTGTGTGGATCGGTGCATATCGATCAACCATTGAAGGCATGGTTGCCATTCCCGAGCCTTCAACCTGGGTGCTGTTTTTATTAGGAACAGCCGCCACGGGCGCGGTTCTCAGGAAAAAGAAGCTTTCCATTTGAATCCCGGGGTTTCTTCCCCCAAGGTGAGACGATGTCACAGCAGGTCGATTATCTTATTGTCGGCGCAGGTTTTGCCGGAGCTGTTTTAGCTGAACGACTGGCCAGTCAGTGTGGGAAAAAATGTCTTGTGGTGGATCGGAGGAATCATATCGGCGGCAATGCCTACGATCATTACGACAAAGCCGGGGTTCTGATCCATACTTACGGTCCCCATTATTTCCGCAGTAATTCGGAACGGATTGTGGAATATCTGGGACAATTCACCGAGTGGCACCCGGTCGACTATAAAATTCTTTCATGGGCCGAAGGCCGTTATTGGCAGTTTCCCATCAACCTGAACACGTTTGAGCAACTGTTGGGCCGGCCTTCGACCCCGGAGGAAATGGAGAAGACCCTGGCGGAGTGGCGGGTTCCGGTTAAAACGCCCCAAAACTCCGAAGAGGTCATCGTTTCCCAGGTGGGATGGAAACTTTACGAGATGTTTTTCAAGAACTACACCCGCAAGCAATGGAAGCGTGACCCGAAAGATCTGGATGCGAGTGTTTGCGGAAGGATCCCGGTGCGGACCAATCGGGATGACCGTTATCTTTCCGAAAACTTCCAGGCCCTGCCCAAGGAAGGATACGCCCGGATGTTCGAGCGGATGCTGGATCACCCGAATATCGAAATCAGGCTCAATACGGATTACCGGGAGATCCGGCAGGCTCTTTCATTTGGGCATATGATCTATACCGGTGCAGTGGATGAATATTTCAACTGTTGTTACGGAGCGCTGCCCTACCGTTCACTCCGCTTTGAGCCCGAGACCTTGCCGCAGGAAACCTTTCAACCGGTCATGCAGGTGAATTATCCCAATGACGAGGCATTCACCCGGATCGTGGAAATCAAACATGCCACCGGGCAGAAACTCCCGGTGACAACGATTGTGCGGGAATATCCGGAAGACTATGGTCCGGGGAAAGAGGCTTACTATCCGATTCCTGCCCCTGATGCCAAGGTCTTGTATGAGAAATACCGGGAGCTGGCGGATCAAGAGGAGAAGGTCAGCTTCGTAGGGAGACTGGCCACCTATCGGTATTACAACATGGACCAAGTGGTCGGGATGGCATTGACCGAGTTTGAAAAACTGAAAAAACGCCACTTATAAATTGTAAGTGTGTGTTCGAGTCTGCAGTCGGAGAACATAACGCAACACAATACAATGCCTGGGAGCCTGCAGCGGCATCTGCGCTTACTAACAAAATCCGGTTTCGCCAAACCCCATTCCTCACGCTGTCTACCATTATAAAACACAAGGTAACAAGGGCGGTGGGGGGAAATCGTCCGGGACACTTCCTTTTTGACGTTGCAGGCATTGTCCGGCAGTGTCGGATCCAGTGAAAGTTTCCAAGAAAAGCGAATACGCCATTTTTGCCCTGACGGAAATCGCCATTCGCTCGGCTCAGGGGGTCGAATGGCAACAGATATCCCAGATTGCGGCGGCCAGCGGCATTCCTGAAAAATTTCTTGAGCAAATCCTTCTTGCCTTGAAAAAGGCCGGCTTCCTACAAAGCCGCCGGGGAATGGATGGTGGCTATTCATTGAAAGCCAGGCCCGAATTCATCAATCTGGATCAGGTCATCGACCTGATGGATGGCTCGACCAAGGAGGAAGCGGCTTCGTCCGGGAAAAAAGACGAACGTCGTCAACTGCTTCTCAGTGTACTGGATGAATCCGAAGAGGCAGCCCGAAGCGTCCTGCGCGGGACAACCATTGCCGATATGGTGACCCGGGTAGTTGCCTTGAAATCCCATAAGTCCGGGCTTGAGTATCAGATTTGAAAACGACAAGCGGCCCGGCTGTATCACCTCCCTCTTCCTTTTGCAGATGAGTCTGTGGATTCAATAGTGCGATCCGTCCGTTATAGCAGAGGCAAACGTCCTGGGTCGGGATTGGGTTCATACAATTGGATACTCTAAAGTGGCAAATGCTGGTATCGGATACCAAGCAGCAGACTTGAAAAGTTTCGATTTACGGAGGGCGGCTTCTTCCGCTATGCATGAAGGTGTCGGTCGTTCCCTCTGAGGTTATGAATATTCTTTTGGCAAGCAGTGAAATGACGCCTTACGCCAAAACCGGTGGCCTAGGGGATGTTCTGGCCGCACTGCCTTCCGCCCTCAGGGCACGTGGTCACAGTATTTCCGTTGTTCTTCCGCTGTACCACTCCCTAAAAAAATCCCTGCCTGAACTTCAGCCGACTAAGTTGACGCTGAGAACCAAACTGGGTGCCTTTGAAGTTTCGGCCCGGGTCTGGAATGGGGTGGCGGCCAACGGGGTCAGCATTTTTGCCATCGAACGCGATGAGTATTATGACCGCAATCATTTATATGGCGGGGCGATGGGTGACTATTTCGACAATGCCGCCCGATTCATATTTTTTTCCAAGATGATTGTGGAATTGGCGCGTTATATCGATCCCCAACCGGAGATCATTCATCTGAACGACTGGCAGACTGCGCTGGTTCCGGCGCTGGTGAAAAACGCCGCTCTTCCCTATAAAACCGTGCTGACGATCCATAACCTGTCTTATCAAGGGGTGTTTCCCAACTACGATTTCAGCCTGACCAATCTGCCTGGGCACTGGTTCCATGTCGACGCCCTGGAATATTATGGCCGGATTAATCTCCTCAAATCGGGCATTCTGGCATGCGATCAGGTGACTACGGTCAGTCCCAGCTATGCGGAGGAAATTTTAACCCCCCAGTTTGGTTGTGGTCTGGAAAAACCGTTGCAATCCAGAGCGGCAAGTCTGACCGGCATTCTCAATGGGATTGACACAGACGCGTGGAATCCGGTGAGCGATCCATGGATAGACGAGCCGTATGACGTGCTTTCGTTAAAAAACAAAAAAGAGTGCAAGAAGGCACTCCTGAAAGAGATAGGGTTGAAAAAATCCCTAACCAAACCCTTGGTCGCCTCCATTTCCCGTCTGGTGGATCAAAAAGGATTCAACCTCGTTCTGGAGGTGATGCCGAAACTGCTGAAAAGCGGGGCTTCGTTTGTCCTGCTCGGTTCAGGGGATGCGGCTTATGAGCGGGCCTTTGCCAAACTGGCGGAAGACCATCCGGATCAGATTGCCGTCAAGATCGGTTTCAGTGAAGGGTTAGCCCATCGTATTGAAGCCGGAGCGGATCTTTTTCTCATGCCCTCGCTGTTTGAGCCCTGTGGCCTGAACCAAATGTACAGCCAGCGTTATGGAACCGTTCCGGTGGTGCACGACATCGGCGGACTGCGCGACTCAGTCAAGGCCTGGAACGGCAGGAAGAAGACTGGAACCGGGTTCAAATTCAGCCGGGCCACGGCGGAATCACTCTGGAAGCAGCTCAAGGCGGCATTGGATCTGCTGGAAGACAAGGAAGGTTGGAATGCCATCCGAAGCAATGCCATGCAGGTGGATTTCTCCTGGAACCGGGTGGTGCCAAAGTATGAGGCGATTTACAAAAAGGCCATGGCCTGAGCGGATAACAAAGGAAAATAATTGTGCCGGAAATACGAAAAGATCCTGTAACAGGACGCTGGGTGGTCTTCAGTCCCGAAAGATTGAGACGTCCCAATCAATTTGAATATAACACTGTTCAGGAGAACCTGCCGGGTTCCGATCCGTTT
>JBBSCO010000035.1:0-29513 GCA_038250235.1 Methylacidiphilales bacterium | reverse complement strand
GGTCGGAACTTACCCGACAAGGAATTTCGCTACCTTAGGACCGTTATAGTTACGGCCGACATTCACTCGGACTTGGATTCAAAGCTTCGCTTGCGCTAACCTCTCCTCTTAATCTTGGAGCATTGGTCACGTGTCACTCCCTATACATCGTCTTACGACTTAGCAGAGAGCTGTGTTTTTGCTAAACAGTCGGTTGACCCCTTTCACTGCGGCCTCTCTTACGAGAGGCGCCCCTTCTTCCGAAGTTACGGGGCTAGATTGCCGAGTTCCTTAAAGAGGTGTCACTCGCGCGCCTTGGTATATTCTACCCACCCACCTGTGTCGGTTTACGGTACGGGCACCTTAGTATACAGAAGGGCTTTTCTTGGTAACTCTGTCAAAGAATCCGTTTCAGCCGTAGCCTCCACGTCGCCTTGCGGCACAAGGATAATCAACACCTCGCTCTTCTCTATCGTTACGTCCCCCTTCTTTAAATGTCGGTGGTGCAGGAATATTGAACCTGCTGTCCATCGCCTACGCCTATTGGCCTCGACTTAGGTCCCGACTAACCCTGGGAGGACGAACCTTCCCCAGGAAGCCTTGGGTTTACGGCGGACAGGAATTCCACCTGTCTTATCGCTACTCATGTCTGCATTCTCACTTCCAAGCACTCCACAGTTGGTTTCCCTCCTGCTTCAATGCGCTCAGAACGCTCCCCTACCACGCCAAAGAACCGAAGTTCAATGACATCCGCGGCTTCGGTATACTGCTTAATCGCCAATCATTTTCGGCGCGAAGTTTCTCGATGAGTCAGCTATTACGCACTGTTTAAATGGTGGCTGCCTCTAAGCCAACATCCTCACTGTCTAAGAAACTCCACATCCTTTCCACTTAGCAATATTTGGGCACCTTAGCCGGCGGTCCGGGATGTTTCCCTCTCGCCCATACAGCTTATACCACATGGACTTTCTCCAGCGCTCCACTCCATAGCATTCGGAGTTTGTTTAGATTCGATACCCGGGTGTGGGCTCTAGTCTATTCAGTGCTCTACCTCTATGGATCAGCACGCCAGGCTATACCTCAATATATTTCGGGGAGAACCAGCTATGACGGGGTTTGATTAGTCTTTCGCTCCTACACACAGCTCATCCGAGAACTTTTCAACGTTCACCAGTTCGGACCTCCACTAACGGTTAAGTTAGCTTCATCCTGGCCATGCGTAGATCACCTCCGTTTCGGGTCTAGTGCCAGCAACTTAGTCGCCCTTTTAGGACTCGCTTTCGCTTCGCCTCCGGATCAGAAACCCTTAGGCATGCCACTGACACTAACTCGCAGACTCATTATGCAAAAGGCAGGCCATCACTCCTTGCGGAGCTTTGACACATTGTAAGCACATGGTTTCAGGTACTCTTTCACTCCGCTCACAGCGGTGCTTTTCACCTTTCCCTCGCGGTACTTGTTCACTATCGGTCGCTGAGAAGTATTTAGCCTTATGCCGTGGTCGGCACAGATTCATGCAAAGTTTCACGTGCATCGCATTACTCAGGAACTCACTAGGGCTCTTCAGGTTTTCGCTTACAGGCCTGTCACCTTATATTGGGCGGCTTTCCATCCGCTTCAGCTAACCATCCAAGTCCCACATCGTGGTCCTACAACCCCGGGATGCAAGCACCCCGGTTTGGGCTGTTCCGCTTTCGCTCGCCACTACTTACGGAATCGCATTCGCTTTCTTCTCCTCTGCTTACTGAGATGTTTCACTTCAGCAGGTATGACTCTTGATGGTCTATGAATTCAACCACCAGGGACACGAGATTAATCGTGCCAGGTTACCCCATTCGGAAATCTCCGGATCAACACGTGCGTGCCGTTCCCCGGAGCTTATCGCAGCTTACCACGTCCTTCTTCGTCTCTCAGCGCCAAGGCATTCACCATGTGCTCTTTGTAGCTTGATTCTATTTTAAATATTTTTGTTTGCTCTTATTTGAAGTTGTAGTTTTTACCCGTCTTGCTTGCGCAAAGACCTTGATATAAACTAACAATTTTTTTCTCTATGCAGTTTTCAAAGAACAATTTTTGATCCGGAATCATATTCCGAATCCAACCCTCCGGTTTCACCGAAGATGTCAAACGTAAGCCTGGATACAGGCTAAAATCTGACCTCTTTTGTGAATGTGGGCCTGGCTGGGCTCGAACCAGCGACCCTGCGCTTATCAAGCGCATGCTCTAACCAACTGAGCTACAGGCCCGGAATTCAAGCTGATCGCTGTCAGCCGACAGCTTCGGTTTTTGGTGGAGGCAAGGGGATTCGAACCCCTGACATCCAGCTTGCAAAGCTGGCGCTCTACCAACTGAGCTATGCCCCCGGGAAATTCGAGTTGAATGCATCATTTCTCATCTTAGAGAACCAAAAACTGAATTGTGTAGAACGTCGCGTCACCTTCATTGCTTTCGCGCCGATAGGATTTTAGGGACTGCATGACAGGGTTAGCCTGCTTTAGCAGTCGACCTCGCAATCTCGACCCCGATAAATCGGAGGAGAAAGCGTGCTCCTTAGAAAGGAGGTGATCCAGCCGCAGGTTCCCCTACGGCTACCTTGTTACGACTTCATCCCAATCACCAGCCATACCTTAGGCACCGAAGCGACTTCGGGTATAACCGGCTTTCATGATGTGACGGGCAGTGTGTACAAGGCCCGGGAACGTATTCACGGCGCCGTAGCTGATGCGCCATTACTAGCGATTCCAACTTCATGGAGGCGAGTTGCAGCCTCCAATCCGAACTGGGCCCACTTTTATGGGATTAGCTCCACCTTGCGGTTTGGCGTCCCTCTGTAGTGGGCATTGTAGTACGTGTGCAGCCCTGGTCATAAGGGCCATACTGACTTGACGTCGTCCCCACCTTCCTCCCCGTTGAACAGGGCAGTCTGACTAGAGAGCCTTGCGGCGTATAACTAATCATAGGGGTTGCGCTCGTTGCGGGACTTAACCCAACATCTCACGACACGAGCTGACGACAGCCATGCAGCACCTGTGCAATTCGCCCTTGCGGGCCACCGGCTTTCACCGGATGAACAATGCATGTCAAGACCAGGTAAGGTTCTTCGCGTTGCATCGAATTAAGCCACATACTCCACCGCTTGTGCGGGCCCCCGTCAATTTCTTTGAGTTTTAATCTTGCGACCGTACTCCCCAGGCGGTTCATTTAATGCGTTAGCGACGGCACAGACGGGGTCGAATCCGCCTACACCTAATGAACAACGTTTACTGCCAGGACTACCGGGGTATCTAATCCCGTTCGCTCCCCTGGCCTTCGTGCCTCAGAGTCAGTTACTGTCCAGAAAGCTGCCTTCGCCGTTGGTGTTCCTCCTGATATCTACGCATTTCACCGCTACACCAGGAATTCCGCTTTCCCCTCCAGTACTCTAGTCAACCAGTATCGAACGCAATTTCACCGTTAAGCGGTGAGATTTCACATCCGACTTTGCCAACCTCCTACGCACCCTTTACGCCCAGTAAATCCGAACAACGCTTGGGACCTCTGTATTACCGCGGCTGCTGGCACAGAGTTAGCCGTCCCTTCCTCTCCGCATACCATCAAATTTACACGGCTATTAACCGATAAACCTTGTTCTGCGGTGACAGGAGTTTACGAGCCGAAGCCCTTCATCCTCCACGCGGCGTCGCTCCATCAGGGTTGCCCCCATTGTGAAAGATTCTCGACTGCTGCCACCCGTAGGTGTCTGGACCGTGTCTCAGTTCCAGTGTGGCTGGTCGTCCTCTCAGACCAGCTACCCGTCATAGCCTTGGTGAGCTTTTACCTCACCAACTAGCTGATAGGCCGCGGGCTTGTCCGGAAACGTGAGGCCTTGCGGTCCCCCACTTTAGTCTTTCGACCACATGCGGTATTACCTTGCCTTTCGGCAAGCTATCCCCCACTTCCGGGTTAATTCCCACGTGTTACGCACCCGTTTGCCACTGAATCAAACGAATATTGCTACCCATTTAATCCCGTTCGACTTGCATGTCTTATCCACGCCGCCAGCGTTCGTTCTGAGCCAGAATCAAACTCTCCGAAAAATAAATTCCGGACCGAGTTGATTCGGTCGCCAAAATGATATTAAAACGCGTTATCAAAAAACTGATTAAAGTTTTCTTATCTAAGCTTCGCCGGCTCCTTGGCAGGACTCCGGCAAAGACGTTCTACACAACTCAATTTTTGGGTTGTTGATGCATTCTGGTCCGATAATTCAAATTACCGGACCCCCTTAACTCATAAAAGAACATTTAAGCGCCATTCCGGCCCTTACCCTGACCACCGGCAACCGGCTTCGCAGAGACCCTTCAAAACAAACTTTCATCTCGAAGGGGTGACAATCCTATTACAATCAGTGAAATCGTCAACAGTTTTTTACAACTCTTTTTATTTCACCGACCCTCTTTTGCAGGAAAACCCGCAGAGAAGAGTTGGTGAAAGTATCGATTCGCCGCCAATCGTCAATGGTTTTTTGGAAAAAAAACAAAGTATTTTTAACGGCATGGGGACGGCCTGGGTTTTACAAGTAATTTTGAACCGCTTTTTTTCTATACTCTATTATTCATATTTCAGAAAAAGGTTAACCTGCTACTTGCTTACCAAATCTGCTTCTTCTGATTTAGCTGCGGGTAGTTCAATTGTCTTTATTTTAGCTTGGATTCTCTATATTACACTTCTATCTTCTGCTTCTACGGATTTGCCTCGCTTGCCATGACTGCAAGGTTCTTCTTGAACCTACAATAAAAAAATTTCTCGAGTTTTTCGCACCACTTTTTGAGCTCCCTCGCGGAATATTAGAAACTTTTTTCGGTGATTTTTACCGCTGATACTTCACTTTCGGATAATGTACAGTCTTTCTTTTATTCATTGCCGACCATGCGGATTCTCGATGAAAGCACTGAACAATTCATTCATGCCTTCCTTGGGGCATTCCCGGCAGAACCGAATCATTGGGCTGGAGAGTTCTTTCCATCAAAATTCACCCTCAATCTAGGCCACCGCTTTTGATCCTGTCCTTTCCTGCTGACGCTCTCTCTGCCGGGAAGGCTTCGGGCTTTTGATGGTTGCCCACATACCCCATAGCTACCAAGCAATCTTTTGATCCGTTTTCTCGATGGAGGGCCAAGCCCCCTGGTTTTTACCAGGCCAATCTGGATCGGTTTAATAAGCTCCTAGGCCGTTACGCCCCCACAAGGCGGCGAGGAGTCTGGAGAGCAACCACTATAGAGGGGGTGTTCCCCTCAAAACACTACCATCTGCTGGTCTGAAAGAATTCTTTTGAAAATCCTCTGAATGCCTATCCAGAAGATTTATAAGACACATACATTCCTAAATTAAGATGCGAAAAAGTTTTAGTATTGTCATTAAATGTTGATAGACATATACTTACATCTCACAAGGTATATAAAACTTATTCACTGGGCCTCCAATTTCCCCTGTACAGGGAGTAAAAAGCTTCTATAAAGAGTTTATGGCATTTCCATGGCAAAGCTGGGGTATTGAAGCTTCTATTGACGAAGCCGGATTTGTTTCTATTCTATCTCATTCCTTCCTTAGGAATGTACTATGAACAGATGGACTGACAGAAAGAAGCCGAAAGCTTTGGATTTGATGCCTGCTTTGGCCATGAAACGCTATTACAGCAAACCCCGCAGCCGCTTTGGCCTCTGGGGAGTGCTCATTCTCAGCAATATTCTTTGGATCGGTATGGTCGTCTTCCTGACGACCGTCACATGGACCAGCACCAAACTGGGAACTGCCGTGACTGAATTCTATTTCAAGGAAAAGAATAACTGGATCGCCCAAAAGCAGGCCAAACAGAAAGAGCTGGAAGCCAGCTACTTACAGGTAGCACGCATGGTGGCCCTTCAGACCAGTTCCCCCGGGGATGTGGTTCGGCTGGCGAGCAAGATATCAAAGGTTTTAAACAGCACCGCTGGCGATCATCGCATATTCATCGAACAGGCACTCCCTGAAGCCATCCGTATCCAGGTTCAATTTGGCATTCCAGCTTCAGCTACTATATCCCAAGCCATCTACGAAAGTGGTTACGGGGGGAGCACGTTGGCAAAAAAACACCACAACTACTTCGGGATCAAGGCCTTCAAATCATGGGATGGCCCCCGGGCTTCCTCCATGCCCACTGTGGACAGCGGAATCAGAACCCGCGCCGATTTTCGTGCCTATGCAAACCTCGGTGAAGGTTTTGAAGGCTACGCCCGTTTTCTTAGAGAAAGCGGACGCTATAATAAAGCCTTCTATACATCCAGCGGCATAACATTTGTCCAGAGTATTTTGAAGTCAGGCTACTGCCCGGACTTGACCTATCTTCCTGCCATTCAAAAGATTATGCAAAAACATAACTTGGTTGAATTGGACGACATTATCAAGGCAGGTGCAAATGCCCCATACCAATCCGCGTGGAATACAGATACAGATAAAGCCCAAGAAGGGGTCAAGCAGCTTTTGGACGGAACGCTCTGATCCGACGAAGGTTGATCTTCAAGGTCATGGAAAGCCTCGAACCAGTAAACCTCTCACAAGAGTTCTGCTTCGGTATTTTCACATTGGTTAACTCCCTTCCCAAGTCCCCGATAAGCTCCTGACATGAGCCGCCGTATCATCATTGGAACCAGAGGAAGTCCATTGGCCTTGACCCAAAGCGGCATGATCAGGGATCAATTGGCGAAAGAATGGCCTGATTTTAACTTTGAACTGCTGACGATCTCGACCACCGGTGACCAATTACAACTTGGCCCTGTAAAGCCGGTTGAAAGCACGAAAGCCATCTTTACCAAAGAGATTGAAGAGGCCTTGCTCAGGAAAGACATTGATCTGGCCGTCCACAGCGCCAAGGACTTGGCCGCACATATGCCGCAAGGCCTGTGCCTGGGCAGCGTTCCAAAAAGGGAATCGGCCATGGATGCCCTTGTGGTCAAACCAGGATTATCTTTGGAGAAAGCCGGGACAGGTATTATTTTGACCGGTAGCGCCCGCCGCCGTCGCCAGTGGATGGACTTGCACCCTCAAAGCAAGGTCGAACCGGTTCGAGGGAATATCGACCGTCGAATTCGCAAGTTGATGGAACATCAGAATGCCACGGCCCTTATACTGGCGATGGCCGGAATCCGTCGACTGAATCCTGACCTGCTGGGCTGCACTGTAGAAGGTATTTCCCCACATGTAATGATTCCGGCTCCTGGGCAGGGAACCTTGGCCTTACAATGCAGGGAGGATGATAACCGGACACTCCATTTGCTCAAACCCCTACACGATGAGGAAACTGGCATAACCTTAAGGGCAGAACGCTCCTTCCTAACCGCCATGAACGCTGGTTGTTCAGTGCCTTTGGGGGCGTTTGCCTGGATAGCCGGTGAAAATCTTCAGTTGGCTGCCTCCTATTACCCGTCAGAATCAACTTCTGGTAGAAAAGAAGTCCTTATCGGAAAACCGCAAGACCCCGAAATTTTGGGGAAAACGTTGTCCGCCCTTTTTCAATGAACTATTTATTTTTCCGTCCTGCCTGAACGTGCTTTTATGATCCGCAAAGGAACCTGTTATCTCGTTGGCGGCGGACCCGGTGATCCCGGTCTGGTTACTTTACGGGCCAAAGAACTGCTGGAACAAGCGGACGTTGTGGTTTACGACAGCTTGGTTAGCGAAAAAATTCTTGAATGGACGAAGGATTCGGCAGAGCTCGTTTACGCAGGGAAAAGGGCCAATAAGCATGTCATGAAACAGGCCGACATCAACGCCCTGCTCATTGAACGGTGTGTTGAAAAAAAGGCTGTCGTCCGGTTAAAAGGCGGTGATCCTTTCATCTTTGGACGTGGGGGCGAGGAAGCCGAAGCCCTGACGCAGGCGGGAATAGCCTATGAAATTGTTCCCGGAGTTACTTCGGGTATTGCAGTTCCTTCCTACGCGGGCATCCCCCTGACCCACCGGGAACATTCCACATCGGTTACTTTTGTCACCGGTCACGAATGCCCCAAGGAAAGCGGCGAGACCGACTGGGCCTCCCTGGCCAGGCTGGGTGGCACCATTGTCATCTATATGGGCGTGAAAAATCTGCCCAATATCGCCACCAGCCTGATCCATCACGGCATGGACAAAACAACCCCGGCAGCCTTCATCCAGTGGGGATGCGATTCCCGCCAGCAAAGTCTTTTAGCCACCCTTTCCCAACTACCAGCCAAAGTCAAAAAGGCCGGACTTGGGGCTCCCGCCATCATCGTGATAGGTCATGTGGCCGGACTCCATGATCAGATCCCGTGGTTTTCAAGGAAACCTCTTCTGGGAAAGAAAATCCTACTCACACGCACCCGCTCTCAAAACAGCGCCTTGCGCTCTTTACTGGAAGATCAGGGAGCCCGCGTCGTGGAAATGCCCCTCATTAAAATTTCCAGTTTCCAGTTTCCTATTTCCCACGTGGATGCCTACCCATGGATCGTCTTCACCAGCCCGAATGCGGTCAACTACTTCCTGACCCAACTGTGTCAGCAGGAGGATTTACGGAAGCTGGGCTCCTGCAAGTTTGCCGTTGTTGGCCAGGCTACAGCAGATGAGCTTACCAAGTGGCACCTCAAAACAGACTTCATCCCTTCGCGATTTGACGCTCTGACTCTCACCACAGAGTGGCCTGACAAAACTGCCGGGCTGAAGGTGCTTTTCCCCTGCGGGAAAAAAGCAGGCCAGGCCATCGAAAATGGTTTAAAAGAAAAAGGCTGTAGCGTCGAGCGCCTTGAGATTTACGAAACATCACCCGATCCCAAAGCCTGCGAAATTTGGAAGCAACATCAGGACGCCGACTGGATTCTTTTTTGCAGCTCTTCAGCAGTCGAATCCTTTATGGCCATGGCGCCTGGTCCTCTACCAGCCAATCTGCGGACGGCCAGTATCGGTCCCCAAACATCCACCACCCTCCGCCATTATCATTTACCCATCCATGCCGAGGCTTCCGAAGCCACTCTAGAGTCGTTAACCAAAAGTCTGCTTGTTTAGCGCGTTTACGAACCAGGTTTTAACGATCAAGAATTCTTCTCCAAAAATTTACTTGGTTTCCAAAAAAAGTTTAAAGGTCTTCAAGCCCGGACGCCTAAAATTTTTTTCGTTCCCGGTGACAATAATCAGGTTGTAACGGCGGGCGGGGCAGCAAGGTAGCTGCCCTCGACAGGCATGCGCTTACCTGCAGTTTCCAAAGTCCATTAATGATCAGCCCACACATGGGCCGCGGAAACATTAAACCCGTAAATACGACCTTGCAGCGCACCCGTCAAATGTTCCAGCCAATCCTTGCCTTTGGCCAGCCTGCGGGAAACTACCGCATCTTCTTCCGCGTCAAAATCCGCCTCGAAATCATCCCCCGATTCGCCAATTACCAAAGATACGGGCAGGGTCAACCTTCGTCTCGAGTCAAGAATAAGGATCGTGGGGTTTTATCCCACAAACGTCGGCTTTGGCCAAGCAAAGTTCGCAATGTCTCGAGCACTATCACCCACCTGTACATTGCCAGGCAGGTAATGCCACTTTGGAAAGCCTGGTGGAATCTATCATTCTTTCAAACAACGCCTGACCGAGAGCACACCGTATTTGTCCATGGAAGTGGCATAATACAGCCCGGGCGTTGCGACTTTCCTGCATCTTGCAGGGTTATCTTATACTCCAATTGGTGTAACGAATTTACAACAGGCTCAGATACATCAACTTGTGACTAGCCAAACATATCTGGCAATACTTTTGCTAAATGAGACGGGCAGATTCAACAACCTCAACCAACACAAAGGAACCTTATGTCAAAACTGAATACATTACATGACTTGCTGATCGAAGAACTCAAAGATCTCTACAGCGCTGAAACACAACTGGTCAAAGCTTTACCAAAAATGGCCAAAGCCGCCTGTTCTCCGGAATTGAAAAAAGAATTCACCTCACACCTAGAACAGACCAAAGTCCACGTGGAACGTCTGGAGTCAGTGATGGAATTGCTGGAAAGCTCTCCCAAGGGCAAAACCTGCAAGGCCATGAAAGGTCTCATCGAAGAAGGTGAAGAAACCATCAAAGAAAAAGCAGAAGACTGCGTAAAGGACGCCGCCTTGATCTGTGCCGCCCAGAAAGTGGAGCATTACGAAATTGCGGGTTATGGCACCGTACGCACGTTCGCCAAACTGCTCGACCTGGATGAAGTCGCCGACATCCTCCAGGAAACACTCGAGGAAGAAGGAGAAGCCAACAAGGCCCTCACTTTGCTTTCCGAGGATATCAATGTCGAAGCTAAGGAACTCATAACAAAGGAGTAGGCCTTACCTTTCCTCGATCAAAAGCATCGGACATCGACCAGTCCGGTGCTTTTTTTATCGGACTCGATTGAAATTCATCGACCACTCAGCCAGGGCGTCCACAAAAAGCGGATTCGTATTCAAACAAGGCACAAGGGTGTAATGGTCGCCCCCGTGTTCTTCAAAGATATGTTTTCCCTCCATGCCTATTTCTTCGAGTGTTTCGAGACAATCAGAAACAAAAGCGGGGCATAGAATCACCAGTCTCTTGGTTCCGGATTTGGCCAATCGTTCCAATTCTTCATCCGTGTAAGGTTCACACCAAACCTCTTTGCCGAAGCGGGATTGAAAAGATGACGAGAACTTGCCCGGGGGAATTCCCAACCGTTCCCCCATCATCCGGGTCGTTTCCACGGATTGATGGCGATAGCAAATGGAATGGATGGCTGAGGGAACCTCACAACAGTTATCCCGAATCGCACAATGGGCCTTGGTGCAATCACCCTTTTTCAGGTGCCGTTCCGGAATTCCATGATAGCTGAAAAGCACATGGTCGTAAGGCTCTTGAAGATGGGGCCTGATCGACTCCTCCAAAGCTTTGAGATAGAGCGGATCCTTATAAAAAGGAGGAAGTATGCTCAAGGTCACAGGCCATTCCATTTTGTCGAATTCTTCGCGGGCTTTGACCACCACCGATTCATAGGAAGACATGGCATAGTGGGGATAAAGAGGAACCAGCAGAACCTCATCGATTTTTCCCTCCTGCTCCCGTCTTATCTTCTCCAAAGCCTCGCGGATGGAGGGCGTCCCATAACGCATCCCCAGACCCACCGGCAGGGTGATTTTTTCTGCCAAAGCTTTTTGTAATTGGCGGCTCGCCAGCAGAAGGGGCGCTCCTTCATCTGTCCAGACACGTTTGTAAGCTGCGGCAGTTTTGTAGGGCCGCAACGGCAGCACAAAAAGACCCACAATCAGGCGCCTGAGTATCCAAGGATAGTCAATCACCCGGCTGTCCATAAGGAACTCATTAAGGTAGGATCTTACGTCCCAAATCGAAGTGGACTTGGGCGAACCCAGATTGACCAATAAAACCGCACGGCGTAAGGACATGCTGAGAAGCTAAAAGGGAAAGCCCCTATTGCAAGCCTGTGCAGCCATAAGGAGTGTCCTAATTTCAAAGTAGCCAAGTTCTTTGCCCTGATTTACTGTTCGGGGCGATGTCCTCCAACCAAACTATATCCGTTCTGGGCTACCTCAGGGATCTGCAAAACAGGATCTGCAAGGAGATCGAGACCCTGGACGGCATGGCCACCTTCACCAGCGATACATGGACCCGGGAGGAAGGTGGCGGCGGCATTTCCCGCATTCTCAGTGACGGTGCTGTTTTTGAAAAGGCCGGCGTCGGACTCTCCCATGTCACGGGAAACAATCTACCCCCCTCCGCCACAGCCCATCGCCCGGAACTGGCCGGACGGACTTTCGAAGCCATGGGAGTCTCTCTGGTTTTTCACCCGCTGAATCCTTACGTGCCCACGACCCACCTCAATGTGCGCTTCTTCACGGCCCAGAAGGAGGGCGCAGAACCGGTTTGGTGGTTTGGCGGAGGCTACGATCTGACTCCCTTCTACCCCTTCCCCGAAGACGTGCTCCACTGGCATCGCGGGGCCAAGACCGCTTGTGATCCTTTCGGGATAGAGATTTACCCCGAATTCAAATCCTGGTGCGACCGTTATTTTTTTCTGAAACACCGCAACGAAACGCGTGGAGTCGGCGGCCTGTTCTTCGACGATCTCAACCGTTGGGATTTCGATACCTGCTTCAGACTCCTACAAAGTGTCGGGAACTCCTTTCCCGATGCCTATTTTCCAATTGTTATAAAAAGAAAAAATACTCCTTTTGCGGAACGTGAACGGAACTTCCAACTTTACCGTCGCGGACGCTATGTCGAATTCAATCTTGTTTACGACCGGGGCACACTCTTCGGGCTGCAATCAGGAGGCCGCACGGAATCCATTCTCATGTCCCTGCCACCGCTTGCGTCCTGGGTCTACGATTGGAAACCCGAACCAGGCAGCCCGGAAGCAGAACTTTATGACCATTACCTCAAACCAGGGGATTGGCTGTTCTAAGCATGTTAGTTTTCAGTTCAGAGTCCTGGAAATTGGTCGCTCATAGATACAAATAGATCACATCTTGACTGTATGTATGATCTAAAATAGAATACATACAGATGAAGAAGCATATCACCATCAGCCTGGATCCTCTTGTTCATGACCTTGCTCAAAAGACGGCCAAAAAAAAACGGACTTCTCTTTCGGCATTGATCGAATCCTTACTGCAATCCGCCAATTCTGAGATGAATGAGCATCGTATTCTTCAACAAATGATCGGCAGCGGCTCCCTTCGCAACTCCGTCGCCGGGACAGATCCACTCTACGATTCCCTGAAATCCAAGTATCTGACCAAGTGAAGATACTCATAGATACGGACATTCTGTTGGATGTCGCCTTAGGCAGGGAAAACCACCTTGTGGACAGTGTTGCCGTTCTTCAGTGGGTGGAAGCAGGGGGGCAGGCCTGCGTTGCTTGGCACTCGCTCACCAACTGCGCCTATCTACTCAAAGGTGGTGGCAGGCTTTTTGTGAACAACCTTCTTAAACTGGTTGAAGTGGCTTCTGTAGGAACGGATGACGCTAAAAGGGCTTTGATCCTCCCCATGACCGATTTGGAAGACGCCTTTCAAGTAGCCGCAGCCCTGTCCTGGCAAGCTGACATGATTGTCACCAGAAATCTGTCGGACTACAGGAAATCTCCCATCGTGGCTCTTTCGCCAAAAAACTTTCTCCGATTAACTTAGTCGTGCAGCTTCATTCTATGACCTCCCGTGAACGTTTTTTGGCGGCTGTGGCTTGCCAACCTCTTGACCGCCCTCCCGTCTGGCTGATGCGCCAGGCTGGCCGATACTTACCCGAATACCGCGCACTCAAAGAAAAATATTCCTTTGTGGAAATGGTGCGCACTCCTGAACTGGCCACGGAAGTAACCCTACAACCCCTGCGCCGTTTTGAACTGGATGCTGCGATCATTTTTTCCGACATCCTCGTCATCCCTGAAGCGCTCGGTCAGCCCTATCGATTCAAGGAAGCCGGCGGCATTGAGATGGAGTATGCCCTGAAGAGCAAAGAGCAGATTATCCGGCTGACAACGAGAGGTGCTCACAACCGACTGGAGTATGTTGCCCTGGCCCTGCAAAGGACGCGCTCAGAGATTGGGAACTCCAAAGCCCTGCTCGGCTTCTGCGGTTCACCCTGGACTCTGGCCGCTTATATGACCGAAGGGGGCAGTCCTTCCGCAAAACCGGCCGTGCTCGGACTTTTCCGCAACGACAGGCCGCTGTTCAATCAGCTGATGGCCATTCTGACCGAAGCCTGCACCGACTATCTCAAGATGCAGATCGATGCCGGTGCCGATGCCATCCAGATCTTCGACTCGTGGGCCTCCCTATGTCCGGACAAAGATTATCGTGATGCCTCTCTATGTTGGATCAATGAAATCATCGCTTCACTGCCTTCCAACTTTCCCATCATTCTGTTTGCCAAGGGTGTCGCCCATCAGACGGAGGAACTTATCCAGACCGGTGCCAAAATAATCAGCTACGACTGGACCGTTAACCTGGCCCAAATGAAAAAACAACTGCCCTCCGGTATTGCCGTGCAGGGAAACCTCAACCCCGATATCATGGCAGGCAGCCCTGAAGAAACCCATCAACGCAGTCTGGAACTGCTCGAATCCATGCGCGGCCTGAACGGACACATCTTCAACCTCGGTCACGGCCTGACCCCTCAGGCCAAAGTGGAAAACGTGCAGACCCTTGTCGAAACCGTCTGCTCTTTTCGTTGAATGAAAACAGAAAACAGAAAACAGAAAACTTCCCCCAAAATCGCCATTCTTGGAGCCGGTCTCTCAGGGCTCTCCGCCGCTTATTTCCTCAACAAAAAGGGCTTAAGCCCCCTTTTATTCGAAGCGGCTCCCCGGGCCGGAGGCGTCATCCGCACCGGGAATGAGCATGGCTTTCAATTTGAATATGGCCCCAACTCCCTATTGCTGAACGGAGGCGATTTGGCGGACCTCATCTCTGAATTGAATCTCCAATCCGAATTGGTCGAAGCCAATCCCGACTCCAATAAACGTTTCATTGTCCGAAATGGCAAACCCGTTGCCGCCCCCATGTCGCCCCTGAGCTTTATCACAAGTCCTTTGCTCAGCTTCTGCGGAAAAATCCGCCTATTGCTGGAACCCTTCCAACCCAAATCCGAAAAAACAGACGAAACTCTGGCCGCCTTTGTCGAACGCCGCCTCGGCAAAGAAGCCCTGGACTACCTTCTGAATCCTTTTGTCTCCGGGGTCTATGCCGGGGCCCCGGAAAAACTCTCCGCCCGCTATTCCTTTCCTCTCCTCTGGGAACTGGAACAAACCTATGGTTCTTTGGTCAAAGGGTTCCTGATGAAACCCCGGAAAGCAAAGTCCGGAACCAAACGCAAACTCGTGTCCTTTCGCCAAGGAGTGCAGACCCTGACGGATGCATTGAGTCAAAACTTTGGCGACCAACTGTATCTGGAAAACCCTGTCCAAAGCATCCGCAGGGATCTCACACACTGGATCATCAATGAGCAGCCTTTCGATGCCGTCATCTCCACCCTTCCCTGGCACCAGCTAAGCCTTCTGCAACCTGAAATCAGGGATCTGAACCCTGGAATATCCTACTCCCCCGTTAGCGTCTGGCATCTTGGTTTCCAGCGCAAGCAAATCAGGCATGCCCTGGACGGCTTCGGGATGCTCGTTCCCGAAGTGGAAAAACTGAATATTCTGGGCTGTCTTTTTCCCTCAACACTTTTCCCCGGTCGCGCCCCTGACAGCCAGGTGCTGCTGACTGTTTTTATGGGAGGGGGCAGACAACCCCAACTGACAGAACTCACCCCGGAAAAGTCCCTCGAAATCGCCCTCGTTGACCTGGATCATCTTTTGGGAATCAGTGGCCCGCCTCTCTGGCACAAATTGATTCCATGGAAGCAAGCCATCCCCCAATATTCGCTGGAATACGGGCACTTCCTACGGAATCTGTGCGATTTTGAGGAAAAGAATCCCGGCTGGTATTTTGCAGGCAACTGCCGGAACGGCATCTCCGTAACCGACTGCATCACCAACGGTGACCGGGTCTCCCGCGAAGTATCCACCTACCTCGGAATCCTTTGATATTACTGACCTGTTCCCCTCAGAATCTCAGCCGGTTCCAGGCGGGATGCCCGGCGGGCGGGAATATAGGCGGCAACCAGAACAGCAACTACGGCCAACAAGCCTCCGATCAGGTAATGGGTGTAAGACCATTCAACAAGGAAATAATCCGTCCTAAGAATACCACGAAAGTTTACCGGGATTTTAGAAATAATCCACGTCATCAATGCCCCCAGCGCCCAACCGCCCAGTATTCCCAAAAGGGCAACCCAAAAACCCTGCCAAAGAAAAATCCCTGCTATGTCCCCCTTACGGTATCCCATCGAGCGAAGAATCGCGATCTCCTTTGTCCGTTGCATGACCGAAATGGAGAGAACATTGAAAATTCCAAATCCTGAGATAAGAATGACCATCGAAACAACAATACCCGCCGAAAGCCTCAGAGCTTTGAAAATCTGTAGGTTGCCACGCTGTCTTTCCTGCCAGGAAGCGGCCGAGTGGGAGAGGAGATCCTGAAATGCCGCCGCCATCTCCGGAGCACGGTCGGGGTTCTTGAGCTTCACGATCATAAATGATGTAAAATAGGGTTTCCTCAACAAAGCCTGGGCGGAGCGGGTATGGACAAAAACATTTTTGATGTCGAAGTCCCAAACCCCTGTCTCGTAGATCACATCGATACGGAATCTTCTAGTTTCGTTTTCAGGCCCGACCAGATAAATGCTCTGTCCGACAGCCAGTCTCATCCGCTCCGCCAGGCTGGCTCCAATACAGACACCGGAGGGATTGTTGCGGAAATCCTCGATGGATCCCTTGTCCACTTGCCTTCCGAAATCGGTCGATCTAAGGTGGAGATCCAGGTTGATACCCTGCAAAGAAACGGCTTCCGTGGAAAAACCCGAGCGCACAAAAGCCCGGCCTTCAATGATCGGAGAACAGGCAACGACTTCGGGATAGTTGGAAAGAACATCAATGATGCGGTAGGCATCGGCTATACCGGGATAAAACTTCCGTTGCTGCTGGTTGGCCACCAGAACCTGCTGGTTCGGTGTGTTCGAAATAATCCGTGTATGGAGTTCCTGGAACCGGTCCGTAATCACCAGACTGCCCTCGGAACCCAACACTGTGGCAATGTAAAATTTTTCGAACCCCTGGGTTTGGGCCAATGCGGCGATAAAGAGACCCACCCCCACGGCAACCCCCAGGGTGGTCAGTCCCATGGAACGCCTGTGTGCAAGAAGAAAGCGAATAGCGATATGATAGGATGGGGCTCTCACACTCAGTTATTTTTGTAAAGTAGCGACCGCACTCTAACGCCCTCTTTGTAAAAATCATGATTGGACAAAATGACGGCATCACCTTCCGTCAGTCCTTCCGTAACCTCCGTTTTTTCCAATGTTCTGAAGCCGGTTTTTATCCTAGTCTGTTGTACAACACCCCGTTTGTTTACGATCAGAACAATGCCGCCCTTCCGGATGGCCCGCGTGGGAATAGTCAAAACATTTTGGTGTTCGGCGATGATGATGTTCATCTCGCCCGTCATACCGGGAAGAAAGGTCTCCGGCGGATTATCCAGATTGAAGACAACGCGGTAAAACTGGTTTTCTGCCTGGGGCAGGATTTCCTTCAGGGTTCCAGCAAGGTCCTTGTCCTGATGGGCATAAAGCCGGATCTGTGCTTTCATTCCCGGCCTCAGATAGCCCACATCCTCCTCATTAATCAGGGCCACGATCTGATTGGCGGAACTTCCAATCCGGCAAAGCTCGGCCTGGGGAGGAACAAATTCACCAAGATGGCAGAAAAGATTGAGCACCACGCCGTCCATTGGCGAAGTCACCTCCAGTTGTCCCAGTTGGGATTTGCTCGTCTCAATGGCCCGCGTGAGATTATCAACTTCCATCTTTAGGTTCAGACTTTCGGTCTGCACCTGTTCACGGAGGCTGGTCAACTCATTCATCGCTTTTTCATATTCGATGGGGGCAATGTTATTGGCTGCCAGCAGTTTTTTGAGCTTCTCGACCTCGATTTCTTTGTTGCGCATATTCGCTCCGGAAGGGGAACCCATGGACTGCCTCGTCTTGGCATTTTCCAGTGCCGAGGTGGTGGCCTCAAGCTGACGTTGGAAGCTGTCGTCGGTGATTTTGATCAGCATCTGGTTGGCCTTTACCGTGTTTCCCTCTTTGATGTTGAGGGTCGTTATTTGTCCGTAGTGCCGGGTGCGAACAATGACCTGATTAACTGGCTCGACATTGACAGTGCCATAGACCCCGGCTACGGCAGTGCCACGTTTCACCTCCGCTACTTCTGCGGACTCAATGGTGTTGACGGTGTAAAAATAATAAACAAGGCCGCCTACCAGCAGTAATGCCGGAATTCCCAGTTGGAAGAACATCGCGGCTCCCCAACGCCTTTTTTTTCTGAATTTTATTTCAGATGGAACCATTTCCGGAGATTGTTTTTTTTTCATGATCGTTTGAAGGAAAGGACCGGTTCACTCCGGCTGTTTGAACTGCACCACACGTCCCAAACTACGATCCAACGCAGCAGCAGAAAGACTAAAATGAAGTCTGACCTCAAGAATTTTTTGTTCCTGCATAAAAATGGAATCTTCCATCAGACTTTGGTCAAGCAACCGGATTTTACCGGCCTGATAATCCAGGTCATAAGTCTCACGCTGTTTTTGCGGATCCGGTGAAAGAATCAAGGCATTTAGGGTCTTCTGGGTAAAGTCCAGCGTTTCAACCGCCTCCCGTATTTCATTTGGAATGAACCGCTCCATGGCCTCAAGGGCTTCTGTCTGGCTCGCCAAACTTGCCTCGGCGCTTTGTTTCGATCCGGCGGAAGCGCCTCCATCAAAAAAAGTCCAGTTCATGTAAAAACTCAAGGGAACCTGGGTGTTCCCGGCCGCACGCTGGATATTCGGTTCGTTGTCGTTGCGGTTCACGTCATAGTCTTGGGCAAAACTCAGGGCACCCGGCTGGATTGTTGACTTGGAGCCGAAAGCCAGGCGGGGATAAATCGCCTCGGTGGAAAGAACAATCTGCTGGTTCTGGGACAGCCTAGCCGTCTTCAGGGCCTGATAATCCGCCCGGTTCAAAAAAGCTTCTACTATCAAGTTATCCATATCCAATCCGGGAAGCACTTCCTTACCGAGTTCGCCCTTGAGCCGGAGGTCATCCGGGAGTTTCTGGCCCAGGAGTATTTCCAGACCAAGTAGCGCCTGATGTTGGGATGACCGCGCATCCAGAAGCTTCTGACGGACGAGGTTGGCTTTGACTTCCATGCGTGAAATTTCAACCTTTTGAATCCTGCCTGCTTCAAAGAGCTGGCCCGCCCGCGGAAGAATGCCCTTGTAAAAATCCTGATAACGCTCCTGAAGTAAAACTGACTCTTGCCGTGCCAAGGCCACAATAAAAGCCTGGCGGGTTTGGTAGACAACTTTGGTCAAAACCTGTCGGTAATTGGTATCCGCCTCCTTAAATGCCAGGCGGCTCAGCTTCAGCCTTGGATCGATGGCCCGGTCATAAAGGACTTGCTCAATCTGGGCATAGATCGTCGGAGGAGTGCTGACGACCACCGCTCCGATCTGGGGATAAAGGACCGACCGCAACTGGATGGCTTTCCCTTCCGCATCGGTAAAACCCGTGGAAGCCCGCAGAAGATCCGGATTCAGCCTCGTCGCGATCACCAGACATTCCTGCAATGTTAGGGAAACGCCTCCGGATCCGGCGGTCGTGGCCTTGGCTTCCAACCGCACGGGCCCGGCCAACACCAACCCCTGCACCCACAAGCCAAGCAAGCCCAGTGCGGAACGCTGGAAGAATACGTTCATGGTTTTCCCGGAATCACCTGATCCTGAAGCTGGAGGGAAACCGCATATTGCAGGTCCGCCAAGGCTATCATGTAGCGCTGCTTGGCACGGATATCCTCCAGTCGCGCTGTTGTCAGATCAACGGTGGCCTGCAATACGTCCAACAGGGTGGCGAAACCGGCATCGGCGGAGTTTTGTGCAAGCCTCACGGAATCCTCGGCAGTTTTAATATTTTCCCCTTGTACCTGCAAGGAAAGCTGCGCGGTCTTCATGCGTCCATAGGCGTCACGAACTTCATTCTGAATCTGCAGTCGGGTGCTGCCGAGTGAAATCTTTGTGGAGTTGAGGATTGCCATACTCGAAATGGATTGTCCCTTGCCCTTGAACCCGTCAAAAATGTTCCAACTTCCCAAAAGACCGAGCGTTCCGGCGTTGGTCGTGCTGTCAAATGAAGACTGGGACTGATCCCTTCGCGCCTCATAGGCGGCGAAGGCATCAATGCGGGGGATGTTGCTGGCCTTGTCCACCTTGATTTGACGTTCTGCGATTTCGATCTGATATGCTAACACTTCCAACTCTGGGCGGCGTGTCAGGGCCAGCGCCGTCAGATCTTCCAGCGTCGCGGGAACAGGAGGGCAGGAAAGCTCTTCCTGCACCGAGAATGGAGCCTGGGAATCCTGCGGAATCCATTCGATATTCAGGAGCCGGGCCAGAGCCAACCGGGAAGAGGCAAACTGCGACTGGGCCTGAAATAACTGGGCTTTCTGGTTGGACAAGCTGACCTGGGTCCGGAGCACATTGAAACGCGTTGTTTTTCCCGCCTCAAAATATTGCTGCTGGCGGATCAATTCCTGGGCCAAAAGCTGGGTTGTTTTTTCCTGGGCCTCAATCTGGGCCTGGTTAACCACCATCTCATAAACGGCATAGCGGATGCGCCTCAGGACCTGGTCGGTCACCGCACGGAACTGCACAAGAGCCGTGGTGTTTTTGAGCTTCGCGATGGCAATTTGCTGGCGGTTGGCACCCCCGGAATAAAGACTTTGCGTGGCGGAGACCGAAACGGTCCAGTAATCCCGGAAACGCTGGAGTTTGGGGTCTGTCCCCTCTGACAAGACATCATCGTTGCGCTCTTCAATGCGTCCCGAAAGGCTGATCCGGGGATAAAGGACTGATTTGGCAGTGATGACCAAACCTTGGGATCTTTTGATTTCCTGCTCCGCCTTCAAGATATCCACGTTGTGTCGCAACCCAAGCTCAAGGCAATCCTTCAAGGTATAGCTCGGCGGTGCTTTCCCTTTCTCAGGAAGGTAAGGCTGCGACCTGAGCGGAGTGCCCAAGATAAAAATCCCAACAAAAATAAGCGATCCCCCCGGGAAAAATGAAAAAAAAGCTGTTCGCTTGGATAAAGTCATGGCGAAGTATGCTTGGCTGCTGCAAAATGCAAGCTGCGAAACATTAATTTGATTTTGTCGATGCACATCCCTGATAACACCATACACAATCCTTTGATTCTGCCAGCGAGTCCTGTTTAGCCAGACAATCACCTGTCTGCACCTTATCTATGTCTGGATTAATGAGCTATTTTTCGCAAGAAAAACCCTTGCTGGCCCGATGCTCTGCTGACCTGACCACCAAGCTTCGCCTGAAGTATCAACCCTACTTTCACGTCATTGATGAGGTGGCCGGTGCCGAAGTCGTGGTCAAAGGCAAAAAACTGATCATGATGAGCAGTAACGAATATCTGGGTCTCAGCCAGCATCCTGAAGTCATGGAGGCCGCTGCGGACGCTTCCCGGAAATGGGGAACCAGCCCCTGCGGCTCCCGCCTTGCCAATGGTTCCAGGCGCTACCATACCGATTTGGAGGAAGCACTGGCCGCCTTCCTCGGCACAGAAGCCTGCCATGTCACCTCCGCAGGATATCTTGCCTGTATGTCAAGTGTTAGCACACTGGTCCGCAGGGGAGATGTTCTGTTGGTCGACAAAAGCATCCATTCCGCCCTCTGGGATGGTGCCCTGCTCAGTAATGCCTCCCTCGAACGCTTTGAACACCAAAATCTGTCTGATCTGGAGCGGCTGCTGAAAGAACTGCCCGCCAATCAGGCCAAAGCCATCGTCGTCGACGGCGTTTATTCCATGGAGGGGCACATCGCCTCCCTGCCGGGCATTCTTGCCTTGGCAGAAGCTTACCAAGCCTTGCTCATCGTCGATGACGCCCACGGATTGGGTGCTTTGGGACGGGAGGGCCGGGGCACAGTCGACCATCATGGATTGACTGCCAGAGTGGACGTCCAAGCCGGCAGCTTTTCCAAGGCTCTGGCCAGCACGGGAGGATTCATCGCCGCCAGCCGGGACATCATCGAATATCTCCGCTCCAACTGCAGGCAGATTATTTTCAGTTCCGCCCTGCCTCCCGCACAAGCGGCCGCAGCCCTGGCTTCCCTGCGCATCATGCAAAAAGAACCGGAGCATTACCAGCGCCTCCTTGATAACTGTTCCTATTACAGGCAGGGACTCCAGTCTCTCGGGGTTGATTTCTGGGAAAGTCCCAGCGCCGGATTCCCCATTGTCCTGGGTGATAAGGAAAAATGCTATATGATCTGGTCCTCACTCTGGGAACAGGGATTTTTTACCGTTATGGCCATTTCCCCCGGTGTTCCTGCCGGGAAGGATCTCATCCGCACCGCCATGACTGCCCTTCACACCAGGCAACAAATCGATCAATTTCTGGACGCCTTAAAAAAAGCATTGGAAAAGTATGGGGTAATGCCCACCATTTCCAGAAATCTTTGAACCTGAATCTGTTATTGTGAACGCCATCAAACCATTCGAACCAAACCAGGAGGAACGACTCAGGGAGTCATTTAAAAGAAATTCAAAGGAAACTCTGGATTCCATCCTTAAATTCCGCAAAGAAGGCGACATCGCGGAAGTAATACCCGCTGTTCATGGAATCATAGAACGTTATCTCCCTCCTGAGCATTCAGTTCCATTACAGGAAAGGCCCGACTCCATCCGCCTGATTGAGGATCTGGGCATTGATTCCCTGACCATGCTGGAAATTGTCATGTCGATTGAAGAAGCACTGGATTTCAGGATAGATGACAACGATGCCCGCAATATCCGTACACTGGGAGATGTCAGATCTTATATCAACGACCGCGTTCACAACAGGCCGACAACCCTGGCTCAAATCAAACACTACACCCGTGACCAACTCCTTTTGATTTTACCTCAACAACATCCCTATCTTTTTCTGGACAGTGCTGAAATTCAGGACCAGACCGTCAGAGCACGCTACCTCTTCAAAGGTGATGAATTTTTCTTTGCCGGTCATTTCAAAGATAACCCTGTTGTTCCCGCTTCCATCGTATGTGAGGCCCTGGGCCAAACAGGCTGTCTCTGGTTGCTCGAAAAGGCTTCTTCTCAGTTGGGACAGCCCAATGCTATCAAAGAGCTTCTTTTTGTCGGCATGGAAGGACTTCGTTTCCACAAACGCGTCCTGCCCGGCGACGAAATACGCATGGAACTTCGTCTCACCAAACTACGCGCCCCGCTTTCGTTTTTCGATGGTGCGGTCAAAATCGAAGGTCAGATTGTCGCCCGTCTGGAAACTCTTACTCTCGCTTTCGGCGATCTCTCGATGGAAAACGGTCACAAAGACCTCCACCCCAAGCACGAACCAGCCATCTTTCCTGAAGCAGACTGACAAACCAACGTTTTGAAAAAGCGGGTTGTCATTACTGGGCTGGGATTTGTTACCAGCATTGGCAACGATAAATCCTCTGTCGTCAAAAGCCTCATTGAATCACTGTCTGGAATTGGCGTCCTCCCCGATATGCCCCAAACAGAGGGGGTCTGCGGGCTCGCAGGAACAATCCAAAACTTCTCTTTTCCCGGAACCAACCGGGAAGACTGGACTTTCCCGACCGACTGCCGGATTGAGCGGAGCCATCTTCGCTCCATGAGCCCACATGTGGTTTACGCAAGTTATGCCATGCAACAGGCCATCAACGATGCGGGCCTGAAACCTGACCAGGTTTCACATCCACGCACCGGTGCGATGTGCGCCTCAGCCGGATCCATGTCCACTCTTTACGACAACCTGAATGTCATGGAAACAGAGGGCGTTCATCGCTGTTATCCACTTGCTCTACCTGCCAGCATTCCAGGCTGCCTAAATTCAAACTTAGCAGCAAAATATAAACTTAAAGGATCTGTCCTTGGTTTTGCCAGTGCCTGTTCATCCTCTGCACACGCTTTAGGCTATGCTTTCGATCAGATAATCCTGAACAGGCAGGATATCGTTTTTGTTGTGGGCGCGGAAGACTGCAACCGTTTCACCTTCCTGCCCTTTGCCTCCGTGAGAGCGCTGAGTACTCGCAAGAATCCCGCACAAACTCCCAGCCCATTCGACCTAAAAAGGGACGGTTTTGTGGCAACCGGCGGAGCCACAACACTTGCGTTGGAAGACTTGGAAAAAGCCACAGCCCGCGGCGCCACCATTTTGGCCGAAGTGCTGGGATGGGGTGAAGCCGCCGACGGCTACAACGTGATGACGCCCGAGCCAAACGGGGAAGGCCTGACCCGCGCCATGCAATCCGCGCTGGATCATTCGGAGATTTCCAACACCGATGTCGACTATCTCAACGCACATGCCACGGGAACTACAGTCGGAGACCTCGCAGAAATACTAGCCATCCGGAAGGTCTTCACCGCTGGACGTGTTCCCTACATCAGCAGCACCAAAGCCCTCACAGGCCACGGGCTCTGCCTGGCGGGAGCCATGGAAGCCGCCTTCACTGTTCTGGCCTTGCAGGAAGGATTTATGCCCATCTCCGCCAAAATCAGCCAGCTTGATCCAGCTTTTTCCGATCTCCCCGTTCTTGTGAAATCCGTTGATGCCAAACCCCGTATCGCCATGAGCAACTCAAGCGGTTTCGGCGGAAGCAATGTCTCACTCGTGTTCCGCCGATGGGAAAACTAAAGCTGCAATATATAACCTGCCGTATCTACTTCCCTCAGGCAGATATTCAATAATCAATTGATGAAAAAACCCACCTGAGCCCTCTTTCCACAATGATCAAGCTGCCTTTCCTGATCCGATTACGAGCCCACTTGGAGGACAAAAAACTACTCCGTTCTCTGGATCCCGAAACGACCCAGTTCCGCTGGAAAACAGGCCCACGTTGTCCGCAAAAGTGTGTCGAAGCCAACCGCACATGCCTAGGATCTCACCTGTTCCTCACTGGCGGCTATGTCGGTGAACTCGCTACAGTGTCCCGGAAATTGTTCATGCTTGATATGGAAACCGACCGTTGGAGTGATCTTGGCGAAATTCCAACCGGAATGCCCGAAACCCACAATGGTTTCATTAGCGATAATCAGCGTTATCTTTTCAGCATCACCGGGCAGCTTGGTGCTCACTGCTCTCCGCCAGTTTCTGATTGTTTCAGCTATGACACCCATTTAGGGAAATGGGGCCGCCTACCTGCTTTACCGGAGCCTCGCTACGCACCTTTGGTTCATTACTATAATGAACGTATCTACTGCATGGGAGGCTCAAAACCTGACCGGTCCTCTCCGGCACTTGACCGTTGGAGCCTTGGTATCAGAGACGGCCATGCTACTGAACCAGAGTGGTGCAAAGAGTCTCCCATGCTAACGGGATTTACACATACAGCTTCACTTATCCTAAATGATAAACTTTACATTTTTGGAGGACAAACCGGTGATGTTCCACGAATACCTGGTGATTTAGAGCACACATGCGATTTCACTTATTCTTCAGAAGTGTTTCATAGTTCTGTCTATTCCATAGATCTTGTCACCCAAGAATCCTCTAAGCTGGCTTCAATGCCTCACCCCGCTTCACATACTGAATACAACGTAATTAAAATCGGTCACCGAATAATCATCGTAAGCGGTAATCAAAGCCGTGCGATTCTTAACAATACTGTTCTAAGTTATCACCTGCTTGAGAATAAGTGGGAAATCATTGGTCTCCTTCCTTATCATTTAAAAGGACCGTCTTCAGCTTTTTATAAGGGATGGCTTTATGTTATCGCAGGACAGCGCTCTGCGAGTGACGATGACCTACGACCCGGACTAGTCTTGGACAGCGTATGGAAAGCCCGGCTCGATTTCCTTTTTGAATCCTCATGAAACTCGGGCTCCACACGATGTACTCGGATCAATGGATCGCCGGGTTGCTTTACCTGGAAAACATCATTCAGAATCTCAGAACACTACCGGAATCACTGCAGCCTCAAATCGAGCTTTTTCTTCCACGCCACATCCGCTCCTCTCATGTCATGGCTTTAAAAAACTGTGTTCAAGCCATTAATTTTTTTGATCATCCCGAATATGGCAGATCAAAAACACTTTCCTTTCCCCAAAGATTCCTCCGGAACTTCGATAGGGTCATCGGAGAGCGGCTTTCCTTCGAATCGACCCTAAAAAAAAGGCGCATCGATATCATCTACCCCGTCCAGGAAGTTCCCTCTGCCCCATTGTCCATCCCGTGGATCGGCTGGATTCCTGATTTTCAACACAGGCGTCTACCAGAATATTTCAATCTGGAGGACCGAACAGAAAGAGACACCCGTTTCAAGGCCCTCATTGAGCAATCCTCCCATCTCGTTGTGAGCAGTGAGGATGCCAGGAAGGATTTATTTGATTTTTATGATTGTCCGCTCGCAAAGGTAAGCGTCTACCACTTTTGTGTCACACCTGAACGCTCCTGGTTTTCGGAGAAAACCAAGGCCACCTCGGTTCATTTTCAATTACCGCAGAAATACCTGTATTTTCCCGGCCAGTTTTGGCGGCATAAAAACCACCTTAATTTGTTTAAAGCCATCCTAAGTTTAAAAAAGAACGGCATAAGTGACATCGCACTTGTGCTAACCGGCAAGGATCATGACTATCGCAGCCCAGAATATGGACAAAAGTTGAAGGACTTCATCAAGGATCACCACCTTGAGTCGAACATCTATCCGCTGGGACTCCTCTCCAGAAAAGAACAGATTCAAATCATGAGGGCTGCCGCAGCCGTGGTTCAGCCTTCCTATTTCGAAGGGTGGTCCATGCTGGTTGAAGAAAGTCGGACTTTGGGCAAGCGGCTCTACCTCTCCGACATCCCTGTGCACAGGGAACAGAAACCTCCACGCAGCACCTACTTTGATCCGCATGATCCGGACGCTCTGGCCGCATGCCTGCTACGTGACTGGCCTACCCTGACCCCCGGTCCTGATCAAGAAATAGAAAAAGAATGCACCGCCCTGAGCCATCCCATCAGCGTGAAAAGGGGACGGGAGTTTCTGGCCATCTTGAACAAAGTACTCCAGCCTGGTTAGCCTGATTCTGAGCGAGTTTCTTTTTGAGCCTGACACTGATCCAATAGTAGTCTCAAAGCTTTTTCCGGAGTGCTGGTATCCGACTCTTTCATCAGACGGGATTTAAGGGCTTTATAAGAAGCAGGACTCCTTATCCATCCATCCACTATTCCAGTCAAGGCGGAAGGTCGGAAGATTCGTGCCCCTATGCCGCGTTTTTGGAAATAATTCCAAGTGGGTATTTCCTGGGGCATCAGGCCACCGATCGCATTGAAAATGACAGGACAACCGCACAATAATGCTTCCCCTGCAGTGGTTGCCCCCGCACGGGCTACCACCGCCGAACTAACCTGGAGCAGTGATGACATATCACTCCTGAACCCCAATGCCCGCACAACCAGTTGCGAATGGCCTCTCACCCAATCTTCCAAATCTGCACGCGTTTTTTCATCGCGACCACATAAGGCAATGACTTGAAGATCCGGCGACAACTCCTCCAGAGCACGAAGCAACGCCTGATGATTCTGGGCTCCCGCCCCGCCAGTTGATAGTAAAAGGGTGAATCGATTTTTCTCCAAACCCAGTTCTCTTCCCAGGTACTCAGCCTTTTCTTCCGCCTCCATTGCTGTTTTGTAAAAACCAGGTGGGGCCCAATGCCCGGATACCAGTGCCCGGCCTCCTCCCAAGTGACGGGCAGAACTTTTTTGGATAGTCTCTTCCGTGCGCCCGAAAAAGTAATCTCCTCTGGGATTGACCCAGTTTTTACTGAATCCGTAGCCTCCTGAAAATTCTGGGCAGTAGGTCGCACAGCTCACATCCGGGCCGAGGATCTTTTGAGCGAGTTCGAAGTAGCCCCGGTTTAGGCAATCATGAACACTCAGCACCGCGTCCGGGCGAAAGTCCTGCAACAAACGGCTGTAATACTCCCTCCCAAGTGTCACTGTCCCAAAATTCAAAAAATCCAGAAACTCCAACAGATGATAGTAAAAGTGGTGAACCCAGGGAGCCTTGCGTTGGATAAAGTTGTAGAAATCAACCCCTGCCCTGAAAACCCAGTGTGAATCTTCCAATACATGCTCGATCCGCACAACCACGTCTTCCCCATAAAGCCTCAAGCACCATTCGGTTGCGGCACGCGCATGTGTGTCATGCCCGGCTCCGGTCGCGGATGTCAAAATCAACAGTTTTTTTCGTTCACCTTTGGATTTCATAATCCAAAGTATCGGCGTGTTAGTTGGAGAAGAACTCTTTTCGACAGAAACCTCACCCCCAAAGGACCCAGCACAGTTTGAAAAAAGGAACCACAACGTTCAACCGGCGAAGCATCACCACCATTTAGCAGACTGACAATTCTTTCAGCAACCAATTCAGGCTCCGGCGCCACGGCCATTAGTGCGCAACTTTTTTCCCAGACTTTCCCGGCTCCCGGCAAATACGGAGAATCTGGAGGGAGTAATCGTGGAACTGAGTCATTGAAGGGCGTTCGAATGTCTCCCGGTCGGAAATCCACCACCCGAACCCCGTGGGGTTTCAGTTCCATCCACAGACCTTGCAACAAGACACTGAAAGCGGCTTTACCCGCACTGTAATGGGCGAAAAATGGCATGGGTAACTCAGCCGCCATCGAGCTGATGCCAATAATCCAACCTTTGTTTCTGGGTCGCATATGCGCTGCCGCCAACTGTAGAAGCTGTAAAGGACCTTCCACCAATGCGACCCATTGACTTCGTGAATCGGCTGCGTCCGTCTCTTCGATTGATCCAAAAATACCGTGTCCAGCATTCTGAATGACAATATCGATTTCACCGGCTTCCTCCAGTGCTTGTCTCCAGGCCAGGGAAACAGATCCGGGTTTTAAGAAATCCAGCTCGAGTGGATGAAGACCGGGAAGGCCCTCCAATCTCTTTTTATCGCGGGAACTTCCCCAGACCTCATACCCTTCCTCCATCAGGCGGAGAGCCAGAGCGCGACCGATCCCGGAACTGGCACCGGTCAGGAATACGGAAGGGCGGCGATGTTTTGCGGGCATGGACTATTTATGGGAGAAATTTTAATTTTTACGAATCCGATTTATTACTGTCATTACGTTATCCCAGTAGCCGGACCAGGAACGGAACGATCTGTTCCGGATTTCCTCATAAAGTTTTTTGTAGTGGTTTTCGTCCTCCAGCAACAACCGTATGGCCGCAGCAAGACTTTGCGTATCCCGGGTGTCGACACGTTCGCAACCGCCGCTTTCGGCAATCTCGCCCAAGGCGCCGTTGCTCCCGCAAACCACAGGGCGCCCATGCCAGAGACTTTCAATGACCGGAAGACCAAACCCTTCCAGCAACGAAGGGAAAACGGTGAACGAGCACTGCCGATACGCGGCATGCAGGGCCTCTTCGCTAACATGGGCCTGAAGAGTCAGATCCCTTCCATCTCCTTGCAGGGCCTGCACCCTCTTCCTTACCCGCCGGGAGTAAACCGGATAGGCATTGCAGCCGATCAGCCGAAGCCGGAACTGTCTCCCCTCCCGCCATAGAAGCTCACATGCCTCCAGAAGAGGCATGTGGTTTTTGTGTTTTTCCAATCTGGCAACATACAGGAGTTCACGGGCCTGGAAATGGGGTTGATGCTCAGGTTGTTTTCCGGGAAAGGGCACCGGCCAGGGCGCCACATGGGTGATGGTTGGTTTGAGCCCGAATTTTTTCCAGAAAAAATGGAGGTCTTCTTCGGCCTCCCTGGAGATACAAAGCACCAGATCGAAAGACGCCAGGGCCTTCACCCCCCTGGCGCATAATGCTGCATCTATTCTGGATTGCCTGGGTCTCCTTAGTCCGATGGCATCATGAAAAACCCCCACCAACCTGGCCG
>JBBSCO010000034.1:0-30780 GCA_038250235.1 Methylacidiphilales bacterium | reverse complement strand
GTGAAATCAGCAAAAACCCTTCCATCCTCCAGATCCATTCCGGGACCATAGGTATGCCCAAGCCTCGCAATCTTTGCCGGAACTCCAAACTGCAATCCCCAGGCCATACACATGGTTTCCGCAGCACGCTTGCTTTCAGCATAGCAGGAACGCAAATCCAGGGGATCCAGCTTGCCAAAAAAAGCCTCATGGATCGGATCAACCGGGGGTGGATCAAATTTTCCGTAAACCTCCCCACTGCTTAAAAAAAGAAAACCTCTGCACTGCGAGGTTCTGGCGAATTCAAGAAGATTCCAAGTGCCGATCACATTGGGGCGTATCGAACCGACAGGATCCTTGCCATAATTTTTGGGCAACGACTGGCTGGCCGCATGTACTATGTACTGGACAGGCTCATCCACTCCGACCGGATCACATACATCCTGAACCAACAATCTGAAATCATCCCGACCCATGCAATGGGAAAAAAGCGATGCGGCTTTTTCACGGTTCCTGACCAGGGCGATGATCCTGCAAGGGGCTGCTTGTTTTTTTTCATTCCAGTAGATCAAGAATTCGATCAGATACCGCGCAATATAACCCGTCGCTCCAGTCACCAGCACCGTGCTCCCTGCCAACTTTTCCAAGGGAAGCGATTCGGACAAAATCCATTCGAAATCCTCCACAAGGATTTTCCGCATCTCTGGATATTTATAAGGATCAGACACGGATTTTTTTCCTGTTTATGCTGACTCTCTATTTCCGCACAAAGTTTCCGATTGTCTCAATCATATATGCCAACATTGCAGGAGACAGACCGGGATAGGTTCCTAGAAACAAGGCTTCCTGCATGATCCGGTCCGCGCCCTTCAAGTCACCAATCGTGCGGAAGGCCTCCGGTTGTTCCTTTTTCAATTGCACAAATGCAGGCTGACGGATCAGATTCCCTCCGAAAAACATTCGGTTGCCGATTTTCTTTTCATCCAGATACCGTGCCAAATCCCTGCTCGTGAACGGAGCAGAAGGCCGAACCAGGAGAAGAAACCCGAACCACGATGGCGAGCAGACTGCCCCGGAATGATCCCAAACAAAACCATCCGTCGTCCATCCTTTGGCGTGCGTGGGAAGGCTGAATTCAAAGGTGTCTTCTAAATCCGCAAGCCCCCGCCTCAGGGTTTCCCAGTTCTTTTTTCGCGCCTGGATGAAAGCCGGTAGTTTTTTCAATTGCTGCCGTCCAATGGCAGCCTGTGGATCCAGCGGCTTCATGTTATAACCCAGATGACTGTAGATATATTTATGATCATACCCCTCTGGCAATTCCCCCAGCTTCCAGCCGAAACGTTTGTTGCAGGTATTGTCTTTTCCGCTGGCACACCAGCAGTCACGTCCCCAATCCCGGAAACTTTCCACCAAAACCTTCAGCTTCATGTCGCTGACCACATTCACCGCCCCGCCCTCCCCCATGGTCAAATGGTGGGGAGGATAAAAACTTTGGGTGCTGAGATCGCCGAACGTGCCTGTCAGCTTCATGTCCCCGCCCGGCATCCGGTAAGCGGATCCGAGCGCATCACAATTGTCTTCAACCAACCTAAGCCCATACCTGGAGCAAAAATCCACCACCCTTGACAGATCAAACGGATTCCCCAGTCCGTGGGCCATCATGACCGCCTTGGTTTTCCCGGGCCTGTAAGCCTCTTCAAGATGTTCCAGGCTGGCATTTCCCGTCAGCGGATCGGCATCTATAAAAACAGGCACCGCACCGTTTTGGACAATGGGGGCCACTGTTGTCGGAAATCCGGCCGCACAGGTAATCACTTCATCACCTCGCCGGATTCTGCGCTCTTCTGGCAGCTTATGACTTGTCAGGCTTGAAAGTGCAAGGAGATTGGCCGAGGAACCGGAATTGGTCAGCAGGGAACGCCGGGTTCCCAGAAAGGAGGCCAGTTCGCCCTCAAAAGCCTCACCCTCAGGCCCAAGGGTAAGCCAGAAGTCCAGAGTCGAAGAAACCGCAGCCTCCACCTCATCTGCGTCAAAAACCCTCCCGGCATAGGGAACGATGGTTTCGCCCGGAACAAAAGCGGACGGATGTCCGGGATGGTTGGGCATGTGCACGAGATTGCTGTATTCGCGCGTCATACGCAAAATCTCCGCTTTTAGCTCTTCGGGCGTGCGGCTCATTCCTGGTTTAAACTCCACGGCAGCCCCGCTCCATGCGCGGCTCTTTCATATGCGGCAATATCATGTCTCGTCGCATCCGCTGCGTTTTTCCCCTGATCCACTTCACGATACCATACCGCAGTATTTTTGACTGCTGTTTCGAAATTCCAAACCGGTCTCCAATGCAGAACCGCTTCCGCCTTCGCACTATCAAGATTCAGCAATCCCGCTTCATGAAAAGATTGAACCGCAGCTACAGCTTCCATCGTAAAGCGGACCGGAAGATGCCTGCACAATTCCTCAACCAGTTGATACACGCTTCTGTTGGAATCAAGTCTGGGACCAAAATTGAAGGCGCCGCACAATTCTCCGTCTGTGGAAGATGTTTCCGACAATCGAACCCCCAGCCAGAGATAGCCGCTCAAGGGTTCCAGCACATGCTGCCAGGGCCGCGTTGAAGCAGGATTGCGGAGTATCATGGAGTGACCGGAACGGGAAGCACGCACGGCGTCGGGAACGATCCTGTCCCTGGCCATATCTCCCCCGCCGATCACATTGCCCGCGCGGGCCGTGGCCACCATGACAGACGAATTTTGAAAAAAAGAACAACGATAGGCGTGGGATAACAATTCCACTGCCGCCTTACTGGCACTATAAAGATCCCTGCCACCCAGCGGATCGGCTTCGGAATACGCCAGGGGACGTTCCATGTTTTCATAACATTTGTCAGTCGTCACAACCACCATGGAACAGGGATGGGTGAAAGAACGCGCGGCTTCAAGAAGATGACAGGTTCCCATGATGTTGGTTTCACAGGTCTCCACCGGTTTGCGATAGGAATCCCCCACCAAAGGCTGGGCGGCCAGATGAAAAATAAAATCGTATGCGTCTTGTTTCAAAAATTCCGTGAAAAGATGCCTGTCCCTGACATCACCCACGTGATGATGCATACGGGACGCCAGATCTGACATTGAGTAATTTCCATCTTCGTCCTCCGCTTCCAATGCATAGCCACTGACCCTGGCACCGAGGCCCAAAAGCCATTCCGACAACCACGAACCCTTGAAGCCAGTATGACCTGTGATGAGGACTTTTTTACCCTCATAGGCTCTACGCAGACGGCTCATGTCCAGACTTTCCATGGAGCCTGGCCCTGGCTCCACATTTCATTGAGGGAAAGCATTTCCTGGTAGGTGTCCATGGGACGCCAAAACCCGGTGTGCCTATAGGCCGCCAACTGTTTGGCTGATGCCAATGCACGGATCGGTTCCTGCTCGAACATGATTTTTTCACAACCTTCCAGGTTTTCCAAAACGCGACGGGAGGCCACAAAATAGCCGCCATTGATCCAACCACCCTCTGCAACTGCTTTTTCTTGGAAGCTGGCCACGAGGGCTTCGCCTTCAAAACCAAGATCGCCAAAACGCCCAGGGGGATGCACCGCCGTCAGGGTCAGCAGACGGGCGGATTCCCGGTGGAACGCTATGACCTTGTTGATATCCACATCGGCCACCCCATCTCCATAGGTAAACAAAAACGCCTCGTCCTGGCCCAGGTAGGGCTCAATTTTTTTCAGCCTGCCTGCCGTTCCGGTTTCATCACCCGTCTCGGCCAGAGTGACTTTCCAATCTTCTTCCTCATGGCTGTTATGGAACTGGACTTTGGGCTGGCGGCCAAGATTGAGGGTTGCGTCACTGTTCATCCAGAGGTAATTCCGGAAATAATCTTTGATCATGTCCCCTTTGTATCCAAGACAAAGGATGAACTCTCTATGCCCGTAGTGCGCATAGGTTTTCATGATATGCCAAAGGATCGGACGCCCCCCTATGGGAACCATGGGCTTGGGCCGGTATTCCGTTTCTTCCCGCAAGCGCGTCCCACGACCTCCGCACAAGATCACGACTTTCATTGGATCAATGCAAGCACAGCCCATGCTTTCCTTGCGAGTTAATTCACCTCAACGCTTCCGGCAACAAAATGACAAAACTCTGCGCCACCAAAAAGGCCGTCAGATAAAAAAAGGCCGCCTCTTCCCATGGCATTTTTTTGCCGATCTTTAAACCCGTGATCTGCTTCTGGTCAAAATGCCAGATCCCTTTGTCAATCGCGATGTAATCCGCCACTGACAGGTAGGTTCCCACCAGGGCCGTCACCAGCGCGATGACCGGCCAACGGGGAAAAATGGTCTCCCCCGCAACGGCCCACTGCAGGACAATCACCGGGACAAACCAGAAAAGCAGATGCCAGGCGTAGTGTCCACGCGACAGGGCATGAAAACGTTTCCTGCCCCAAAGGCCAACCAGAATCCATGCCAACAAAAGAATCACGGTCGAACCCCACGCCACAGGATGTGACATCGGGATGCTGGCCCACGATTGCATCTCAGGAAAAAAGCCCAGCAACCAGTAGGTCAGCCACATGACCTGCACGGATTCAATGATGAAGAAGGCGTATTCTTCAATGGGCAGATGCCATATCTTCAACGAAAACCGTTCACGGGGGAAACCCCAGATCCCCTTCGCCACCGCATAATTGTCCCAAGGCGTCGTAAAAATCATAACCAACAACAAAACCAGGCCTGCAGAAGTCAGAACAGGGCCCGTCCAAAAACCTGGCCCCGCCAGCACCGCCCCCAACAGCAAAAGCGGCAGGTTGAAAATCAGATGGAATTTAAAATAGGTCATGTTTTCGTGTTCCCCTCATATCCTGAACCATGGCCCGCTCCGGGCCAGTAAAAAAATAGTCGCTCCATTTTCCGCCAAATTTCCACTGGCGGCCCCTCCGGCTCTCTCCTATCCTCAGCCTCAGCCATGCCGGCCTTCAACATCGATTTACACCACCATTGCAGCTCCGATCCGGTGGATCGTCTTTTTTACAACGAGTTCCAACTTGTTGATCAATCAGTGGCTGCTGGTTTACATGCCATTGCCATCACTCCCCACGGAAGCGTCTACCATCATCCTGCCGCCATACTTTACGCCCGCACCAAAGGACTGTTGCTGATTCCTGGTATTGAAAAAATGATTGAGGGCCGCGAAATCGTTCTGCTCAACGTCCAACCGGATGAAATTCCTGACACATTCACCTTTGCGGATCTTCAGGCTCTTCGCGGAAAACGCGGTAACTCCATCTTCGCCTTTGCTCCCCACCCCTTTTATCCCCGCTCCACCTGCGCCGGTCCTGTCCTGAATGAAATCAAAGGGCTGATTGACGCCGTCGAATACGCCCATCTTTACTTCAGCTTTTACAACCGCCCCAACCAGATAGCCGTGGACTGGGCCCGGGCCAACGGCAAACCAGTCATTGCCAACTCCGACAGCCACGACCTTTCCATGGTCGGTAAAAACTACACTGTCATTGAAGCGGAGAACGCGGACGCCTGCTCCCTCTTTACGGCACTCAAAACCAATCCCACCCGTCTGGTTTCACAGCCCTATTCCCTGAAACGAACGCTGTTCTTTTTTGGCAGAGTGATGTTTCCCCTCCAATTACACCATCTGGGAAAGTATCTCCGGCCTTGAAGCTCCGTCCCTTTTAATGAACCCTCTCCATCCTCGGGATCTCCTGAAGGGACTGGGCTGGCTGCTGCTTTACCTGTTGTTTCTCACGCCACTTTTTCTCGTTTATTGGCTCATCGGTTACACAGAGGTCTTTGAACATGGCTGGCTTTGGTCCCTGGCCGGCGTTGCCATGCTCCTGGTTCTGGCCCGCAGCAAAGGCCACGCTCCTCTCGTTTTGGGTCTTTGCTCCCTCGCTTTCTGGATCAAAGTGGAACCCTTTCTTGGACTTTACCTATTTGCGGCATCCGCCTCACTTTTCGGCTGCCTCCATCTCGGGGGAAAACACCGCCGACTCCTCTTTTGGGCCATCCTCGGCGCCTTTGTCATTCTGATTCCGAAAAGCCTGCCCCTGCTCTTCGCCACAAAACCAGCGCTCTGGTTATGGCTGAGGGAGTCGCTGCTTCTCGGTTTCTTCCTGCGTTATCTGTGGTATGAACGCGAATTCCATCAGGGCAAAGTTCAGGGACAGCGCTTTTTCGAACATCTGGGCTATATCCTGTTTATCCCGCAATTGTTCAAGCCGATCATTCTGTCCCCAACGGATCAATGGAGCCGCACCCTTGAAGAACCTGGAAACTTTTGGCCGGCCGGAAAAATGTTTCTCCTCGGCACCGGCAAACTGCTTCTTTTCCAGACCCATCTCCTGATTCCATTCGGCTTGCAGGAAAACGGGGCGGGCTCCTTTATTTCCGCTTGGTATCAGATCTTCACCCATTACCTTCTCTGGTTTCTCTGGCTTTCCGCACACTGCGACTACGCCGTGGCTGTGGCGAGATTGTTCGGCGTCCATGTCCCGCCTCTTTTCCATTTCCCCCTGCTGGCCTGCTCTCCGCGCGATTTTTGGCAACGATGGCAGGTGCTGTATCACCGTTTTCTAAAGGAATTCATCTATCAACCTGCCGGAGGAAATCAGAACCCGCTTCGCTCCATTTTCCTGACCTTTCTGACTTCCGCCCTCCTCTTCACTGCTTTCTGGGCTGGTTCTTCCTCCTGGCTGCCTTCTTCCGGCTTTTGGATGCAGTGGCTTCCCTTTTTTATGATCCAGGCTTCCCTGGTTTATCTTCAGTCCCGCCTCATACCGCGCGGCGGCTCCCCTTCTTTTTTCACGAGAGTCAGTGGTTGGATTTTTACCCAGACGGGTGTTGCCATCTCCTGCCTGCTTCTGTCTGGATTGAACCGTTTCCCTGGCGACAACGTTTCTCCCCAAACCGCTTTATCCGTCCTGCGCCGCGCTCTTTTTTTCGAGTAGGAATTTGTGTCTGATCTCCAGCACGGGACTCAGGGTTTTCCAAACCGTCTCAGCAATCACACGCTGGCCTTCCGCTGTCGGGTGGATCAGGTCCGGCTGGTTAAAACGGGGAACACCTCCCACTCCCTGTAGAAAATACGGGATCAATGACACCTTTCCACGGGTGGCCACGTCCGGAAAAATCGTAGCATAAGAACGGACAAAAGCCGCTCCCATGCTTTCCGGCATTCTCATCCCGGCCAAAATTATACTAACATTAGGCTGGTGCCTCCGCGCTTCCTGGATGATGCCGGATAAATTGGAGGCTGTGGTGGCAGGGGCAACGCCACGCAGGCCGTCATTCCCGCCCAAGGCCACGATTAATACATCCGCCCCGCCTTTCATGACCCATTGAATTCGTCCCAGGCCTCCTGCGGTGGTGTCCCCGCTCACGCCCGCATTCACCAGTTGATACGACCAGCCTGCCTGGGCAATTTTTTGGCTTAACAGGGCCGGATACGTTTCCCGGGCCGGGTCTTGCAGCCCATAACCGGACGTGATGCTGTCACCCAGAACCACAATCCGTCCCGGAACCGCATTTTGGTCACTTGCGCAGGCGACGGAGGAGAAGCATAGTATACCGTTCAATAACAGAACCGAACCTAGTCTCCGTAATACCCATGATTGATACAAACAGCTCTTCTTCATCTTCGGTCAACTCCCGTCCCAATGTCGTTCCCGAACCCTCTTCTGTCAATGACCTGATCCTGGAAACCCGGGATCTTGGGCGCACCTATCGCAACGGCGGCCATGAACTGACCGTTTTACAAGCCGTCAATCTCAGCGTCCATGCCGGGGAATCCTGCGCAATCATCGGACCCTCCGGCAGCGGCAAAACCACCCTGCTGGGACTTTGTGCTGGATTGGACCAACCCAGCGAAGGTTGGGTCAGGCTGGCCGGCCAGCAACTCGGTCTCCTGGACGAAGATCAGCGCGCCGCTCTGCGCAACCGCATGGTCGGTTTCGTTTTTCAAAACTTTCAACTCATCCCCACCCTAACCGCCCTGGAAAATGTCCTTGTTCCACTGGAACTGCGGGGACAAAACGACGGGGGCCCGGAGGCCTGCCGACTTCTGGCCGAAGTCGGATTGCAAGACCGCCTTCATCATTACCCATCCCAGCTCTCAGGCGGAGAACAACAACGTGTTGCCCTGGCCCGCGCTTTTGTCCACCGCCCTGCGCTTTTGTTCGCGGACGAACCCACCGGAAATCTCGACAGCGCAACCAGTGACCCGATAGTGGAAATGCTCTTCCGCCTCAACAAGGAAACCGGCACCGCCCTCGTTCTGGTCACACATGATCCCGTTTTGGCGGCAAGAACTGGGCGGGTGATTAGCATGCGTGCCGGACGCATCCTGACGGAGGAAAACAATGTCCGGCCCTGACTCCGCCTCCGCAGCCCCTCCGGCCCGCCTTCTGCCTGCCCTGTTTCATCCCTGGGTTTGGCGCATGGCCTGGCGTGACGCCCGTGCCCAAAAGCACCGGCTTTTGATCTTTGCCCTCGCCATCGTATCAGGAGTGACCGCATTGACCTCCATCCACTCCATCAAGGTCAGTGTTGAAAAAGGAGTCGGTGCCCAGGCCAAAAGCCTGCTCGGAGCCGACCTGCTGATCAGCTCACGCCAGGCTCTTCCGGAAAAAACCATCCGTCAGATCTCTTCGCAGGCTGTCCGTCTCAGCCGTGAGATCACTTTTTCCTCCATGTTGTCCATCCCCTCGGCCAATGCCGGCCGCTTGGTCCAGCTCCGGGGTATCGACGGGCTTTATCCCTTTTATGGAACTGTCGAGAGCCGACCGGCCGAGGCCTGGAAGGATCTCCAACGCAAACCTGGAATTCTGCTGGAAGCAACCCTCCTCGACCAATTCAATCTGAAAATCGGCGATATCGTGCGTGTCGGTGAACGGGATCTTCCCGTGCTCGGCGTCATCATCAAGCCGGCTCCCCGCAGCAGCCGTTTCAGCGGTCTGGCACCCGAAGCCTACCTGAATCTGGACGAGCTTAAATCTACCGGTCTGCTAGGCTTGTCCAGTCTCGGTTTTTATAATCTCTATTTAAAAACAACCGACCAGGAACTGATCAAGACTATCCGGAAAACCTACGCCGGGGAGGGATGGCGTTTCGAAACACCGGAAGACAGGAAAGATTCATTGGGGAAAACCCTGGATGTCTTTCAGCAATTTCTGGGCATCATTGCCATGGTGTCCCTGCTTCTGGGAGCCATCGGAGTGGCCAGTGCCGTCGGGATTCATTTGGACGCGCGCATCTCCACCGTGGCCGTCTTGCGCTGCCTGGGCTGTCCGGGTCAGTCCGCCTATGCTGTTTATCTTATCCAATCCCTTTGTCTTTCCGTTTTGGGCGCTCTCGGCGGGGCCGGTCTCGGAATTCTTTTACACATCGCTCTCCTGTTTTTTTTCCGGAATCAATTACCCATCCAGTTGGACATTTCTCCTGAATGGGGAACCGCAGCCCTTGCCACGGCCATTGGTTTCGCTGTCTGCGCCGCGTTCACTTTTCTTCCCTTAAGCCGGGTGACCTCCATATCCCCCGGTCGCGCCCTGAATCCCATTCAAGAGGAAAAAACAGCCTCCAGGAAAGGTTCCCATGTTGCGGTAGGTCTTTTCCTTCTGGTAATGCTCCTGCTGCTTGCCCTCTTCAATATTCCCAACCCGGCACGGGCCGCCGGTATGGTGGCCGGGCTTGCCTTCACCCTGGCCGCGTTGTGGGCAGTGGCCCGCCTGTTGATTTTCCTGGCCCGTCGCATCATTCGCCCTTCCTGGCCCTATCTCCTCCGCCAAGGCCTGTCCAATCTGCACCGGCCCCGGAACCAAACCCTGCTTTTTTTGTTTTCCCTAGGCCTTGGCTCTTTCCTGCTCCTCCTGATTCTCCTGACCCACCATGCCGCTCTGCAAAAAATCACCATTGCCGGGGTGACAGACAGCCCCAATGTGTATCTGGTGGATGTTCAGGCCAGTCAATTGGCCGGCGTGACTAACCTAGTGCAGCAACTAAACCTCCCCGTTCTGGAAACGGCTGCCATAGTGACAATGCGCATCCAATCGGTCAAAGGCATCCCGGTGCGGGAACTACAGGAACAGGGAAAAATCCCGCGCTGGATTCTTCAGCGCGAGTTCCGCTCCAGTTACCGCACTGATCTGAACAAAAGCGAAAGCATCGTGGCTGGACGCTGGATCAACCAGGTCGAGGACCCCAATGCTCCGGTTCCCTTATCCCTCGAAACGGATATGGCCAAAGATCTGAGCCTTCAACTGAACGATGAACTGGTTCTCGATGTTCAGGGCCTCAGCATCCGGGCCCGGGTTGCCAGCCTGAGGAAAGTGGATTGGAGCCGCTTCAACCTGAATTTCTTCATGCTATTCCCACCCAGTGTCCTGGAAAACGCTCCGGGCTTCCACATCGTAACCACCCGCATTCCGGAAAATGCCTCTTCCGGCATTCTGCAACGCGACATTGCCCGGGATTTTCCCAACGTCTCCGCCATTGATCTTACCCTGGTTCTGGAGACAGTGCGGGACATCCTGGACCAGGTTTCTGTGGTCATCCAGTTCGTGGTCGGTTTCACTCTACTTTCTGGCCTGGCCATCCTGGCCGGGACTCTACTCAATGGACGGGATCAACGTTTACGCGAAAGCTCGCTGCTCCGGACCTTGGGTGCCTCCAGCCGGCAGATCCGGCTCATTCTTCTGACGGAATACGCTGCACTCGGCTTCTTTTCCGGACTGGCTGGTGCTTTGCTGGCGATACTGGCTTATATTCCTTTGTCAATCTGGGTCTTCGAATCCGATCCCTGGCCTGGTATTATTTTGCCTTTGGCCGTCATTGGAGGGGCCACCCTGCTCTCCATTTTGGCAGGCCTGGTTTTGAGCCGTGGTGTCTGCACCCATCCCCCGCTCGAAATTTTAAGATCAACCTGATGCCGCCTTGACTAAAATCAGGTGCTGATTCACTTTTCTCCTGTGGCTGAAGCTTCCAAATACCAGGAAATTCCGGGACTCTCGGTAAGCGTGGACCGGGTTGAACACCTCCCCCACTCGGATAACCCAGCCCACCGCCCCTATCGCTTCGGCTATTATATCACTATCCGAAACGAAAGCCACCGCATCGTCACCATCCTCGGTCGCAAATGGATCGTCACCAATACCAAGGGTCACAAACTCATGGTGGAAGGCGACGGTGTCATGGGCCAGTTCCCCCGCCTCACGCCAGGCGACCAGTTCCATTATAACAACTATCACCTCATCGATTCCGACAGCACCGCCGAGGGTCTCTATCTGGGCAAGGACGAAGACGGACAAAACGTCATGGTCCGAATTCCCCAGTTCCAGATGGTCGTTCCGTAGTTAGGAGAACTTAACTTGCACTGTACAAGCGTGCTGGTCGCGCGAAGGTACAATCTTATCGTGTGAAAAGCACGCTCCTACAAAAGCAGAAAACCTTAAAGACGTATCTCCTTGACCCCCATTTCAGTTGCCCGAAGCCTGATTCCGTCTTAAATCCTTTCCATGCGCCTTGCTGTCAACGGAGCAGGAAAAATGAGAAGACTCTTGAAACTGCCGTAATCGGACGGAAGCCGCCTCTATGACTCATCGTTGACCATCTAAAAGTATATCCGTGAACTATATATTTACCGAGTATTTCGAGACCAAAGTCCTGCTAAAACGCCCTTACTTGACCAAAGAGATATGCATCCGGATTGTGGAACACCCCGAGCGAAAAGAGATGCAATCGGACGGAGAAAGGGTTAGATTCTGGTCAAAGGTAGACGAGTTGAATGGCCGGTATCTTCGCGTAGTTACACTTGCAGATGAAACAACCATTCACAACGCCTTCCCTGACAGGAGATACAAGCCATGAAAATTGAATATTTTCCAGAGACTGACAGCCTCTACATCGACCTTGCAGACCGCCCCGGAACCGACACGCGCGAAATAGAGGAGGGGATCGTTCTGGATATTGATGAGAATGGTCACGCTGTGGGATTGGACATTGACCAGGCGTCAAAACATCTTGATTTGAGTAAATTGAACCTGAAGAGAATACCTTTCGAGGTAGAGCAAAGCGCGTAAAAAGTTTTAGCACAATTATCTCCTGATCAACACGGAAAACGTCGCCGAAAGCCTTTACTTGGGCAAGGACGAAGACGGACAAAACGTCATGGTCCGAATTCCCCAGTTCCAGATGGTCGTTCCGTAGTTTGGAGAACTTAACTTGCACTGTACAAGCGTGCTGGTCGCGCGAAGGTACAATCTTATCGCGTGACAGGCACGCTCCTACAAAAGCAGAAAACCTTAAAGACGTATCTCCTTGACCCCCATTTCAGTTGCCCGAAGCCTGATTCCGTCTTAAATCCTTACCATGCGTCTCGCTGTCATTGGAACCGGTAAAATGGGACGAGCCATTGTCTCCGGACTTCTCTCCCGTCAAATCGTCCCAGCCGGGAATATCACCGGGGTCTCCAAGGACGAGGATTCCAAAAAATCTTTTCTGCAACTTGACCCTGCCGGGAAATTGACTTGGACGGATTCTATTTCCCGCGCAGTCGAAGGGGCCGAGGTTATTCTACTTTCGGTGAAACCTTTCCAGATGCGCGAAGTCCTGAAGGAACTGGGCGCTCAGGCACAGCAGGCCTTGTTTGTCACGATCGCCGCAGGGCTTCGCGTGGAATCTTACGAATCCATTCTGGGAGCCGGGGCACGCATCGCCCGCGCCATGCCCAACACTCCCGTCACTCTCGGGGCAGGGGTCATCGCCTACGCCCCCAACTCTGCCTGCACTTCGCAGGATCTGGCACTGATCGAAGCCATTTTCGGCTCCGTGGGACATTGCTACCGGGTGGAAGAAATCCAGTTGGATGCCATCACGGCCCTCAGCGGTTCCGGTCCCGCCTTCATTTATCGGATCATTGAAGCCTTGGCCGCGGCCGGGGTGAAGGAAGGCCTTTCTCCGGAACAGGCCCTGCCCATCGCTGCCCAAACCCTGCTTGGAGCCGCCCGCATGATCCAGGAAAGCGGAGCCACACCGGATGTCCTGGTTAATCAGGTCGTCAGTAAGGGCGGAACAACCGAAGCCGGTCTTAAAGTCCTGGAATCAAGCGCGCTTCCTGAAATCCTAAGGGCAACGATAGCTGCGGCAGCCAAGCGCTCGCGGGAACTTTCCGAATCCTGAAAACAGATTTGTTTCAGCGGAACGCCACTAGCCTTTCCATGGCATCCAATGCTTTGCGGGAATCAACCGCCTCCACCGCCTGTGCGTAACCTTCTGCAATCGTTTCCGCAGAACCCTGGACAAACAGGGCAACCGCAGCGTTAGCCAGAATCGCATGCCGCAGAAATCCTTTTTCTTCACTTTTTAAAAAGGCGTCGATACGGCCCGCGCTCTCTTCTTTCGAAGCAACGATCAGTTCCTGGTAGGTTCCGGGAACGATCCGTAAACCGAGATCCTCTTTCCAAGGTTTGTCCAGGTGGCCTTTGGCAGGATTAAGACCGGTGATACTCACCTCTCCAATTTTGCTTCCGTCAGAATCCAAACCACACACGACCAGAAAACGATCCCGATCGAGCGAATGGAAGGCTTTTTGGAAAAGATCCAGATGCGACAATTCGAAAACCCCCAAAAGCTGGGTAGTGGGAAGAGCAGGATTCAGGAGAGGCCCCAGCAGGTTGAAGATGGAGCGTCGTCCTTCACCCGCCAGAAGTTTGCGGGCCTCCGCTACATTTTTGAACGTGGGATGAAAGCGGGGTGCCATCAGAAAAACCATCCCGCAGCTTGCCAGACAGGCCTCCACTCTTTCAGGAGGAATATCAATAGAAACCCCCATCGTCTCCAGAACATCGGCACTTCCAGATTTCTTGGTGACGCCTCGGTTGCCGTGTTTAACCACGGGAACGCCACAGGCGGCAAGAACCGGCATCATGGCCGTGGAAAGATTGACGATGTTGAGCCCACCGCCTCCCGTGCCGCAGCAATCGAACAGGGCCTTGTCCTGGAATGTTCCCTGCACTCCGGTGGAAACCGCCCTGGGTAAAAGTGCCCGTGCAAAAGCCGCCAGTTCGTTCTCCGTTTCACCCTTGGTGTTCAGGGCACGGAGAAAATCCGCTTTTTCGTCCACTGCCACCTTGGGATCCAGCAATTGCTCCACCACCGCCGGAATCATCGCCGTTTCCACCGGCTGCCCTTTTAGGCAAATATTCTGGGCTTCGCGCAGCACGGTTAATGCCCTTTGCTGTCCAGGTAGGGGAGGAAGCGCTGCTTGTCGATCGACTTCATGTAGGCCTCCTGCGCGGAAACCAGCCCCAGCTTGTAATAATTTTCAATCGCGTCATCCATCAGTTGCATACCGTCTGCACGTCCGGATTTCAACACATCCGAAAGCTTGAAGGTGGCCCCTTCACGGATGATGGATGCCACGGCCGCATTCGAAATGAGGATTTCATTAACCGCCAGTCGTCCACTGTTGTCCTTCTTTTTCAGAAGCAGCTGCGCAATAACACCCCGCAGTGAAGTCGATAACATGGTCCGCACCAGTTCCTGCTGATCCGAGGGGAATGCGTCAATGATACGGTCGATGGTTTTACGGGCATTGTTCGTATGCAGGGTGCCAAAAACAAGCAACCCTGTCTCCGCAGCGGTCAGGGCCAGGGAGATCGTCTCCAGGTCGCGCATTTCCCCCACCAGCACCACATCCGAATCCTCACGCAATGCCGCCCTGAGACCGGTCGAGAAAGTGGGGGTTTCGTTCGGAACTTCCCGCTGGGTAACAATACTCATCCGATTGTTATGCACAAACTCGATCGGCTCCTCGATGGTGATGATATGTTTGGAGTAGGTGGAATTGATATAATCGATGATGGCGGCCAAGGTGGTCGATTTACCGGATCCTGTTGGACCCGTCACCAGCACCAGGCCTGATCGCATGTCGCCGAAACTCTCGAGGATTTTTGGAACCCCCAATTCATCGATCGTCTTGATCCGGTTGGGAATAAGCCGGAAGATGGCCCCCAGGCCGTTCAACTGCTTATGATAATTACAGCGGAACCGGGATTCCGTATCCATTTCATAGGCAAAATCCAGATCCCCCGTCTCGAGGAACGCATCCCAGGCTTTGCTGCGGCAGATGGGCTTGAGAAGCAACTCCATCTCCTCACGGGTCAGGATCTCCTCACGAATAGGAATGATTTCCCCGTGTTTACGGAATTTTGGGGGCTGACTTTCCGCCAGGTGAAGATCCGACCCCCCTTCGCTGACTAACACTTGAAAAAACTGGTCGATTCGGTTGGACATACGGTTCCTTTAAAGCCTGCGGATCACTCCCCTCCGGCCAGCCACTGGGCAAACTGTTTCTTGTTTTCGGATCGCTGATAGCCCTCTTCCTGGGTGATTGTTCCAGCCCGGACCAGCTGAATCAACGAGTCATCCATCAGTCTCATCCCATCTTTTTTTCCGATCTGGATCTGGCCGGGCAGCATGTAGTTCTTGCCCTCACGGATGAGGTTTCCGATGGCCGGGTTGTTCGTCATGATTTCCAGGGCCATAACACGGCCCTTGCCGTCGGCACGGGGAATCAACTGCTGACAAACCACACCTCGAAACGATTCGCTCACCATGGTGCGGATCTGGGATTGTTGCTCGACGGGGAAAACGTCCAGAAGACGCTGCATCGTCCTCGCCGCATTGCTCGTGTGGAGGGTGGCCAAAACCAAATGGCCCGTCTCGGAAGCGGTGATGGCCAGGGAGATCGTCTCCAGATCACGCATTTCCCCCACCATGATGACATCGGGATCCTGGCGGAGCGAGGCCCTGAGGGCTGACGAGAAAGAATCCGTATGGTGATGAATTTCCCGCTGGGTTACCTGGCAGCTCTGGGGATGGAAAACATATTCAATGGGATCTTCCAGTGTGATGATGTGGTCTTTGCGCTCCTGGTTGATCTGGTTGACCATCGCCGCCAAGGTGGTGGTTTTACCGCAACCCACAGAACCTGTGACGAGAATCAGTCCATTGTGATATTTAACCAACCTGTAAAGCACCTCGGGTAGTTCCAGCTCTTTCATGCTCCGGATGCGACTGCTGACGATACGGAAAACCGATTCCCACCCACGTCTCTGACGCACCACGCTGGCACGGAAACGGGCGAGGCCCGGATGATCGTAACAGAAATCCACCCCTCCCAGATCTTCGACTTTCTTGATCTGATCCTCCAACAAAAACTGACGGGCCAGGTGTTCCGTCTGCTCCGGGCTCAAGGGCGGGGCGCCCTGCTGCATCGGCATCAGACCGCCATGCACCCGCATCAAAGGCGGGGAATAAGGACCAAGATGTACATCGGAAGCCTCGACTTCCACAGCCATCTGCAGAAATTCAGCCAGAGTGGGCAGACCCTCCATCGTTGACTCGTTGACGGAAAAGGGCTGCGCCGTCGGCATTTCTTTGACCTGAGTGGAAGCCTGCTGTTGCACGGCAACCGAGATCGCATCCAGCAACATCCGGTGCTGGTCCTGATTGATCAGCTGTTGTTCCAGCAGAAAATCCAACGCCGCCGCCTGAGGTAGTCCCTGCAGGGCTCCAGTCACCAACTGCTGCTGTTCATCCGTGATCCACCCGGCCTGAAGGCTGGCGCTTAAGACATAATCATTATAGGGCTTGGTATCCATCAGTAACTTTTATTCAAATTTCAATGCTTCAACCGGTTTTAAAGTGGAAGCCCTGATAGCTGGATAAATACCTGCCATCACGCCAATGACAAGAGCGAACGCAAAGCTCATGAACACTGCCAAAGGTTCAACCTCCGGCGGCGTGGGTATCCGAACCACCTTATCCAACACATAAATCATCCCGTAAGCCATGGCAATACCCATCAACCCTCCAATCAGGGCCAGTAAAAGGGCTTCCATGATCACCTGGATGAAAATATCAAAAGGCTGGGCCCCGATCGCGCGCCTGACCCCGATTTCACGTATCCGATCCGTAATACTGGCCAACATGATGTTCATGATCCCCACTCCTCCCACCATCAACCCGATCCCGGCAATCAAGCCCCCGCTCACGCGGCTGGCCCAAACGCGCTTTTCAATCTCATCAAAGCGATCCCGGTCATACACCAAACGGAAATCCTGAATACCCCGGTGCGTTTGGATGAGGGTATTTTGGGTAAATTCCAACACATCCACCGCGTCCTCCACCCTCCGCATTCCCACTTGAATCTCAGAAAGTTTGTGATCCGGTCCCTCGTCCGTGCCATTCACCACATTGGCTGATTTGAATACCGACATCATCGTGGTGATAGGAATAACCGCCAGATCGTGTTTGAACGAAAAAGGATCATGTTGCCTGCCGCGCGAGCGCTGCTCTTTTCTCCTCTCCGCCCGTTTCTCCAGAACCCCCTGCTCCGCCAGCCGTTGTTGATCCAGCGACAGAAAACGGGGCATGGTTCCAATCACCTTGAATTGGATATCGTTGATTTTTACCCAGCTTCCCACCACACCAGGTCCCTGGGCCCCGAACAGGCGCAAAACAACCTGATCCCCCAGAACCACCACCCGCGCCTTCTGTATCACATCGATCGGCGTGATGAAACGTCCGTCCTGGATCGCCAAACGATCCATGTAAATATAATCCGGATCGCCACCCACAATGCGTGTCCCGTCTGATTTGGAACCAAAGTGCAATCTGGCCCCGAAATTAACAAAGGGGGAAACCCACTCAACCAGAGTCGTATTTTTGCGTAAAGCGATAGCATCCTGATAGGTCAGTCCTGGACTGATCTCTGCAATCTCAGACTGGTGGGCCGGTGGCGTATCCGCCACAATCCTGATCTTTTGCAGATCCCCCGTTTGCTGTAATTGATCACGGAAGGAATTGGCCATGCCTTTGGTAATGGCAAACATCGTCAGCAGCGAAGCCACCCCCAGCACAATTCCCAACACCGTCAAAAAAGAGCGGAACTTGTGCGATTGGATATCACGAAACCCCTCCATAACAGCATAGGCCAGATTCATTCAAACCTCAGGGCTTCGATGGGATGAAGTTGGGAAGCTTTCCATGCCGGCAAAATACCGGCCAGGAACCCGGTTAAAACTGCTGACAAAAAACTATAAATAACAGCCTTGGATTCGAGAATCGGTGCCTGTTCCTGCAACGAAACTTTTTTCAGAAGTTCTACTAACCCATATCCAGCCGCCAGACCCAGCAGCCCGGCGATAATGGATAGCACCACCGCCTCGAGCGTGATCTGCAAAAAAATACCCTCCGGTGTGGCTCCCACCGCACGCCGGATTCCGATCTCGCGCGTCCTCTCCTTGATACTGGCCAGCATGATGTTGGTGATTCCAACCCCTCCGGCCAGCAAGGTCACCAGCACGATCATCCCTCCGCTGATCTGCACGCCCCGCACTCCGTTTTCAATATTTTCCGCCCAATCCTGCCGCGTATTGAATCCGAAATCCTCAATCCCCCGGTGCGTTTGCCAGATCACATTGCGTATCTGCTCCAAAGCCTCATCAAAACGATCCGTATCCTTGATCTTAATCATCACCCGGCTAAGTTTTTGGTCAGGCCCCTGATCCACCCCTCCCACCATGGTGACGCCAAACCACAACTCCTGCACCGTGGTCAGGGGCATGACACAGACACGGTCCTTGAAACGGTCTCCGTATTCCTCAAAGATCCCCACCACCCGGAAGCTGTGGCCATCCACCTTGATACTCTGCCCAACAGGATTCTGTCCCGGCCCAAAAAGTTGGCCGACCAAAGTCGACCCCAGCGCAATCACCCTGTTGCGCTGCTCCAGATCCAGATCGGTAAAAAAACGGCCCTTCGCAATGACTTGCCTCTCCACTTCAAGAAAAGGAAATTCCACTCCCCTCACCCACCCGATCCTGACCACCTTATCTTTGTTGGTCAGGGTGACATCCCCGTTGATCCTGACCTCGGGGGAAACAAAAGAAACCAAGGGTGCCGAAGAACGAAGGGCCAGAACATCCCTGTAAGTGCGGCCCGGACTGATTTCCCGGATACCCTCCTGTTCCTCCGGCACAGTGGCATCAACCAACTCCACCACAGCCAGTCCACCCCACAACGTGAGCGTTTTTCGAAACCCTTCCGCCACCCCGGCAGTCAGGGAAAACATGGTCAGCAATGAGGCCACTCCCAGAATAACTCCCAACATGGTCAGAAAGGAGCGGAACTTATGCGACCAGATCTCCCGGAACCCCTCCATGATCCCTAACAGGATATTCATGGCGGTTGAACCTCCGGAACCGATTCCAGATGCCGCTTATGATCAATGCGGTAATCCCCGACAATCTTGCCATCCAGGATTTCAATGCGCCTGTCCGCCGCCAGAGCAATTTTGGGATCATGCGTCACCAATACCAGCGTGTTCCCTTTGGCATGCAGCTCACGGAACATAGCCAGAATCGTCTCACCGGTGCGCGAATCCAAGGCCCCCGTCGGTTCATCGGCCAGAATCAGCTTGGGCTCATTGACCAGGGCCCGGGCAATGGCCACACGCTGTGCCTGTCCGCCGGACAGCTGGTTGGGGCGGTGATGAATTCTATCTTCCAGCCCCACGGCTTTCAAGGACTTGAGAACGCGCTCCTTTCTCACCTTGGAGGAAAACCCGCCGTAGATGAGGGGCAACTCCACATTCTCCATCACATTCAACTTCGGCAGGAGATTGAAACTTTGAAAAACAAAGCCGATTTTTTCCCCGCGCAGACGTGACAGTCGGCTGCTGCTGGCTCCGGAAATTTCCACTCCGTCCAGGGTCAGGGTCCCGGTGCTCGGCACGTCCAGACAGCCGATCAGATGCATCAGCGTGGACTTGCCGCTTCCGGAAGGCCCCACGATGGCCACGTATTCCCCACTCTCGATGTCCACAGATACCCCGTCCAATGCATGGATTTCCTGGGAGCCCAACCGGTACAACTTGTGGACATTCCGGACTTCAATAAGTGCCATATTTTTTCGAAAGCTCCAATTCAGGACAGCCGGAGCTGCTGCTTATTTTTCTTTTCGTTTTGGGCGGGTCAGGGCAACCGTCTCCCCCTCACTTAGACCGGATTTTATTTCCACATAATCAATATTTGAAATACCGATTTGCAACTCACGCATCTCCGCATCTCCCTTGCCTTCTGTCGGAAGGAGAAATGCGACTTTTTTTTCGCCTTCACTGAAAACCGCCGACAGGGGAACCGCCAGCGCGTTTTCCACCTTCTCGATCGGCACCACCACATCCGCCGTCATGCCCGGACGGAGCCGCGGGTCCGGCTCATCGATGGCCAGTTCCACAGTAAATCCCTTGATGTTTTTCTTGATCGTGGCGGTTGGCGCGATTTCCTGAACACGCCCCTCCATTGTAACTCCGGGGATCGAATCCACCGAAAAACCCACGTTCATTTTAAGGCTGAGTTTGGCCACGTCCACCTGGTTGACATGGGTGGAGATCTGGAGCTTTTTTAAATCGGCGATTTTCATCAGAGAGGTGCCGGAGTTCACGGAAGCCGCCGCGACCACCACCTGCCCCTCCACCACCGGCAGTTCCAGAATCCTGCCGCTCATCGGGGACATGACCTTGCTCTTGGCCAGACGGTCCATCACGTTTTGAAGACGTTTCTGTGACTTATCAAAGCTGTTCTCCGCCAGCTCCAGCGCACTTTTTGAATCCAACATGGTTCTCTCAGCTATCAATTGCTTGCTATAAAGCTGCTCGTCACGTTTGTGGTCCGCCCGGGCTTTCTCAACGGAGAGTTTGAATCCTGCAATCTCGATCTCGGCCGAGGCCTTCTCCGTCAAAAGCTCCTGATTGTCCAACTCCATCAACAGGTCTCCCTGTTTGACCTCTTGTCCCAGCTCCACGTGAAGCTTTCTGATCTTGGCACTGATCTCGGCTTTGACCTCCACCTGCACCACCGGTTCTATATCCCCCGCCACTTCCACCGTCAGTTGGATCGTCTGCCGTTCCACTTTTGCCGTTTCTTCCGGCGCAATCTGATTACGCTCCGACCCCAGTTTCTTCTGCCAGGCCGTCCAACCGGCGTAGCCCCCCACCCCTAGGAGGGCCAGCACGACAAAAAGGATAATAACGTTTTTCACCGGGTTTCATAGTAGGCTCCTCGCGGCAAGAAGCAATCAACTAAGCAGGCTTTTTCAACCTGCCACGAAACCCCGCTCTAGCCGCAAACTCCGGGTCGTGAAACTCTGGAAACGGATAAGAAGCCGAGGCTCGGCGGGCTCGGTTGCAACCAAACTGACCTGCCACCCATGGAGCGCCCCGTTTGACTCTTGGCTCCGGTTCTCTAGGATGTTTGTAGTCGTTCTTTAACCCCTCCTCCAAAGAAATCTTCAAATACCATGAATTCCAACGAAAAACTCACATTGATCGCCAAAGACCTGACCAAAGAATTCCCACGAAGCCCACGCGAAACTCTGGCTGGCTATGTTATCGCCGCCCGCTGCCTGGATAAATGCCGCTCCGTTCTGGCCGGAACCGCAGGCGAATACCACTCAGGCTGTCCCCTCGATGTGTTTTTTTTGGAGTTTACCGGGATTGCCTATGACGATTTCAAGGCCCTCGTAGCCACCGGGGCTACCGATACGGAGGTCGAAGTCTGGATCAAAGAAAAAGCCAAAACCCGGCCCCGGATTGAAATCATACGATGGAATAACGAATGGCGGGACAAGCGCATCGGAGATCTGCCCGACAATCTCCAGGAATACATGGAGGATTATATCCCGAAATTCATTCCCAAAAACTGCCCCGTCTATGTGCTCTTTGATGTCTACGACCTGGAAGAAGAACGCATTTAATTCCTTGCGTCGCTTTTCTAGACCGGCATGAAAATGACAAATTCACCGCTTTTTGCACCCCTGCAGGCCGGTGCTTTCAGGCTCCGCAATCGCGTCGTTATGGCTCCGCTGACACGTTGTCGCTCCAGCCAGGGACGTGTTCCAAATCGATTAATGGCCGATTATTACCGCCAGCGCGCCTCCGCCGGACTCATCCTCTCCGAGGCCACTTCAGTTGATCCCATGGGTGTGGGCTATCCCGACACCCCAGGCATATGGTCCGACGAACAGGTTGAAGGATGGAAAGAAATCACCAAAGCCGTCCATGAAGAGGGAGGCATCATGTTGCTTCAACTGTGGCATGTTGGACGCATCTCCGATCCGATTTATTTGAACGGACAAACTCCCGTCGCACCCAGTGCCATCACCCCGGAAGGTCACGTCAGCCTGATACGGCCAAAAAAAACCTTCGTTACTCCCCGGGGTTTGGAGCGTGAAGAAATCCCTGCCATCATCGAAGCCTACCGCCATGGCGCAGAAAATGCACAACTCGCCGGGTTCGACGGCGTTGAAATCCACGGCGCCAATGGTTATCTCCTCGATCAGTTCCTGCAGGACAGCACCAACCATAGAACCGACGAATACGGAGGCAGCCTGGAAAACCGTGCACGGCTCATGCTTGAAGTTGCCGATGCCGCCATCTCTGTCTGGGGTGCGGGTCGTGTCGGCATGCATCTTGCCCCGCGCTGCGACGCCCATGACATGGGAGATTCCAATCCCTTGGCAACCTTCAGTTATGTCGCACGGGCCTTGGGCGAACGAAAAATCGCCTTCCTTTGCGGCCGGGAAGGCCACCTCCACCCAGAGAAGCCCGCCATCGGGCCCGAACTAAAGAAACTCTTCGGCGGCATCTATATCGCCAATGAAGCCTTCACCAAGGAATCTGCGGAAAAAGCACTGGCCGACGGCACGGCCGATGCAGTGGCTTGGGGGAAAATTTTTATCGCCAACCCCGATCTTCCCGAGCGTTTCAGACAAAACGCCGCACTCAACTCCCCCGTTCCGGAAACCTTTTACGCCCAAGGCTCCGGCGGCTACACAGACTATCCCTCCTTGACCACAGCCTGATCCATGGAATATTTTAATATGTCTGAACAAAAAACATGGTTGATTACAGGATGCTCCTCAGGATTCGGACGGGCTCTGGCCGAAAAAGTTCTGGCTCGTGGCGACCGCCTGGTGGCGACGGCCCGCGATCCCGACCAACTCCGCGAGTTTAAGGAACATCATCCAGACGCTTGCTGGATTCTGCCCCTGGATCTCAGTGACAACACCTCCCTGGCTCCAGCCCTACAGAACATCCTTCAACTCATCCCGCGAATCGATGTCCTCGTCAACAATGCGGGCTATGGCCTGCTCGGTTCTTTGGAAAATTGTTCGGATGAACAGATCCGCCGAAACTTTGAAGTCAATTTTTTCGGATCTCTCTCCCTCATTCGCGCCATACTTCCCCTCATGCGACAACAGAAATACGGCCACATCATCAACATGTCCGCCGCAGCCGCCATCGGCAATTATGCCGGGTTCTCCGTTTACGGAGCCACCAAGTTTGCCCTCGAAGGATTGTCCGAAGGTCTGGCGGCCGAACTCAAACCTCTCGGCATCAAAGTCACCCTCGTTCAACCCGGCCCCTTCCGCACAGCCTTCATCGCCCGCTCTTTGGATCGGGCTCCTGATTGTTTCCCGGAGTATCAGGCCACGGTGGGCAAATTCGGGTCTTTCCTCGAAAAAATGGACGGCCAGCAGCCCGGCGATCCCGCCAAGGCCGCTGACGCTATTTTGAAGGTCGTGGACTCAGAGAATCCTCCCTTACGTTTAGTCCTGGGCAAATACGCCACCGATAAAGTGGAACGCACCTGCAAAGCTCGTCTGCGCGAACTTGAGACCTGGAAAGAAATCGGCCTTCCAACCGACTTCTGAACTGGAAACTCGAAACCGGAAACGGTAAACCTTAATCCATCATGAAACCCATCACCTGCGAACAACTTCTCGACCAGCTCAATTGGCGCTATGCCACCAAACAATTTGATCCAGCCAAAAAAATCTCCGCCGCTAATTGGTTTGCTCTCGAAGAATCTCTGGTTCTCACCCCTTCCTCTTTCGGGCTACAACCCTGGAAGTTCATCGTTGTCACTGACGAAGCCGTCAGGGAGAAGTTGAAAGTCGCCTCTTGGGGCCAGGCCCAAGTGGCCGACTGCTCACACCACGTCATCTTCGTCATCAGGACGGACGTCGATGAACGATTTGTCACCAGTAACATGAAACTCACCTCCGATGTCAGGGGTGTCCCGCAAGAAAGCCTGGACGGTCTGAAAAAAGTCATTCTGGGCTTTCTGCCCGGGATCAATGTCGCGGAATGGGCCACACGGCAGGCCTACATCGCACTGGGTAATTTCATGACCTCCGCCGCCATGATCGGAATCGATACCTGCCCGATGGAAGGCATTGACTCTGCGAAATATGATGAAATCCTGGATCTTTCCTCGAAGAACCTGAAAACCGTGGTGGCCTGCGCCGCCGGTTATCGCGCCTTGACCGACAAGTATGCTTCGCTGAAAAAAGTCCGCTTCCCCAAAGCGGAAATGCTGACACGGATTTAAGGGCGGGCGCCTGTCCTGAATGGCTTTAAGATACGACAATTCCACTTTTGTAGGTTCATTCAGACCTCCCATAAGATTCTTCGTCTTCATCTTTAATCACGATCTCAATTTTTCAATATTTTAAAGCTTCCCTGCAAGGCCACCATCTTGGGTTCGGCAGGTAAACCGAACTCCCTGCGCAGAAGACTGTGGTGCAGAAGCCTGACACCTTCGGCTCCGATATGACGGGGATCCAGATTGAGTCCTGGCACACCTGTATGCCTGGCCTGGTCATTCAGGAAAACCAAACGCACCCCACGGCCTTCCAAAGCTTTCGCCACTTCAGCGTGAATGGTCAACACTCCGTCCACACACGCGTGCGAAATCCAGCGCCTGAGCTTGGCCGGGGTCCAGTCCACCAGGGGATAAACCCGCACCGCTTCTTTCGGCTTCAATCCCGCCACATATCCGCCCCTCCATCGGTGGGCCGTCCTGGCCTCCAGGCGCGGATCAATCACCAGGGCCAATCTCCGGCAACCCAGTTTCCCCAACAGTCCACAAGCAGTCAGGGCTCCATGAAAATAATCCAGGGCCACGGCATGCATGGGTGGTTGATGCGTCAGGGCACCCAGGGAAACAAAGGCAAACTTTGGCCATTCCCAACCTTCAAAAAAAAGCGGCTCATCCGAGGGTCCAAACAACAATCCTCTGACGCCACGATGATAAAGCATTCGGCTCAGTTGAGCCTGCGACCCAGGGTCACTCTTGACGCGGAACGAGCCAACACTGTAACCCAACAGTGCCGCCTCCTGTTTCACCCCGCCCAGAACCACCTGGCTGTAAGGAGTTCCGTCACAATCCAAAAAGACCAGCTGACTGCCGTGTCCGCTGCCGGCCTTACTTCCGAGTGTGCGATAGGCGGCCAGCGCGGACAGGGCCGGATCCGGCTGGTATTCCAATTTGTTGACTGCTGCCTCCACCTTTTCACGGGTGGCTCTTTTCACCAGATTGGCTCCACGCACCACGCGCGAGACAGTCATATGGCTCACCCCCGCCTCCCGGGCCACATCGTAAAGGGTCACACGTTTCATTCGTTTCGATCTATTGAATCAAAGCCCGTTCTCCATTCCCTGGATAAAATATAATGTTACTGTGAACATTTTTGTCAACTTTGCAAGTTATCGGAACATAGGCAGGATGCTTCCATGAGCACAAATCTCCCCCTGTCCTTCTCCGGTGTTGTTCCCTCTTTAGCCCAGGTGGCCGATTTCGGCCCTCCACGTTCCGAAATCGGCATCGGCTGTCTCATGCCATGGAACGGCAAACTCTATGTCCTGAACTATGTCTCACACCGCAAACGCACGGGCACAGGCACAGGCCTGCGGGTCATTGATGAAGATTTCAAAATGATCGTCCATCCTGCCGGAGTCAGCGGAACCTATGCCAACCGCTTTATCCATCACTCTTCCAGCCAATTGATTATCGGCCCCCATCTAATCGACGCGAACCACAAGGTCCGCACCGTCCCCGCCCTGACGGAAATCCGCCTCTGCGGCACCGCCTGCCATCTCACTGATCCTGACAACCTCGTCTATATGCTCGGCATGGAAGGCGAACTGCTCGAGCTCAACGTCCATACGTTGAAAACCAAACTCATCTTTGACCTCACCAAAGAACTCCAGACTCCGGGCGAAGGCAGTTGCCACTTCAAGGATTGCTATACCGAAGGTGGCCGCTTGGTTGTGGTCAACAACGACTACAGCGAACCCGAATTCCTCGGCAAAAAACGGGAAGGCACTCTGGCCGAATACGACGGCAAAAAATGGACCATCCTCGAAAACAAACCCTTCGTCGGACTCGGCGGGCTGGGTGTTTATGGCAAGACCATCTTCGCCAACGGCTGGGACAGGGCATCAGCCATCCTGAAGGTCTTCACCACCACGGATCAAAAATGGACCACCTACCGCCTGCCCAAGGCCTCCCACTGCTTCGACCACAAATGGCAGACGGAATGGCCCCGTATCCGCTCGACCGAACACGAACGCCTCCTGATGGATCACCACGGTATGTTCTACGAACTCTCGCCCTGGGCCTATGGAGGCCGCGTCTGGGGTATCCGTCCCATCTCGACCCATCTTTGGGTGCATGGAGATTTCTGTTCTTGGAAAGGGATGCTAGTCTTGGGTGCCGACAACGCCAGCCACGAAAGCGGAGGCAACCTGCAATGTGCCGAACCCCAGTCCGGACTCTGGTTCGGAAAAACCGACGATCTCTGGAAACTCGGCAAACCCAAAGGCTGGGGCGGCCCCTGGTGGGAAGATACAGTCAAAGCCAAGGAGCCATCCGATCCGTATCTGATGACCGGGTTCGACAAAAAAGTACTGCACCTCAACCACGACTCCAACAAACCCGTCAGCTTCAAAGTGGAAGTGGATTTCCTGGGCCACGGTGCCTGGAAAACCTATATCACAATCAAAGTTCCGGCGAAGGGATATGTGCCCCATGTCTTCCCTGACGGCTTCAGTGCGCATTGGGTTCGCGTGACCTCCTCGGCCAAGTGCAAAGCAACCGCCCAATTCCATTATACCTGATCCCGGAACATTCTTCTTGTTAGAGGAGCAGCCCACAGAAACAATATCGGATTTGTGTTTTGAGAACACCTCCTGACGTATTTATTTTGTGGACTTTGCGTCTTTGCGTTCAAAACGCCCGACCTTCACTCAACCCCGCTTGCGCAGGATGATGCTTTTGATCCGTTCATCCGACTTGGGACTCACGCTCTGGATACCGGGGTGATCCTTGAAATGGTTGTGTACGAGACGCCGCTCAAAGGAGTTCATAGGAGGTAATTCTGCCTCTTCTCCGCTTTCCAACACCTGCCGTGCTGTTTCATCAACCCCCTTCATCATTCCGTCAAATTCCTGTAAGCGGTAATTTTCCACATCCACAAGAATCCGGGCGGTATCTTCATCCTCCCCCTGGTGAATGATACGGTTCAACAAATATTGCAGATCATCCAATGTCTTGCCATTACGCCCAACCAGACGGCCAGGCTCACGGGTCAGGACATGAAGAGTGGGCCCCATGGGACGCTGTTCCTCACGGATTTCAAAAACCTGGCCGAGATGCCCGAGGAGCAACTCCAGTGTTTCTTTGGCTGAAATGCGTGATGTCATAACGTGTTTCCGCGCCTTTGCTTACAGTTTCTTTTTCTTCGCCGCTTTTTTCTTGGCTGCAACCTGGGCTTTCATTTCCTCCAAAGACAGGTCCTTCTGAAAATGGATGTTGTAGTACAACTGGACAATGGAGAGCAAGTTCTGAACCGTCCAATACAGGGAGAGGGCCGCAGAGAAGTTATAACAGAAGGCCAGGAACATCAGGGGCATGAACTTCATGATCTTCAGCATGGGATTGTTCACCCCGGCCGGCTGGGGAGTGACGTGCATACTCCAATACATCGTGGCAGCCATGATCAGGGGCATGGGATTGACCGGGAAATCATAACCGAAGAGCGGCAGGGTGAAAATTGTATCCGCCTGGGACAGGTCATGAATCCAGAGAAAGGATTGATGCCGCAGCTCGATGGCCGTCTGTAGCATGGAATAGAACCCCAGGAAAATTGGGAACTGGAGGAGGATGGGGAAGCAGCCGCCAACAGGATTGACCCCATAATCCTTGTAAACACTGATCATCTCCGTGTTGAGCTTCTCCGGCTTTTCCTTGTATTTCTCCTGGATTTCCTTGATCACAGGCGCCACAGCCGCCATGCGCTTCATGCTCGCATTGGCCATGCCCTGCGGATACCAGAGAATCGCCTTCAAGATGGCTGTCAGGATGACAATGGCCCAGCCATAACTCTGCACGACGTCATGAATGTGGTTCATGGTCCAGAGCAGCAGACGGCTGACCATTCCGAACATGCCAAACTCCATCACCTCGGCCCGATTTTCGCTCAATTCCCTCAGACGGCTGTTTTCGCGGGGCCCGGCATAGACATCAAATTTCTGGGTATAGGAGCTGCCCGCATCCACCTGAATCCCGGATAGGGTCATGCTGGCCACGATGCCATCCGGGACTGGTTGGTTCTTGTCGCGCAGCTCCGGGAAAAGCATGCGCACACCTTCCACTTTTTCTGCCGGGAAATCTACGGGATTAACCAAGAGTACAAAGAATTGGCTTTTCAACGCCGCCCAGGAAATTTTTTCTTCCGGTTTCGATTCGATGACGTTTTTACCCGCCCAAAGCTGGGCGCCCACAAGAGGAATCACTGCGGGATCGAATTCATGCAGCTTGTGGGGACGGTAGGAACCGGTCTCGTCTTGCCATGACAACCCGATCATCAAACGCTCTGCGGCTTGCGAATAAATGGGAGTGGCACTGCCCAGATCCAACACATACGGCCCCAGAACTTCCTGCTGGCTTCCCTTGTTGATGACCGTCTGGGCCAATTCAATCTGGTAATCCGCAATCAAGGTGTAGGTTCTTTGCAGGGTCATGGTCGGCGAGAGGGCACGAATCATGGTGACGGAATCAGCCGTTTGGGATTCGAGTTTGTAACCTACAATGCCAGAAGCCCCGGTCCAGCCGCGGAGATTAAGAATCGGCATCGGCCCGCCATTGTTCAAAAGCACCTCATCCTCACCCACGGCTTTGTGCTTGCGGAGGGAAACACGCTTGATCCCTCCTCCATGGGTGGTGAATTCAACCTTGATGAACTCATTTTCCAGGGTGGCAACCCGCTCATCCGGAAGTCCAGGTTCAAGTTGCCGACTGTCCGGGATCTCGTGCTGCTGGATGACCGGTTGCTGCAACGGGTTGGAGGGCGTGGCCCCCGGCACGGCCGGGTTAGCAGCAATCGACGGCGCCTGGGCCGCTTCTTTGGCTTTCTGCCGCTCCGCCAGTTGTTGGGGAGTGAAGGTTGGCGGCGGGTAAAAGTGATTGATAATCGCGGGATAGGCGAAGATCAGGGCCAGACTGGCGGCAATAACGATCCAATTTTTCTTATCCATGAAACTGTTCCAAATGTTGGGAGGCTGAGCCACAGCCACAAACCCGTTCCGTTCCTTGTTTTTTGGGGCTGGCCGGGGGCACGGGATCATAGCCCTGCCCTCCCCAAGGCTGGCAACGCATAATTCTATAAATACCCAAAAAGAATCCCTTGAAGACCCCGTGGCTGTGGATCGCCCCAATGGCATATTCCGAGCAGGTCGGAGTGAACCGGCAACTTCCACCGCTCACCCCGAAAAATATTTTCAGCGGGGAGAGCCAGGTCTGATACCCCTTGATCATGGCAATGGCGGCGGAGCGGATCATAGCGGCTAGGAGGCTTTTCCCTTGAGCAAACCAGCCTTCTCAAGTATGCGGTTGAAATCCTGCCGGAAGAGATCTGGTTCTACCTCAGAGCAGGATTTACGGGCGATCCAGACACTTTGTAGATGTTCGGGAAGCTGATGTTGACAGTGACGATAAAGCTCCCGCAGACGGCGCTTGATCCTGTTGCGAACCACGGCATTGCCGCAGGCTTTGGGCACTATAAATCCAGCCATGCGGGTTTCTCCAGGCCGGATCATGTAATTGCAGACCAGATAAGCACCTGCCTGTCGCTTGCCTTCCGCTTTGATGCGCTGGAAATCCAGTCGCGATCGCAGAATGCGGGAGCGTGGCAGGCGGCAATCAGGCTTGGGTGTGACGGGCAAACTTGCGGTCCGTTCCCTTGGGGGTGAGACGTTTGCGGCCTTTGGCACGGCGACGGGCCAGAAGGGCACGGCCATTCTTGGTCCGTGTTCTGGACAAAAAGCCGAATTTCCGTTTACGGGTGCGTTGGGAAGGTTGGTAGGTCGGGTTCATAAATCAGGTCTTTCTAGGTTAGATAGGAGGAGAAGATTATCGGTTTCACCAGTCGTGTCAACTGGCTTAATAATCCTGCCCGACGCCCTCATAACGGGTCGTAACCTGGTTTCGGTCAAATCGATCCAGCGTCTCCACATGCCCATCCACAAAAAGAACCTGTGTTTTTTGGGATTGAACCGTCCCGTCGACCCTTTCAAAAGAAGGATGCTGAGTATAGTCATCGGGGTCGCTGTCTGTATCTATGGCCTGCCAATAAAGACATTCTCCGCCCAGAATATGCCTAGTGGGCTGGGCGACTCGGAGCCGATTGACGGCGGCAAAACCACCTGATTCCGCCATCGCTGCTTTACTGCCAATAAAATAGCCATAATCCCGGGTTTTCACCTTGGGATTTTTATAGATGCTCTTGTCTTTGCCCAAATAATCTTCCAACTGCTGGGTCCAAGAGAGTTGGTCGCTAGGCAAGGGATTCTGCTTGTATGGAATTTCTCCTCCGGCCAAGGG
>JBBSCO010000033.1:0-30883 GCA_038250235.1 Methylacidiphilales bacterium | reverse complement strand
TGGCTCGCTGGAGTCAAGAAAAAATGAAGCCGAACGGAGCTAGCCATCGGTGATCGAGGACGTTATCCAAAGAAAATGAAGAGCACCTTAATAGCAACAGTAATCTTTGCACTTGGCCTTGTGGTAAAGGCGGAAGATGCAAGTAAGCCCGAATACTTCATCGCTCCAAGCACTGGCGATTACGCCCAAGCAGAGGCAATCCACATTTCAAAGCAGGATATTAAACAGTTGCCGAGCATATCCTTTGGAGAACACCCTCTAACAACTTCAGTTTAAGATGCTGCACAAAGATCAATTTCTTTGTTCTCAAAACGATTTCCGAATGCGGCGAAGCCTAAGATTCTAGCGTGCGAATTGAAGAGATTTCCAGAGTATATTGCGAATGATAAGTTTTACTATCTTATTTCGATCACTCCGGTGAATGCGGAAGAAGAGACGACCGATGGATCAATTCTCATGATTGGATCGGTATATAACGTAGTTATTCCCGTCGGGAGTAAGTCCGCCTACTCTCCCGCGCTGTCAGTAAAAAAGATGGATAACAAGTCGGAGCAGGCGATGCCGAGGAGGCCGTAAGTTTAAAATTGGATTGACCCCGGCGCACCTGTTCTATGACGTTCGGAAAAAAATATGATCGGTGAATTAGGTAAAGTCTTCGATTATTGTCATGCTGGATGGGCAGGATGGAGGCACCTACTGGCTCCCTCATTTCGACGAGAAACCACAAAAGATTGGAAGACAGAAAAATGGTAGACCGTGACAGCGGATATTGTCTGTGGCTTTACTGGTGTTTCATTCTCTCTCCTAATTGTTTGGCTTATTATATATCTGATTAGGTTTAGTTAAAAACAATAAGCCGAACCATGCCATTGAGCCACCCCGATAGCTATTGGGGTGGCTCACCGGGGACGTTCGGAAGATAAAAGGAAACAAGAAGACTTTTGATTCCAAAGTCCTTTGCGCGCTTGGCGACTTTGCGCGAGAAACAATCTTCAGGAACAGAAGAAACTCATAAGACCTCAGGTCTGTGATTCGGCCACGACCTAGACTCATGCCAGATTCACCCTTTTCACCCTCCGGCGAGGGCCGTTTTTTTGAGCTGCCAGATGCGAGATAACCTGATAGAAAGATTTCCGAACAATGTGGTTCACTCAAGCCCGCTACGCGGGCTGGTTGACCAAAACCGTTAGTAAAAGCCATGAGGAAATCACCTACAAGAGAAGTTCTTGATAAATGTGTTACAGACATCCTCTATTGCTACGGCCAGATTTTTGCAGATTATTGCTGGCGAGTTGTCGTAAAACCAAAACTTATTTCTCACAAAGATGAGATCAATGAAGAATGCACACAAATAGTTCAGAACGCCTGCATTGAATCTGTTTTAGTCTTTTACCGAAAAATCGATGAGTTTTACAAGCCTCGACTGGGAAAAAGTAATGCAAAGGATGATGATTTGAGGGCTTACGATTTTCCAGGTTTCAACTTACCCAATGTGATAATTGATGAAAACTCCAGAACCGAGCTACATAAAAGGGCTGCTCACATCACAACCCGCGAGGCGACAGACGGAAAAATTGCCTGGAACACCATCTCTGCAAGTCCAAACTTCGTTCAGCACGGACGACCTTTTTTTAATTACTTGGTGAACGAATTCTTTTCTGCCGATCAAGAGAAAAGAGATCTGACCAAATCAATGATTGGTAAGATCAATAGGATTTCCAACGAAGTTTCTCAACAACTTGAAATACTCAAAGCTCAAGAAAAAAGCTAACCAGACCAGGTAGCCAACTCCGCTCCGCTCAACTCCTGACCGGCAACGTACGGTTAATAAAATCAACTTCTACTCCGCTATTTTTTGATTCAGATCAGCACTTTTCATTTTCTGTCAGAACTGAAGACAAATAACTCGAAGGCCTGGATGGATCAGCACAGGGCGGAGAGTCACGCGGCCAAGGCGGATGTGACCGCCATGGCAGGACAGTTAATCGAGCGTCTCGGGCAGATTGACCCCAGGATCAAGAAAGCTGGGTTGGATGGGGCCAAATGCCTGACTCGCCAGAATCGTGACATGCGCTTTGCCAACGGTGCGCCACCATATAAGACGGAATTTTAGATCATACTTAATTCTGCCGGAAAACAGAGTGCCAGAGCGTTTTACTACCTGCACCTGGAGCCGGAAAATTGCTTTGTTGGCGGTGGCGTTTATAATCCACAGCCAGGCCCTCTGCGCAAGTACCGGGAAAAAATCGGAAGCGACTACACGGAGTGGAAGAAAATCATCTTGGACAGAAAATTTAAAAAACGCTTTCCCACTGGTATTCATGCTCCCTCGCTCTTGACGAGGACTCCCATCGGTTTCAGTCCGGACTCCCCGGCTGCGGAATTTTTCAAGATGAAAGGTTTTTATAAAATGGAAAAACTGGACGACCGTGAAGTGCAGGCGGAGAAGGCGGTGGCCTTGGTGGCAGACTACTTCAAGGCGGCGCGGTCTCTCGTGGATTTTTTGAACCGTGCACTTCAGCCTGCCGGATGATGCCATGGGCGGCATGTCATTACAAAACTAAAAAACCGAACAAGATGCACCCCACCAGCCTTGAGTTAGAATGTCACCCATAACTGCCACCCCAAACGCGCACTCAAAGCATCGCCCACGGTAGGTGGTGCCAGTCCTTTAACGTTCGATCAAGATATGAAGAAGATTCTCCGAATTGCGGTAGTATCGATACTGGGTCTGATTGTCATTCTTACACCGTTTACGATCTACGGCTATTTTACAGGATCCGAACCCAAATACACAATACGCGAAGCTCTGTGGGTTAGTGACCGGGATATGAAGCATTTCTATCCACCCTATTCACCGCAAGCCCAAAATATTATTGCGATCTTTGAGAATAGAGCAGTTATCCAGACGAACAAGAAGGCGTATAATGAATACGTGCTCTACCGAATGGGACTGACAGCAATCGACGAACCTAACGAGTCATTATTGATTCTTGGCTTTCAGCCTTCGAAAGAGTAAAAACATCGAATCAGCTGGTTCAGCCGGCCTCGCTCCGCTCGGCAGCTGCCCGGCGACGCTAGACCAAAAATGAAAAAGCCGAACTCGACCCTGCACTTAGCAGCTCCGGCGCCTGTCCTTTAGTACAAAATGTTTGCTGCTGTCGTAGGCAGGCTTCAACGGATGATTCTGGCCTTCCGGTAGTTGCCCATGCTGCGGGTGTGGCGCTCGTGAATCTGACCGAAGGGGATGTTTACCTTGAAACGGTATTGGATCTGCGCAGGTCCGAAATCGCCGTTGGGTAGTTGGCGGGTTTCGAAGGAAAAATCCAATTCCCGCAGGGTTGCAAAAAACCAGGCAACGGAGACGGGTCTGGTCAGGCTGCCTTTGTTTTTCATCAGTGTATTGTCCTGTTTGGAGACCCAGAAGTAACCTGCCAGTTCATTGGCCACTTTTTCTTCGCGGTTTCTGAAAGGCTGTTTTCCCTTGGGCGAGAAACGGATTTTGTGGCAGCGAATACCGTTGATGGTTTCCTCACCGGCCCACTCGTAATTGAAGTGGTCGATGATTTTCAGGATGTTGAAGGGCTCCTCCTGAGAGGCCTTTTTCAGATCTTTCTCCATTCCCTTGACATCCTGGGGGGCTTTGCGGGTTTCGTAATCGGGGGATTGGCTGGCCTTCTGGACAATGCTTTCGTTTTCAGTCGAAGTAACCTTGCCGTCCCGATCCAGTTTTTCACGCTTGGAGGCGGCGGTGCAGTCGTAAGCCGCACGGCGCTCCAGCAGAACCTGATCCCTGGCCACGGCACGCTGCACCAGTTTGAAAGGCTCTTCTTTGGCTGAAAGAGTTCCGGCGGGAAGAACCATTGCAGCTGAGAAAATAAACGACAGAGCGGAGAGGAGATAAAAGGGGGGTTTGGTCATAGGATGCACTTGTCATCTTGCCGGGAACCTCCGTAACTTCAATGTCTCATTCCTGTGACTCCTTCCCAATCATCGATTCTTGTTCTGATTCCCGCGCAAAACGAGGAACGGCATATCGGGCCTGTTGTCGAATCGCTGGTGCGCATGAACCTACAGGTCTGGGTTCTGGACGACGGCAGCCGCGACCGCACGGCCTCTGTTGCGGAGGAACGTGGTGCGAGGGTTTTCCGCTTTCCGGAGCTGAAGGGGAAAACAGCCCGGATCAAAGAGATTCTGACCGTCATCCCGGAGTTGACGGAATGGATCCTTTGCCTGGATGGCGACGGCCAGCATGACCCTTCTGATTTTGAAAGGTTCCAAGAGGCAGCAACCCGGGCGGATCTTGTGATCGGGAACCGCTTCCATCGTCCGGTTGGAATGCCGCCGCTGCGTTATTTGGCGAATAAGGGAATGTCTGTAGCATTGAACCTGATGGGCGGAGGCAAGCATCCGGACACCCAATGCGGCTATCGCCTGATCCGCAGAAGCTGGTTGGGATCCTGGCTTCCCAGTGGCAGTCAATTCGAATGGGAATCAGAGCTGTATCTACAGGCGCTCCGGACGGGAGCCCGCATCTGTTCCGTGCCGGTCCGCTGCATCTATGGCAGGGAAATATCCAAGATTTCTTTCTGGCGGGACATGAAGCATTTCCTTCGGCTGCTGTGGGGCAGCCGGAAGCCGGGTAATACCTGATGTTCTAGTGTCCTGACAGCGAAGTCCCTTCATTTTCAGGACACGAGGACGGGAACCACAGCGGTTCTCCACAATTTTTGTTTGTCCAGGTCATGTTAGCGAATAAAAAGGGGTACTGTTTGCTTCAGAACGGTTTCACCCAAGGCGACAGGACTGGAGCCCCGCAGAAATTGCGGGGTGCCCGAGGGGCCAACCTAGGGAGAGACCGTTTTCAAGCAAACCCGCCGGGCTGTGGCGGACGGGCTCCCACCCTGCGTTGTCCGCCAAAGGACGGATCAGCCTGTGGCACGGCTCGTCCTTTACAGCTCTTTCAGAGATGCGCAGTCCTCGCGACTTAACCGGAATCCCGCCCACCTCCAGCAGCACCCCTTTTTATTCGTTACCACGACCTGAAACCTACCATTTGGATTTGGGTTGCAGGGCTTTGACGACCTGCAGCAGGCAGAGGAGAGCCGTGGCGTAGAGGGTAAGCCAGAGACCTAGGTTAAATTCAATCTGCAGCAGAAGCCGGTCGCCGAAGGTCTGGTTGAGTTTCCAGCGCAGAAAGCCGTAGAAAAGCAGCTGCCCAAACGCGGCCAGTAAGAGGAATTTCGCGTTGGTCTTTTTCAGGGTCAAGGCGATGCCCGCCAGGATGGCCATCAGTGGACCGAAGGCTAGGAATTTGACGCTTTGCTCAGAGGCATGATCCCCCCAGAGCATGCTCAGCCAGGCTTTGGAAACTTTGGCGGAGACGGAATCCTTTTCCGAAAGTAGAACAAGTTGATAGGCGGACAGGCCTTCCCCCGGATTATGCCAGATGGCGGACCACTCGGCCGGACGCATCAGGAGATAGGACTCGACAAAGCCGGCTTCATCCCCGGCCAGGTCCCCGGCCAGGTCGAGGAGGTTTCTTCCCATTTGTTCCGGAGCGAAGCGCGCCCACGGGATAAAGAACGCAAGGCAGATGATGGCGGCCAGAACCCAGCCGGTGAGTGTGGAGTTTCGTAGTTTCATAGTTTTATTTTCTTTTGCCAAAGAGGTTGTACATGGCCTGGGAAGGAAAGAGTCGTCCGGGGCAATCGGTCGGACGGATATTGATATCGCGGTGCACCATGAAAACCAGTTCACGCGGGTGCTGCCTCTGCCGGAGATAGGAGGTCAGCTCGATCAGGGCCGCGATCTGTTTCTTGGTCGGACGGCTCCGGTTGAAATCGCCCACCAGGCAGATACCGATGGCGATCTCGTTCTGCTCCTCGCTGCGGAGATGACCGCCTTGGAGCTGCTGTTTCCAGCGGTTGCCGACTTCGATCTCTCCATCCTTGGAGTCGGAACCATTCCCGATAACAAAATGATAGGCCATCCCGTTTTCCATACCGCGGACACGGCGGTGATAATATTCAAAAATTTTGGCATTACCGGTGCTGGTGCCGCTGTGGTGGATGACGACGAATTTCCATTTACGTTCGGTTTTGGGGACGTTATCGATTTGTTTCCTGGCAGGGGTGACAAAGATGTAGCGTTGCGGGGTGGGGGTGCTCGTCGGGGAAGGCGTTGGTGAGGGAGTGGGTGTTGCTTTGGCAGTGGGAGCGGCGGGTGGCTCCGGAATTTCGGGGTCTTTTTCCTGGCTTCCCTTTCCCTCCATGGAAACGGAACTGCTACGAACGCGCAGTTTCTGGCCGATGAAGATATCGGAGGACTTGAGATTGTTGAGGGCTTTGAGCTCAGCCACACTTGTGCTGCGCAGGGTTGCGATCCGGGTGAGTGTCTCACCTTTGCTGACGACATGAAACTCAGGCTGGGCAGGTATGGAAGGTTCCGGATTTGAATCAGGTGCAGGCAGATTGGGTGTTGCGGAAGTAGGTGCGGGAGTGGGGGGAGCTGTAGCTTGATCGGTAGGTATTTGGACGATCTGCCCGACTTGCAGGGCGGAAGGGTTCAGGGTGGGATTGGCTTTTTGAAGTTCGGTTACGCTGACTCCGTATTTCCGGCTAAGGCTGTAGTAGGTGTCGCCTTTGGCCAGCGTGTGAGTGCTTGCGGCGTAAGTGCTTGGGCATAAAAGGATGCCCAGAACGAAAACGCGGATGGCCATGCGCAACACGCAACCACGGTATCGGTTCGGACTCCGTTTGCGTAGAAAAAAATCACTTTCCGAAACCTTTTGCCTTCCCTTGATGAATTGCTGCAGACAGGTTGCTCTACCCTGGCTGTTGAAACTTCAGGTAGTGAGGGACCAGCCATTACAGGGCATTTTACATTTGGCCTTCTTCGTTTAGGTTTTAGGCATGTCCCATGCCGCCAAAACCGTGAGTCTATCCATGAACGACAAACAAAGTGAGCGTGATCACCGCAAGTTGCGGATCGACAAGGTCGGCGTTAAAGGCCTGAAACATCCAGTGGAAGTGGCGGACAAGGCCCGCAGCCGTCAGAATACCGTGGCCACCCTTTCCCTCTCGGTGGATCTTCCGCACCACTTTAAAGGCACTCACATGAGCCGCTTTGTCGAGGTCCTGAACTCGCATGGCAGCCTCATCCATGTGGAAAGCATTCCCAAGATCCTGCATTCCCTCCAGCAGCGGTTGGAATCCAAGTCCGCCCATCTGGCAATGGAGTTTTCCTATTTTCTGGAAAAAAAAGCGCCGGTGACCAAGTCGCTTGGCCTGGTGGATTACGTGGTCCGTTTTGATGCGGAGGCCAAAGGCAAGCGGGTGGATTTCCGGGTGACGGTGGTTGTGCCGGTGACCACTCTCTGTCCCTGCAGCAAGGCCATCAGTGCCCGTGGTGCCCATAACCAACGGGGCTACGTCACTCTGACTGTGGAGTTCAAGAAAACAGTCTGGATCGAGGATCTGATCTCACTGGTGGAAGAGTCGGCCAGTTGCGAGTTGTATTCCCTCCTGAAGCGGCCCGATGAAAAATTCGTCACGGAAAAAGCCTATGACAATCCCGTGTTTGTCGAGGATCTGGTCCGCAATGTGGCATTGCGCTGCAACGCACATCCGGACATCACCTGGTATCGGGTGGAAGCCGAAAACATGGAAAGCATCCACAATCACAGCGCCTACGCCATGATCGAAAAAGGGTGAGCAATAAAATCACAGCCGTTTAACGCAAAGACGCGGAGGGCTGAAGGCGCAGGTTAGGCGAAGAAAAGTCAGGGAAGCGAAAGAGCGCTTCTTTAACATTATGAAGAACCTTTGTTTTTATCGTGCCCCGTCGCAGGCTGGCGTTTCCAGTATCACCGGGCTTAATCTGGTTGCAGCCTGATACGCGGTGCCAATCCCGTTCTTGAATTTCTCCGCCGCCTCTTTCCTGACAAGATTGATGGTGGCCCCTCCGAATCCACCCCCGCTCAGGCGTGAGCCGAGGCAGCCCTGTTGTTTTTTTGCCAGATCCACGAGTATATCCAATTCCTCACAGCTATTCTCAAAATAATCGACGGAACTTTGGTGGGATTGGAACATCAGCTTCCCGAAAGCTTCCACATTCCCTTTGGCCAAATAACTGACCGCATGCGCCACGCGCCCGTTTTCACCCACGATATGTTTGGCCCGTTTATAAGCATTTTCCGGAAGTCCGGGCCGGGCCGCCTCCAATTCCGCTTCGTTCACGTCACGCAGGGCTTTTTTGCCCAAAAGTCCGGCTGCCGCCTCGCAGGACTCCCGCCGTTCATTGTATTCGCCGGAGGTCAGAGCGTGTTTGGCTCCGGAGTGGACAATGACAAAAACAGCCTCCTCGCCCAATGGCAGGTGTCGGATTTCAAAACTGCGGCAATCGATGTAGGTGGCGTGGTTCTTTTTTCCCATGAGAACGGAAATCTGGTCCAGCAGTCCGCATTTGACTCCGGTATAATGGTGCTCGGCCCCCTGGCCAACTCTGGCAATATCGAGATCGGGCAAGGTGAAGGGATACAGTTTTTTCAGGCTTAGGGCGGTGGCTATTTCCAGGGCGGCACTACTGCTCAGACCGGCTCCGATGGGGATGGTGCTGGAGACTTTGAAATCGGCACCGCCGACAGGGATGCCCCGCTTCCGTAATTCGGCAAAGACACCGAGAACATAATTCACCCAGGTGGGATCGGTCTGCGGGGAGAGGTGTTCCAACTGTCCGCTCCAGACGCTATTAAGGTCGCTGGACTCCAGGCGAAGGGCACCATCGGCCAGGGTTTTGGCCTGGATGGTGGTGCCGGTGTTGATGGCCAGGGAAAGAACCAGTCCTTCGTTATAATCGGTGTGGTTGCCGAGAAGTTCGGCGCGTCCGGGAGCGTAGGTGGAAATCATAAATCGACCATCAACCATGGGGATTTCTTATTAAATGGAAAGCAAAACACCCCGCACGCGGCGGGGTGTTTTGCTGTTTTCTGAAAAGAGCGTTGGTTGGTTCAAACTTCTTTGCGGGGTTTGTCCTCCTTTACCGGAGGAGGGTTCTGATCCACAAATTTCAGGAATGTATCCCCCCGTTCGGCCATGATTTTTTCGACCTGCACTTTTTGTTTGTCATTGAGGGCAAGCTCCCGGGACATCCGCTCCAGAGCGGGTTTGCACACAATCACACCCATCAACGGATCACGTCCGCGCGGCCCTTTGCCTTCTTTACGTTTGAAGCCGGGTTCTTTGTCATCCTGGGATCCGATGTCTGCCGCGCCACGGGGACCCTGATGCAGCGAGGCCGGCTTTTCTTATTGTTCGGCTGTTAGGAAAGCTTCAATTTTTCTCTTGAAGGATTCCCCCACGCTTCTGAGTTTCTCGGCGTAAGCTTTCATTTCGGGAGAGGGCTCGCGTCGTCCTCTGACAAAGCCTGGGCCTTCTTCCCTTTCACGGGAAAAGCTCCTGTGCTGACCAAATCCGTCTGGTTTGCCGTCGCGAAATTTCTGCATGCCGTGGGAAGGATCTCCGGCCATGGAATGGGCTTTGGGCCGGTTGAGATACTGGGAGGTGATGCCCAGAAGCAGGCCCGCGACAAAAACACCCAGAATCTTCAGAATGGTTTTCCAGTCGACGGTTTTATTTGGATTGTTTTTTGGATCCGGGTCGGTTGGGTTCTAACGTGATGAAACCACCCGCGCCCGAGAAAGTTGCGCGAAAGAATCGAAACCTCCTCAGCTTCAGATCAAAAGGGCGGTGACGCTGTCTGAAACTAGTTGGCCTTCCTGGGTCAGGCGGAGTCGTCCGCCGGTCAGCTCCAGAAGACCTTCACCTTTCAACTCCTCAATGCGTGAAACTCTGGACGGTATCAATTCTGGATCGATACCATGGCTGGTTCTCAAGCCCAGAAGAATGCGTTCATGCGTTTTCATTTCCTCACTAAGAGGTTCCTCTTCGCGTAAGGGCTCCCCTTTCTCCCGGAGAGCTTTGGCATAAGCCACGGTATCGGGAACGTTTTTCCAGCGGAGTTGTCCGACAGTGGAGCAGGCGCTGGGACCGAGGCCAAGGTAATCAGCTCCCGCCCAATAAGCCTGGTTGTGCAGGGAGCGAAAGCCGGGTTTTGCATAATTGGAGATTTCGTAATGCTCGAAACCATGCTCCCGGAGGAGTGCAGAGGCGGTCAAAAAGAAATCGCGTTCCTGATTTTCATCAATGTGAAGCTTGCCCGCCTCCAGCTTCCGGAAGAAATCGGTGTCCTCCTCGTAATTCAAATTGTAGGCCGAGATGTGTTCTGGCTGCAGTTCCAGGGCGGCATGAAGACTAGCCAGCCATTGCTCGTGACACTGGCCGGGAAGCGCGAACATGAGGTCGATGTTCATATTGGTGAAGCCGGCCCCGCGCAGGAGACGTGCCGTGTGCCGGATCTGTTCCGCATTGTGGGTCCGGCCCAGAAGTTTCAGGGAGACATCATCAAAAGCCTGGACGCCGAGGCTGATCCGATTGAAGCCGATGTCGCGCAGCAGGGCCGCCTTGGCCGCAGAGATAGTCATGGGGTTGGCCTCCATGGTGACTTCGGGGATGCGGTTGAGGGGCCAGTCCCGGAAGAGGTCTTCCAACTGTGACAGGCTCAGGGCGGACGGCGTTCCCCCTCCAAAGAATACTGTCTCCAATTGAAGGTTAAAGGTTCTTTCAGCCCAGGCCAGTTCGGCTTTGAGGGCTGGTAAAAAATCCGTGATCTGCGGCAGGCTGTTGCGTGTTTTGTAAAAAGAACAATAGGGGCAGATGTGGGTGCAGAAGGGCACATGCACATAGAGATGACGGATGACGGATCTCTCCGTGCGGGAAAGGGCTGGCATGGTCTTCAGGAAGAGGAGGGATTCCTCTGCATTCTCCAGATCTGCGGTTCGATCATATTTTTATAACACTCCAAGCTTATCCCATAATTAAAATCAGTTCCTGTGTGCCCACGGATATCAATGTCAATCTGTTCGCAATAATTGCCAGCGTTCCGGATTTTATTGTAATACATGCTGATGCGGACGGGTTCCTGACCAAACAAAGACGAGGCATCTTCCCTCTCATGAGTCGCCTGGACTTTATAGCCCTGGTTTTCCAGGCTGTTTTCCAACACCCGGCAGGAAAGCATCTCATCCCCGACAATCAGAACTTTCATGATTGTAGTTCCTGCATGGCAGTTTTCAAGAGCTTGAATTCATTCTCCAAAGCAGTGATCAGTTCCGCTGCCCGTTCCGGGGTAGTCTCTTGGTTGAACTGCTGGACGGTCTGGCATATTGAGGTAAAACGCACGGCCCCAAAATTTGAAGCTCCTCCTATCAGGGTGTGGGCACTGTTGGAGATGCTCTTAATATCCATGATGACCAGGGACTGGCGGATCAGGGCCATGTGCTGGTCGGAGTCATTCAGAAAGGCGTCACACAATTCATGTAACAGGCTGTTTTCCCCGCTTTCGTCCAGATCTTTTAATTGCTGGATGGAATCGGGATCAAGGATGTTCTGGCCCGGCTCCGTCACGCCATCAGGTATTGGTTCTACAGACATTTTTTTCAGTTCTACGGTTCCGTTGGCGGGATGATTTCCGAAACAATGACCTCAGATCCCTTGGAATATAGAATTATTCCAGAACGAAATCCAGAGCTTTTACCGATTTGCCCGTAAAATCCCGAAAAGGGCGAAGCCGCTTCTTTCGCATGTTAGAGCTGTATACCGGGCTGTTTACCTTCAGCTCTTGTTGGCGATAGTGTCCAGGGCACTTTGAAGTGCTTTGAGCTGGACGGGCTTCGGCAAAAAATGGTTCATGCCCGCTTCCATGCAGGCTTTGCGGTCTTCGGTCATGACATCGGCCGTCAACGCAATGATGTGAACCGGTTTTGCCATGGCGGCGGCTTCGCTTTCGCGGATGTTCCGTGTTGTTTCCAGTCCGTCCATGCGGGGCATCCTGAGGTCCATCAGGATAACGTCATAAACCCTGCCTTGGGCGAGAAGTTCCATCACTACAATTCCATCCGGCGCGTAATCAGCCTGGTAGCCGAGTCGTTTCAGCATTGCTTCCAGAAGTTGCCTGTTCACAGTGTTGTCCTCAGCGACGAGAATCCGCAACCCACTGGTGTGCAATGGCAGGGGGACACGCTGGGTCAGTTTGATTCTCCCCGAGTGTGCGGTGGCGGGGTCGGGCAGGCCGACACGGATGGTGAAGAAAAAGATGGCGCCCTGACCGGGAATGCTTTCCAGCCAGATCCGGCCGCCGAGCATCTCGCAGAGCTTCCGACAGATGGCCAATCCGAGACCCGTTCCCCCGAACAGCCGGGTGGTCGAAGAATCTGCCTGGCTGAAAGGCTGGAAGAGTTTGTCTGCCTGTTGCGGATGGATGCCTATACCACTGTCCGCCACATGGAATTCCAACAACAAAGTGCCTAGCCCGGGTGTGTGCCCGGCAGAAAGACCTGCCTGTATGCGAATGCCTCCATTCTGAGTGAACTTAATGGCATTACTGATCAGATTGATCAGGATCTGATTCAGGCGGATGTCGTCTGTCAAAACAATTTCCGGGATGCCTTCATCAATGACGGTTTCGATCGTGATGTTTTTCTCCCTGGCCTCTTCGGTCAGCAGGTTACTTGACTCCAGGATGACTCTGCGCACGGAGACAGGCTTGATCTCGGTTTCCATACGGCCCGCTTCGATTTTGGAAAGATCCAGTATATCGTTAATCAGTGAGAGAAGGCTTTTCCCGCTGGAACGGATGACATCGACATAACCGACCTGTTCGGGTGTGAGATTGGTTTCTCGTAGCAGCTCAGTGTATCCAAAGATCCCGTTCATTGGAGTCCGAATTTCATGGCTCATCATGGCCAAAAAAGCGCTCTTGGCCCGGTTGGCAGAATCTGCTTTTTCCTTGGCATCGTGGAGTTCCTGCATCAGCTCACTGAGGCCGACTTTGTTTAGTTCGTCCGAGGCGATCATAGCCAGATCCTGAAGAGCCGTGATCTGTCCGGGCGTGAAATCCCGCGGGGTGTTGTCTATGACACAGAAAGAACCCACCTGTTCACCTCCGTGGGTTTTTAAAGGGAATCCCAGATAGGCACGGATGTGGGGGTGTCCCTGAACAAGGGCATTGTCTGAGAAGCGCGGGTCGATGCTGGCGTCCGATACCATCAGGGGTCCGGGCTGTAGGATGGTGTAAGCGCAGAAAGAAAGGGCGTGGGAAGTCTCCCTGTTATCCATGCCATGGCTGGACTTGAACCATTGGCGATTTTCATCAACAAGGCTGACGATGGCCATGGGGGTTCCGGCAATGACGGCGGCAAGGCGGGTCAAACGGTCGAAGCGTTCTTCCTTGTCCGTGTCCAAGATGGACAAGGCCCGTAGGGCACTCAAGCGTTGGGTTTCATTCAGGGGCCTGGGAGCCTCGGGCATTCTTTCATGTTATCGCGCCTTTTTGATTTTGCCAAACTTTTGTCTCTTCAAACGACAAAAAGACACGGGCTTCCGGTTGTGCTATCCAGAATTGTCCCTGGCAGATTCTAGTGGCGGGCCAGTTTGTTTAAAACCAAAGTTAAAGCCGATGTCTCCATGCTCCGGCAGAGCGATGAAGAATCGAGTGCCGGCATGTCCTACCGGAGTTTCAACGTGGGAGGAAAACCCCGGATACAGCCAATCAAACCGACCTGCCACTCAGGTTCCCGTTGGATCTAACTCCGCTACTCCTAGCATAGAAATAGAGATGTAGTGGGCTTCGGTTTCATCAGCAGGCGGATACCAGAGAGTCACCCCGCAAGATTTTTCTGTGCTGTTTAGGAGCCTATTGGATTGTTCCTGCCGGAACCGGATTCTTATTTCCCGAGAAGAAAGCCTATAGACCGCCCAGAAACACTTTACTCCGGGATTTTTTCACGTGCAGAACGCGGTTTGCTTGGATCCCCTTAAAGCGAAACTCATCTTCTTGGTCCAGCCGCTTCTACCGCCGTGCTTGCTGGCTTTTATGAACCAGTGACTTACCGACAGGAAAAGGGTTTCCCTTGTCAAATGTTTGCCGCTCCTGAAGGAAGTCCAGGAGGCTGATCCGCTTGTTAAGTATTATTAAGTCAAAATCCAGAAAGGCAGACTTGAATTTTCATGGAGTAATGACCTTGCCGTTGTGACATTGCCTGTGCTACACTATCATTTATGCAACCAACTGGACTTTCCGTTGCCCAGTTCTTGAAACCGTATGCGGAAAAAAGGGAAACGGGAGCCCTTGAGGTGACCCGTGGCCCTTACCGGGGAATGCTTTACATTCAAGGTGGGGTTCTGGTTCAGGCGGAATATCTGGGTAAGGTAGGTCTTTCCGCCGCTTACGACATCCTGGATATGCAGGATAGCAGGATGTTATGGCGCGACAAACTCACTTCCAGTGAAACCGGAATCGCCCTGGATCTGAGCCAGTTGCTGGAAGAACTGGAGCAGGCCAAACATTTACCCCCTCCGCCTGTGTCGTTGCTGATCCCCCCCCAGGAAGAAGATGATGGTGATGAGAAGCCGATTTTCAAACCTCTGCCCATTTTTTCAGATGAGCAAATCAAGTCCAGTGATCTTCTAAAACGTTTCTTTTTCAGCCTGGAATGGCTGAACTCCCCCGAGAAAAACAAACCTTTCGATTTTGAGGGATGCGATCAGGCAAGTTACACCGTCGGCAGTTCCGAAGACTGCGACTTTTACCTTTCCCAAACAGGAGTGGAACCCTTACATTTTAGCCTTTTGGTGCAGGACGAACATGTGGAAATCTGGGATTTGGGAACCGATAACGCCACTTTCCTCAATAATGAACTCATCGATCAGGCGATCCTCAGTTCAGGAGACATTATTCGGGCGGGCGAGGCCAGCCTGCGTTTCAGTCTGCATGTTCGCCGTAGCGGCCAGATCGCAATCACCGTAACGGAAAAAAAGAATACGCCGGTAACGAACGCCACCTCCCCGAGGATCCGCGGCCCCATTACAGCCAAATCCCTTACGCAGGAGCAAAGTCAGACGCCGGCCTTACGTAAAGTGTTTGGCCGTTTTTTCAGCAAAAAAGGAAAATGATATGAATGTTTGGATCATCGAAGACAATCCCGCCACCCGCATGCTTTTGCAGACGCTTGTGAATTCGGGAGTAAGCGAGAAACACGAGATCACTTCATGTGCCAGCGCGGAGGAAGCCTACCAAAAGCTGGAGACGGCGTCTTTTCCTGATGTCTTCATCGTGGATCTGAATCTTCCCGGTATTTCTGGTTTGGAATTCTGTGCAGAAATCCGTCGGCGTCTGGCTGGGCAATCGGAATATCTGCCTTACGTGATGGCGGTCACTGCCAGTGAAGGTTCCGATGTCCTGGCCTCTGTTCTGGAGGCCGGGGCCAACGATTACCTTTCCAAACCCATTCATGTCAAAGTTCTGCAGACCCGGCTGCGCATTGCCCGGAAATTAATCGATCAGGCCCGCTACCAGATGGAGGCTGATTACATTAAAGCCCTTGCCGCCTATACCTTGAACCATGCCGGCGTTCCGGCCGCCATTGTCGAAGCCGAGGGAAACGGAATTGCGTTGTCAATGGCTTTTGCCAATGCCGCCATGCTGAATTTGTTAAATTCCTCTACGGATGCGGCCATGGGCCATTCCCTGCCCGCCCTCCAAGACTGGAATGCGGAGATGACTTCCTCTTTACAGCAGACACTTTCCAGAGGAGAACCTTTCCATTCCAGACTACTTTCAGGCTCCACTCATTTCGCCTCCCTTGATCTTAGGCTTTCCGTCTATCCGGTGCAGGGGAACTCCTCCCAGGTTTTGTATTTGGTGATTGAAGACAAAATGCTGGCTGTTTGAATAGGGTTTTCCACCAGAGGCAGTTTGGCCCGGTGGATTTCACTTTATGCTTCAACCCGTCAACATTCAGGTCATAGGACAGGAACTGGCCGTGGCCTGGAGCGACGGCGGGGAAAGTTATCTTCCTCTGGAATTTTTCCGTCGGGCCTGCCCATGCGCCACCTGTTCCGGCGAACCCGACCTGAACGGTCAGGTGGAAAAGCCCCGTGTGACCTACAACGACCTCAGTTTCCATGTCCGTCAATTCCGGATTGTTGGAGGATACGCCCTGCAACCCACCTGGGAGGACGGTCACAGCACAGGTCTTTATTCCTGGCAGTATCTTCAGAAACTGGATGGACTGGTCCGGAAGGCTGCGGGTTGAGCCCGGCAAGCGCCTATGAACACCGCACACTCTCCCGCTGGCAAAAAGGAAATTTTCAGCTGGTGCTGTTACGACTTCGCCAACTCGTCCTTCACCACGGTGATCATCACAGTGGTTTACAGCACCTATTTCACCAGTGTGGTCTGCGGGGATCTCGATTATGCCAACACCCTCTGGGCGGCGGCCCTGGCTGTTTCCCAGTTGATTGTTATTTTTTTTGGTCCCTGGATCGGCGCCATTGCCGACCGGAGAGCGCTGAAAAAAGAATTTTTGACTGCCCTGGCCCTGATTTGTTCCGGTTTCACAGCCCTGCTCTATTTCACGGCTCCGGGAACCGTCTGGCTGGCCTTCGGCCTGATTGTAGTGGGGAACTTTGCCTTTTCGTTGGGAGAAAACTTTTGCGCGAGCTTTCTGCCGGAAATCAGCACACCGGAAACCTGCGGGAAAATTTCGGGTTATGGCTGGAGTTTTGGTTATCTCGGAGGACTTTTAAGTCTTGGCATGGCCTTGTTGATCCTGAAATGGGGAGGCGGCACCGGGCCTGAGGTTGTCAAAAACATCTTCCCAGCCACGGGACTTTTTTTTGTGCTGGCCGCCCTGCCCACCCTGCTGTTCCTGCGGGAGCGGGCCGTGGCCAGGCCTCCGTCCGAAAGGGCCGAACCCAATGCCATGGTGCATTTACTTGAAACGCTCAGGAAACTTCCGGCCAACCGCACTCTGTTCCGATTTTTTATCAGCTTCTTTTTCTACATGTGCGGTCTTTGCTCCATCGTGGCTTTCGCCGCCATTTATGCGCAGAAGGAAATAGGATTCGACACCAACGGAACCATCCTGCTCTTTGCCTCCCTCCAGGTCAGCAGTGCCGTAGGGGCCTTTGCCTTCGGCTTTTTCCAGGACCGTTACGGGGCCAAGTTGAGCCTGATTATCTCCCTCGTGCTTTGGATCCTGGTCTGTATCGGGGCCGCTTTATCCAATACCCAGGCCACGTTTTTTATCGTGGGCAATCTGGCCGGAATTGTTATCGGATCGACCCAGTCCGCCAGCCGTGCCGTCGTTTCCATGCTGACCCCGCGGGGACAGGAGGGGGAATATTTTGGGCTCTGGGGATTTTTCGGCAAGTTGGCGGCGGTGGCGGGCCCCTTTGCCTTTGGATTCATGGCTGATGCCGTGCACCTGCGCTGGGCCATCGGATTGGTGGCCGTTTTTTTTGTCATGGGCCTTCTGGTTTTGAGCGGACTCTCCCTGAAACGCAACGAACCTCTTTAATGGATTATGGAAGATTCCAAAAAAAAAGAAATGGCCACGTATTCGAAGCTGGGGCTTTACCGCACCACCAAATCGAAGCGGCGCCGGGAGTTTGTCGAAGACAAGGGTCTCTATGTTTTTATCGGAGACAACCGCTCCGGCCGTCCCTGGATCCAGGTGCTGAGAGCGCACTACGCCCTGGCCTGGGAAGAAGCCATCAAAAAAGCCAAGACCCGGGACCGGCCCGAAGGCCTCGAAGAGGAGGCCTGGCTGGATCTGTTGCGCCCCCAGATGGAACACGAAATTTATGACGTTCTTCTAGCGCAAACAACCGACCTGGACCGGTTGACCGAATCCTTCGAGAAGCAGCACGGGCGGAAAATGACACCCTACGAAAAAGAACGGTATTCCGCAGTGATGGACAACGGACAGTCACTGCCCCGGACCAGAACCCCCAGTGAAGAGCGGACCGACCGCACCCGGAAACATTGGATCGGCAACGTCATGGAAAAAATCCGCAAGACCCAGAACCAGCGTCCCGCCCGTCTGCAACAGGCCTGGGCCAGCGTTGTCGGAACGGAGGCCGCCATGGACAGTAATCTGGAAGGGATCGATACAGTGCGTGGTGTGGCCTATTGCCGCTGTCTCAGTTCCGTCCGCAGGTTTGAACTGGGTCGCCAGAGCGATCTCCCCAAACGACTGGGCGAAGTCCTGAAACAATCCATCAAGCGGATTGTCTTCAAATAAGCCGGTTTCATCGATCCAGAAGAATCAACAGGCGACCACGTGGAACAACGATTAAATCATCCGTGGCTGAAACACTTTTGGTGATTTCCGTGGGTCCTTCTCCGCCCCGGGCGGATCAGGATGACGCGGAAATGGGCGGACCGGCTTTTTTTGATTTTTCAACCCTGAGGCTGTGAAAGATCGGGCAGGTTACTTCACCTGATTCACGCAGGTTCCGGCCCCGGCAAATTCCGTGATATTACCCAGAGTGGTGCGGGCAATGTTCTCAAGTGCTTCTTTGGTGAAAAAAGCCTGATGGCTTGTGATCATCACGTTGGGGAAAGTCAGGAGCCGCATGAGGATGTCATCGTCAATGATACACTCGGAAAGGTTTTCATAAAAAATGCCACTTTCTTCCTCGTAGACATCCAGGCCCAGGGCCCCAATTTTTCCCGATTTGATACCTTCGATCGCTGCAGAACTGTCAATGAGTGCACCGCGACTGGTATTGATCAGAGTGACACCCGCCTTCAGTTTAAGGACGCTTTCCGTGTTGATCAGATGATGGGTGGAAGGCATGAGGGGACAATGAAGGCTGATGATGTCCGATTCGGCAAACAAAGTTTCCAGAGCAACATAGGTGGCCCCCAGTTTCTTGGCGGCATCGTCTTCATGGGGATCATGCGCCAGAACCCGGCAATCAAAGCCGCGCATGATGCGGATGAAGATCTGGCCGATTTTACCGGTGCCGATGACTCCCACCGTCTTGCCTTCCAAATCGAATCCCACCAGACCATCAAGGGAAAAATTGCCTTCGCGCACCCGGTTGTAGCTGCGATGGAATTTCCGGTTGAGGGTTAGAAGCAGGCCGACGGCGAACTCCGCCACGGACGCTGGGGAATAAGCAGGGACCCGCACGACGGTGATGCCCAGCTCCTGTGCTGCGACCAAATCAACATTGTTGAAACCAGCACAACGGAGGGCGACAAGACGGCAGCCCTGGGAGGAAAGTATGTCTAGAACAGGCCGACTAAGTTCGTCATGAACAAAAACACAGACCCCCTCGTATCCAGAGGACAGGCTGGCAGTTTCTGCCGTGAGCCTGGGCTCGAGAAATTTCAGACTGTGCCCGCCGTTGTTGGCTGCGGAAAGAAACTGTTTGTCGTAGGGCTTGCTGCTGAAGACGGCCATTTTCATAGGTGGAAGTTTAATGCAGTCAGGACCAAGTGCAAAGGCACAAGTTACCCGACCCGTGTTGCGAAAAAAATCAGCAGACTTCCACAAACCGGAGCTGGCGGAACACAAAAAACTTTGTTATCTTGGCCAAGCATGAAAAACATCTTCAGCCTGTTGTTCCTTAATTTTATCCCAACCAGCAAAGATATCGGCCTGCTCGTTCTGCGGCTTGTCTTTGGCTTTTACATGCTACTTGCCCACGGCTGGCCCAAACTCATGACCTTTTCGCAAAAATCAGGAAGCTTCCCGGATCCTTTCGGCATCGGCTCGGCCTACAGTCTGGGGTCGGCCGTGGCCTTTGAAGTCGTCGGCTCCGCTTTCCTCATCTTTGGTCTGTTGACCCGTTTTTCAGCCCTGGCCGGAATCGTCGTCATGGGCGTGGCTTTTTTCTATGTGCACAAGGCGGTCTTTATCGGCGACGGCGACGGCGAACTGGCCTTTGTCTATTTGACAGCCTATATCGTCCTGTTCCTTTCCGGTGGTGGACGTTACGCCGTCGATGCCAAGCTTGGCGGAAAAGCCTGAGGCATGCCGGATAGGATCGCAGCCGTAGCCGGAGGCGGGGCCGCCGGTTTTTTTGCCGCCATCACCTGCGCCGAAACCAATCCGGACTGTCGGGTGGTCATTCTCGAGCAGACGGCCCAGGTTCTGACCAAGGTCAAAATCTCCGGCGGCGGGCGTTGCAATGTCACACACCAGTGCTTGGACCCCAATCAACTGTTGACCCGCTATCCCCGTGGAAACAAGGAGTTGATAGGGCCGTTCCACCGTTGGCAGCCCAGTGACACCGTCGATTGGTTTGAATCGCGCGGGGTGGATCTTAAAGTCGAAGCGGACGGTCGGATGTTTCCTGTCACGGATTCCTCCCAGACCGTCATCGACTGCCTGATGGCGGAAGCAAAAAAATTTCATGTTGATATCAAAACCAACTGCGGTCTGAAATCCGTTTTAAAACAGGAGGACGGGCGTTTTGATCTGGAACTTTCCGACGGTCACTACCTGACGGTGGATGCCCTGATGCTGGCCACAGGGGGCACCCGGGCCGCCCATGGTGGAAAACTGGCCATCTCGCTTGGCCACCAGTTGGTTCCCCCCGTTCCCTCTCTCTTCAGTATGCGAATCAAAGATCCCCGCCTGAAGGGTCTGGCCGGTATCGCCAAGGAATTCGCCTCGGCCAGCTTCGGGAAAAGCGGTCAGGAACTGACCCAGACGGGGCCTCTGCTCATCACCCATGAAGGCCTGAGCGGTCCCGCCATTCTGAAACTCTCAGCCTGGGGTGCACGGGTTTTTGCCGAAGCCGATTACACCGGAACCCTGCGCGTGGATTGGACTGGAGGCGAAGCCGTGCCTTTCATCCGGGAGACTTTCATGCGCTGTCGCCGTGAAACAGGCAAGCGGCAATTGGGCACTCAGGCCATCCTGGGTGTTCCCCAGCGCCTCTGGGAACGTCTGCTTGAACATGCCGACATTCCCGGCGACCGCCGCTGGCTGGAACTACGGAAAGAAGAAGAAGAGGCTTTGCTGCGGGAACTGACTCAGTCGCGCTTTCAGGTGGAGGGCAAGAGCATGAACAAAGAGGAGTTTGTCACCTGCGGCGGAATCATGACCAAAGAAGTGGACTTCCGAACCATGGAAAGTAAATGCTGTCCCAATCTCTATTTTGCCGGAGAGATTCTTGATATTGACGGCGTGACCGGAGGTTTCAATTTCCAGGCTGCCTGGACGACGGGTTATCTTGCAGGCAAAGCGATGGCAGGCTGATCATCAGAATCAGGGCTTGTTAGACTATTTCCTGTTTCACTTCAATTCACGCGGTTCGTCTTCGAAGACAGTGTATTCCCCGCGGAAGCGAAGTTGGATCTTGTCGACGGGGCCGCTCCGCTGCTTGGCGACGTTGAGCGTGGCTTTGAGGCCGTGGCTGGTATCTTCATCGCCCTCTTTTTCAAAAGCACGACTCAGCAGCATGACCGTGTCCGCATCCTGTTCGATGGAACCGGATTCGCGGAGATGATGTAGCGCGGGGTCCTGGTTGCCTTCCTCCGGCTTACGGTTGAGCTGGGCGAGAACGATGATCGGAATGTTCAGCTCCTTGGCCAGGCCTTTGATGCCGCGGGATATTTCGGCCACTTCCACCTGGCGGTTGTCCTTGGCCTTTTCGCTGCTGGAAGTGAGAAGCTGGAGGTAATCGATAATGATGACATCAATATTGTGCCGCTGTTTCAAGCGGCGCGCCTTGGCCCGGAGTTGGGTGATGGACAACATGCTGGATTCATCAATAAAAAGCGGTAAGGTGGACATTTCCTCTGCCACAACGGTGAGCGCATCGAGGTCGCGGGCTCCTAGTTCGCCTTTGCGGATTTCCTGCAGGCGGACACGGGCATAGGATGCCAGGAGACGGAGCATCAGTTGTTCCGCTGTCATTTCCAGACTGAAGAAGGCCACGCCGTAACCGGGTTTGACGAAGCGGCCCAGATTGTCGTCCCATTTTTCCTTAAGAAAATTCTTGGCCATGGTCAGGGCGAAAGCCGTTTTCCCCACACCGGGACGGGCGGCCACCACAATCATTTCCCCGGGCTTGAATCCTGTGGTCAGACGATCCAACTCCAGAAAACCGGTCGGAACGCCGTCATAACGCCCTTTTAGGCGCATGGTGCGCTCGATGATCTTGAGGGTCTTTTTGACTGCCTCTTTGGAATCCAGGGTGGTGTTGGTGATGGCGCGGTCGGCGATTTCAAAAATGCCTTTTTCCGCTTCGTCCAGAACCTCTTCCACCTCGTGCTGTCGTTCCTGGGTATTGAAAACAATCTTGGCGCAAGCGGTTTGGAGGCTGCGCAGGATGCTTTTGGCGCGGACGGTCTGGGTATGGGTGGGGGAGGTCAGGACGGAAACCACCCCGGCTGCCAGCTCCCCCAACAGCGGGGCACCACCCACGGCGGCGGCAATTTTCCGGTCTTCCAGATATTGCAGCACCGTGCCGGGATCGATGGGAAGGGCGCGGTTGCGCATGTCGATGATGCAGTTAAACAGGCTTTGATGTGCTGGATTGAAAAAATCCTCCGCGCGCAGGGTCTGGGCCACTTCATCAATGACGGCTTCGGGATCCGAGAGCATGGCACCCAGGACGCAACGTTCCGCTTCAGGGCTGTGGATCGGTGGCAGTCCTTCAAGTGAAATGCTGAGTTGCTTGGAGTATTTTCCCCCGTAAGGACGTGCGGCTTCTGCGATCATCAAGCAGGATGGTAAAGGCTGGAACTCCGAGGGAAAGAGGAATGCTTCTGTAATTTCGTCATCCTGTCAGCAAGCTGTGAATAGAGGCACTAAGAGACCCTGCAAGTCATTGAAGCTGAATAGCTAAAGTCTTCTGTGAATAACTCAAGCCCTAGGGAAAGAAGCCCGCTGCTCAGTGTTTGACCGCGACCACCACCGGACGCTGCCACCACCAGGTTATTTTGCGTTCATCATCAGGATTCACGTTGAAAAGTTTCTGGGTCTCGCCGGGCACCTGACGGATTGGTTCCAACACTTTTTCCCGGTTTTCCGAAGGCGTGTCTGCCGCCTCAATATACCAGAGCAGCTCCGGTTGCTTGAAAGGCTCTAGTTCCCTGTTCACGACCCGCAAAGATGCATCCACTTCAAGGGTGTAATGAAATGGTTCTGTGAGGGATCGCGCAGCTTCTCCACTGAATGCGACCAAGCCTCGGTTTCCAGATACCCGTCATCCACTGTTCCATCGATCAATAACAAGTGCCCGCCAGATTTCAACATGCGAGCCGATTCCATCACAAACGACGCTGGACAGGAAAAGTGGTGTCCTGCCCCCCGGCAAGTGACCAGATCAAACCTAACATCAGGATAGGGGAGTATTTACGCTTCGTGGCGGCGGGTGCCCACGTTCAGGCCTTCTTCCAAGGCCAGGGCGGGGCGGATGTCGTCCGTCTTGCTTGAAATAAGAGACTTCCCGTAGTTCGCGCTCTACTGGTCGAACTGCTTTTTCGAAGCTTCTTGGATTTTATCGAGTTCGGGAATAACAACTCATTTTCGCTTAATTACCAGATTCCTTAATGGACTAACCACTCCCCATTTTCGCCGCATGCGCGTGGGCCACCTGAACATATTTTTCCGCCCAGCTCTTCAGGCCTTTTCTTTCATCTTCCGTCAGGGGCCGGATCACTTTGGCCGGGGTTCCCAGAACCATCGATCCATCGGGAACCACCGTATTCTTGGTCACCAAAGCTCCCGCTCCGATGATGCATTGATTCCCGATGACCGCTCCATCCAGAATGGTGGCGCTCATGCCGATGAGACACTCATCACCGATTCGGCAGGCATGGATCATGGCCTGATGACCGATGGTGCAATACTTTCCAATAAATACCCCGTGCGCGTCCGCGAGATGAACCACGGTTCCGTCCTGGATGTTGGTTCCCTCCCCGATTTCAATCGTGTTGATATCGCCGCGCAGGACACACTGATACCAGACGCTCGCATTTTTTCCCAGAGTGACCGCCCCCATCAGATCAGCCGAGGGAGCAACGAAGGTTGCTTCTTCCACTTGAGGTGTCTGGGAAAGATAAACATTGAGGCGTTCCGTGATAGTCATGCAGAAACTTCTAACACCGAGATGCAACGACGCCAAGGGCGCAGATTTAGAACCCATTCTGTTGAGACCGGTAACGCCTCTTTTTTTGGTGGTTTGACCCCTCATTCAGATAGCTTCTTGGCTTCTTTGCGTCTTGGCGTTAAATCTTGCTTATGGATCTCATCAACCGGAATCAAACCACTCCCTTCATCACCAAAGACGGCTCAGAAATTCGTGAATTATTGGCTTATCGGAACTCGTCCATCCGCAACCAAAGCCTGGCCGAGGCAACCTTGCCTCCAGGCACTTCAACTACACGCCATTACCATCCCAAGTCGGAAGAGATCTACTACATCCTGAAAGGTTCCGGATTGATGGAAATCGAAGATGAAAAATCGATGATTAAGCCCTTGGACGCGATCGCCATTCCTCCCGGCAAAGCCCATCAACTGACCAACACCGGATCCGAACCGCTGGTTTTACTCTGTTGCTGCTCCCCGGGCTATGAGCATGAGGACACCATCCTCATAGACTAAGCTTCTTTTCGGCAAGAGGTTGCACTGTTTGAGGCGCATATATTACTGCCCTCAGCCCCCTCAGCAGTTGTTGACTCTCATAATATTTACTGTATTATACGTAAAAATGAAGCATATTTCCATTCTTCTTCTGCTTTTGTTTGTGGCCGAACCGGTTCGGGCCCAGCTTTTGCCTGAACAGCACGTGAGCCTGGTTGAGACGGCGCGGCTTCTTGGCCGTAAAGATATTGCTTACCAGGAAAGCTGGAGGCCTCCCCGCGAAGCAAACAGCTGGATGATGGATTGCTCCAACACCTCCCGTTACATTTATAAAGCGGTTTTTGGACTGGATATCCCGCGGGTCGCTTCCTCCCAGTATGCCATGCTGAAAAAACAGGGCCTGATTTCCTATGCCCCCCGCCTCCAGGGCGGCGAAGTAGACCAACAAACTTTGGTTTCGCAACTGCGTTCCGGCGACCTGCTTTTTTGGGAATGGACCTACGATATCAAACGCAGCCCCCCGATCACCCACGTGATGATCTATCTCGGACGCACCGCTGATGGAACGGCCAAAATGGTCGGCTCCGCCAGCCGCAGCCGCGGCGAAGTCACCAAGAGCGGAGGGGTCGACGTGTATACCTTCAACGCCAATGCTCCCATGGGAGGAGTGAGAGACTTTTTTGGCAACACCGTCCGCAAAGGCCGCTTTGTCGGCTTCGGACGGATGCTCCGCCCGGAACCCCCGCGCATCATGCCGCAGCTGGCCGAAATCCCGGGTAAAGCCACTATCCATCCGAACTGACCACGATGGACATCCGCCGCGTCGAAACCAGCGAAGCGGAACTCCTCCTGCAGCTCACCCAGCGTGTTGAAACGGAGCGCGATCAACTTCTCTATCAATCGGGTGAAGCCATCCAAACGGTCGAAGAGCAGGCTGCGCAATTGGCCTGGATCCGGAACTCCGGCAACAGTGAGGTTCTGGCCGCGCTTTCCGGGGAAGAATGGGCCGGCTACGCCATGGCCCTGGGCGGTGAACTCCGCATCGACCGCCATGTCGCCATCGTCGTGGTCGAAGTTGTCCAAATCATGCATCGAAAAGGCATCGCGACCCGACTTCTTCTTTCACTGGAACTCTGGGCGCGGCAAAACGGCGTTCGCCGTCTGGAACTCACCGTGCTGGCCTCCAACGAAGCCGCGATCAATCTCTATTTCAAACTTGGTTATGAACGCGAAGGTGTACGACGCGAGGCACGCCTTATCGGAAACCAGTTTGTCGACGAGTGGTTAATGGCTAAAATTCTGGCCTGAATTTTTAAAATCGGAATGCTGTTGGCTACACCGTGTTTGGCAAGCCTTGAACGTAAGCACAACTGTAATCCCGTCAGGTTCTTGGCTGTGTTTCCAGGGAATAGACGCCCTGCCCTAGGTGCAACCGCGCAATACGAACAGAATCAATAGCACGGGAATCGGCACGCCGATCAGCCAGAGAAAAATCCACCCTATCTTTCCGCTTTCACTTTTCTTTCGGTTGACGGGCTGGGAGCATTTATCGATTTGTTTCATGGTATTTTTTCCGGTTCCTGGTGGAACCATACTTTAAAGGCGCAAACACCGTGCCAAACAAAGCCTCAATAACCAAACCGCCTCTCCTGCAAATATTTACGGTTTTTGAAAATCGAAGGAATTCCGGCGCTTCATGCAGGCTGCACGAATTCCGAAATCCCTGTCCTGCACGGCTGCAATACTTTCCTTGTTTGCTTGTGTAGGATCGACCTTGCGTCGCGAAAAACCATCCACGCCTCTTAAACAATCGCGACGCGTGGTCGCTCCCACAGAGAAAAAGACTACTCTTATTTAAACTGACAGAACATTTCGGCGTGGCTCCCTCCTTGCCTCGTTAAAAAGTTCACTTATCCTGACCATTCCGCATGTCTTCCGCTCCATCAACCCCTTTGATTATCCGTGCACGTGCTGTCACGAAACGTTTTGGCGATTTCGAAGCTCTGCAAGGCATGGATCTGGACCTGCGTGCAGGCGAATGCGTTGGACTGCTCGGACCTAACGGCGCCGGCAAATCCACCTTCATTGGCTGTCTCTATGGCGTGGTCGAGCGCGATAAAGGCGAATTGGAAATCTTTGGATATGATCCCGCGAAAAATCCCCGCCTGATCAAGGAACGGCTGGGCGTTGTGCCTCAGGAAAACGCATTGGACGAAGGTCTGACCGTTCTCGAAAACATGAAGATTTATGCCCTCTTTGGCGGCCTCTCCTCCAAAGCCGCCCTCCCGCGAATCCAGGAACTCCTTGCCCACATGTCCTTGGAGCACAAACAGGATGCCACCATCCGAACCCTTTCCGGCGGCATGAAGCGCCGCCTGACTTTTGTCCGCGCCCTGCTCTCCGATCCTGAGCTTTTGATTCTGGATGAGCCGACCGCCGGCCTCGATCCCACCGTGCGCCACCTGCTCTGGGATAAAGTGCTTTCGTTCCGTCAGGCCGGGAAAACCGTCCTGGTTACAACACACTACATGCACGAAGCAGAACTTCTCTGTGACCGTATTGTTATATTGAACAAAGGCAGCGTCGTCGGAAAAGGCGCTCCGCGTGAACTGATCGAAAAAGAAGCCCCCGGCTATGTCGGTATCTTTGGCCACGATACAGAATCCAAACTAAGCCCCCATCTCCACGCCGCATGGGATGTGTTCCATCAGGGGCGTCAATGCTGTGTCCGCGCACCCAAACTGGAAGACCTCATGCACCTGCAACAGCTCTCCGGAATCCAGGCCCTACAACTGCGCCCCTCCAACCTGGAAGATGTTTATCTGAAACTCACCGGACGGGATCTCGACGATAATGAATAACCTCCTAATCCCCCTTCGTCTGAGCTGGCATGTTGTTGTCCGCAACTGGATGGTTTACCGGAAAGATTTCCTGGCCAACATCTCTCCCACTCTGGCCGATCCTGCCCTGATGATGGCCGCCCTTGGCGTGGGCCTTTCCCCATTCATCGGCCAGATCAACGGCCTCAGCTACGCGCAGTATCTCGCCCCGGGCATGATCGCTACCACCGCCCTTTTCACTGCCTTTTTCGAATGCAGCTACGGCTTCTACGTTCGGATGACTTTCGAATCAGTCTTCAAGGCCATGCTCACTACACCGATCGGAGTGAGGGAACTGGTAATTGGCGAATTCCTCTGGCTCTTTATCCGCGCTGCCCTCATGTCAACGGGGGTCGGACTGGTGCTGGCCGTGATGGGGCTTCTTCCCAATCCCTGGGCCCTGTTCCTCTTCCCCTTCATCGGTGGATTTCTATCTCTGCCCTGTGGTGCCATCGGACTGATTGCCGCCGCCCAGGTAAGGAACATCAACCAGTTCCAGACCGTTTATTCCTTTCTCATCGCGCCGATCTATTTCCTCTCCAGCGTTTTCTTTCCCTTGGACGACAGACCCGTGCTGGGGTTCATCGTTCAGTTCTCGCCCTTCTATCACGGGGTCCGGCTGCTCCAGATTTCGGCCTGGGGAACCTGGGATCTGCAGGAAATCCTTTTTCATATCGGTGCCCTGATTGTTTTTACCGTTGTGCTGGGTGCCTGGGCCTTACGGCGTATCGAGCAAAAGTTGACAGCCTGACGTGCTTCCGTTCCGTGTCCTGCGTTTTAGCACCCTGACTCGTTCGCAAAATCGGAAATACTGACAACCAAGTTGACACATTAGAAAATTAGTTGACTTGAATCACTACCTCCGACAGAGGCCCGAAATATATAAATTTTGTATGTCGTTGGCTTTCAACTACTTCCACACAGTCTTTTCGGGTTGGCACGGCTCTTGCATTAACAAGAGGCATGAAAACAACTATCAACACAATCATCAGAAACTTCGCGCGGGGAAAAGCGGCCGTTATCACTATTTTATTCATGCTCGGCCTTCTCGTCACCTCCTCAGTTCAGGCCAATGACCTTGGCATGAAGCTGGCCAAGGACCGCTCCATTCCCGGCAAAAACCAGATTGGCGAGTGCGCCAAATATGCAGACGCCCTTTTTGCAAAAATGAACGCCTCCGGCGTCGAAGCCTACCGCGTCAGTTTTGACTGGAGCCACCTCAGCGGCATTTCCGGCGGACAGGGCGCCCACGCCGTGGTTGTCTTCAAGGATGCACGCGGACGCTATTACGGCGTAGACAATATGACATGGAAACCCATCTGGCTTAAAGGCAACAATTCCCAGGAATGGGCCACCTTCATCGCCGGCATGGACACCTCGACCTCTGTCCGCAACACTATCGCCTCCAAAGCAGCCTCTTTCAATGGAGCCGCTTACGCTGCCTGGAAATGAATCCCTCTTTGGTAACAGTAAGGCGCGAACCTCCGGGTTCGCGCCTTTTGTTTTTTCACGGTGATCCGGACGCTATCCGTTTGCTCCGCACAAATAAACAAGCCATAGACAGATAGAGCAGCTAATGAACGGCCAGAACCAAAAGACAAACCGGGTAGACATTCAAAACGGTTCCCGTGGATGCGCGGACAATATGATAGTGCCGAAAGGACTCCAGTGTCTTGAGGAAACCACTTCAACACCAGTAGGCCGTAATAAATGGCCGGCAAACCCAGTTCAGCCAGTCCGGCAGGGCCAGAGCCGCAATCGGACGCCGATCGCTCTCGGGGATAAATGCCATCAATCAACCAACCCACGCCTTCCTGCCAACCCAGATCCGCTTCGACCCGAAGGACGACCTTGAAGCTGAATCCGGCCAAGTCCCGATGGTCGGGAAAGTAGTTCGAGGCAGGAAATGAGGAAAGTTTTTGAGCGGGATTTTTTGAATGCTGGTCAAGAAAGACAACACCGGGTCCCATCACCAGAAATAGCAGGAAGCCTGCGGCAAGCCACAGCCAACGTTTTCTGACCTTCCGGGGTCGATCCTCCTTCGTGCTTGCGGCCATCTTTGCAAAAGGGGACTGGCTCTAACTTTCGAATTAATAGGAAGGCCTATATTCACCAATCCTAAATACCCGGGTCGAACAGCTTTTACAAATTAGGCGCTCTGCTGAAAATCTCATGAAGGAAGGGTTCAAAGGCCACCACGCAGCCATCCTATACTGCCTTCATTTGCCACATTCGACAGAACCCGATTCCCCTGCTAGACATAATAAATGCTACCTTGGTTCAAAAACCAATTCCCGCTCTACCTCGCCCCCATGGCCGGTGTCAGCAACACCGTGTTCCGCCAGATCTGCAAAAAACACGGGGCCGATGTCCTGGTCACCGAATTCGTTTCCGCCGATGGCATCCTGCACAAAAACAAACGCACCAAGGAATACCTCGAATTCAGCGAAAAAGAACGGCCCGTCGGCGTCCAACTTTTCGGAGCCGAACCCGAACACCTGGCCGAAGCGGCCAAACACGTCGTTGACTGGGTGCGTCCGGACTTCATCGATCTCAACTTCGGCTGCCCCGTCAACAAGGTCGTTTCCAAGAACGGCGGTTCCGCCCTGTTGAAGGACTGTCCCCTTCTCGAAAAAGTAGCCCTCGCCGTGGTCAAAGCTTCGCCCGTTCCCGTCACCGCCAAGATCCGTCTCGGCTGGAGCGAGACTACCATCAACGCCTGTCAGACCGCCAAGATCCTGCAGGACGTCGGCGTCCAGGCCCTGGCCGTCCATGGTCGCACCAAGGAACAAGGTTACTCCGGCGAAGCCAATTGGGACCGCATTGCCGAAGTGGCCGAAGCCGTCTCGATTCCGGTGATAGGAAACGGAGATATTGATTGCGTTGAAGATGTCCTAAGACATCGCCAAACCAGTAAAATAGCCGGGGTGATGATCGGACGTGCTGCCATGTCCGGACCCTGGATCTTCGCCCAGATCAAACATTACCTGAAGACCGGCGAAATCCTGCCCCCCCCTTCCCTCGAAGTCCGATGGAGCCAGATCATTGACCATTGCCGTCAGGAAGTTGCCTGGCGCGGCGTCGAAGGCCCCGTCATGCATTCCCTCCGCGCGCGACTCATGGCCTATTCACGCGGCATGCCCGCCGGACGCCAACTCCGCAGCCTCATGCAACAGGTTTCCAGTATCAGTGACATCGAAAAAGTTGCTAAGGACCATCTGGAAACAGCCAGCCAACAACAAACAGCCAATAGCCCCGCATAGTTCGCTCAAAAACATCAGCCCAAACAAGAACGGCGGGAAGAATCGCCTTAAATATCTCCTTTCGGGAGTAGTGGAGGGATGGGCCGTGGTTTGTAAAAGAAGGGAGCTCGCGGCAGGTTTAATTTAACGAGCTCATAATCCCAGATTCTTTCAGCTATTTCTACTCATCCTTGGTTTAACCTGCTTGGGTGCGGTGATACCAAGATGAAGGGTGTATTTCTCAGATT
>JBBSCO010000032.1:0-31023 GCA_038250235.1 Methylacidiphilales bacterium | reverse complement strand
GCCAGCGACGATTGAGGCGACGCGACTGGTGCTTTTGGATCAACTGGCGTTTGGTTCGGCCATTCTTTACAAGAACTGTGCGGCAACCCGTGAGGTGTTGGGAGAGGAAGGTCTTTGTTTTTCAGGTGAGGATCCTGTCCGGGCTTTGGCGGAGGCCATGCAGCAAATCGGACGTAACCCGGAATTGCGTCAGCGTTTGCGCACCGGAGCTCTTCGCCGTGCGGAAGAGAAGTTTGAGTGGGAGAAAGTGGCGGATGAGTATGAAAAACTTTTTCAAAGTTTTCTGTGAAGAGGAATCAGGTGACAGATGACAGGAGTCGGGTTAAGACAAAGATATGGCAGTTCAATCGGTCAAGGAGCCCGAGGTTTACCGGAAGGGTTACGAGCTTTCCATGAATATTTTTGAAGCGACAAAAAATTTTCCTCAAGAAGAACGTTACTCCTTGACAGGCCAGATTCGGCGTCCCTCCAGGTCTGTTTTTGAGCTTTTGGGAAAAATCACGAATTCAGGAAAAAGAGAATGAGTTGTGTTGTCGCCGTCATTCCAAGCTACCAACGACTACCCGAGTTGTTTAGGCTTTTGCTGTCCCTGGAGAATCAGACCCGGCGGCCTGATCTGGTTGTCGTTGTTGATAATGCTGCGGATATTGAGGTTGAGAGGAGCTTGGAGCATGGCGCATGGAGAGGTCAGTCAGAGTATCCAATAACCACTTCTGAACGCGTTCGCCACGCTCCATGCCACATGCAAGTTAGCTACCTTCCTTTGCTAGGAAATCCTGGTTGTGGAGCGGCGCTTCTGGCGGGAATGAAAAAGGCCGGTGAACTGACGGAGAACAGAGTCACGCATTTCCTGAACCTTGACGATGATGTGATACTCGATCCGGAGACGACTCAGCGGCTTCTGCACGGCATAGAAATTTCCGGCTGTATGGCCATGGTTCCGCAGATCATCGATGCTCAGGGCCGATTGGAATCCGGCCCTCAACCGGTATCCGGTGCAGACATTAGGCTGAGAAAATTGGTGAACCGTCCGCTGGAGTGGATCAGAAAGGCGAAAAAGCCTTTTGTGAAAGTTCGATGGTTCAGAGGACCGTGTTACATGGTGTCGACGCATAGCGTTGAAACGGTCGGTTACCCGCGTGATGATTTCTGGATGTTGGGGGAGGACATCGAATACTCCCTCCGTCTGAGCAATTCCGGTGATTGTTTTGTTGATCTCAACGCCGTTGTGCGGCATTGTCCACCCTTCGTCTCTGATTTGGAAGCTACCGAGAAAAGTCATCGCATGAAATTTGGTGCGATGCTCCAGAATTTGTTCTACATGGCGGCGCATCTTGCCCATTGCCGCGGGGTTTGGAGATACATACCAGGGCATTGTCTTCGCTACCTCCGAACTTTTCCTTCGTGTATTGAAAATGTGGCCGCTCTGGCCTTGTTTTGTTGGAGAGGGGTTTTTCTCGGCCTTCCTGCCGGGAAAAAATAGAAATCAATCAAGACTTGAAAAAGCGGAACTTAGATTCTGCAGCATGGCTTGAACGGTGTGCTGTTCCAGAAAATGCTTTCGATTTTTTCCGGCATCCAGGGTTCTGGATGCTTCCAGTAGGCTTTGGGCCAGAAGAGCCGGGTTCCGTATGGGAATACTTCTGCGTGTTTCCAGCGGTAGACAGTCAGGGAGTGCCCTCCATTCTGAAACTACCACGTTAAGCCCGTAAGCCAAAGCTTCGATCACACTGACCGGTTGTGCTTCTGTTGGGAAATAACTGGGAAAGCAGAGGCAGTCACTTTGCCGGAACAAATAGTCTTTTTCCGAGCCTTCGACAAAACCCAGATACTGCACAGATGCAATACCGGCAGAGTCGGGCAGTTTCAGATCGGTCTGTGTCAGACGTTGATCAAACTCGGACTTCTCCTCTTCCGAGAAAAAATTTCCAGCCACCTTCAACTGAAATCGCAGGGGATGGCCTTCCTGGTGGAGCTGATTGTTGGCTAGGGCAACGGCATCAAGGGTATCAAAAAGTCCTTTTTCCCGTGTGCAATGGCCCAGGAAAAGAAGGGAGTAAACCGGAGGAGCAAGGCCGGCGGAACTTGAAATCTGTGTCCGCTCCTGAAAACGGCTTTCACGAAAGGACAGTAGTGAATTGAAGTCAGGGCAGGGATCGGGGATGCCATTGAAAACAACAGCAATGTTTTTTGGTTTCAACCAGGTTGCCTCCACCTCGTAACTTTTATGCAGCACGATGGATAGGTCGGCTGCACCCAAAATGAATTCTGTTAACTTTCTGACAAACGGATTTTTCCCTTCAATGAATTCGCGAAGGCCGAGCCCGTGCCAATGCAGCACGAGGTGACTGAAGAAGGGGCGGAAAAGACCCAGGAGGAACCAGTCCCGTATCACCTGGCTGCTGCGGCCTGTGGCGGGAATATAATAGAGAACACAGAGCCCCATCTTCCACCGGGCTCTCAGGATGTTTCCGGCCAGCATTAACAATCGTCCAATTTTGGTGGGACTGAACGAACTGATTTCGGAAAGCCGTGCTGAGATGGCACTGTTCACAAAATGGATTCGGAAAGGAGCCCATTCTTCTTCGGAGATCTTTTCTTTCAGGTGCTGGTTAATGATACTCAGGCCGTGATGGGGAGGCGGTAGCGGTACTACAAAAAGTATTTTCATGAAAAACTCGGACTCTTCTCGAAAAAACGGCAGATCAGACAATTAAAGCAGGTTCATGGTCGAATTCCAGCTTTGTTGATCGGCCTTGGCAAACGGGCTTTCCTATGATTAGTTGTCTTCAATGGGTTTGGATCTTAAGCGTGTAGCGAGTAGCTCTCTCTTTTGTCTTGGCTTGGCTGCGATAGCCATTGTCGCCTTGATGTATGGAACCGTTCCGTATGGACTAGGTTACGGAAGTGTTCCCGGCACTGTTTTCTATAATTTGTGGTGGATGTGGATGATGACCCCTGAGTGGTAGCATTGCCAATTGGTTCCTGTTATTTCACTCTGCCTGATCTATTGGCAGCGTGAAGAGGCTATGCGGCGGGAAATCAATTTTCAGGGTATAGATTTTATTGTGATCGTCGGCTCTGCCCTGGCTTTCGTTGTTGCCTGCTTCAACAATCTAAGTTATGTCGCGGTACCCGCACTGCTTGTTTTAACTTTTCAGGTGTTTCTGGCTGGTGGCCGTTTTCATGGTGTTGTCATGAAGGGTGACAAGCGGGCGGTGGTTTTACTGGTTCTGGCCATGCTCTTTTACTGGATTGGCTACAAAATCGATATTGTACAAATGAGTTTTCTTTCCCTCCATTTCACCATCGGAGCTTTGGTTTTGTGGTTCTTCGGCTGGAACTTTTTCAGAATCATCGCCTTTCCCTACCTGTTTCTCGCGTTTGCCTGGCCCATGCCTTTCCTCGATATGATTGCCTTCAAGCTTCGGGTGGTGATGTCGGCCGTTTCCTACGGCTTCCTCAACCTGATCGGGATCGAAGCGATCCGCGTGGGAACCGCCATTGTCTCGGCTCCGGACTTCGGAGCCGGGATTCCGCAAGGAGCCCGCTTTTCTCTGGATGTAGCCGATCCCTGTAGTGGTATCCGTTCCCTCTTTGCCTTGACTATGGTGACGGCGTTATTGGCTTACTTCAGCCAGGACAGACTTTGGAAGCAGTGGTTTCTCTTTGCCTGTGCCGTTCCTTTGGCAGTGGCCGGTAATTTTGTCCGCATCTTGATGCTGACTTTTGGAACCATCCTATTCGGGTCGGAAACCGCTATCGGCAGCCTCGAACATCCCAGCACCTTCCACATAATCAGTGGTTTTGTAGTGTTCGTGGTGGCCTTGGGCGGAGCACTGGGGATTGCCTGGATCCTGGGTGGAGGCTGGAAAGTGCTTTTGGTGGTTCTGGGTCTGCACACGGTCAAATGGTCGGATTTTAAAAAAGCACCGGAGGTTAAAAGTGGATATTGATTCGTCCCTGAATGTTGCAGAAACAAGCCCTGTCGAGTGGAAAGATCTGGCATTCCGTGCCCTGATCCCGCTGGTATTGGCCGTGGCCACGGTGGCGACCTGTTTGTTTTCGCCGGATGTGAACAGCCCTACCCAGTCAGGGGTGGTGATGGAACTGCCTCAGTACATGGGAGGTTATTTCAGTGAGGAGCAGGAGATTTCGGCGGCGGAAAAAGCGATTTTACCACCGGACACCGAGTTCGCCCGCCGTATCTACACCGGCATGAGCCAGCAGCAGATTCTGTGCTCCATCGTATTGGCGGGTGGGGAGAAGCGCAGCATCCATCGTCCGGAAGTCTGTCTTCCCGGCCAGGGTTGGACCATCAACAGCAGCCAGGTGGTGCCCATCACACTGTCAAACGGCACGAAACTGGAGGCGATGAAGCTGGTGTTGGAGCGGGAAGTCCAGGCCTCAGCGACGGAACGGATCAAGATCAAGAGTCTCTTCCTCTACTGGTTTGTTGGCAAAGAAGTTACCACCCCCAAACATGAAAAGCGTGTGTTCCTGACCAGTTGGGACCGGGTGATGCACAATCTGAACCATCGCTGGGCCTATGTTCTTGTGAATTCGATGGTGACGCAGAACCTGAGGCCCGGGGGGCTGGATGAAGCGGAAACGCTGAAAATGTTGAAGGGGTTCACGGCCGAGATAGCGCCCAAGTTTATGGTCAGTGAGGGAGCGAAACCCGGGCAAGTGACAAGTGGCAAGTGACGGCTCTGATTCATGAAAAAAGTTTTGCTGCTGGGTGCAGGGGGATTGATGGGGAGATACCTTGCCATAGAAATCAGCGACCAGAAATCAGCCCGTCCCGGTTTGTGCGGGGAGCTCAAGAAGTTGACGCGCAGCGAACTGGATATCACCGACACTGACAAATCAACCCGCGTTCTCAAGGAGTTCAGGCCCGATCTGGTGATCAATGCGGCGGCGTTTTGTCGGATGGAGGGATGTGAAACTGATCCGGATCTTTCGGAATCCATCAACAGCAGGGCACCGGATTTCTGGGCCCGGGCCTGTCATGAACATGGCGTGCGGTTCGTGCATCTCAGTACGGATTATGTGTTTGGGGGTGGATGCTCCAAGCCTTACACAGAAAGAGACGAACCTGAGCCTTTGTCGGTTTATGCGAGCCATAAGCGCGACGCGGAACGGGCGGTTCTAGCTTGTCCGGAACATCTGGTTCTGCGTCTGGCCTGGATTTTTGGGTTGGGAGGGTCGACCTTCATGAGCCGGATACCGGGGCTTTTGCAGAAGGAAGAAATCCTCCACGTGGCGACGGGCCGGACGGGGGGCTGTCTTTATGCCGGTTACGGGGCCCGGATGATTTTCAATCTGTTGGAGAAAGAGCCTGCGGGAGGTCTGTTTCATCTGACGCACCGGGGCGAAGTGACCTGGATGGAGTTTGCGCAGGAATGCAAAAGGCAAATGTTGGAAAAGGGGTTGCCGTTGAAAAACCGCGCGATCGTGCCTGTGCCCGAGGGCGAACACCAGGCTCTGCGGGCCCGCCGTCCTGATTACACCGTGTTGGATCTGGGCAAGACGGAAGCACTGCTCGGCCATGGTTTGACATCGTGGCAGGAGGGGATTTCGGGGTATTTGGGGGAAGGGCACAGGGATACATAGGCTAACACTAAGTAGGAGCCTATTGCCCTTTTTTCATTTTAAAAAATGATCAGCCTTCTGAGGGGGCCTGCTTCACATGCAGTACTTTCTGTGCTCCCTTAAAACCTTCGGCACGGAACCTGGTTCGTTATGCCAAAGTTAGTTGAGTTGGCGACACAGCGGAAAGGAGGGTAAGGCAGGTTTTCAGAGGCGACTCAATGAGATGCCCAGCCCGGCAACGGGACGCCTGAGCTTCTGAAGAATAAGGAGTGCGAATTTTTAAGTAGGCACTCCTACTTTTAAAGTATGAATTCGATTGTTTCGGAAAAAGGTCAGATTACCATCCCCAAGCAACTGCGGGATGGACTGGGCCTGACGCCTGGCACTGTTCTCGATTTTACAGAGGAAAATGGCAAATTGGTTGCCCGGAAGGTTTTGGAGTCGGATCCTATCTCGCGCTGGCGGGGTCAGGGCAGGTTGCCGGGCGGTGGCAGCGTTGACAGCTATCTTGGACGACTGCGTGACGGGGTATGAAGACAGCCTTGGATACCAGTGTTATCCTGGATGTTGTCACCAACGACCCACTTCATGCTGACGTTTCAGAGAAAGCCATCAAGAGGGCTCTTGGCCAAGGGCAGCTTGTCATAGGGGAATGTGTGCTTGCGGAAATTGCCCCTACCTTTTCAGAAGAAGCACTGCCTGACTTTTTAGCTGACTGGAATATTGTCTTCATTCCTTCCTCCCGGGAAAGCGTCATCCATGCGGGAGGCGTCTTCAAGAGGTATCTGCAAAGAAGCGGGAATCAAAGACGGGTTTTGCCCGATTTTCTGGTGGCTTCGCATGCCCTTTACCATGCGGATTGCCTCTTGGCGCGGAACCGTGGTTATTACCGGGATTATTTCAAGGACTTGAAATTGATTTATCCGGGGTAGGGGCGAAGGGCCCGCCACAGGCGGATCTTCGCTTTGCTGCGACCTGTCAGAGATCAGAGATCAGACTCCCGGGCTTCCGCTACTGCAAGCGATTGATCAACGAATGGCCGGTCATCTCCGTCGGCTTGGGAACATGGAGCAGATCCAGCAGGGTGGGTGCCACATCGGCCAGGATTCCGTTTTCCAGTGAGACATGGGCATGGTCGTTTCCAACGTAGATAAAATGCACCAGGTTGGTAGTGTGGGCGGTTTGGGGTTTGCCCACGTCGGTCAGGCAGCGTTCACAGTTTCCGTGGTCGGCAGTCACCAGGGCAACACCGTCCATGGACAGAACTTTTTCCACTACGCGGCGAACGCAGTCGTCGATCGTTTCCACGGACTGGATCACAGCGGAAAGGATGCCGGTGTGGCCCACCATGTCGGTGTTGGCGTAGTTCAGAATGATCATGTCATAGGTGCCGGAATCCAGACGGCGCAGGACTGCCTCTGTCAGGGAGGGGGCACTCATCTCGGGCTGCAGATCATAGGTCGCGACTTTGGGGGAGGGGATGACTTCGCGGTCTTCTCCGGGGTAGGGAGCTTCAACGCCACCGTTGAAGAAGAAGGTGACGTGCGGATACTTCTCTGTCTCGGCCATGCGGCACTGGGTTTTTCCGTTGTCACTGACTACTTTGCCCAGAATATTGTTCATGCTTTGCGGATCGAAGGCGATTTGCGCGCCCCAGGCCGCGTAGCGGGCGTCGTATTGGGTCATGGTGACGTAACTGACTTTGGGACGAGTGCTGACATCGAATCCGGCAAAGCCGGGTTCGAGCCAGGCGCGGCTGAGTTGGCGGCCACGGTCGGAGCGGAAGTTATAGAAGAGAATGCCGTCGCCATCCGCGATGAGGGGGCCTGGGGAGTCGACAAAAACGAAGGGTTTGATGAATTCGTCTGTCACACCTCCGGCATAGGACTTTTCCAGAGCGGAAACGGGGTCTGACCCCTTTTCTCCGATGCCTTTGGTCAAGAGGTCGTAAGCCAGTTGGGTGCGTTCCCAACGTTCGTCACGATCCATGGCGTAGTAGCGGCCAATGAGGGTGACGATGGTGCCTGCGCCCAACTCTTTGAGTTTGGCCTGGAGGGCTTTCATATAGGCGATGCCAGCGTCGGGGGCGGTATCGCGGCCGTCGGTCACGGCGTGGATGTAGATGTTTTGGACTCCGTTGTCGCGGGCCATCCGGACGAGGGCATAGAGGTGGTCGAGATGGGAGTGGACGCCACCGTCGGAAAGAAGACCGACCAGGTGAAGTTTAGGGTTTGGAGTTTCGGGTTTTGGGTTGCTGAGTTTGGAAAAAAGGTTGAGCAGGACGGGGTTCTTGAAGAAGTCGCCGTCGCGGATGGATTTGTTGATGCGTGTGATGTCCTGATAAACAATGCGTCCGGCCCCGAGATTGAGGTGGCCGACTTCGGAATTACCCATCTGCCCGCCGGGCAGGCCGACGTCCTCGCCACTGCCGCTGAGTTTGCTCATGGGATAGGTGGCGTAGAGGTGGTCGTGGAAAGGGGTTTTGGCCAGAAGCGTGGCGTTGCCCTCTTTTTCGGCAGCGGGACGGCCGTTAGGGCTGATACCCCAGCCGTCGCGGATGATGAGGATGACAGGTTTCTTTTTCATGGGGGATTGGTGAAAACCATGAAAAGGACTGGGAGTGGGTAAATCAAGAGGATTCGGCGGAATTAGTTGTTGAGCGGGATGATGCAGATAGGGTAATGATCTAGGAGACCTCTTTGGAAAAGGGGCGACGACCATGATTCATTCATTTGTATTTAGTGAAGGCAAACTGGCAGCGCAGGATCTGGATCTTGATGCCTTAAAGCTGGTCCGTTACGACAAGGGGTTGATCATCTGGGTGGATCTGGATCACCCGACCGACGAAGAAACCAGGCAGGTGCTGGGAGATCTTTTCCAGTTCCATCCCCTGGCGATCGAGGACTGCGTGGCGGTGAGCAGTCTGCCCAAGCTGGAAGATTACGATGATTATTCGTTCATGGTCATGCATGCGGTGGATTTCAACAAGCAGGACAAATTCACCACGACGGAGCTGGATCTCTTTTTAGGCAAAGATTTTCTGGTGACCTACCACACGGAGGATTTGCGTTCGATCCGGTCGGCCATGGCCCGCTGTTCCAACAAGCAGGGGGCGCAGATCGCAAGGGGACCCGATCGTCTGGCCCATACGCTGCTGGATCTGATGGTGGACAATTATCAGCCGATGATTTCCGAGCTGGGCAAGGAACTGGACGAGATCGAAGATTTATTGTTAGGCGACGATCAGGGGGGGCTCTCGAGCAAGGAAACCATGCAGCGTATGCTGGAATATCGGAAGGATCTGAGCCATTTACGGCAGATTGTGAGGCCCCAGCGCGAAACCGTTCACCGTCTTTCACGAGGTGAAAACAAGCTGATCCGGCAGGTCATGATCCCTTATTTCCGTGATTTACACGACAACTTCAACCAGATCGAGCAGATGTCCTCCAGCTACAACGAGCAACTGCTGGTGTCGTTTGATGTATATATCAACAAGACGGCCAATCAGACCAATGAAGGGATCAAGATTTTGACGGCGATGACGGCCATCACCCTGCCTCCGGTGCTGGTGGGGAGCTGGTATGGGATGAACTTTGACAACATGCCCGAATTGCAGAATCCCTATGCCTACTGGATCGCCATGGCAGTGACAATAGGCGGGATGGTGTTGATGTGGTTCTGGCTTAAGCGGCGGAGATGGTTTTAGCTAGAGGCCTTAATACCAGAGAACGGGCTTTTTTTCCGTTTCTGTCAAGGACTGACGCAGGAAGAGCGGCCGTCATTATATCAATTGTATTCCCCGGAGTTGAGCTGATGCCATGGAAAGACTTGGCAAAAAGCATTGAATCGGGTCGGGTTCATGCCCTAAATTCGTTTTAAGCCCAGTCGCGGCCGGATACTCCGGAGGCAACGGGCTTAAAACACGCATGTCCAGACTCAAAACCGCTGTTCGCCTGAAGTTACTCGAAACCATGTTTCTCAGTCGTGAGGCTGATCGACGTGAGGGGATTCTTTTCCGTCAGGGACAGGGCTGGTTCCAGATTTCCAGCATGGGGCATGAGGCTTTGATCGCCCTGAGCCTGCATCTGCGCAGTTCGGATTATCTTTTTCCCCACTATCGCGACCGCTGCCTGGTCATGGGGCGGGGTGTGACTTCCCGCGAACTGGCCAGTATGTTCTACGCCAAGCGCGATTCCTCCAGCGGGGGGCGCCAGTTGCCAGGGCATTTCAGCAGCCGGAAACATAATATTTGTAGTTTGGCCTCGCCGACGGCCGCCAATCTCCTGCCTGCCTGTGGGGCGGCCTGGGGCATGCAACTGGATTGTAAAGACGACATTGTCATGGCCTGTGTGGGCGATGCCGGGCTGCGGCAGGGTGAGTTTTACGAAGCTTATGCCTTTGCTGTGGAACGTAATTTACCGGTGCTTTTTGTAGTGGAGGACAACGAGTATGGCATCAGCACCCGAACGACCGGATCGAATCCCTTGCGCAACAACCTGTTTGATGAAAAACGGGTCATACGTATTGATGGTCGCAGCATCGATGATCTGCAGGCGGCTTCGAGTAAGGCCATCCAACAGGCCAGGTCCGGCCAGGGGCCAACTGTTTTATGGTGTGAGTTGGACCGCCTGGCCAGCCATTCCAGCAGCGATGACCATCGCATTTACCGTTCGGCGGAAGACCTAGAACTTATCCAGTCCCGCGATCCAATCAAATTACTTTCGGTCGAGCTGATCAACGAGGGACATCTGACAGAGGCCAAGTGGCAGAAGATGCAGGAAGAACTTGGGGCCCGGATCGAGTCCGAGTATCAGGACGCGAAGGCATCGTCTGATCCCCGTCCTGAAGAGGTTCTGGACCAGTTGCTGGGTGAAGCCCAGGGGGGGCTGGGGGACACGGTCAATGAAGGATGTTCTGATTGGCGAATGCTTGATGCGGTTAACGAGACATTCCGGCAGGCTCTAGACAACAACCGGCGTTACGTTTTTTTTGGGGAGGATATTTGCGATCCGATGGGTGGGGTGTTCAAGCTGACGAACGGTCTCTCCACCAAATATCCGGACCGTGTTTTTAATTCGCCATTGGCAGAAGCGACGATTGTGGGCGTGGCCTGCGGGCTGGCGGCTTATGGGTATCGTCCCGTTTTTGAACTACAGTTTATTGATTTTGTCGGCCCTGCCTGGAACCAGTTGGTCAACAATCTGGCGACCCTGCGCTGGAGAACCTTCGGCGAGTGGACGGCCCCGGTCGTCCTTTACGCCCCCTATGGAGCCTATCTTCCTGCGGGCGGTCCCTGGCATAGCCAGTCGAACGAAGCGGCTTTTGCCCATGTGCCCGGTTTACGGGTGGTTGTTCCATCAACTCCTGAGGATGCGGCGGGCCTGATGCAGACGGCACTCAAGGCGGAGGATCCAACCATTGTTTTATTGCCCAAACACCTGCTAAGGGTTCGACGTCCGCGGCCCAGCCGAGTGGAAGCCATTCCCTTTTCCCGTGCGGTCGTCCGACAATATGGTGAGGATGTCACGGTGGTCTGCTGGGGCAACTGCGTGGAAAAGGTCACGGAAGCGGTGCAGGAACTCGGAACCTTGAATTCGGTTGAACTGGTGGATCTGCGCAGCATTTCTCCATGGGACAAGGAAACGGTCAAGGACTCCGTCCTGAAAACCGGGCGTTTGCTGGTGGTGCAGGAAGACAATGTCACATGTAGTGCCGGACAAATGATTATTAGTGACCTGTTGCAGGACAGCGATGTCTGGGCGGCCCTGAGAACGTCGCCGCGACTGCTTTCGCGTCCTGACATTCATATCGGATTCCATCCGGTTTACGAGGAGACGGTGCTTCCGGACAAATACCGGATTGTGCAGGCTCTTTTTGAAATCACCGAAGGTGGTCAGGCCAAGCCGGAACGGGGCGGCAACGGGGGCGGGGCTGACCGTGTCGTTCATGCGGAAAACGGAGTTCATGGAAACGGCAGCAGCCTGCCCATCCGCGTCCCACACATCGGCGAGGGACTGGAAGAGGCGCGCATCATCAAATTTTTCAAACAGCCGGGTGACAGGGTCAAGCGGGATGAACTCATCTATCAACTGGAAACTGACAAAGCGGTGGTTGACATTGAGTCGCCTCAGGACGGTATTTTGGCTTCCTGGGATGCGGCCGAGTCGAGCATGGTCCGGATTGGTGCGGTGATTGGCCAGATCCAGTCAACCGTGGGCAACGGTCCCGGCTCGCGTCAAGGTGCGGCAAAACCGGCCAAGACAGTCTCAGCTCCAGTGAACGCAGCTCCTGCGGTTTCAACCCCACTGATCTCCCGCCAGATTGCCCCTCTGCAATCCACCATGTTGGCCAAAACCGCAGCTGAACTGGCCAAGCAGGTCGAAGGCGCGGATTTTGAAGAAATCACGCTTTCGGCCCAGCAACAGGTTCTGGCCACGCGTCTGGTCAGAGCGGCCCGCGTGGCGGTTCCGGCCACTATTTTCCAAGAGGCATCCTGGGAGGCAATCAAGAAAGCCCGGCAATCCATCAAGTCCGATCCCGAGATGAAGGAAGTGACAACCTTCGCCATTTTTGCCTGGTGTGTGGCCCAGGCGGTCAAGCTCCATCCGGTTTTCCGCAGTTCCCTGCCGCAGAATTCCATCATGAGGGTTTACCGTGATGTCCATCTGGGGGTGGCGGTTTCCCTGCCCAATGATGATATGACAACGGCGGTGTTGGAGGGCGCGGATACGATGAAGCTGAAGGAATTCTGTAAAAAATTGCGTCGCCAGGTGGAACTGGCCCGTGAAGGGGTGGACCAGGCCCGGCAGCCGGCCTCGTTGATTCTAACCAGCATGGCAAGCTTTGATGTTCCCCACGGGATTCCGGTCATTGTTCCTCCGGCCGTGGCGACCCTGCTTTTGAGTTCCGCCCAGAAAAAGGTGGTGCTGGAAGGGGACAAGGCTGTGTACCGCGAATTCATTAATCTTTCCCTAACCATTGACCACAGGGTAATGAACGGCTCGAGCGCGGGTGCTTTCATCAACGAGGTGAAGGCCAAGATTGAGGAGTTCGACCTGCATCCGGATATGTTGTAAGGCTGAGTTTTTATACGCCAAGACGCGAAGGATTTAAGGTGTAAGTTTTAATTCCTTATCTTAAGCAACTCTTCGCCATCTTCCGGCACCTTTTATTGTGAATGCTTTTCTTCCTTTTTTGCTTAGTGTTTTGAGTGCCTTGTTGATGGCTTTGGGCTATGCACCTTTTGAACAAGCCTGGGCAGGATACGTCGGATTGGTTCCACTTGCTTTGGTTTTCTGTCTGTGGACTTTCTCATGGAAACAGACACTGGCCCTGGGTTTTGTTTTCGGGCTGGCTCATTTCGGATTCACCCTGTTCTGGCTGACTGAAGTCACCCATGCAGGCTGGATCGCGTTGGTATTGATTCTTTCGGTTTATCCGGCTTTGTGGGCACTGATCTGGGCGAAGATTCTCAGGCCTCTTCCGGAGGAGTGGAGTTCCATCTACAACCTGATCTGTGCGGCGCTGGGCGCAAGTGTCTGGGTGATCTTGGAATGGGTCAGGGGCTGGCTTTTCACCGGATTTCCCTGGAACAATCTCGGAGTGACCCAGGCCAAGATGGTGGCCATTTTGCAGATCGCCGACCTGGGCGGGGTTCTTCTGGTTTCGTGGCTGGTCATGTTCATCAATCTGATCCTGGCCCTGACCCTGATCAGGATCTGGCGCGAGGTCAAACAGCAACAGAAGGCACGTGCCCATTACGATTTCAGCCTGTCAATGTTACTGCTGGCTCTTGCGTTTGGTTATGGAGCCGGAGTTGTGTTTGATCTGAAGGAGCCGCGGGAGAAATTGAACTTCCTGGCAGTGCAGCCGAATCTTCCCCAGGATCCCTGGAAAGAGGGGGTGACACTGGAGGAGGCGGTGAACCGGATGGCACAATTGACGTTGACCGGAGTGTCCGGCTCCGGAACAAACGCGGATCTGGTGGTCTGGCCGGAAACCCCCGTGGGCCGCGAGATCGTGGCGGATCCCCTGTTCCGTGAATTTCTTCAATTCATTACCGGCCAGGGAGGACATGCTTTTTTGTTTGGGTCCAACCTGTTCGAGGGTGAGAAGGTTTACAACAGCGCAATGCTTTATCAAAATAACGGTGGGATTCCGCAGACTTACCGGAAACAACATCTGGTCATTATGGGGGAGTATGTCCCGCTGGGGAATATCCTGCCGTTTTTAAGGAAATTCGTTCCGCTTGGTACGGATTACTCGAGAGGGGAAGCCAGCACCGCGTTGCTGCTGGAAAAGACGGGATTGAAGCTGGCACCTTTGATCTGCTTCGAGGACACGGTGGAGCCGGTGGTGCGGCGTTTCATGCGGGATCAGGAAGTGGATTTTTTTGTCAATATAACCAACGATGGCTGGTTCAACCGCTCGGCCCAGTCCCGTCAGCATATCAACAATGCACTCTTCCGCTGTGTCGAATACCGCCGTCCAATGTTGCGGGTGGCCAACAACGGGGTTACGGCTGTTATCAGCGAAAAAGGAATTATCACCCAGGAGTTGCGGGATCCTGTGACCGGCTCGATCTTTGAACAGGGTATCATGCGCGGGACTCTGGCCATTCCCGCCGCGAAAACCACGGTTTACGCAAAATTTGGCAACTGGCCGGTCTGGATTTCCATGGGTTTCCTGGTTCTGGGCTGGCGGAAGTTTTTCCGGCAGGGCTGAAGAATTTTTCCACTGGACGCACTCACGGCTTGGCGAAGCGGAAAACTTCGTTTACTTTTTTCTTTTATGTCACAATTCAATCCTGTCCAACTCGACGAACTCAGAGCCCGCGTCAAGCAGCTCGGGAGGTTTCTTTGACGTCGCCAGCCTGAAGACCAAGCTGGAAGAGTACGAAGCGCAGATGTCCGTGCAGGATTTCTGGGACAAGCCGGCTGCGGCCCAGAAAGTCATGGCCGAAGCCACACGCACGCGCGAAAAAATTCAGAAGTTTACCGTTGTTTCCACGCGGGTGGAGGATCTGGAAGTTCTGCGTGAACTCTCGGCGGAAGAGGGCAGTAACCAGGCAGAAAAGGAATTCGAGCGGGAATGTCTGGCTGTTTTGGCCGAGTTCGATGCCTTTGAGCTGTTGAATCTTTTGTCGGGCGAAACCGATCACTGCAATGCCATCATGACCCTGAACGCCGGGGTGGGAGGGACGGAAGCCTGTGATTGGACCAATATGCTGTTGCGTATGTATCAACGCTGGGTGGAACGCCACGACATGAAGGTTACCATCACCGATATCCTGTCCGGTGAAGAGGCGGGAGTGAAGAGTGTAACCTTGTTGATCGAAGGTCACAATGCGTATGGATTTCTGAAAGCTGAACGTGGGGTGCACCGCCTCGTGCGGATGTCGCCCTTCAATGCGGCGGGGAAACGTCAGACCTCTTTTTCCTCTTGTGACGTGTTGGCGGAAGTGGATGAGACCATTGAGATCGAGATCAATGAAAAGGATCTCAGGGTCGATGTCTTCCGCTCCGGGGGAAAAGGTGGGCAGGGGGTTAACACGACTGATTCGGCCGTCCGTATCACCCACATGCCAAGCGGTCTCGTGGTGAACTGCCAGAACGATCGTTCCCAGATCAAGAACCGTGCCACGGCCATGAAGGTTTTGAAATCGCGCCTTTATGAAATCGAGATGGACAAGAAAAGAGCCGAGCAGGAAAAACATTACGGGGAAAAAGGGGACATCGGCTGGGGCCGCCAGATCCGCTCCTATGTCCTGCAGCCTTACCAGATGGTGAAAGATCTGAGAACCGGGGAAAGCACGAATGATTCCCAGGCTGTGCTGGACGGGGACATTGACAACTTTATCAGTGCCTTTTTGCGCGGCAAGAAACGAACCGACACGGATACGGACGATGAATAAAGAGTGGAACGACAGGTTGTCGGAGATCATTGCCCAGAAGCACATCGAGGTGGAGCGTCTGGTGCCACATGAGGAGCTGTTGAGAAAGACCGCGTTGAAACGGAATGATTTCCGTCCCTTCCGCGTCAATCTCTTCCAGCCCGGCACCACCACCGTCATTGCCGAAGTGAAGAAGGCTTCGCCTTCGGTGGGTGTAATCGCCGAACATTTCAACCCGGTGGATATTGCCCGCGAGTATGAGCGTGGAGGGGCCGCGGCACTTTCGGTCCTGACGGACGAAAAGTTTTTCCAAGGCAAACTGGAATATATCAAGGATATCCGCCTGCAGGTCATGTTGCCGGTTCTGCGAAAGGATTTTATCATTTCCGAACTACAGGTGTATGAGACGGTGATTGCCGGGGGGGACGCCATCCTGCTGATTGTTGCTGCACTGGAGGATGAACAGATGAAGCGGCTCTATGATCTATCCAAGACGATGCAACTGGATGTGTTGGTTGAGGTTCATGACATGCGGGAGATGGACCGGGCACTGGATCTGGGTGCGGACATCATTGGCATCAACAACCGGAACCTGAAGACCTTTGAAGTAAGTCTGGAAAACACCGAGGAACTGGCACCGGAGATTCCCCAGGATTGTCTGGCGATCACCGAAAGCGGTATCAAGTCAGTTCAAGACATTCGTTATTGTAAGATGCAGGGTATCGATTGTTTTTTGATAGGGGAGACCCTGATGCGTTCGGGTGATCCGGCCAAATGCCTGCAGGAATTCATCCAGGATCCGGGGGTCTGAGGTTCACAGGACGATTTGCCTCTTCTTTTCGCGTATAGCCGGTTATCGTCGGCAGGATATGGGATCTTTTCTCTATTCCTTCGTTTGTCTGACTGGAGTGTTTACTGCCGCACTGGTTCTGGCCGCCATCATGACCCGACTTGCCTACGCAGTAAGTGACCGTATCGCGGAGGCTCCCCTTCTCGATTTTTTCATCTCGGTTTTCACCTGGATTCCCTGGGTGGCAGGTGCCTGGCTGGCCGGGTGGTGGGGACTGCTGGCCTCTGTTTTATCACAACTGTTGGTTTTGCATCTTTTCTGTATCGTACACCGTTCCGTTTACGGCAAAAAAGGGAAGACCATCATGGACACAAACAACAGGTTGATCGGCACGCTGTCCAACCAGGTTGCCTTGTTTGTCCAGCTTCCGGCCGTGGCGACCTTTGTCAGCATCCGCTTTTCCCAATACACGGTCTACCCTTTCCTTTGTCTGTTGGCCGGATTGCCCCGCTACAAGCAGAATGAGTGGGTGAATCTTTCGCGGCACAAATTCAGCGGGTTGATCGGCTATGATCTCCTGTGGTGCTGGTATTGCGACTGGATGACGGGGGTGTGGGCTTTGGGCAGCGAAATGTTGCGGAACATCGAATCGTTCTGGTGCCCGATCCGTTTCCAATCGCCAGCAAAGAACAACAACATTTCCCTTGATTTTCCGGATGTCAAAGAATGGGTGCCGGCTGACGGAGACATCTCCGATGTGGTCAGGTTGGTCGAGGACAAATACGAGGGACGAAAAGTCAACAGTTGGTGGGGGCATCAGGGAAGAAAAGACTGAAGGAATGAAATCCTAAAACCCTGAAAATGGAAGCAGTTTGATGAAATTCAGGCGAGTGGAACCGAATGGAACTTACAGCAGCCTTCGCATGTCTTCGGAGCAAGGTGTGTGGGAGTTTGGATTGAGCGTGGGCTCAAGCGGGACGCGGTTGCGGATGGGCAGAGCCGGCAGACCTCCGAGGGTTTTGGATTTTTGTATGGGTCAGGATGCCAATCGCTACGCTTCGGTGACGCTGGCCGTCTTGGCCAAGCTCGACCGTTTACCTGAAGAAAGTAATGAGGAAGAAATTGACGGCCTGTTTCCATGGGCGGGAACGCGGCCTGATCTGGCCATTCACCTCGAAGCCCTCCTGAAACAAAAAAGCCCAGGCTTTGGGACAACAGTCACGAAAACTAGCTCATGTATATAGAAAAACCTGATGACTTGCGTGTTTTTAGAGGGCAGAATATGGATACGCACAACGCTTACGTTAATTACCTTCAAGATACCACGCGTCTGTGGGCGCGCGAGAATACATGGGTATTTGACGGAAGGCTTTTCCCGCTACTCAATTTGGACTTCCAATGAAAACCAAGTTCCACCTTCTCTGTCTTGTTGGGGTATTTTACGCACTCCACACCGTGTCTGCTGATGTCAGTCTTCCTGCAATTTTTTCGGATCATGCTGTGCTGCAAAAATCGGGCCAGGTTCCTGTTTGGGGCTGGGGAGAGTCCGGTGAAAAAGTCCGGGTTACGTTGGGGAAGGCCACAGCCGCAACTAACGTTGGGGCGGATGGAAAATGGAAGGTAGTGCTGGACTTGGCGGCCCAAGGTTCCGGTCCCTACGAACTGGTGGTTGAAGGTAAAAACAGGCTGGTGATTTCGGATGTATTGGTGGGGGAAGTCTGGGTTTGTTCGGGACAATCCAACATGGAGTGGCCGGTTTCGAGGAGTATGAATTTCGATCAGGAAGCTTCCAATGCCACCGATCCGGGCATCCGCCAATTCAAGGTGGCATATCTGGCGGCCAAGGAGCCGAAGGCCGATACCAAGGGGAAATGGGTGGTTTGTTCTCCAGAGACGGTGGGAACGTTCACGGGAGTAGGGTATTTCTTTGCGCGTGAACTGAGGAGCAAAATAAAGGAGCCGGTCGGGTTGATTGCCACACACTGGGGAGGCACCCCGGCGGAAGCCTGGACCCCGCTGGCGTCGCTGGAGGGCAATGCGGATTTTCAACCGCTCGTGGATCGACGCTTCAAGGCCTTTGAACTTGTGTCGGACTCCGCCCGCCTTGAGAAAGAAAAAGAGGTTAAACAGTGGATAGAGAAAGTGGAAAAGCTGATCAACAATGGAAGCCTTCCGGACAGGGATTGGTTCGGGTCGGGGGCAACGGCGGAGGGCTGGACAGATTTTGAAGCCCCCGGCATGGCGGACAAGGTCATCAAGCCCAGCACTGACGGTTCCTTTTGGCTGCGCAAGGTGGTTGATATCCCGGCAGAAATGGCGGGGCAGGAAGCGGTTCTGAATTTGGGAACCGTGGATGATTTTGACGAGACCTGGATCAACGGGGTGAAGGTGGGACGCATGGGGTTGGAAACTCCCAACGCCTGGCAGACGCTCCGCAACTATCCTGTGCCGACTGGAACCCTGAAAGCGGGAGCCAATGTTATCGTCATCCGTTTGGTGGACACCTACATGAACGGAGGCTTCAGCGGTGCGGCCCGGGATCTTTACTTGGGCAGTGCCCCGGGACAAAAAATCAGTCTTGCGGGAACCTGGCAGGTGCGTTTGGAAACAGGCCTCGGATTGAAGCCCCAATTGGAGAGGCCCCAGTTCCAGAACATTGCGGGCACGCTTTATGACGGGATGATTGCTCCGATTCTACCCTACGGGATCAAGGGAGTTATCTGGTATCAGGGTGAATCCAACGCGGGCCGTGCGGTACAGTATCGTCAATTGTTTCCCCATATGATTACAGAGTGGAGAAAAGCGTGGGGTCAGGGGGATTTCCCTTTTTATTTTGTGCAACTGGCCAATTTCCTTCCCCGAAAGATTGAACCTGCGGACAGCGCCTGGGCGGAATTGCGTGAGGCACAAGCCAAGACGCTTTCTTTGGCGAATTCGGGAATGGCTGTGGCGATTGATATTGGTGAGGAAAAGGATATTCATCCGGGAAACAAGCAGGATGTCGGCCGCCGATTGGCTTTGATCGCGTTGTCCCGTGATTACGGAACCAAGGCACCTGCCAGCGGCTGGGCCGCTTTGCCTTTGATTGGCAATTGGTTCAGTAAGCCGCTTGTTTACTCCGGGCCAGTTTACCGTGAGATGAAAGTAGAAGGGTCGAAAATACGTCTTTCCTTTGATCATGCGCAGTCTGGATTGATCAACACGGGGGGAGAAGAAGGCCCGCCCAAAGGGTTTTCCATAGCCGGTGCAGATCAGGTATTTGTCTGGGCAGAAGCTGTTATCGACGGTGACTCCTTGTTGGTTTTCAGCGAAAAGGTTACAGAGCCCGTGGCAGTCCGCTATGGCTGGGCCGATAATCCGGAGGTGAGCCTGGGAAATAAAGAGGGCCTACCGGCCAGTCCTTTCCGCACCGATGATTTTCCTGCGATTACCCAGGGGAAGAACTAACTTCCAAGAGACACGGAAAACGGATATGGGTGTTGCTCCCTTTGTGACTGTAGTAAGAAAAAGCCCAATCTTGTTTTGCAAGCCGGGGGATGTCGTTTAGATTTATCGTCGGATGCCTTTCATCAAAATCTGTGGGATGACGAATTTCGAAGACGCCTCCCTGGCCTGTGACCTGGGTGCGGATGCAGTGGGCTTCATCGTGTACCCGAAAAGTTCACGCTATATCGAAGCAGCGGCGGCGGCGGACATTGCCCGCAGGCTTCCGGAGCGGGTGCTAAAAGTTCTGGTGGGGGTGAACCTGACGGATGTTGAGTTGAAAAAAATTGAATACGTCTGGACTCCCGATCTTTGGCAGTTGCATGGTTCCGAAACCGCGGAGCAGGTCAAATCCTTCAAGCCCCGCCGTCTGTGGAAAGCGTTGGGTCTTCCTTTGGAGAAAGGTCTGGAACTGGAATCGTATGACGTGGAGGCTTTGCTTTTGGATAAAGCGAGCCCTTCCCATGGGGGAACAGGCCGGGCCTTTGACTGGGATCTGGCCCTGGATCTGAAAAAAAAGGTGCAAAAGCCAATCCTGCTCTCGGGAGGCTTGAACCCCAATAATGTTGTCGAGGCCATACAAAAGGTGCAGCCTTGGGGGGTGGATGTTGCGAGCGGCGTGGAAGCCTCCCCCGGACGCAAAGATCCTGAAAAGCTCAGGGAATTTATTCGTTTATGTCTAACCCAGTGATTGTATCCAAGGCCGATTCCAAAGGATATTTTGGAAGCTTCGGCGGCCAGTACGCCCCGGAAACGCTTATGCATCCGTTGACGGAACTGACGGAAGCCTATGAAGCCGCGTGGAAGGATGAGGCTTTCCTGGCCGAAATGAAGGGGCATCAGCGCGACTTTTGTGGAAGGCAAACACCGCTTTATTTTGCCGAACGCCTGACGGAACATCTGGGTGGGCCACGGATTTATCTCAAGCGTGAGGACTTGTTGCATACCGGAGCCCACAAAATCAACAACGCCCTGGGACAGGTTCTGTTGGCCCTGCGCATGGGGAAAAAAAGGATCATCGCGGAAACCGGTGCAGGTCAGCACGGGGTGGCCACGGCAACGGCGGCGGCGCGTTTCGGTCTGGAGTGTGTCGTTTATATGGGCGAAGAAGATATGCGGCGCCAGTCTCTGAATGTGGCGCGCATGCATTTCCTTGGGGCCAAGGTAGTGGCTGTAACGGCCGGGCAGAGAACCCTCAAAGAGGCGGTCAACGAAGCCATGCGCGACTGGGTGACCAATGTCCGCAGCACCGCTTATGTCCTGGGAACAGCCTATGGTCCTCATCCCTATCCCACTATGGTGCGCAATTTCCAGAAGATCATTGGCGAAGAAGCCCGCAAGCAATTGCTTGAGAGGGAGGAGCGCCTGCCGGATATGATTGTGGCCTGTGTGGGCGGCGGAAGTAACGCCATTGGTATTTTCTACGCGTTCCTGAATGACGCAGAGGTTCGCCTGGTGGGGGTGGAAGGTGGAGGGGAAGGCATCATGCCGGGTCGCCACGCCGCGCGTTTCCAAGGCGGAAAGCTAGGCGTCCTTCAGGGCACGAAATCCTTCGTACTTCAGAATGTGGATGGGCAGATCGAAATGACCCACAGTGTTTCGGCCGGACTGGACTATGCAGCGGTCGGGCCGGAGCATGCCTATCTCCGCGACATTGGCCGGGCGGAGTACAGTTACGCTACGGATGATGAGGCGCTGGACGCTTTTCAAACCCTGGCCAAACTGGAAGGGATCATCCCGGCCCTGGAGTCATCGCATGGCGTGGCTTATGCGATGAAGGCGGCGAAAGAGATGAGCAAGGATCAGATCATCCTGATCAACCTGTCAGGACGAGGCGACAAGGATGTGGAAGAAGTTGCGCGGGTGCTGGGCAAGCCGATACGTTGAAAACCAGGGTTGAACAGGAAGCCCGCAAAGTTGCGTAAAGCAGCCTTCCAACCAAGATCACAATTTAACAATGAAAAGTATGACAGGTTTCGGGACGGCGGAAGGTCTGGTGTCGGGACAACGCTACAAGGTGGAGTTCTCCTCGGTGAACAGCAAGAAGGGGGTCGATCTGCTGGTCAGCCTGCCTCGCGAATTCAGTTCCCTGGAGAAGGAACTCCGCGACCTGATCGAAAAAGAAATCAGCCGGGGACGCATCATGGTTTCGGTCCAGTCTGTCAGCGGGAAAAGGAACAACGGATCGTCAGAGAAGGTAATATCCATCGACCGGACCAAACTCAAAGCTTATCACCGCGAATTCAAACTTCTGGGAAAAGAACTCGGGGCCGGAGACCAAGTCAGCCTCGAATTCCTGCTCCGTTTACCCGGGGTGATGCAGGAAAATGCGGTGGAAGTTCCCGTAGAAAAAGCGGTGCCGGAACTGCTTAAGTTGACGGCCAAAGCCCTGCAGGACTTTCAGAAATCACGGGATCGTGAAGGCCGGCATCTGTGCCGGGATTTGGGAGACCGTTTTGTTTTGATCGAAGGGTATCAGGAAAAAGTGGCGGCTCTACAGCCGGGTGTCCTGAAGAAGTATCGCGAAAACCTGCAGCAACGGATCAAAGAAGCGGGGATCGAAGTGGCGGCTGATGACGAAAGGCTGTTGAAGGAAATTGTTTTGTTTTCGGATCGGAGCGATGTTTCGGAGGAGCAGACCCGGCTCAAGGCGCATCTGGCCGAGGCCAGGAGATTGCTCAAGAGCCCCAAATCGATAGGACGGAACATGGATTTCCTGATCCAAGAGATCGGAAGGGAAATCAACACGACCGGGAGCAAGGCGAACGATATTACGATTTCGAAGCTGGTGGTGGAGATGAAGACGGAGCTGGAAAAGATCCGGGAACAAGTGCAGAACTTGGAGTAAGGCAGTCCGTATCATGAGCAATCCTCCCGGAAATTCATTCACCCGCACGGGCATCCTCTTTGTGGTATCGGCCCCTTCAGGAACGGGCAAGTCCACGCTTTGCCATAACCTTCGCCAGACCAAGGATTTTGTTTTTTCCGTTTCCTGTACAACGAGGAAGGCGCGGAAAGGCGAAACAGATGAGGAGGATTATTTTTTTATCACCAAAGAGGATTTCGAGAACCGGATCTCCAGGAGTGAGTTTCTGGAATACGCCCGTGTGCACGGCAATTATTACGGCACATTGAAAAGCCAGGTTCTGGATCTGATCAAAGAAGGGATGGATGTGGTTCTGGACATCGATGTGGCCGGAGCACGCCAGATCCGGGGATGCGCCGATCCTTTGGTGCAGGGAGCCCTGGTGGATATTTTCATCATGCCTCCCACCATGGAGGAATTGGAAAAACGCCTCCGCAAGCGGGGGACAGAAACTGAGGAGCAGATCCAGGTCCGCCTGAACAATGCTGCGGGAGAAATCGAAGTCTGGGCTGAGTACCAATATACCCTGCTGAGCGAGACGATGGAGGAAGATTTGATCAAGTTCCGCGCCATTATGAGAGCGGAACGTTACCGAAGTGTCAGGCTAAGGAAAAATATCTGAATGACAACGACCAGCACAAACGGAAAACGGATGGTTCTGGGGGTAACGGGCTCCATTGCGGCCTACAAAGCGGCCGAGATTGCCAGTGCCTTGAGCAAAGCCGGGATACAACCCGATGTGGTGATGACTGGTGATGCCCAGAGATTTGTCGGTGCATTGACCTTTACGGCACTGACCCATCGCCCGGTGGTGACGGATTTGTGGGATGAAGGCCAACCCAGCCGTCCGACGCATATCGAACTGGCGGATGCGGCCCGGCTGATCCTGGTTGCTCCGGCTACGGCCAATGTCCTGGCTAAAATGGCGCATGGTCTGGCAGACGACGCCTTGAGTGCGATCCTGTTGGCGACCAAGGCCCCGGTTCTGGTGGCCCCGGCCATGAACGGGAAAATGTGGGAACATCCTGCAACGCAGGCAAATGTAGAGATTTTAAAGTCGCGCGGAGTCGAGTTTATCGGCCCTGAATCCGGTCTTTTAGCCTGCGGGTACGAAGGCTTGGGCCGCCTCTGGCCGGTGGAAAAAATCCTCGCCCGGGTTTTTGATCTGCTCAAATAAACAACCGGCAGGAAGGGGCAGGCACTCTTCAGCGAAAAGGTTTTTTTGGTTGGCACCGAGAGCTTACTTTGTTAGCGTTAACAGGGTTTCATTGATCATTCTTTAAACCCAGGCTTCCGACCCATTCACCCATCCCCTCTATGAGCACCGTAAACATCGACAGCATGCTGAAAGAAAAACGGATCTTCAAACCCAAGCCTGAATTTAAAAAACAGGCCGTTATCCAGACGGAGGAGCAGTATCGCAAGTTGTACAAACAATCCATGGAGAAGCCGGAAAAATTCTGGAGCAAGATGTCGGAAGGACTCCACTGGTTCAAGCCGTGGAAGAAGCTCCTCAACTGGCGCCCTCCTTTTGCCGAATGGTTCGTTGGCGGGCAACTGAATGTCAGCTACAACTGCCTTGACCGCCATGTCCTGAGCGGGCGCCGGAACAAGGCGGCCATCATCTGGGAAGCCGAGACGGGGGAGGTGGTGACCATCACCTATCAGCAGTTGCTGACCCAGGTCTGCAAATTTTCCAACGTGCTCAAGGCAGAAGGGGTCAAGAAAGGCGACCGAGTCGCCATCTACATGCCGATGATTCCGGAAGCGGCCGTGGCCATGCTGGCTTGTGCCCGTATCGGGGCGGTGCATACGGTCATCTTTGGGGGTTTCAGCTCCCAGGCCCTGATCGAACGCATCAACGACTGTGGGGCCAAGTTGGTTGTGACGGCCGATGGAGGATTTCGCCGCGGGGCCGTGGTGGCCTTGAAAGCCAGTGTGGACCAGGCGCTGGCCGGAACTCCCGGGGTCTACCGGGTCATCGTGGTCAAACGCACAGGTCAGGAAGTCACCATGGGCCCCTTGGACAAATGGTGGCATGAGCTGATGGAAGTGGCATCTCCCGACCATACGGCCGAATCCCTGGACAGCGAACACCCTCTCTTTGTTCTTTATACCAGCGGCAGCACCGGCAAGCCCAAAGGGATTCTGCATACCACGGCGGGGTATTTGATGGGATGTTATCTCACTACCAAGTATGTCTTCGACATCAAAGAAACCGACATCTTCTGGTGCACGGCCGACATCGGCTGGATCACCGGACACTCCTACGTGGTATACGGCATCCTATCCAACGGTGGAACATCGCTCCTTTATGAAGGGGCACCGAACCAGCCGAATCCGGACCGTTTTTGGCAAATCATTGCACGCCATAAAGTTAATATTTTCTACACCGCACCGACGGCCATCCGGGCGTTCATGAAGTGGGGCGACGACTGGGTGAAGAAGCATGATCTGAGCTCCCTGCGCCTTCTCGGCACTGTGGGTGAACCGATCAACCCCGAAGCCTGGATGTGGTACCACAAGATGATCGGCAAGGAACGTTGTCCCATCGTCGATACCTGGTGGCAGACCGAAACCGGTGCGCACATGTTGACCACTCTGCCCGGTGCCAATCCGACCAAGCCCGGCTCAACCGGTTTGCCCTTCTTTGGCGTGGATATCGCGGTAGTGGATGACGAAGGAAAAGAGCTGCCCCGCGGCAAAGGAGGAAAACTGGTGATCCGCCGGCCCTGGCCTTCCATGTTGCGCACGATCTATGGGGAAGCCTCCCGTTATCGCATCCAGTATTGGAGTGACATCAAGGGTTGTTACTTCACGGGAGACGGAGCCCGCCAGGACAAGCAGGGTTATTTCTGGGTGCAGGGCCGCATCGACGATGTTCTTAATGTCTCCGGCCACCGCTTGGGCACGGCCGAAGTGGAAAGCGCCCTGGTCAGCCATCCCAAGGTGGCGGAGGCGGCGGCGGTCGGCAAACCGGATGAACTCAAAGGTCAGGCCGTGGTGGTTTTTGTGACCCTGAAGCAGGGCGAAAAGGCATCGCCGGAGCTGGAAAAGGAACTCAAAGCCCACGTGGTGAAAGAGATCGGAGCCATTGCGCGTCCGGACGAAATTCGTTTTGCCGAAGGTCTGCCCAAAACCCGCAGCGGCAAAATCATGCGCCGTTTACTGAAAGAAATTGCGGCGGGAGGCCAGGTCAAGGGAGATGTGACAACTCTGGAAGATCTGAACGTTATCGCCGCACTTAGTAATATCCAGGAAGATTGAGAGACAAAAGGCTCTTAACTTGACTCTTGTCAGATCAAAGAGGCGGATCTAATTTGGAACTATGGACAGCACATGCACGGTTCAAAAAAGACGGGTGATACAAAAACCAGCCGTGCGTAGTTCTTTGAAAAAAAAAGACGTACAGACTGCTCTTCGGATTTTGAGAGCTTTGCGCGAAAAACGTGATCAGGCAACTCATGCCAAAGTATAGCCGAGATTTAAACGTTTTTTTGAATCTACCTTTTGATCAAGCATATAAGCCTCTTTTTGAGGCCATGGTTTTTGCGATTTTCGACTGTGGATATATTCCTCGTAGCGCTTTAGAGCAGCAAGATGGAGGTCAAGTCAGAATTGAAAAGCTGAAAAAGTTAATCATTGATTCCGGGAAAGCGGTTCATGACATATCAAGAACAGAGCTCGACAAAAGCACTAACCTTCCAAGGTTTAATATGCCATTCGAGCTGGGTCTTTATCTCGGTGCAAAATGGTTCGGATCTGGAAATAACAAAAATAAAAATTGTCTGATCGTGGATAGAACACGTTACAGATATCAAAAATTTATTTCCGATATTGCAGGTCAGGACATTAAAGGACACGACAGAAACCCTGCTAAAGTGGTAGAAATAGTGCGGGATTGGCTCAGAGATGCCGATCCTTCTATACACATTCCCGGAGGTGTTGCTATACTCAAAAGATATCAAACTTTTAGAAAAGAACTTCCTCCTTTATGTAAGGAGTTAAGGCTGAAGCATACTCAATTGAAATATAATGATTATGCTTATTTGGTTTCTTTGTGGCTTCGTACAAATAGTCCTATAAACAAATAAAATTATGAGTTGGAGAACGCACGCGGATCAGGTGGAACTTTTGGTGGTGGATGTGCAGGAAAAACTCCTGCCCGCCATGCTCGGTGCGGATGTTTTGGAAAAACGTCTGGGCCAACTGATTGCCGGATGCGTGAAGCTGGGTATTCCTGTTTCGTTTACCGAACAGTATCCCAAAGGTCTGGGTAAGACGGTGGATTCCCTGAAAAAGCTTTCGCCCTCATCTCCAGTGTTCGAGAAAACGCGCTTTTCCGCAGGTGAGTTCAACGAACGTCTGACGCGGAAAAAGATCATTGTGGCCGGATTGGAAACCCACATTTGCGTCCGCCAGACCATTTACGATCTCATCATGCAGCGGAAAACCGTGGTGGTGGTGGCCGATGCCTGCGGCTCCCGTTTCCAGGAAAACAAGGATCTGGCCCTGAGCGAATTTGCTGCGGATAAAATTCTTCTGACATCGGCGGAAGCATTGCTGTTTGAGCTTCTGAGTGACGCGGAGCATCCGCAGTTTAAAGAGATATCTGCTTTGGTCAAATAACCGAACCCATTCCCTTCAGTCATCCTCCGCTCTGCACAGAATGGCGTTGCCGAAGAATCTTCTTTTTGTTCGTGTAAAAATCCCTTTCTTCGTGATTATTTTCCTTCATGGACGCGTTGAAAAATATCGAAGTAAAAATGCGGAAAGAGGGCCTGGGCGATCTGGCCATAGCCGCCTTTCGCCAAAATTATCAGGCCCTTGTCACTGGGGAAACAGGTCTGGTTTCCGAATCCGAAATTGAGGCGGTAAGGGATCTTCCCCGATTGGAGGAAGTGGCAGGCAACGGGCATCCGGAAGCAGGACTGATGGCACAAGCGGCAGTTCTAAAGCTCAATGGAGGCCTTGGAACAGGCATGGGTTTGGATAAAGCAAAATCCCTGATCACGATAAAAGACGGCCTTACTTTTCTTGATCTCATTGCCCGCCAGATTCTCCATCAGCGGGAGGTCTATAAGTGTCCGATTCCTTTCTGTCTGATGAACAGCTTCAGTACCCGGCAGGATACCCTGGAATATCTGGGTAGTTATCCGGACCTGGGCGGAGGATTGGCTTTGGATTTCGTCCAATCCAAGGTTCCAAAAATCGATGCCGAAAGCTTAGAGGCGGTGCAATGGCCCCGAAACGAGTCCCTGGAGTGGTGTCCTCCCGGCCACGGGGATCTTTATCCCTCCTTGGCTGCATCCGGTTTGTTGGAAGCCTACCTGAAAAAAGGAATTCGCTATCTGTTCGTTTCCAACGCGGACAATCTGGGTGCCAGTCTGGACATTCAAATTCTGCGCTATTTTGCCGGGAAAAACTTTTCTTTCATGATGGAAGTGGCGGAAAGAACGGCATCAGACAAGAAGGGCGGACATTTGGCCATTCGTAAAAGCAGCGGGAGGTTTCTGCTTCGTGAGTCGGCGCAATGCCCTGAAGCGGACAACGAGGCCTTCCAGGACACCGGGAAGCACCGCTTTTTCAACACAAACAATCTCTGGATCAATCTGGAGGTTTTGCAAAAACGTCTGGCCGAAGCAGGGGGATTTATTCCATTGCCTCTTATCCGCAACAGTAAAACAGTGGATCCGAAAGACCCGTCTTCGCCCAAGGTCTACCAATTGGAAACCGCCATGGGAGCTGCGATTGAAGCTTTTGAGGGCACGGGTGCGTTGGTTGTTCCCCGCACACGATTTGCCCCGGTCAAAACCTGCTCAGACCTTCTGGTCTTGAGATCGGATGCCTATGTGGTGCAGGAGGATTGGACTTTGAAACAGTCGGAAGACTGTCCTGTTTTGCCCGTGGTCAAACTTGATGAGAGCCATTATAAAAAAGTTTCCGATTTTGAGGAACTTTTTGCAAAAGGGGTGCCTTCGTTAAAAGCGTGTACAGAATTGAAGGTGCAGGGGCGTGTCAGATTTTCCGGGGATGTTGTTTGCCGGGGCAAAGTGATAGTGACGGATCTTTCAGGTGCAGAAAAAACGCTTTCATCCGGCACCTATTCTTCCGAAGTGCTGCTTTAAGCCGCGCGGGGAAAAAGTTTGCGGGTCAGGCTGGGCTCACCTAGGCTTTTTCCTCTTATGGAAGAATTAAGTGAGCTGTTGTCGATTCGTCGCGCGAAGGTGGACAAACTGCGGGAATTGGGGGTGGACCCCTTTGGCGGCCTTTTTCCGAACACGAAAACTTCCAAAGCCATCCTCAATTTTTACGAGGAGAATCTTGAAGTCCGTTACGCCGGTCGCGTGGTTTCCCACCGGGACATGGGCAAAAGTCATTTTTTGCATCTACAGGATGAGGCGGGGAAGCTTCAGATTTATGTCCAGACCAAGACCCTGACGGAAAAAGAGCAGGAAGTTTTCAAGTTGATTGATCTGGGAGACTTCATCGGGGTGGACGGAACTCTTTTCACAACCAAGACAGGTGAAAAATCGATCAAGGTCACAACCCTCAGTTTTCTTAGCAAGGCCCTGAAGCCGCTACCCGGAAAATGGCACGGGCTGAACGACACGGAGCAGCGGTATCGGCAACGTTATCTCGACATGATTTGCAATCCGGAAGTCAAAGAGTTGCTGCAGATGCGCAGCCTGATCACCCGGGAGATCCGCAAGTTCATGGAAAGCAAGGGTTTCATGGAAGTGGAGACGCCAATGATGCAGGCCATTCCCGGCGGGGCGGCGGCCCAGCCTTTTCTGACGCATCACAAGGCCCTGGGAATCCCGCTCTATCTGCGCATCGCCCCGGAATTGTATCTCAAGCGCTTGCTCGTGGGAGGGTTTGAGAAAGTTTTCGAATTGAACCGCAACTTCAGGAACGAGGGTATTTCCCGAAAGCATAACCCGGAATTCACCATGCTGGAGGCTTATTGGGCCTATGCCGATTTTGAAAAAATGGCGGATCTGGTTGAGGAACTGATCACATCACTGGCCATGCAGTTCAAGGGTGGCGAGGTGTTGCGCCATGAGCAGAAAAACGAGCAGGGTGAGGTCGTGTCGGAAAAGGTGATCGACCTGACACGGCCTTGGAAGCGGAAGCGGTATCATGACTGTATCAAGGAGGCCGCTGGTGCTGATTTCTTTGAACTGACATCGGAGGGGCGACGGGAGCGTGCCCAAAGCCTTGGAGTGGAGCTGAGTCCACAGATGGAGGATTTTGAAGTGTCCAACCAGGTATTTGAAAAGCTGGTGGAAGCCAAAACGATCAACCCTCTCTTTGTCACCCATCTGCCCAAGGAGTTGGTGCCCTTGGCGCGGCAGAACCTGGAAAATCCCGGGTTGGTGGATGTTTATGAACTGATTATCAACGGGCAGGAAATTTCGCCCGGTTACAGTGAGTTGAACGATCCTATCGTCCAGCGTGAGCGTCTGGAAAACCAGGCTGGGGAAGAGACGCAGAAGCTGGACGAAGATTTTCTCACGGCTTTGGAACATGGCATGCCGCCGGCAGGAGGATTGGGCATGGGTATTGACCGGTTGATCATGATGTTGACGGGTGCGGAGTCGATCCGTGATGTCATTCTTTTTCCGCTGATGAAGCCGAGGGACTAGGAAGTTCTTTGTTTCTGGTTACGCGTTCCGAGTTCCAGGTTGTTGAGAAAGGTGCTTTGAAAAACGAAGAAGAGCTGATCTTTGAATACAAAGATCCGATGCCTGAGGGCATGGGGAACGCTTATTGGTTTCAGATCTACAACAGCATGTCGTTTTCGATCGTGCTGGGACTTCCGATGATGTTGTACTTCCGTGGTCTGGGGGCCAGCGGAACGATTCTGGGTGTTTTGGCTTCACTGACTCCGTTGTTTACGATTCTGCAGATTCCAGCCGCGAGGTTTGTCGAGAGAACGGGTTATCGCACGTTTGTATTGCGAGGTTGGTCGATCCGTAGTTTGTTCATCATAGGCATGATCATCGTGCCGATTTTGCCTGCGACCATTGACTCAGCGTCGAAGATGATTTTGATGCTTTTTTTTCTGATTTGTTTTAATGCGAGCCGTGGTTTTTCTTCCTGCGGATTTTTGCCATGGATGAGCCAACTGGTTCCCGAGTCGGTGCGGGGAAGGTATGTTTCCACGGATCAGATGTGCAGTCTGGCTTCGATTGTGTTCACGTCTTTGTTGACAGCGGGAATTCTGAAATGGACGGACTCCCATATCGGTTTTGCCTTAGCTTTCGCGGTCAGCTTCGCCGGGGCGCTGACCAGTCTGTACTTTTTGAAACGGATTCCTGATGTTCCTGTGACGCTTGAGGTCAAAAATGCCGAACCCGTGCCGTGGAAAGCCATGTTGGCATTCAAGCCTTT